>NZ_JBVVQW010000004.1:0-589270 GCF_055811655.1 Mesorhizobium sp. WSM4809
CTCCCCTACTCCCCTACTCCCCTACTCCCCTCTAACCAATCTTGTTGGGAATCCTGGCCTCTATCCTGCTGAAGGCGAAGACCAGAATACCGGTGATCGTCATGTAGATCAGCGCCAGCAGCAGCAGGGGCTCATAGGTGAGGTAGGTGTCCTGCCGCACCTTGGACGAAACGGCGAAGATGTCGATGACACTGATCGTTGCCACCAGCGGCGTCGATTTCAACTGCAGCACGGTCTCGCCGGTCAGCGTCGGCAGCGCCCGGTAGATGGCCTGCGGCAGCCAGATCCGCCGGAATGCCTTCCAGCGGCTCATGCCGAAGGCACGCGCCGCCTCCAGTTGTCCCTTGGGCACGCCGGCAAAGGCGCCACGCATCACCTCGCCCTCATAGCCGGCGAAAGACAGGGTCAACGCCAGCACGCCATAGGGCCAGGCTTGCCTGAGATATGGCCACATCCAGGATTCGCGGATCCACGGATATTGCGGGAACAGCGAACCCAGGCCGTAATAGAGCAGCCAGAGCTGGATCAGCAGCGGCGTGCCCCGGATCACCGTGCAGAACACCTTGGCAGGCGCGGCGAACCAGAATGAGCCGGCGGCTTGCGCCAGCCCGAGCGGCACGGCCAGCAGAAAGCCCAGCACGCAGGTGACGGCCAGGATCCACAGCGACCGCCAGATGCCGATCAAGCCCATTTCATAATATTGCGGCAGCCAGTCCCAGCGCATGAAAAAGGCAGCCGACAAAACAAGGCCCAGTGCGATCAGGATCAGCACGATGCGGTGCGGCTGCAGCCACAGCGATGTTCGCGCGACGACGTTGATGATGGCAGCCTCGTTGGCCATCAGCGCGCCTCCTTGAGCGAAGGCATGCCGCGCCGCGACCAGGTCTCGACCCGGCCGATGACGAGGTTGGAGAACAGCGACAAAAGCAGATAGAGCACGCCCGCCGCGAAAAAGAAGGTGAAATAGGCTTTGGTGACACCCGCCGCCTGCCGCGTCGCCAGCGCCAGTTCGTAGAAGCCGACGACCGCCAATAGCGCGGTATCCTTGGTGGCGATCAGCCAGAGATTGGCGAGGCCCGGTATGGCGAAGGGCAGCATTGACGGCAAGGTGATGCGCCGCAACAGCAGGCCCGGAGACATTCCATAGGCGCGGGCGGCCTCGATCTGGCCCTGCGGAATGGCCAGGATCGCGCCGCGTATCACCTCTGTCGAATAGGCGCCCTGGACGAAGCCGAGCACGGCGATGCCGGCGGCAAGGCCGCTCACGTCGACGCGCTGATAGCCCATGGCCGTCAGCGCCTGATTGATCAGGTCGGTTCCGGCGTAATAGAGTAGCAGGATCAGCACCAGTTCGGGCACAGCCCGCACGATGGTGGTGTAGACCGCCAGGAGATCGCGCACCACCGGCCCGCCATAAAGCTTGCCGTAGGCGCCGCCGGTGCCGATCAGAAGGCCGAGGCACGTGGCGCCCAGCGCGATCTCGATTGAGTGCAGCAGCCCGACCAGAAGCGTCCCGCCCCAGCCTGGCGGGTAGGGCGAGAGAAGCTCGGTGATGCCGGCCGCGGAGGCCGAAAGAAGTGCGTCAATCAGCGTCGCCCCCGAAGTGCTGGCCAACCGCCGACGGCTGTGTCGGCGGCAAACATGCCTGGGAAAGATCGGGCAGGTGGGGCATGGCGCTGACGCCATGCTCCACGGCTCATGCGAGGATAGTCAGTTCGACTGCGCGCCGCCGCCGCCGTAAATGTCGAAATCGAAGTATTTCTTCGAGATCTCGTCATATTTGCCGTTGGCGCGGATCGCCTTGATGCCGGCGTTGATCTTGCCCTTCAGTTCGGTGTCTTCCTTGCGCACGCCGGCGCCGACGCCCGGTCCGAGCACTTCGTCGTCCGGAGCGACCATCCCCTTCAAGTCGCAGCAGGCCTTGCCCTGGTCGGATTTCAGGAACTCGCCAAGCGCGATGGAATCGGCCTGAACCGCATCGAGGCGGCCGGCGGCAAGATCGTTGTTGGCTTCGTCCTGGGTCTGGTATTCCTTGATCTCGGAGGCTGTGCTGCCAAAATGCTTCTTGGCGTAGACAGCGTGTACCGTCGAAACCTGCACGCCGACGATCTTGCCCTTGAGGTCGTCCGGGGCGGAGCCGAATTTCTGGTCCTTCGGGCCGATGATCGCGGTCGGCGTGTTATAGTACTTGTCCGAGAAATCGATCGTCTTCGCGCGCTCGGCGGTGATCGACATCGAGGAGACGATGAGGTCGATCTTCTTGGTCGTCAGTGCCGGGATGATGCCGTCCCAGGCGACCGGGGTAATGACGCAATCGAGCTTCTCCTCGGCGCAGACGGCATCGATGAAGTCGATCTCCCAGCCAACCCACTTGCCCGAAGCATCGGGCGAGGTGAAGGGCGGATAAGGCTCGGCGGCGACGCCGATCTTGACGGGATCGGCCTTGGCCACGCCCATGGCTGCGACGCCGAGCAGCAGCGCTGCGGCGAATGTCTTCAGAACGGTCTTCATTTCATGACTCCCAGTTTGTTGTTGGTTCCCGGTTTTCTTCCGTCCCGGCCTGTCCTAGCCGATGTTGCGGATGAACTGCTTCAGCCTTTCGGATCTGGGCGCGCCGAAGATCTGCTCGGGCGGGCCTTCTTCCTCGACCAATCCATTGTAGAGATAGACGACATGCGTCGCGACCTCGCGGGCGAACTTCATCTCGTGGGTGACCAGCACCATGGTGCGGCCTTCGCGCGCCAGGTCGCCGATCACCTTCAGCACTTCAGCGACCAGCTCGGGATCGAGTGCGGAGGTGGGCTCGTCGAACAGCATGACGCGCGGATTGATGGCCAGCGCACGGGCGATCGCCGCGCGCTGCTGCTGGCCGCCCGACAGATAGGCCGGATAGACATCGCGCTTTTCGGCCAGACCGACACGGGCGAGCAGTTTCTCGGCCTCGCCGATCGCCACATCGCGCTTGACGCCAAGCACATGTACGGGGACCTCGATGACGTTTTCGATCAGCGTCATGTGGCTCCAAAGGTTGAAGTTCTGGAACACCATGCCGAGCTTGGAGCGGATGCGCTCGATCTGCTTGCGGTCGGCCGGAATGGTGTGGCCGTGGCTGTCGGCCTTGAGCTTGATCTCCTCGCCATTGACGCGAATGATGCCGCTGGTCGGGTTTTCCAGGCAGTTGATGCAGCGCAGCAGGGTGGATTTGCCGGAGCCCGAGCCGCCGATGATTGCGATGACCTCGCCGTCGCGCGCCGACAGCGAGACGCCCTTCAGCACATGCAGCTCACCGAACTTCTTGTGCAGGTTTTCGACGTGGATGGCTTCGGCGGCGCCGTCATGCGCCTTGCCGGATTGGACTGTGGCAGCTTCCACCACGCTCACTGGGTGACCTCTATAGGGTCGGTGGCGGTTCGTCGAACGTCTATCCGGCTAATCAACATATACGCTGTACTGCCCCGCTCCAGACTTCAGCATGGACCCAACGGCGCGAGCCCGTCAATCCTGCTTATTACGGCACTTGCGAGCTTGTTGTGCAAGTGTATAAATAGCCTTCCGTGAAATTTTCTCGATTTTTTTCAGCGAAAAAGGACTTCGATGAGCGCTTTCGGATCACAGTCCATGGCGGCGCCGCTGCGCCGCGTGCTGATGCGGTCGGCGGCCAACGCCATGCGCAATGCCGACAGGGCTGCTTGGCACTATGGCCCGGGTTTCAATCCGGCGAAAGCGGCATCGCAGCACGCGCTCCTTGCTGAACTGGTGGCGGCTTCCGGTGCCGAAATCGAATGGATCGAGGACGCGGCGGATGGACTTTCGGATTCGGTGTTCACGCACGACCCGTCGCTGATGACCGATCGCGGCGCGCTGATCCTGTCCATGGGCAAGCCGTTGCGCGCCAGGGAGCCCTCGCTTCATGAGGAAACCTACCGAAGGCTGGGTATTCCAATCCTGGGCCGCGTCGAGGTTCCTGGCCAGGTCGAAGGCGGTGATTGTGTATGGCTCGATGCCCGCACGCTGGTGATCGGGCGCGGTGTCCGCTCCAACCAGGAAGGCATCCAGCAGGTTTCCAACCTGCTGACGCCGCTGGGCGTTTCCGTCTACGGCTTTGATCTGCCGCTGTGGCAAGGCGAAGAGGCGTGCCTGCATCTGATGTCGGTGATCAGCCCGCTGGCCGACGACCTCGCACTGGTCTATTCACCGCTTTTGCCGGCCCCGTTCTATCAGATGCTGAAGGCGCGCAACATCCGACTGGTCGAAGGCGACGCCGAAGAGTTCGCGGCTTCCAACGGCCTTAGCCTGAACGTGCTGCCGACCAGCCCACACAAGGTCATTGCCGTCGCAGGCTTTCCAAAGACCAAAGCCGCGATGGAAGCCGCCGGCTGCACGGTCGAAATCTTCGAGGCGGATGCGCTCTGCATCGCCTGCGAGGGCGGGCCGACATGCCTGACGCGACCGATCCTGCGCCAATGAATATGCCATCCCGCCGCAGGTTCCGTCGCGAGGGCGAGGAGCGGCGGCGGCAGGATCTGATCGAGGCCACTCTGGACAGCGTGGCGGAACATGGCCTGCAGGGCGCCACCTTGCGCACCATCGCATTGCGTGCCGGCGTCACCGCTGGGCTGATCCGGCACTATTTTCCCGGCAAGGAAGAATTGCTGCAGGAAGCCTATGCAGCGCTGATGGGCCGCATGACCGAGCAGGCGAAAGCGGCTTTGGTCATGGAGAATGCCTCGCCTCGCCAGCGCCTTGCGGCTTTCGTCACCGCCAACCTCAATGCGCCGATCATCGATGCGCGGGTGTTTTCGCTCTGGGCAACCTTCATCGGCCGCGCCAGAGCGGATCCGACCTTGGCCCACGCCCACCGCGAAGGCTACCTTGGTTTTCGCAATGAGGTGGAGGCGGTTGTGGCTGAGGTGCTCGCCGCCGAACGGCGCAATCCGGACGCAAGCCAATTGCGCCACCATGCCATCGCGATTAATGCGATCATCGACGGACTCTGGATCGAAGGCTGCCTGGCCGGCGAGATGTTCTCGGCCGGCGAATTGGCGGCGATCGGCATCAAGACTGTCGAGGCCGAACTAGGCCTCGCGCCGGACGGGGAGGAAAACCAATGACGACACTCGGCGAAGCCCTCATCTCGCTGCTTGAAGCGCATGGCGTCGACACGGTGTTCGGGATTCCGGGCGTCCACACGGTCGAGCTCTACCGCGGGCTGGCGCGCTCGAATATCCGCCACGTCACGCCGCGTCACGAACAGGGCGCCGGCTTCATGGCCGATGGCTATGCGCGCGCCAGCGGCAAGCCGGGCGTCGCCTTTGTCATCACCGGACCGGGGCTCACCAACACCATCACCGCCATGGGGCAGGCACGCGCCGATTCGGTACCGATGCTGGTCATATCAGGCGTCAACGCCACGCCGACGCTGGGCAAGGGGCTGGGCCATCTGCATGAATTGCCGGACCAGCGCGGCATGATGGAGAAGGTGGCGCTGTTTTCGCAGCGCGTTACCGAGGCCAGCGAATTGCCCGGTGCCCTGGCGCAGGCCTTTGCCCTGTTTTCATCGGCCCGGCCCGGCCCCGTGCATATCGAGATCCCGACCGACGTCATGGTCAAGTCGGCGGATGGCATCGCTGCCATGCTGAGCAATGTGACCCCACCCGCGCCGGAAGGTGCCGCAATTGCCAGCGCGGCCAAACTCATCGGTGCCGCGCGCCGCCCGCTGATCCTGGTCGGCGGCGGCGCCAAACGCGCCGAAGCGCCGCTGCGGCGTCTGGCCGAGCGGCTGGGAGCGCCGGTCGTCCAGACCGCCAATGCGCGCGGCCTGCTGCATGGTCATCCGCTTTGCGTGCCGGCCAGTCCCAGCCTGAAGGCGGTACGGGCCCTGATGGCCGACGCCGACCTGGTCATTGCCGCCGGCACCGAATTCGGCCCGACCGACTATGACGGCTACAGCGATGGTGGCTTCGTCCTGCCCGCCAATCTGATCCGCATCGATATCGGCGCCGACCAGCTTGCCCGCCGCCCGGCAACCGTTTCGATCCAGGCCGATTGCGCCGAGGCGCTCGAAGCGCTGCTTCTGCAGACGGGCCATATCCCGGCAAGCGAAGGTGGGCCGACACGCGCCGCCGCCGCCCGGGAAGCAGCCTTTGCCGAGCTCAATCCGACACTGCAGGCACAGGTGCGCGCCGTCGAGATGATCCGCGACACCTTGCCGGGCGCGCTCATCGTCGGCGATTCGACGCAGCCGATCTATGCGGCCAACCTCTATTACGACCACGACCGGCCAGGCGGCTGGTTCAATGCCGCCACCGGCTTCGGCGCGCTCGGCTATGGCCCGCCGGCGGCGATTGGCGCGGCCCTTGCGATACCCGATGCGCCGGTTGTCTGCCTGACCGGCGACGGCGGCTTCCAGTTCACGTTGCCGGAGTTGGGCGCCGCGCTCGATGCGCGGGCGCCGGTCATCTTCATCGTCTGGAATAACAGAGGCTACCGCGAGATCGAAACCTCGATGCTCGATGTCGGTGTCGAGCCGGTCGGTGTATCGCCGGCGCCGCCGGATTTCTGCAAGCTGGCCGAGGCCTATGGCATCGGCGCCGAACGGCTTGCCGACATCGACGCTCTCGCGGACGCGTTGAAGCGCGCCCGGGCCACCGGACTGCCGCGCGTCATCGAAATCACGGTTGACTGAAGGACGGTGCTACGTATTTCCCGTCTCGCCGGCCCTGAACCTCGGCCGGCCGGTGGGCGGACGCATGCAAAGACGCGACAACTGCCATGTCGAGATGTCAATTGAGTGACGGGGCAAAAGGCGCGACGCTTCGCGTCGGCGGCACAGAAACGACCTAACGATAAAAAAATGACAGGAGCGTCCAAGATGACGGAAACACTTGAAGGCAAGCATATCGTCGTGACCGGTGGAACCGGTGCGCTCGGCGGTGCGGTTGTCGGCAAACTGCTGAGTGACGGCGCGATCTGCCATGTGCCCAATGCCCATGCCGCCGCACCAGCGCATTTTCCCTTCGCCGCGCATGACCGTGTCCAGTTGGTGCACAATGTCGATCTCTCGGACCCCGCCAAGGTCGAGGCGTTCTACAGTCAGGTTCCAGGCCTGTGGGGCTCAATCCACCTGGCCGGCGGCTTCACCGCCGCACCGGTGGAAAAGATCGAGTCGGCCTCCTTTGCCGAGATGATGGACACCAATGCACGCACCGCCTTCCTGTGCTGCCGCGCCGCGATCCGCTCAATGCTGTCGTCGGACATCGCGGGCCGCATCGTCAACGTCACGGCGCGCGCCGGGCTCGATCCGCGGCGCGGCGCTGGCATGGTCGCTTACGCCGCCAGCAAGGCGGCGGTTGCCGCGATGACGGTGGCGATGGCCGAAGAGCTGAAGCACAGGGGCATCCTGGTCAATGCCGTGGCGCCGTCGACGCTCGATACGCCGGCAAACCGCGCCGACATGCCGGATGCCGATGTCACCAGATGGGTCAGCCTCGAAGCCGCCGCGGAAGCCATCGCCTACCTGGCATCGCCGGCCAATCTGGCGATGAGCGGTACGCTGGTGCCGCTTTACGGCAGGGCGTAACCTTCCAACCCTTCACGTCGGTCAAGTCAAAGAAAAACCCCGCCGGATCGCTCCGGCGGGGTTTTTGTTGAGGCCGCGCGCAAGGCGCGGCAACAGCTAATGCTTAGCTGCCCTGCTTCTTCAGCGCGGCACCCAGGATGTCGCCCAGCGAAGCGCCGGAGTCGGTCGAGCCGTACTGAGCGACCGCTTCCTTCTCTTCGGCGATTTCCAGCGCCTTGATCGAGACCTGCAGCTTGCGGGTCTTCTTGTCGAAGGCGATGACGCGGGCATCGACCTTCTGGCCGACGGTGAAGCGCTCGGGGCGCTGCTCGTCGCGGTCACGGCTCAGATCGGAGCGCTTGATGAAGGTCTCGATGCCGCTGTCGACCAGCCGCACTTCCAGACCGCCATCCTTGACGCCGATGACTTCGCAGGTGACGACCGCGTTCTTGCGCAGTTCGCCTGAAGTCGCCGCTTCGCCGACCGTATCCTTGGCCAGCTGCTTGATGCCGAGCGAGATGCGCTCCTTGTCGATGTCGACATCGAGCACCTGCGCCTTGACCATGTCGCCGCGATTGTACTCTTCGATGACCTGCTCGCCCGGACGGGTCCAGTCGAGGTCGGAAAGGTGCACCATGCCGTCCACGTCGCCTTCGAGGCCGATGAACAGGCCGAACTCGGTCTTGTTCTTGACCTCGCCCTCGACCTGGCTGCCGACCGGATGGCTCGAGGCGAAAGCCTGCCACGGATTCTCGAGCGTCTGCTTGAGGCCGAGCGAGATGCGGCGCTTGGCCGGATCGACCTCGAGCACCACCACGTCGACTTCCTGGGTCGTCGACAGGATCTTGCCGGGATGCACGTTCTTCTTCGTCCACGACATTTCCGAAACGTGGATGAGACCCTCGATGCCCGGCTCCAGCTCGACGAATGCGCCGTAGTCGGTGATGTTGGTGACGGTGCCCTTGATCTTCTTGCCGATCGGGAACTTGGTGCCGATCTCGGACCACGGATCGCTCTCGAGCTGCTTCATGCCGAGCGAGATGCGGTGGGTTTCCTGGTTGATGCGGATGATCTGCACCTTGACCGTCTGACCGATGTTGAGGATTTCGGTCGGATGGTTGACGCGGCGCCATGCCATGTCGGTGACGTGCAGCAGGCCGTCGATGCCGCCGAGGTCGACGAACGCACCATAGTCGGTGATGTTCTTGACGACGCCTTCGACAACCTGGCCTTCTTCGAGGTTCTGCACGATTTCCGAACGCTGTTCGGCGCGGCTCTCTTCGAGCACGGTACGGCGCGACACCACGATGTTGCCGCGGCGACGATCCATCTTGAGGATCTCGAAGGGCTGCGGGTTGTGCATCAGCGGGGAGACGTCGCGGATCGGGCGGATATCGACCTGGCTGCGCGGCAGGAAGGCCACGGCGCCGTCGAGGTCGACAGTGAAGCCGCCCTTGACCTGGTTGAAGATGACGCCTTCGACGCGCTCACCCTTGGTGAACTTCTCTTCGAGACGGACCCAGCTCTCTTCGCGGCGGGCCTTCTCACGGGAAAGCATCGCTTCGCCAAGCGCGTTCTCGATGCGCTCGACATAGACTTCGACGGTGTCACCGACCTTGAGGGTGGTGTCCTTGCCCTTGACGCCGAATTCCTTCAGCGGCACGCGGCCTTCGACCTTGAGGCCGACGTCGATGATGGCCATGTCCTTTTCGATCGCGGTGATCGTACCCTTGACGACCTGACCTTCGCCGGAATGGCCTGTGGTAAATGATTCTTCGAGCAGGCTCGCGAAATCATCGCGAGTGGGATTTGCAGCTGACATTGTTTCTCCTGGAGTGCCCCGCATCTAGAAGCGGGACGGGCGCCGTAGGTTAGCGTTGCGTTGGCCTGCCGGCGTTCCGGGCTACAAAAACCCTGGGCCGCTCTTTAAGCGGCAATTCCGGCGCATGAAGAATGCTGGCAGGCTGGTTCGTGCCCGATATGGGTATTTTCTTCGCCTCCGACAACGGAAATACGAGGGAAAACCCGGATCAGGCCTTGTCTCTCTTGGCCAGCACGTCGTCTATGATCGCCATGGCTGCAAGAAACGCGGCTTCTATAGCCATTTCGCTGGTATCAAGCAAGTGCGCGTCGACCGCCGGCTTCAACGGTGAGTCCGCTCGACCCATGTCGCGCTCGTCGCGGCGCACGATATCGGCGAGGATCTCGGTGAAATCAGCGGTCCCGCCGATGCTCTCGATCTCGGCCAGCCGGCGCTGTGCCCGCACCTCGGCGCTGGCCGTCACATAGAGTTTGATGTCGGCGTCGGGGCAGACGACGGTGCCGATGTCACGGCCGTCGAGCACGGCCCCGGGCGGCGTCTTGGCGAAGTCGCGTTGTTTCTCGACGAGGATGCGCCGCACCGTGGGGTACACCGCGACCTTCGAGGCGGCCTCGCCGACCGCATGCGCCGACAAGACCGTCCGGTCGAGCCTTGCCAGATCGACCTGGCGCGCCGCGGTTTCGGCGGCCGAGACATTGCCGAGCGGCAGCGCGTGCTGGATCAGCGCATAGGCGACGGCGCGATAGGTGAGACCGGTGTCGAGCAGGTTTAGCCGGTAATGGTCAGCCAACCGCCGGGCGAGGGTGCCTTTGCCGGCGCCGGCGGGGCCGTCGATGGCGATGGTGAAGGTCGAGCTCATTTGGCTGGTCTGAAAAATCGAAATGCCAACACCGCCGCGGCAATCAGAACCGACAGCGGCAGCGCTATAAACGGTACGACGCCAATTGTTACAAAAGCCATTGCACCGAACCCTTTGATCAGCACCGCAAGGAAAACCCATTTGTTGTTTTCCAGGAGGGTGGCTGCGTAAACCGACAGATACATCATCAGAAATTGAAGTAACAAAATCCAAAAAAGAAAGGCAAAAATGCCTACGCGGTTTTTGAAAACAAAACGCTCAATTAGATAAGGGACCAACGCCGCTCCTAGGCAAGCTCCTAGGATTGGCCAGTCGTGCAACATTTGCTATCCAATCTCCGCGCCCAGCGCCTTCATCAGCCCCATGAATTCCGGAAAACTCGTCGCGATCATCGCCTGATCGTCGATGGTCACCGGCTTTTCCGTCGCCAGCCCCATCACCAGAAAGCTCATGGCGATGCGGTGGTCGAGGTGAGTCTGCACGGTGGTGTCCTGGCCGTTGGGATGGCCGCCAAGGCCCTTGCCGCCCGGTTTGCCGCGCACGGCGAGCGAAGCCTCGCCCTCGGTGCAATCGACGCCGTTGAGCTTCAGCCCGTTGGCGACGGCCGACAGCCGGTCGGACTCTTTCACCCGCAGCTCTTCCAGCCCTTGCATCAGCGTTTCCCCCTCGGCAAAGCTGGCAGCGACCGCGAGCACAGGGTACTCATCGATCATGGACGGCGCCCGCTCGGGCGGCACGATGACGCCTTTCAGTTCGGAATAACGCACGCGCAGGTCGGCGACATCCTCGCCGCCGGCATTGCGCGGGTTGAGGATTTCGATGCTGCCGCCCATCTCCTGCAGCGTCAAAAGCAGGCCGGTGCGGGTCGGGTTCATCAGCACGTTTTCTATTGTGATGTCCGAACCCGGCACGATCAGTGCGGCCACCAGCGGGAAACCGGCCGAGGACGGGTCGCCCGGCACGGCGATGGTCTGGCCGGTCAGCCTGCCCTGGCCTTCGATGAAGATGTGGCGCACGCCGCGCTCGTCGGTTTCGACCGACAGATTGGCGCCAAAACCCTTCAGCATCTTTTCGGTGTGGTCGCGCGTCATGACAGGCTCGATCACCGTGGTGATGCCCGGCGTGTTCAGCCCGGCCAGCAGCACCGCCGATTTCACCTGCGCCGAGGCCATCGGCACGCGGTAGGTGATCGGGGCGGCGTGCTTCGGTCCATGCAGCGTGATCGGCATGCGGTCGCCTGGCGTCGCCTTCAGCACCTGCACGCCCATCTGGCGCAAGGGTTCCAGCACGCGGCCCATCGGCCGGCCCGACAGCGAGGCGTCGCCGATGAAGGTCGTCTCCATGTCATAGGTGCCGACAAGGCCCATGGTCAGCCGCGAGCCGGTGCCGGCATTGCCGAAGTCGAGCGGGCCTTCCGGCTGCAACAGTGCGCCGTTGCCGGTGCCGCGGATCACCCACTCGTCGCCGTTCTTCTCGATATGTGCGCCCATTGCCTTCATGGCCGCACCCGTGCGCATCACGTCCTCGCCTTCGAGCAGGCCGGTGATGCGAGTCTCCCCGGAGGCGAGGCCGCCGAACATGAAGGAACGGTGCGAGATCGACTTGTCGCCCGGCACGCGCGCGATGCCGGAAAGGGCTGGGGATTGGCGGGCGGTGGCCGGCTTGGGGGCGGCGGCGTGAGACATGGAATTTCCCTGGACGGAATGCCGGCAGGCCGGCGCTTTTCATTTGTTGCGGCGGTCTCGTATCACGGCGGGCCGAAATGGTCATCCCCCATGGTCGTCACTGACGCGAGGCCTTTCAATGCATGGTTTTGTGACGCAGGCTTTTCGCTTTGACAGCGCTGCAAACTGTGGTTAAGGGGACCACTCTTTTATTGACGAGGCTTGCCGTGGCAAAAACCGAACTTGGCACAAAACGTATCGACCCGGAGACGGGCCGAAAATTCTACGACCTGAACAAGGACCCGATCGTCTCGCCATACACTGGCAAGACCTATCCGCGTTCCTATTTCGAGGAAGGCAAAATTGCCGCTCTCGAGGAGGAAGAGGAAGTGGCCGAGAAGGAAGTGGACGCCGAGGAAGAAGAAGGCGTTGAGGTCGTCTCGCTCGAAGAGGCTGATGAGGACGTCAAGGGCGACGACCTGCCGGATCTTGGCGACGACGAGGACGACGTCGATCTCGGCGACGACGAAGATGACACCTTCCTTGCCGACGAAGAGGAAGAAGACGACGATGTCGCCGACATGATCGGCGTCGGCGACGACGACGACGAGGTCTGATCGGCCTTGAAAGCGGGCGTTTGCGGGCTTTCGAGGCCTGTGAAGAAAAAGCGGCTCTCGAAGGCTTGATATCTGAGAAGGGCGGGGTTAGAAGCCGCCTGCACTAACGGCGCGGTCTCCAACCCGCGCCGGATCTCTTCGCCGGAAACGGCGCCGGTTGACTGCCGGAAGTGGGGCCATAGCTCAGTTGGGAGAGCGCTTGAATGGCATTCAAGAGGTCGTCGGTTCGATCCCGATTGGCTCCACCAAACAGTCCCTCTGCAATTCGCAGCCGATGAATGTGCCGCACTGCGGCCATCGCGCTTGATGGCCAGTTCAGGCAACGCCGCTGAAAGCGCCTCCATCAACGGAACGAACGAGCCATTTCTCGAGAGCGATCGCTCGCCGGACAAAGTCCTCATTGTTCATGGAGCGCTTAGAGACTGAAAGGCAGCCCGATCACCACTCGGCGAAGGAGCCGTCCTTGTGGCGCCAGACCGGATTGCGCCAGCGGTGGCCTTCCTTGGCGCGTTCCTTGACATAGTCCTCGTCGATCTCGACACCCAGGCCCGGTCCGTCGGGAATGGCGACATAACCATCCTCGTAGCGGAAGACATCCTTGTTGGCGGCATAGTCGAGCAGGTCGTTGGCGGCATTGTAGTGGATGCCGAGGCTCTGCTCCTGGATGAAGCAGTTGTAGCTGACCGCGTCGAGCTGCAGGCACGCAGCAAGCGCGATCGGCCCGAGAGGGCAATGCGGCGCCACCGCCACGTCATAGGCTTCCGCCATCGCCGCGATCTTGCGGCATTCGGTGATGCCGCCGGCATGCGACAGGTCTGGCTGGATGATATCGACGACACCTTCCTCGAACACCGACTTGAAGTCCCAGCGGCTGTAGAGCCGCTCACCGAGCGCAATCGGCGTCGAGCCAAGCGCGGCGATCTCCTTCAGCGCCTCGCGGTTTTCGCTGAGCACCGGCTCCTCGATGAACATCAGCCTGTAAGGCTCCAGTTCTTTGACCAGGGCACGCGCCATCGGCCGGTGGACGCGCCCATGAAAATCGACGGCGATGCCGATGTTGGGTCCGACCGCCTCGCGCACCATGGCGACGCGTTCGACAGCGGCATCGATCTTGTCGTGGCTGTCGACGATCTGCAACTCCTCGGTACCGTTCATCTTCAACGCCAGGAAACCGCGCGCAACCATTTCCCGGGCACCGGCCGCGACTTCTGCCGGCCGGTCCCCGCCGATCCAGGAATAGACCTTGATCGTGTCGCGCAGCTTGCCGCCGAGCAATTCATGCACAGGCACGCCGAGCGCCTTGCCCTTGATATCCCACAGTGCCTGGTCGATGCCCGCAATGGCGCTCATCAGGATCGGCCCGCCACGGTAGAAGCCGCCGCGGTGCATCACCGTCCAGTGGTCCTCGATCAGGCGGGGATCCTTGCCGATGAGGTAATCGCCAAGCTCCTTGACCGCTGCCTCGACGGTCAGTGCCCGGCCCTCGACGACCGGCTCGCCCCAGCCGGTGACGCCGGCATCGGTCTCGATTTTCAGGAACAGCCAGCGCGGCGGAACGATGTAGGTGGTGAGCGAGATGATTTTCATGCGCAGTCTCAGTTGCTCTTGAGTTTCTTGGCGCTGACGAGGTCGCGCGCCGCGAGGTCGAGGATCTTGTTTGCCGCCCCGCGTGCCGCCTCGGCATTGCGCATGCGCAGCGCCTCGACCACCTCGAGGTGCGCCGCCACGGCCTCCATGCGCCGGTCGAGCGAAATCACCGCCGTCGCCTCGAGCGAGAATTTGAGCCCGGTGTCGATGAGATTGCCGATCTGGCGAAAGATCGGGTTGTGGCTCGCGGCATAGACGATCTGGTGGAAGGCGATGTCGCTGCGCGAGAAGGCGGCGAGATCCTCGCCGGCGCCGGCCATGCCTCGCCATGCCGCTTCGAGGTCGGCGATTTCCTGCAGCGTCGCGCGGGTGGCGGCGAGTTCTGCGACCAGCGGTTCGATGGCGCGGCGCGTTTCGAGGATGGCGTCGAAGAGCTTGTCGTCCAGCGCGTGCGGCGCGTGCCAGGCGAGCACCTGCGGGTCGATGATGTTCCAGTCGTCCTCGTTGCAGACGATCGTGCCGATGCGTGGCCGCGACAGCACCAGCCCTTTGGCGGCCAGCACCTTCAGGGCTTCGCGGATCACGGTGCGGCTGACCCCATACTCGACGCCGAGCTCGTTTTCGGTCGGCAAGGAGGAGCCGGCCGGATAGCGCCCGGAGAAGATGTCAGAGGCTATCGCCTTGGTCACATCCGGCATCACGCGCGGGCGGCGAGTGGTCGTATCTCCCGGGGCTTTTTTCAGAATCTCGGTCACCTCAGCCCTCCTCCAAGGCGGCGAACCGCTGGTTTCGCACAACCGGTCCGCCCTTAACGGATGCGGATCGATTGCGCTAGCGATCGCTGGTCAGAGCATGTACATTAATTATCATACCAGATCAATTGACGAGTATGATAAAAGCGATTAGAGACTCCGGCATCCGGGCTGAGCGCCCGGTCTATCGCTGGGAGGTAATCATGCGACTTTTGAAGACCGCGCTCGTCGCGGGCGCGCTTGCCGTGCTGTCCGTCACGACCATCGCTGCATATGCTCAGGACACCAAAATCGGTTTCATCGTCAAACAGCCCGAGGAGCCGTGGTTCCAGGATGAATGGAAGTTCGCCGACCAGGCCGCCAAGGAGAAGGGCTTTACCCTGGTCAAGATCGGCGCCGAGGACGGTGAGAAGCTGATGTCGGCGATCGACAATCTCGGCGCCCAGGGCGCCCAGGGTTTCATCGTCTGCACACCGGACGTAAAGCTTGGCCCCGGCATCGTCGCCAAGGCCGCCGCCAACAATCTCAAGCTGATGACTGTCGACGACCGTCTGGTCGGCGCCGACGGCAAGGCGCTGGAAGACGTGCCGCATATGGGCATTTCGGCCACCAAGATCGGCGAAGCCGTCGGCCAGGCGATCGTCGACGAAATGAAGGCGCGCGGCTGGAAGGCGGACGAGGTCGGCGCAATCCGCGTCTCGTATGACCAACTGCCGACCGCGGTTGACCGCGTCGAAGGCGCCATCTCGGTGCTGAAGGCAAACGGCTTCACAGCCGAGAACATTTTTGACGCCCCGCAGGCCAAGACCGACACGGAAGCTGCCCTCAATGCGGCGACTGTCGTGCTCAACGCCCATGCCGACATCAAGAAGTGGGTCTCCTTCGGCCTCAACGACGAGGCGGTGCTCGGCGCAGTGCGTGCTTCCGAAAGCGTCGGCATCCCCGCTGACAGCGTGATCGGCGTTGGCATTGGCGGCGCGGATTCCGCGATCAACGAGTTCAAGAAGCCGACCGCCACCGGCTTCGTCGGCACCGTGATCATCTCGCCGAAGCGTCATGGCTACGAGACGGCGCTCAACATGTATGACTGGGTTGCCAACAACAAGGAACCGGAGAAGCTGATCCTGACTTCGGGTGCACTCGCCAAGCGCGACGACTACCAGAAGGTCCGCCAGGGCCTCGGCATCGAATAATCCTCCCTGTACAAACAGGCGGCGGCTCATCCCGCCGCCTGTTTGTCATGGCTCAAAAGGATCGGCTCGTGTCCTTTCTCGACTTCTCGCACGTCACCAAGACCTATCCGGGCGTCAAGGCGCTGTCGGACGTTTCGTTCGGCGTCGACAAAGGCGCCGTGCATGGCCTGATGGGCGAGAACGGCGCCGGCAAATCCACCCTGATCAAGATCCTGTCCGGCGACCAGCATGCCGATCAGGGTGAGATCCGCATTGACGGCAGGGTTCAGGCCTATACCTCGACCCGGGATGCCTTCGACAATGGCGTCATTGTCATTCATCAGGAACTGCAACTCGTTCCTGAACTCACCGTTGCCGAAAACCTCAGCCTAGGTCGTTTCCCCGCCAACGCCGGCATCATCGCCGGTCGCCGGATGCTGGACGACGTCGGCGCCAAGCTGAAATCGGCCGGTATCGACATCGACATGCGCCGCAAGGTCAAGACGCTGTCGATCGGCGAACGCCAGATGGTCGAGATCGCCAAGGCGGTCATGCTCGACGCACGCGTTATCGCGCTGGACGAACCGACCTCGTCGCTGTCCTCGCGCGAAAGCGAAATCCTGTTTGCCCTGATCAATCGCCTGCGCAGCGAGGGCAAGGTCATCATCTACGTCTCGCACAGGCTCGACGAGGTGTTCCGGCTCTGCGACAGCCTGACCGTGCTGCGCGACGGCAAGCTCGCGGCGCACCACGCGTCGCTGAAAGGCGTCACCCGCGATCAGGTCGTCGCCGAGATGGTCGGCCGCGAGATTTCGGATATCTGGGGTTTTCGCGCACGAAAAACAGGCGATGTCCGCCTGAAGGTCGACGCTCTCAGCGGCCCCAAACTGCAGACACCGGCCAGTTTCGAGGCAAGGGCAGGCGAGATCGTCGGCTTCTTCGGCCTGATCGGCGCCGGGCGCTCGGAGCTGATGCGGTTGGTCTATGGCGCCGATCCGCGTTCGGGCGGCACCATCACCGTCGACGGCAAGCTGGTTCGCGCCACCGATCCGCGTGGCACGATCCGGGCCGGCATCGTGCTGTGCTCGGAGGATCGCAAGCATGACGGCATCATCCAGGGGCGCTCGGTCGAGGAGAACATCAACATCTCGTCGCGGCGCCATCACACACGCTTCGGCGTGCTCAACCGCGCCAGCGAGATCGCCACGGCCGAGACCTTTATCAAGAAGCTGAAGGTGCGCACGCCGTCGCGCAAGCAGGACATCATCAACCTCTCCGGCGGCAACCAGCAGAAGGTCATCCTCGGCCGCTGGCTGTCCGAACAGGGCGTGCGGGTGCTCATTGTCGACGAGCCGACGCGCGGCATCGATGTCGGTGCCAAATCGGAAATCTACGAACTGCTCTACCAGCTTGCGCAGGACGGCATGGCGATCGTCGTGGTCTCGTCCGAACTGCCGGAGGTGATGGGCATCTGCGACCGTATTCTGGTGATGTGCGGTGGCCGCGTCAGCGCTGAACTCACCCGCGACCAGTTCGCCGAAAGGGCGATCCTGGCCGCCGCTCTGCCCGATCAGAAAACCCCCGACGCGATCGCATCCTGAGGACTTTGGCATGACCGACCAGTTGAAAAAAATCCTGCTCGGCGAACAGGGCCTCGTCGTCATCTTTGTCGTCGCCTTCGCGCTGGTGTCGGCTCTGGTGCCGAACTTCCTTACGGACCGCAACATGCTCGGCCTGCTGCAGTCGGTGGTCACCGTCGGTATCGTCGCCTGCACCATGATGTTCTGCCTCGCCGCGCGCGACTTCGACCTGTCGGTCGGTTCGATCGTCGCCTTTGCCGGCATGGTCGCTGTGATGGCCTCGAATTACACCGGCTCGATCCTGCTTGGCCTGCTGGCGGCAATCGCCTGCGGCGCTTTCGTCGGCTTCATCAACGGCGTTGTCATCGCCAAATTTCGCATCAACGCGCTGATCACGACGCTGGCCACCATGCAGATCGTGCGCGGCTTTGCGCTGATCGCGTCCGACGGCCGCGCCGTCGGCATCAACAGCCCGGATTTCTATCAGCTGGCGCTCTCGAAACTGCTCGGCATACCGACGCCGGTCTGGGTGCTTGCCATCCTGTTTTGCATCTTCGGCTTCGTCCTCAACCGGACCGTCTTCGGCAAGAACACGCTGGCCATCGGCGGCAATCCGGAGGCCTCGCGGCTTGCCGGCGTCAATGTCGACCGGACGCGCATCTGGATTTTTGCGCTGCAAGGCGTCGTCTGCGGTATCGCCGGCATCCTGCTGGCGTCGCGCATCACCTCGGGCCAGCCCAACGCGGCGGTCGGGCTGGAACTCTCGGTCATTTCGGCCTGCGTGCTCGGCGGCGTTTCGCTTGCCGGCGGCCGCGCCACCATGTCGGGCGTCATCGTCGGCGTGCTGATCATGGGAATCGCCGAAAACGCCATGAACCTGCTCAACATCCCGGCCTTCTACCAGTACATCGTGCGCGGCGTTATTTTGCTGCTGGCCGTGCTGCTCGACAATCTGCGCTCATCGGCACTGGGTCGGCGATAGGCTGGAGGAACAAAAATGGCTGAGCGCCTTTCCGGCAAACGCATCTTCCTGACGGGTGCAGCGCAAGGCATCGGGCTTGCCATCGCCGAAGCCTGTTTGGCCGAAGGCGCAAAACTGTTCCTGGTCGACCGCGATGCCGCACTGCTGGACAAGGCAGTCGCCGGCCTTGCCGCACCGCAAGGCCATGTCGGACATGTTGCGGCCGACATAAGCGACAGCGCCGGGATTGCGGCTGCCGTCAGCCAAGCGGCTGCCGAGATCGGCCCGATCAACGCGCTGATCAACAATGCCGGGGTCAATGTGTTCTCGACGCCGCTCGAGGCGACCGAGGAAGAGTGGAACCGCAACTTCGACGTCAACGTCAAGGGAGCCTGGAACTGCAGCAAGGCGGTGCTGCCGGGCATGATCGCGAGCGGCGGCGGCGCCATCCTCAACATCGCCTCGACGCACAGCTTCACCATCATCCCGCATACCTTCCCCTATCCGATCGCCAAGCACGCGCTGCTCGGCCTGACCAAATCGCTGGCACTCGAATATGCGGCGCAAGGCGTGCGCGTGAACGCGCTGGCGCCGGGCTATGTCGAGACGCAGAAGGCGATCGATTACTGGAACAGCTTTGCCGACCCGGCCACAGCACGCGCCAACACCATGGCACTGCACCCCGGCGGCCGCATCGCCACGGCGCACGAGATCGCGCTTGCCGCGGTGTTCATGATTTCCGACGAGTGCCCGTTCATGAACGCGGCCACGCTCGTCGTCGACGGTGGACTGAGCCAGCTCCAGCATCCCGCCTGAACGCCGGAAAGACCATGACCAAGAGACGATCGCAGCAGTGGTTCGGCGGGCTGGGCAAGGATGCCTTCATCCACCGCAGCTGGATGAAGAACAACGGCCTGCCCGATGATGCTTTCGACGGCCGCCCGGTGATCGGCATCTGCAACACATTCTCCGAATTCACGCCTTGCCACGTGCATTTCCGCGGCCTGATCGAGCATATCAAGGCGGGCGTGCTGGAAGCCGGCGGCCTGCCGCTCGAATTCCCGGTCTTCTCTTGCGGCGAGTCCAATCTGCGGCCGACGGCGATGCTGTTTCGCAACCTCGCCTCGATGGATGTCGAGGAGGCAATCCGCGGCAATCCCATGGATGGCGTTGTGCTGATGGCCGGCTGCGACAAGACCACGCCGTCGCTGGTCATGGGCGCGGCTTCCTGCGACCTGCCGTCGATCGTCATCTCAGGCGGTCCGATGCTCAATGGCCGCTTCCAGGGCCGGGAGATCGGTTCCGGCACCGATGTGTGGAAGTTTTCGGAAGACGTTCGCGCCGGCGTGATGAGCGAGCAGGATTTCGCCAATGCCGAGAGCGCCATGTCGCGCTCACCCGGTCACTGCATGACCATGGGCACGGCCTCGACCATGGCCTCGATGGTCGAGGCGCTCGGCCTGGCGCTGCCGGGCAACGCCGCCTATCCGGCAGTCGATGCACGCCGCAGCCGCATCGCCCGCATGACCGGACGGCGCATCGTCGAGATGGTCAATGAGGATCTGCGCCTGTCGGCTATCCTCACCAGACAAGCCTTCGCCAACGCGATCCGCATCAATGGCGCGATCGGCGGCTCGACCAATGCGGTCGTGCATCTGCTGGCAATCGCCGGCCGCGTCGGCACCGAGCTGACGCTGGACGATTGGGACAGATATGGCCGCGATGTGCCGACCATCCTCGACCTGATGCCGTCCGGCCGTTTCCTGATGGAGGATTTCTGCTACGCCGGTGGCATTCCGGCCGTCATGAAGGAGATGGCCGATCTGCTTGATCTCGACGCGCTGACCGTCACCGGCAAGAGCGTGTGCGAGAACATCACTGACGCCCAAAACTACAATCCGGAGGTGATCCGCCCGCGCGACAAGGCGCTGACATCGCACGGCGGCATCGCGGTGCTGCGCGGCAATCTGGCGCCCGACGGCGCCATTATCAAGCCGTCCGCCGCCTCGCCAGCGCTGATGAAGCATCGCGGCCGCGCCGTCGTCTTCGAGGACATCGACGACTACAAGGCGCGCGTCGACGATCCCTTGCTGGACATCGACGATGCGTCGATCATGGTGCTGAAGAATTGCGGGCCGAAAGGCTATCCTGGCATGGCCGAAGTCGGCAACATGGCGCTGCCTCGGAAGCTGCTGAAGCAAGGCGTCCGCGATATGATCCGCATCTCCGACGCCCGCATGTCCGGTACCGCCTTCGGCACTGTCGTTCTGCATGCCGCACCCGAAGCCGCTATCGGCGGCCCGCTGGCGCTGGTCAGGAGCGGCGACTTCATCGAGCTCGATGTCGAAGCGAGGAAGCTGCATCTCGACGTGTCGGAACAGGAGTTGGCGCGGCGTCGTGAATCCTGGCTACCGCCCGTCCCGGCGATGCGCGGCGGCTATCAGGGGCTTTACGTCGACCATGTCCTGCAGGCGGATCGTGGCGCCGACCTCGACTTTCTCGTCGGAAGCCGTGGCCACGCCATCCCGCGCGAAAGCCATTGAGGCCGACCAGCATGCCTAATTTCCGGCCTTTCGATTTCCACGGCATTCACGCCATTCTCTACGCGCTCTTTGACGTGAACGAACAGCTGGACCGCGCGGCGATGCGTCGGCAGGTCGAGATCTGCCTCGCGACCGGCGTGCACGGCATGGCGGCGCTCGGCCTGGCAACGGAAGTCGCCAAGCTGACCGAGGCCGAGCGTCGGACGATCATGGACTGGACGGCGGAAGACACCGCAGGAAAAGTGCCGCTCGCCTTCACCATCTTCGGTTCTTCTGTGGCTGAGCAGGTGGCGCAGGTTCGCCATGCCGAAAGCGTCGGAGCGGATTGGGTGATCCTGCAGCCGCCGCCAGCCGGATCCTATGGTGCGCCGGAATACATCAAGTTCTTCGGCCGCGTCGCCGAGGCGACCGACCTGCCGGTGGCGATCCAGAACGCGCCGGCGTTTTTCGGGCGCGGCCTGTCATCGGACGAAATCCGCGAACTCGTCACGCTGCATCCCAACATAAGGCTGATCAAGGGCGAAGGTCCGGTCACCGACATCGCCGGGCTGATCGAGCGCACCGAAGGCCGGATACCGGTTTTCAACGGACGCGGCGGCCTGGAACTGATCGACAATTTCCGCATCGGTTGCCGCGGCATGATCCTGGCGCCGGATTGCGCCGACTATGCCGTGCGCGCCTATCATGCGTTCCGCGCCGGAGACGAAGTCACGGCCGAGGCTGAATATGCAAGAATATTGCCGGCTGCCGTGTTCGTCATGCAAGGCATCGAGAGCCTGGTCTGTTACGGCAAGCGGCTGTTCGGCGCCCGCGCCGGCATCCCGGTACATGACCGGGCTCCGGCGATGCGGCCAGGCGAGCCTGGCCTCGCAATGGTGGAGCGCTTTGCGATTGGTCTGGGTCGGTTGCCTGGCTGAACGGCAACTGCCTTTCAGTAGGTCGTCCGTCCACCCGACAGGTCGAACGTGGAGGCGGTTGTAAAGCTGTTCTCCTTGGAGACGAGCCAGGCGACCATCGCCGCGGCTTCGTCAACCTCCAGCAGGCGGCCGCGCGGAATGCGCGAGCGCATATATTCGATGTGCTCCGGCGTCAGTTGTTCGAGGATGCGCGTCTGTGCCGTGGCCGGCGAGATGCAGTTCACGGCGATGTCGTACTGCGCCAGTTCCTTGCCGAGCGACTTGGTCAAGCCGATGACCGCCGCCTTCGAGGCTGAATAGGCGGAGGCGTTGGGGTTGCCTTCCTTGCCGGCCACCGAAGCGATGTTGACGATCCGTCCGTAATTGCGCTCCTTCATTCCGGGAACCACGGCGCGATTGACGTAGAACGTACCGTTTACGTTGACGTCGATGACCTTCTTCCACGTCTCGATGTCGTAGACGTCGAGCGGGGCGGCCGGGCCGGCAATTCCGGCGGAATTGACCAGAATGGAAATCTTGCCGGCCAGCTCTTCGGTCCTGGCGCGCGCCGCGTCCACCGACGCCCAATCGGCGACGTCCACGGTCTCCGTCGTGGCGGCGCTGCCGAGTTCCTTCTTGGCGGTTTCGAGGCGGGCCTCATCGAGATCCCACAAGGTTACCGTCGCGCCGGAGGCGACGAAACGTCTGGCCATCGCAAAGCCGAGGCCCTGGGCGCCGCCGGTGACCACAGCGTGCTGGCCGTCAAGATCGATCCTGTTCATGTCGAGCGGTTCTTTCCGTTTGAGCTACTTCCGGGATAAAGGCCGGCCTGCGCAGGCGGGCGATATCGCTACATGGTTGCGCCAAGGCTCCATGGCACGAACTCGTTGTCGCCATAGCCGAGCGCTTCCGACCTGGTGCGCCCGCCGGATGCGACGCGCAGGATCTCGGCGAAGATTTCCCGGCCCTTCTCGGCCAGCGAGACGCCGTCCAGTATGTCTCCGCAATTGATGTCCATGTCCTCGCGCATCTGCTCGAAGATAAAGGTGTTGGAGGCAAGCTTGATCGAGGGCGTCGGCTTGCAGCCGAAGGCCGAACCGCGGCCGGTGGTGAAGCACAATATGTTGGCGCCGCCGGCGACCTGCCCGGTGGCCGAGACCGGATCGTAGCCAGGCGTATCCATGAAGACGAGGCCGCGCTCGTTGATCGGCTCGGCATATTCCAGCACTGCGCGCAGATTGGTGGTGCCGCCCTTGGCGGAGGCGCCGAGCGATTTCTCCAGGATGGTCGTCAGCCCACCCAGCTTGTTGCCGGGCGAAGGGTTGTTGTTCATCTCCATGTCGTGCCTGGCGGTATAATCCTCCCACCAGCGGATGCGCTCGATCAGCTTTTCACCCACCGCGCGGCTCTCGGCGCGCAAGGCGAGAAGATGTTCGGCGCCATAGATTTCGGGCGTCTCCGAGAGCACGGCCGTGCCGCCTTGCCCGACAAGCAGGTCCACCGCAGCACCCAGTGCCGGATTGGCGCTGATGCCGGAGTAGCCGTCCGATCCGCCGCATTGCAGTGCTAGCACCAGTTCGGAGGCTGGTTGCGGCGTCCTTTCGGCGGCGTTCACCGTAGGCAGCATGTCGACGATCGCCTTAACGCCGGCCTCGACTGTCTTTCGCGTGCCGCCGGTTTCCTGGATCGTCATCGTGCGGAAAATCGTGCTCTCCTCGATGTTGTACGACTGCATCCAGCGCGGAATCTGGAACGCTTCGCAGCCGAGCCCGACCATCAGCACGCCGCCGACATTGGGGTTCGTGGCAAAGCCCCATTGCGTGCGCTTCAGCAGGTCGTAAGCGGGACCCTTGGTGTCGATGCCGCAGCCGGTGCCGTGGACGAGTGCGATGATGCCGTCGATATTGGGATAGTCGCGCAGGATGCCAGACCGGTTGACCTCGTCGGTGATGAACCGGGCGACGCTGGCAGAGCAATTCACTGACGTCAGGACGGCGATGAAGTTGCGCGTGCCGACCTTGCCGCTCGGCCGGCGGTAACCCATGAAGGTGGCCCGCTCGGCCTCGGCAACGATCTCGGTTTGCCTGGTATTGGTGCCGAAGACGTAGTCGCGTTCGAAATTGCGCAGATACACATTGTGCTCGTGAACCCAGTCGCCGGCGACGATGGGTTCCCGCGCAAAGCCAATGGTCTGGCCGTATTTCACGATCGGGTCGTCCGAGCCGATGTCGCACAGCGCCATCTTATGCCCGCGCGGTATGCGCGCCTTCGCTGCCACGTCCCCGGCCTTGTCGCCGATCTTCAACGGATCGACTGCCAGAAGAATGTTGTCGGTATCCGACAGCTTGATGAACCGTGCCATGACCCAAACTCTGAAAAAGCTCTCCCCGACAAGGAGCGTCGAGAGGCAAAAGTGATTTGGAATACTAATATAATAGAATGTCAGTGGTCAAGGTGCGGTTGCGAAAGGCCTGGACTGCAGGGCGTTGCGGCGGATCGGTCAGGTGAGTGGCGTGCGATGAGTGCGCCTTGCGGCGCAGTTTGAGGGCGGCAAACGGCTGGATGAAACAACGGATCGCCGCCCGGCCGGGACACGGTCAGTCGAGATGGAAGACCTCTTCCATCGCCGCCCACCATTCGCTGTCGGCGCGCGTCGGCAGTGGCGTCTGCATGGGGTCGCACAGCTCCCACCATTTGCGCATCGCCGGCGACTCGCTCATCCGCGCCGCATCCCTGGCGAAGTCGCTGCCGTGATACTCCCAGCAGGCGAACAGAAGGTTCTCCGGTTCGCGCAGGAAGATCGAATAGTTGCGGATGTTGGCGCGGCTGATGACGTCGAGCACTTCGGGCCAGACGGCGGCGTGGACGCGCTTGTAGTCCGCGATCGCCTC
Source organism: Mesorhizobium sp. WSM4809 (assembly GCF_055811655.1). NCBI lineage: Bacteria > Pseudomonadati > Pseudomonadota > Alphaproteobacteria > Hyphomicrobiales > Phyllobacteriaceae > Mesorhizobium > Mesorhizobium sp. WSM4809. The sequence continues at coordinate 24,903 of NZ_JBVVQW010000004.1, forward strand.
GGCTTTCACGCCGATACATAGTCCCATTCTTTGCATGCCGGTGGCTCGCAGGGGCTTCAGTCGAGAAGGTCGGCGGCGACTTCGAGCGTGTTGCGGAACGACGTCTCGAGATGATGTTCCATGGCCCTTGCCGCCCCCTCGGCGTCGTGGCGCTTCAGCGCGTCGAAAATGGCCTCGTGCTGCTCGATCGTCTGTTCTCCATAGCCCGGTCTTGGGATGGCGAGATAGCGTCCGCGATCCATCTGTGCCTTCGAGATGTCGACGGCTCTCCAGATCATCGGCAGGTCGCAGATCTCGGCTATGGTGCGGTGGAAGACATCGTCGAGCTGTATCGCGGTGGCATATCTGCCGCGGGATATGGCAAGCCGGTGCGCCGCCATGTTGTCTTCCAGCAATTCGCTGGCCGCCGCTGTGAACTTGGCGGCCGCGCGTCGGGCGCTCTCCATCTCCAGTGCCCGCCGAATGACATAGGCTTCTTCCAGGTCGGCCCGGCTGATCGGAGCGACATAGGTGCCGGTCTGTGCCAAGATCTTGACCAGGCCCTCGTCGCTGATGCGCTTGACCGCTTCGCGCACCGGGGTGCGCGACACCCCCAGGGCCTCCGCGATGGCGACTTCGTTGATGACCTCTCCCGGCTTCAGCTGCCCGACGACGATCAGGTTGCGGATCTTGTGGTAGATCTGATCGCGGAGCGGAAGAGCCCGATTGAGCGTCGAAGGATCCAGGTCCATTGCAAATCCGTGTCTTCGTTCACCAGAAATGGCCAGATAATACTAGAATGTCAATCGGAACGCATCCAATGGAAGCGGTCGGGTGTCGGTGGACACGATGTTCATAACGACCGCCGGAATCCACCTTGCCAGAACTATTATATTAGTGCAATAGTCATCATCCGCGGTGAGAAATTCAACCGCAACCGAGAGCCTTGACTGAGTCGCGTGTTCAAAAGCCCGGACGTTCAAGCCAGTTCGAAGAGGGGTCGAGCTGTGTTGAGCGACTATTATACTAACATATCGATGGCCGATACCGAGGACGATCGGCCAGCCGCCAGGAGGAACCTAGCCAGATATGACTGTCGTCGCCGATTGCGCCTTGGACATGCGAGGCATCAGCAAGACGTTCCCGGGCGTGAAGGCTCTGTCCAACGTCAATTTCGCCGTCAAATTCGGCACCGTTCATGCGGTCGTGGGTGAGAACGGCGACGGCAAATCGACGCTCATGAAAGTACTCAACGGGTCCTACGCACCCACCAGCGGCACAATCAGGGTCGGCGGCGCCGAAGTGCGCATGCGCCGGCCCGCCGACGCCCAGGCGCTGGGCATCCGCATGGTGCATCAGGAAATCAATCTGGTCCCCGACCTGAGCGTCGCCGAAAACGTCTATCTCGGCCGCATGCCGGGCAAGTGGACCTTTCTGCGCAAGGGCGAGATGATCCGGGCGGCAGCCGCCGTCCTCGATGAGCTCGGAGCGGCCATCAACCCGCGTGAACGGCTCGGCAACCTGTCGATCAGCCAGCAGCAGCTCGTCGAGATCGCCAAGGCCTACGCGGCGCAGCCCAGGATCATCGTCCTGGACGAACCGACATCGAGCCTCAGCGAGCATGAGACGGCGGCGTTGTTCCGGATCCTGCGCAAGATGCGCGATGACGGCATCGCCATCATCTACATCAGCCACCGACTGAAGGAGGTGCTCGAAATCGCCGACGAGGTGACTGTGCTGCGCGACGGCTCAATGATCGAGACGCGGCCGATCGAAGGCATAAATGCCGCTCACATGATCAGGCTGATGGTCGGTCGCGAAGTCAGCAATGTCTTCCCGAAAAGCCCGGCCGAGATCGGCAAGTCGGTGCTGCGCGTCGAACGCATCAGCGACGGCGCGCTTCCGCGATGTCAGCTTCGATGTACGCGCCGGCGAGATACTGGGCTTGACCGGGCTGGTGGGCGCTGGCCGCACCGAGGTCGCCCGCGCGATCTTCGGCCTGTCGCGGCTTGTCGAAGGCACAGTCAGCGTCAACGGACGCGAGGTCTCGATCAACTCGCCATCCCAGGCGGTCAGGGCAGGCATTGCCTATGTTCCGGAAGATCGCAAGGGCGACGGCGTCGTGCCTGGAATGTCGATCCGGGAAAACATCAGCCTGCCCATATTGCGCCGCCTGAGCCGTTTCGGACGCATCAGCCGCAGCGCCGATCACGCGCTTGCCGCGGACTCGGTCAAGCAGTTTTCAATTTCACCGCCCGACGGCGAACGGCGCATCAGCCTGCTGTCGGGCGGTAACCAGCAGAAGGTGGTCATCGCCAAATGGCTTGCCGCCAAACCTTCGGCCTTGATCCTCGACGAGCCGACGCGGGGTGTCGACGTCGGCGCCAAGGCCGAGATCCACCACATCATCGGCCAACTCGTCGCCGGCGGCATGGCGGTCGTGATGATCTCGTCGGAGCTGCCCGAAATCCTCGGTGTCTGCGACCGCGTGGTGGTGATGCGCGATGGCTATGCCTCCGAGCCTCTCCTGCGCAGCGAATTGAGCGAGGAGCGCATCATGGCGCTGGCCACGGGGGAGGAGATGGCGTGACCGAAGCGGCCATGGAGATCGGCGGTGTGAACCGCAATGACCGCTTTACGCGCGGCAGCAGGCTTGTCGATGTCCTGTCGAAGGCGGGGCTCGCCTTCGCTATCCTCGCCGTGATGCTCTACGGCTCCTTCGTCAGCCCCGCCTTCTTCACATCAGGCAATTTGCTCAACGTCCTGACCTCGATGTCCATCGTCGGCATCGTCGTCGTCGGCATGACCTTCGTGCTCGTGGTCGGCGGCCTGGCCGACCTCTCGGTGCCGGCCACCATCGCCTGCGGCGCCATCCTGTCGCTCGGGCTGCAGCCGATGATCGGGCCGCTGCCCGCATTCGTCCTGGCCGTCGGCCTTGCCGGCCTCATAGGCCTGCTCAACGGCGTCTTGGTCGGCTATGTCGGCATCAACCCCATCATCGCCACGCTCGGCATCGGCACGATCGGACTGGGCATCGTCCAGGCGGCTGTCGGCGGCGTCATCGTCTATGGCAGCAATCCCGCTTCCGCCGAGTTCGCCAAGGGCCGGCTGTTCGGCATGCCGGTCGTGGTGCTGATCTTCCTGGTCATCGCCCTTGTCGGCCATTTCGTGCTGTCCCGCTCCTTCTGGGGCAGATGGACGCTTGCCACCGGCGGCAATTACAGCGCCGCCGAGGCAAGTGCGGTTCCGGTGCAGGCCGTGAAGGCTGGCGCCTTCGTGATCACAGCACTCGCTTCCGGCATCAGCGGCGGCCTGCTCGGGCTGACGCTGCAGAGCGCGCGGCCGCTCATCGGCGGCGGCTACGAATTCAGTGCCATCACGGCGGTGGTGGTCGGCGGCGTGTCGATCGTCGGCGGCTTCGGATCGGTGCCACGGGCCATCGCCGGCCTCATCTTCGTGCAACTGCTGACCAACGTCATGGTGCTCGACGGTGTGCGCACGCCGATCCAGGGTTTCGTGCTCGGCATCCTGATCGTCGGCGCCGTTGGCATGGATGCGGCGCTGCGCAAGCGGGGCGTGTCGTGATGCGTTTTCTTTCGCTTGTCTCGCAGTATCGCGTCATCGTCATTCTCGGTCTGACGCTCGTCATTTCCGCGCTGGTGGTCCCCGGCTACCTCTCGGCATCGACCCTCGGCCTCGGCCTCGACCGGGCGGCGACAATCGGCCTGATCGCGATCGGCCTGACGGTGCTTTTGATATCGGGCCAGATCGACCTCTCCGGTGGCGCGGTGTTTGCCCTGGCCGGCATCGTATCGGTCATCCTGCAGCGAGAGATCGGCATCCTGCCTGCCGGGATCGTCGGCATCCTGGTCGGTACCCTGGCAGGCGCCGTCAACGGCATGCTGGTCGTCGGCCTGAAGGTGAATTCGCTCGTGCTGACGCTCGCGACGATGCTCATCTTCCGCTCGCTCGCGCACTGGATCACCAACAGCCAGCCGGTGACCGGAACCGACATCATGCTCTCCCTGGCGCTGGCCAAGATCTATCTCGATGTCTTCACCCTCCGCAGCGCGCTGTTCATCGCCCTGATCGTGCTGCTGCATTTCTGGCTGACGCGCACCATACCTGGGCGCAACGTCTTTGCGGTGGGATCCAACCCGGCGGCTGCCAAGGAAAGCGGTATCGCCTCGGACCGTATCGTTTTTCTCGGCTTTGTCTTTGCCGGCACGCTTGCCGGCCTGGCGGGGGTTCTCCAGAGCCTCGTCACCAACACCGGCTCGCCTGTCTTCGGCTCGGAACTGACGGTTGCCGTCATTGCCGCGGTCGTTGTCGGCGGGACTCGTCTCGAAGGCGGCAGGGGATCTGCGCTCGGCACGCTCGGCGGCGTGCTGACGATCGGTTCGCTGACCATCGCGATGGAGTTCCAGTCCGTTCCCGCATACGTCCAGCAGGTCGTGTCCGGGCTTATCCTGATCCTGCTCGTCGTGCTCGATCGGGCCGTTACCACCAAGGGGAGGGCTCCGGGCACGCGCCCGGCGCTCGTTCGCGACAATCCAATCACGCAAGGAGGAACCACATGATTGGGAGGAAACACATGATTGGCAAGAAAAGCATGCTTCACGTCGCCGCCGTGGCGGCTGTGCTGGCATCGACGGGCTGGGCCAGCGCCAAGACGGTCTGCTACGTGACGGCAGCGGATTCGCATGCCTACGCGACGCCGGCCAACAAGGCGCTTCAGGCGCGCGCCGCGGAACTCGGCATCGAGATCCTGAGCCTCAGCCAGGATTTTGATGTCCAGAAAGGCACCGAGCAGCTCAACACCTGCGTTGCGCGCAAGGTCGACGGCATCATCCTGTGGCCGCTCGACCCGCAGGCATACATACCGGGGCTGGCGCGCGCGCAGCAGGCGAACATCCCGGCGATCCTCATCAATTCACCGATGAGCGACGATGCCAAGCCGTTCATCAAGTCGTTCACCGGGCCTGACGTCTACGAGGAAGGCAAGCTGGCGGCGGACTCGCTGAGCAAGGCGCTCGGCGGCAAGGGCTCCGTCGTCATCATCGCCGGCCAGGCCGGCAACGGCACCACGATCGGACGCGTCAGCGGCTTCACCGACCGTCTGAAGGAAACCAATGCCGACATCAAGGTGCTCGACACGGTCAACGCCGACTTCGACCAGCAAAAGGCACTGGTGGTCAGCCGCGATCTGATCACACGCTTCGGCGACCAGATCAGCGGCGTCTACGCCAATGACGACACGATGGCCCGCGGCTTCATCGACGCATGGAAGGAGGCCAACCCCTCCAAGGCCGCACCGCCGATCGTCGGCATCAATGGCCAGAAGGATGCGTTCGAATCGATCCGCACCAATGAAATGTACTCGACCATCGTCCAGTCCCCCGTCGAGGATGGCCGCCTGGCGATCAACACGATGGCCGAGATCATCGACGGCAAGCAGGTCAAGGACCGGCTGCCCATCCCGCTGACCGTCGTCACCAAGGACAACGTCAACGCGGTCGAACCAGCGTTCTGATACGAGGAGGCCGGCCCGGTGTATTCGGGCCGGCCTCCTTTTCTTCCAGAGAGAGAAATTCTAATAGCGGCGGCAGAATTGGAATAAACTAACTCTACAGAGTTTGTGGAATAAGCAATCTGCACTGGCGATCTGGTTTCCACCCGGACAGGACCACGCCATGCCCACTCTTTCGCATCAGCTACTCACCAAAGCAGGCATATCCGGCCGCCTTCGTCAGGCAGCGGGAGAGAGGCCATGAGCCGGGTCGTGCCGGACCGCATCAAGGTGCTCTGGTTTCTGCCGACGCATGGCGACAGCCGTTATCTTGGCACGGCCGAGGGCGGCAGATCGGTCGATCTGCCGTATCTGACTCAAGTGGCGAAGGCGGCCGACACGCTCGGCTACTATGGCGTGCTGTTGCCGACCGGCCGCTCGTGCGAGGATTCCTGGGTGATCGCATCGGCTCTTGTGCCGATGACCGAACGCTTGCGTTTCCTTGTCGCCGTGCGGCCCGGTTTGCAGTCGCCAACGCTGGCCGCGCGCATGACTGCGACGCTGGATCGCATCTCCAATGGCCGCCTGCTGATCAACGTCGTCACCGGCGGCGATCCGCTGGAGAACAAGGGCGACGGCATTTTCCTGTCGCATGCCGAGCGCTACGAGGTGACGCAGGAATTCCTTCGGATCTACAAGCGGGTGCTGAGCGGCGAGACGGTCGAGCATGAGGGCAAGCATTTCCGCATCGAGGATGGAAGGCTGCTGTTTCCGCCGGTGCAGACGCCCTATCCCCCGCTCTACTTCGGCGGCTCGTCCGATGCCGGGTCGACTGTGGCAGCGCAGGAGATCGACAAATATTTGACCTGGGGCGAGCCGCCAGCCGATGTCGAGCGCAAGCTGGACGGCATGCGTGAACTGGCGCAGAAGGCTGGCCGCAAGCTCTCCTTCGGCATTAGGCTGCATGTCATCGTCCGCGAAACCACCGAGGAGGCTTGGGCCGCGGCCGACAGGCTGATCAGCCGGCTCGACGATGCGACGATCGCCTCGGCGCAGAAGGTCTTTGCCCGCATGGATTCGGTCGGCCAGGCGCGGATGAGCGCATTGCATGGCGGCAATCGCGCCAAGCTCGAGATCGCCCCCAACCTCTGGGCCGGCGTCGGCCTGGTGCGCGGCGGCGCAGGGACCGCACTTGTCGGCGATCCCGACACGATCGCCGAGCGCATCGACGAGTACCGGCGCCTCGGTATCGATACTTTCATCCTTTCCGGCTATCCGCATCTCGAAGAAGCCTATCGCTTCGGTGAGCTGGTGCTGCCGAAACTGCCGACCGACCATCCGGTCAAAGCAGCCGGCTCGTCCGTAAACACCGGTCCGTTCGGCGAAACCATCGCCGGCGACCACCGGCCGAAGTCGCTCGCCAGCGCCTCGTGAACTTGCTTCCTGCGTCCTCGCGGTTGCGCGTCGCCATTATTGGCGGCGGCTTTTCCGGCGCCGCGGTGGCGTGGCACCTGGCGCAAATGCCTCGGCCGGAGCGGATTTCCATTTCCGTGGTCGAGCCACGGCCGGTTCTTGGCGGTGGCCTTGCCTATTCCAGCGAGGAACCGTCTCATCGGGTCAATGTCCCCGCAGCCAGGATGAGCATGGCTCCCGACGACCCGCAGCATTTTGCACGCTGGTTGACTGGCAGCGGAGAACTCGAACGCGACCCGGACGCCATCTGGAAGAACGGCGACGCTTTTCCGCGCCGACGCGTGTTCGGTCGCTACGTCGCCAAGCATCTGGCGCCGTATCTTGGTTCCGGCCTTGTCCGTCATGTCGAAGGTCCCGCCATGCGCGTGACGCGCGATGCCAGTGGCGCGGGCTGGACCGTGCATACGTCCAGTGGGTTGGTCGCTGCCGATATCGTCGTCCTGGCAGCGACGCACCCACAGCCCGCGATTCCAGCCGCGCTGGTCCACCTGTCGGAAGCACCGGGTTTCATCGCCGACCCGTACGCACCAGCGGCGCTTGCCGGGATCGGTCCGGAGGCGTCGGTGCTGATCGTCGGCTCCGGGCTGACCTCTGCCGACATGGTCGCCGAACTCGACCGTCGTGGCCATCGCGGTCGCATCCTGGCGCTGTCGCGCCGCGGCTTACGCTCGCGCGGACACCCCGATGTCAGGGGCGAGCCCTTTGGCGATTTTGCATTCGAGCCGGCCACGACGGCGCTCGGCCTGCTCAGGGCCATTCGGGCGACGCTGACAGCTGCGAGAGCGGCCAATGTCAACTGGCAGTCGGTCTTCGACCAGCTGCGCCTGCAGGGGCCGGTGCTGTGGGCCGCACTTGCCCCGCCGGAGCGGACAAGGCTGGTCCGCCGGCTGCGCGTGTTCTGGGACGTGCATCGCTTCAGGATCGCTCCGCAGGTGGCGGCGGTGCTCGACCGGCGTCATGCGGCCGGAACATTCGACACCATTGCCGCCAGGCTTGTCGCGTCGAACGATGAGGACGGCAGCCTGGCTGTCAGCTTTCAACGGCGCGGGCAGACACGGATCGAGACGACGCGCTTCGATGCCGTCATCAACACTACGGGTCCGGCTCATGGGCAGGCATTACAGCTGAACCCGGCGCTGAGCTCGCTGGCGGAAGCCGGCTTGATCAGGACGGACCAATATGGACTTGGCATCGAGACAAGTCTCGACAGCCGCGCAATCGGCTCGGACGGTGAGGCGGTTGCGACACTCCTGGTCGCCGGCCCGCTGGCAAGAGGCACTTTCGGCGAGCTCATGGGTCTTCCGGAAGTCGCCCGCCATGCCCGTGCGGTCGCGGGGGAAATTGCCAAGCTGCTGGTTACGCTGCCGTCAGCGCAGGCGATCGGCGCCCATGCCGCGCATGGACCTCTTGCGGGCTGACATCTGCAGGCCGGGTTCGGCAGCGAAAATTGGTATTTCCGTCCCAAGAGTGCCCTAAAAACGGAAAATCCTTCTTTGTATATATATTCTATAAACATAATAAATATCGGCGAAGTCCGGCTGCGGCCGGATCGATCAATGACACGGCCTGAATGGGAGACATTTCATGGCACACGCAGAGACCGACGCGATCAAGTTTGCCTACTGGGTGCCGAATGTTTCGGGCGGCCTGGTGATCTCCAACATCGAGCAGCGCACCAACCATTCGGCCGAGTATAACCGCAAGCTGGCGCAGATCGCCGAGAGGTCCGGCTTCGACTACGCGCTCAGCCAGATCCGTTTCACCGCCGGCTACGGCGCCGACGAACAGCATGAATCGGTGGCGTTCAGCCATGATCTGCTGGCGGCGACCACCACGCTCAAGGTCATCGCCGCGATCCTGCCCGGGCCATGGAACCCCGCGCTGGCGGCCAAGCAGATCGCCACCATCAGCTACCTGACCAACGGCCGCGTCGCGATCAATCTTGTCTCCGGCTGGTTCCGCGGCGAGTTCCACGCCATTGGCGAGCATTGGCTCGACCATGACGAGCGCTACCGCCGCTCGGAAGAATTCATTCGTGCGCTGCGCGGAATATGGACTGAAGACAGCTTCACCTTCCGTGGTGATTTCTACCGCTTCAACGAATATTCGCTGAAGCCGAAGCCGCCGAAGCCGCTGCCCGAAATCTTCCAGGGCGGCTCGTCGCGCGCCGCGCGCGACATGGCATCGCGCGTCTCGGACTGGTACTTCACCAACGGCAACACGCCGGCCGAAATCGCCAAGCAGGTCGACGATATCAGGATCAAGGCGAAGGCCAACAACCATTCCGTCAAGGTTGGCGTCAACGCTTTCGCCGTCGTTCGCGAGACCGAGGACGAGGCGAGAGCAGTGCTCGCCGAAATCATCGCCAAGGCCAATCCCGAGGCTGTCAATGCTTTCGGCCATGAGGTCAAGAACGCCGGTAAGGCCTCGCCGGAAGGTGAGGGCAATTGGGCGAAATCGTCCTTCGACGACCTGGTCCAGTACAATGACGGCTTCCGCTCCAACCTGATCGGCACCCCCAGGCAGGTCGCTCAACGCGTCGTCGACCTGAAGCGCGCGGGTGCGGATCTCATCCTGCTCGGTTTCCTGCACTTCCAGGAAGAGGTCGAGTATTTCGGCAAGCATGTCATCCCACTCGTTCGCGAACTGGAAGATGCCGAGGCGGCGGCGTCGCTGGCGGCGGAGTAGTCACCCCATAGGCACGCCGGACAGGCGCCGGCCTGCACACATGAAGCTTGCCCGGCGCGCTGATCCGTCGGGCGGCAATAGGATTTTGCGCGCCTAATCGAGGACGATTGGAATGCCGTTGCCCAGTTATACGCTCGGAGTGATGGACGCTTCGGTCTATGCGCCGGAAGTCTTTGCACGCGGCTTGCCGTCAGGCCTGCGGTCGGAGCAGTCGTTCGAAGATGCCGCCAGGCCGGCAGGGTCCGTTGCCGACGCCGCCTCTCCCTTGCTCGCGCTTCAGGGCATAAGCCTGTCGTTTGGCGGCGTCGTCGCACTTGCCGATATCGACCTGTCGGTTCTACCAGGCGAGATCCGCGCCATCATCGGCCCTAACGGCGCCGGCAAGAGCTCGCTGATCAACGTCATCAGCGGCGTCTACAGGCCGGATCGTGGCCATGTCCAGCTCGACGGTACCTTCTATGCCCAGGTCCCGACGCAGCGGCTGGCCCATCTCGGCGTCGCCAGAACCTTCCAGAACCTTGCACTGTTCAAGGGCCTCAGCGTCCTCGACAATGTCGCCTCTGGCCTTGCCTACAAGGTTCGCTCCAACTTTGCCGGCCAGGTGCTCGGCATCGGCCGCTCGCGTGGCGAGCAGCGCGATTCACGCAGCCGTGCCGAACAGGTCCTCGAATTCCTCCATCTCACCGCCATTCGCGACCGTCTTGTCGGCACCTTGCCTTACGGGCTGCAGAAGCGTGTCGAACTGGCCCGCGCGCTGGTGGCCGAGCCGCGCCTGCTTTTGCTCGACGAGCCGATGGCCGGCATGACAGCGAGCGAAAAGAGCGAGATGGCGGCTTTCGTCCGTGCCGCGCGCGATCGTTTCGCCACCACGGTGGTGTTGATCGAGCACGATGTCGGCGTCGTCATGGGTCTGTCCGATCGCATCGCCGTTCTCGACTACGGCCGCAAGATCGCCGACGCCACGCCCGATGAGGTCAGGAACGACCAGCGCGTCATCGATGCCTATCTCGGCGTCGCCTCGGACAATGAAGACGGGGCAGGCATATGATCGCCGGTTTCGACTACCAGTTCTTCATCGAAGTGCTCGTCGGAGGCCTGCTCTCAGGCGTCATGTATTCGCTTGTCGCGATCGGCTTCGTGCTCATCTACAAGACCTCGGGCGTGCTCAATTTCGCGCAAGGCGCGATGCTGCTGTTTGCGGCACTCACCTTCGTCAGCCTTTCCGAGCGCGGCATTCCCTTCGCGCTGGCGCTGGTGGTCACCTTCGCCATCATGGTGGCGATCGGCATCGCCATCGAGCGCACGGTGCTCAGGCCACTGACCAACAAGCCGCCGATCACCCTGTTCATGGCGACGCTTGGCCTGTCCTACATCATCGAAGGCGCTGCCCAGCTGATCTGGGGCACGCAGGTCCACGGCCTCGATCTCGGCATCGAGGACGTGCCGCTGGAAATCGGCGGCGTGCTGATCAGCCAGTTCGATATTTTCGCGGCCGTGGTTGCTTCCGGCATGGTCCTCTTGCTGTCGCTGTTCTTCCGCTACACCCGCATCGGCCTCTCCTTCCGCGCAGTCGCCGACGATCAGTTCGCGGCACTCGCGGTCGGCCTCAGGCTACCCTTGATCTGGGCCACTGTATGGGCCGCCGCCGGCCTCGTCGCGCTGGTGGCCGGACTGCTGTGGGGCGCACGCCTCGGCGTGCAGTTCTCGCTGTCGCTGGTGGTGCTCAAGGCGCTGCCGGTGCTGGTGCTCGGCGGTTTCGATTCCATCCTCGGCGCCATCGTCGGCGGCCTCTTGATCGGCGCCAGCGAGAAGCTCGCCGAAGTCTATATCGGCGACTATTTCGGCGGCGGCATAGAGAGCTGGTTTGCCTATGTCGTCGCGCTCGTCTTCCTGCTGATCCGCCCTTCCGGCCTGTTCGGTCAGAAGCTTGTCGAGAGGATCTGAACGATGACCGCGATAACAAGCGATTTCGCCGCCGCGCCGGTGCTGCCGAAATGGGTCGTGCCCGTGCTTTTGCTCGCTTTCGCTTACGGCGTCGTGCCGCTGATCGGCTCAAGCTATCTGTTCGAGGCCATCCTGCTGCCTTTCCTGGCGCTCAGCCTTGCCGGCGTGGGCTTGAACATCCTGACCGGCTATGCCGGCCAGGTGTCGCTTGGCAGTGCTGCTTTCATGGCGGCCGGCGCCTTTGCCGCCTATAATTTCAACCTGCGTGTCGAAGGCCTGCCGCTGGTCGGCAGCATCTTCCTGGCCGGCATAGTGGCGGCCGCGATAGGCGTCGTTTTCGGCCTGCCGAGCCTGCGCCTGAAGGGTTTTTATCTCGCGGTTTCGACCCTTGCCGCGCAGTTCTTCGTGCAATGGGCGTTGACCAAGTTCAGCTGGTTTTCCAACAACTCGGCGTCCGGCGTCATCGACGCGCCGAGACTGTCGATTTCAGGTTTCGCGCTCGACGGCGCCATCGGCCGCTATCTGTTCGCGCTGACCATCGTCACTGTGCTCACCTTCCTTGCCTATAGGCTGGTCTCGTCGCAGACCGGGCGCAACTTCATCGCCATCCGCGACAATGAAACCGCCGCCCGCATCATCGGCATTCCGGTCCTGAAGACCAAGCTTCTGGCCTTCGCCATCTCGTCCTTCATCATTGGGGTTGCCGGCGTCATCTGGGCCTTCGCCTATCTCAGAACGGTCGAGCCGGACGGCTTCGATCTCGACCGGTCGTTCCAGATCCTGTTCATCATCATCATCGGTGGTCTGGCTTCGATCCGCGGCGCGTTTTTCGGCGCCGCCCTCATCGTGGTCTTTCCACTCGCTCTGTCGCGCCTCGGCGGCTTTCTGCTTGGCGATCTCTTCGACTCGGGCGTGCTCGACATGAGCCAGCGCATCGTGCTGGGCGCGCTCATCATCCTGTTTCTGATCCTTGAACCTGACGGGCTGGTGGCGCTGTGGGACAGGGTCCGAAGACGGCTCCTGTTCGCCTGGCAGTCGACTTGAGCTGATGCATTGAAAATGAATCCAATCCGAAAATGAACAAGGGGCCGAACCCAAGACGGCCCATACCGGGAGTATCTCGACCATGACTTTCCTCAGCACAATCAAGGCGGCGGCGCTGTCCGCGGCGATGATCGTGTCGGTGGCCTTACCGGCCGCGCACGCCGACGAGCAATATTTTCCGCTGCAGAGCTATCGCGTCGGGCCTTACGCGGCCGGCGGCACCGGCTTCTTCGGCGGCTTCATCGACTATCTCAACCTCATCAACATCCGTGACGGCGGCGTCAACGGCGTCAAACTGACTTGGGACGAATGCGAGACCCAGTATGAGGTCGAGCGTGGTGTCGAATGCTATGAGCGGCAGAAGAGCCATGCCGGTGCCGCCGCCTGGAACCCGCTCTCGGTCGGCATCGCCTATGCCATGATCGATCGCATCACCGCCGACAAGGTGCCGCTGATCACCGTCAATCACGGCCGAACCGATTCCACAGATGGGCGCGTTTTCCCCTACGTCTTCCCGCTCCTGCTCAATCCCTACAGCGAGACATCAGGCATCGTGAACTACATCGCCTCGAAGGAAGGCGGCATCGACAAGCTGAAGGGCAAGAAGATCGTCGTGCTCTATCATGGGTCGCCCTACGGCAAGGAAACCATCCCGATCTATGAATTGCTGGCGCAGAAATACGGCTTCACCGTGCAGCAGATCGAGGTGCCGCATCCCGGCAACGAGCAGCAGTCCCAGTGGCTGACGATCCGCCGCGCCAAGCCGGACTTCGTCGTCCTGCGCGGCTGGGGCGTGATGAACCCGGTGGCGCTGAAGACGGCGGTGAAGGTCGGCTATCCCGTCGACCACATCGTTGGCAATGTCTGGTCGAATTCGGAAGAGGACGTGATCCCGGCCGGCGACGCCGCCAAGGGCTATACCGCCATCACCACCCAGGCTTCCGGGAATTCCTATCCGGTGGTGCAGGAGATCGTGAAGACGGTCTACGGCGCCTCCAAGGGCAACCTTGAAGACAAGGCGCGCATCGGCTCAGTCTACCACAATCTCGGCATCGTCAACGGCATCCTCAATGTCGAGGCGATCCGGGTCGCGCAGGAGAAGTTCGGCCACCGCACGCTGACCGGCGACGAGGTCCGCTGGGGCTTCGAGCATCTCAAGCTCGATCCGGCCAAGGTCGAGGCGCTCGGCGCCAAGGATCTGTTCCATTCGATCAACGTCAGCTGGGACAATCACGAAGGCGAAGGCTACGTGACCTTCCAGCAGTGGGACGGCAGGAAGTGGAACGTCGTCTCCGACTGGATCGCGCCGGACTGGGCGTTGCTGCGGCCGATCATCGAGAAGTCCGCCGAGGCCTACGCCGCCGAGAAGGGCATCAAGCTGCGTACCGCCGACGATGCCAATGCTGTGACCACCAACTGATCAGTCAGTGCCGGGCGTCGCGGACCAAGTTTCCGTGGCGCCCGACCTGTTCGGTTTTCGAACCGCGAAAGAACAGCCTATGCCGAACGATGACGTCATTCTTGCCGTGGACACGGTCCATGCCACCTACAACCACGCCATCACGGCGCTGCATGGCGTCAGCTTCGAGCTCAGGCGCGGTCAGATCCTGGCGCTGCTCGGTGCCAATGGCGCCGGCAAGACCACGACGCTGAAGGCCGTCTCCAACCTGCTGCCGGCGGAACGTGGCCAGGTCAATGCCGGCACCATCCGCTATGAAGGGTCCGATGTCTCGCGCCGCAAACCGGGTGATCTGGTGCGCGCCGGGCTGGTCCAGGTGCTGGAAGGCCGCCACTGCTTCAAAAGCCTCACCGTCGAGGAGAATCTGATCGCCGGCGGCATCGGCCGCAGCGGCAGCCGCGCCGAGATCAACGAGGATCTCGAACGGATCTACGGCTATTTCCCGCGCCTCAGGGAGAAGCGCCGGACATTGTCCGGCCTGACCTCCGGCGGTGAACAGCAGATGACCGCCATCGGCCGGGCGCTGATGTCGCGACCGCGTTTGCTGGTTCTCGACGAACCGTCGATGGGACTCGCGCCGCTCATCGTCCAGGACATCTTCCAGAGCTTGAAAAAACTCAACCGCGAGACCGGCCTGTCGATCCTGGTTGCCGAGCAGAACTCGGCGGTCGCGCTCAGATACGCCGACCACGCCACCGTGCTCGAAAACGGCGTTTCCGTTCTCGCCGGCGCTGCCGTCGAACTTCGCCAGCGCGAGGACATCAGAGCCTTCTATCTCGGTCAATCAACCCCCGGGCAACAGGTGTCACCCGCCACCAAGCCCGCCCATCTCCACGCCGTTGCCTGAGCCAAAATCCCAAGGAGCAGTGAAATGACCGTTTCGACCGTCAAAACCGACAAGGCTTCCGCCGCCGTGCCGCCAGTCGCAAGGCCGACCGCCCCAGCGCACATCATCAAGGATGATGCCGAGGCGATTGCGATTGCCCACGCACTCGCCGCCGAATTCGTGAAGGACTCCTCCCAGCGCGACCGCGAGCGGATCTGGCCGGTCGCCGAACTCGATGCCTTTTCGCAAAGCGGCCTGTGGTCGATCAATGTACCCAAGGCATTCGGTGGGCCGGAGGTGTCCTATGCGACGTTGGCGAAGGTAATCGAGATCATCTCGGCGGCGGATTCCTCGATCGGCCAGGTTGCGCAGAACCATCTCGGTGTTGTCGCCGCCATTCGCACCGTGTCCGACGCGGACCAGCAGAAGCTGCTGTTTGCCGAAGCGTTGAAAGGCACGCGGTTCGGCAACGCCTTTTCCGAGTTCGGCTCCAAGCGCGCCGCCGATTTTGAGACCCGCTTCACCGATGCCGGCGATCATGTGGTTGTCAACGGCCGCAAATTCTATTCGTCCGGCGCGCTGCTTGCCCATCTCGTGCCGATCGTGGCGCTCGATGACGAGGGCCGCGCCTGGTATGCGATCGCCGACCGTGCCGCACCCGGGCTGACGGTCATCGACGACTGGTCGAGCTTCGGCCAGCGCACGACGCTGTCCGGCACCGTTATCATCGACAACGTCAAGGTGCCGAAGACCCATCTGGTACCCGGCTACAAGGGCTACGACAGGCCGACCGCCGACGGCGCCATCTTCCAGATCATCCAGGTGGCGGTCGACACCGGCATCGCCCAGGCGGCGATCGACGAGACCGTCGATTTCGTCAGGACCAAAAGCCGCGCCTGGATCGACAGCGGCGTCGACAATGCCTGGGACGATCCCTACACCATTCAGGCCATCGGCGACCTGACGCTGCGCCTGCACGCGGCGCAGGCGCTGCTCGAAAAGGCCGGTCATGCGATCGACCGGGCAGTGATCGATCCGACCGCCGAGACCGTCGCGCATGCCCAGATCGTCACCGCCGAGGCAAAAATCCTGTCGACCGAGATCGCCATTGCCGCAACCAACAGGCTGTTCGAACTTGCGGGAACCCGCTCGACGCTGGCCGAATACAATCTCGACCGGCATTGGCGCAACGCGCGCACGCACACGCTGCACGATCCGGTGCGCTGGAAATATTCCATCCTCGGCAAATATTTCCTCAACGGCGAAAATCCGCCGCTGCACGCCTGGAGCTGATTCCCACCGGCGGGCGGGCGGCCTGCCACGTCAAACCTTCGACCATCCAAGAGGCCCACTGCCATGTCAAATCCAACAGTCGTCGGCTTTTCCGGCAACATCACCAGGCCGTCAAAGACGCGCGCCTTCGTCGACCTGGTCACCAGGGACATCGCCGCCAGCCACGGCCTATCGGCGAGCACCTATGATATCGAGGATCTCGGCCCGTCGCTGGGCACGGCGAAATGGGCCCGCGATCTCGACGGCCAGGCGCGCGCGATCCTGGAACAAATCCTCGCCGCCGACGTGCTCGTCGTCGGCTCGCCGACCTACAAGGGCAGCTATACCGGCCTGTTCAAGCATTTCTTCGATCTGATCGATCCGGCAGCGCTGCGGGGGAAGCCCATCGTGTTGACGGCGACCGGCGGTGGCGAGCGCCATGCCTTGATCGTCGAGCATCAGCTGCGGCCGCTGTTCGGCTTCTTCGAGGCTTTCGCGCTGCCGACCGCCGTCTACGCCACCGACAAGGATTTCACCGACGGTGTGCTGCGCTCCGAGGCGATCCTGAAGCGTGCGGCACAGGCGGTTGACGAGGTCGGCTTCGTGCTGGCCAACCGCTCGGCCGGCAGGATCGCCGCTGAATAGGCTTTGTCACCAGATTGCGATCGAAACAGGCGAGGGCAGCGCCCTCGCTTACCCGCAATTTACGACCGCCCGCTAAAAACGTTCCTGTCTGATTCGTCTGGGACAGGAACGTCATGAGCAAAGCCCTCACATCCTTCGCACTGGTCGCCGTGCTGACCGCCTTGCTCATGGCGTTGAGCCTGGCTGTGGCCAGGCACGGCTATCCCTATGGCGCGATCGGCGTCAGGCGCCTTGACGGCATTGCCGACGCCGGCGTGTTCATCCCGATTGCCGCTGTCTATTTCTTCAGCGCGATGCTGATGATGATCCTGCCGATCAGGGCGGCCGGCATCGTCCTGACCCATGCCGCCGACGCCCTTTTCTGGACCGTGATCGCGCTGTTTGCGACCATCGTCGGCTGTCTGGTCGCCAGACGGGCGTTCGGGCAGGGCAGCGCCGTGTGGGCGCTGCTGAACTGGCGGTTCCTGTTTGCCGCGGCGATCGTCGGTTGTCACTTCGTCATGAACGAGCTGCGCCGCAATGTGCTGCTGCGCAGCCTGTTCTTCGTGGTCTTTGCCGCCGCGACGCTGGCCTGCCTGTTTTGGTCGTTCACGCTCTGACGTGTCGCCGGTTAGTCGGCTGATCCGGTCGCGATGTTGCCGGCGGCCGTTTCCATCCATGTCCAGAGATAAGTGGCAAGGCC
Source organism: Mesorhizobium sp. WSM4809 (assembly GCF_055811655.1). Taxonomy (NCBI): domain Bacteria; kingdom Pseudomonadati; phylum Pseudomonadota; class Alphaproteobacteria; order Hyphomicrobiales; family Phyllobacteriaceae; genus Mesorhizobium; species Mesorhizobium sp. WSM4809. The sequence continues at coordinate 42,424 of NZ_JBVVQW010000004.1, forward strand.
GCGGTCGACATGGATGCGCAGCTTGCCGTCAAGACGATAGACGACGGCGCTGATGCCGGCGAAGGAAAGTGCTGCACTGGCACTTGGCTTCGCGGGATCGAGCGTCGTTCCACGCGCGATGAAAGCGTCGAGCGCCATGCCCTCGGCCTCGAATATTTGCAACCCAGCGCTGATCGCCGTCACCGCGAACCCGTCTGCATGCCAGCCCGTGGCGATGGCGAGCGGGCTCTTCGATACGACGAGCAACCGGTCGCGCGCCAGCCGCGCCGCGTAGCGGTCGCCCTGTGCGATACCAAAGGCACCCACGCCAGTCCCGCCGATGCTGGAAGCCCGTGTCCACGCGTCGAGGTCGCCGCTGACCATCAACTGGTTGAGGTCGAGGACGGCTCGTATCGCAAGGCCCGGCGTGGTGATGGCCGCGCTCTGCCAGTCCGGTGCAACAGACCATTTTTCCGCGAGATCACGCATGCAGCCGGTCTCCTGCCGGGTCAAAGGCGCAAGGGGCGGTAATTGTCGCCTTGCTGATCTTGCCGAGATGCTGGATTTCGATCGTTTCGCCGTGACGCGCCGCGCCGCGCTCGATCAGGCCAAGCGCCACGGCGCGGCCAAGCGTCGGGCTCTGGTAGCTCGAGGTGACAAAGCCCTGGCTGTGCAATCCGCCGTCGATCCGTTTGATGCCATGCGCACCGGTGGCCAGCGGCGCTTCGCCTTGCGGCACCGCTAGTCCGACAAGCTGCATGCGGTTGTCACGCGAGGCCTCCTCTGTGAACAGCGAGCGGCGGCCTACGAACTCGGTCTGGCGCTTGACGCGCGGACCGTCGACGCCGAGATCATGCGGCAGCGTGGTGCCGTCAGTGTCCTTGCCGATGACGATAAAGCCTTTCTCGGCCCGCAGGATCATCAGCGCCTCGAGTCCGATGACGACGGCCTCGAGCGCCTGGCCGGCCTCGCGCAGATGCGCCCATAACGGCTCGGCGCGATCGGCCCGGATCGAAATCTCGTAGCTCCTGTCGCCGGTGAAGCTGACGCGGGCAATGCGGACTTCGTTGCCGGCGTAGGTTCCATGACCGATCGCCATATGCGGAAGATCGGCGTCGCCGAGCGAGAGACCGAGATCCAGCGCTTCGAGCAGTTTTCGGGCGTTCGGTCCTGAAACTGTCAGCGTCGCCATGTCCGATGTGGCGTTGTGGATGTAGACGGCGCCGCGCCCGAAGCGGTCCTGGCGCCATTCCTCCAGCCGCGCATGCACCAAAGTGACATGCGAGGACGAGCACGAGACGACGAAGCGATGCTCGTCCAGTCGGACCAGAACGCCGTCGTCGAAGACCACGCCGTTCTCCGACAGCATGAAGCCATAGCGGCAGCGGCCCGGCTTCAGCGTCGACATGGTGTTGTAGTAGAGGAAATCGACGAACGCGGCCGCCTGCGGCCCGATCACCTCGATCTTCCCGAGGGTCGAACCATCGAACAGCGCGACCGAGTGGCGGGCACGGCGCGCCTCGTCCGCGATCGAACGTTCCGCGTCCCCGTTGCCGCCATAGTGAGCCGGGCGCAGCCAGCCGCCATATTCCTGGAAAACGGCGCCACTGGAACGGTGGACATTTTCGAGCGGCAGCCGGCGCACCGGCGCCATCAATTCGCCGACGCGCGCGCCGGCAAAGCTTGCCAGCGGCACCGGCGTGAACGGCGGACGATAGGTGGTGGTGCCGACCTCCGGCACCGTACGCCCGGTGATACCGGCCATCAGCGCCAGGCCGGGCAGGTTGGAGGTCTTGCCCTGGTCGGTCGCCATGCCGAGCGTGGTGTAGCGCTTCAGATGTTCGACCGAGACGAAGTTTTCGCGCGCCGCCAGTTCGACGTCCTTCACCGTCACGTCGTTCTGGTAATCGATCCAGATGCGCCCCTTAGAGCCCGGTATTGGCCATGCCGCGACTATGCCGCCCGTCGCCTCCGGCCCGGTGCTGCGTGGTGTTGCCGAGTTCTCCTTGCCGGCGAATGCCTTGCCCACGCCAGCAAACACCTCCGACAAGGAGACCGCGCCGGCTGCGGCGCCAACCACGGAGATACCATCGACCGGATCGCCTGGCAGGAAGGCGGCGCGCGCATCGCTCCAGGCGAGCTTGCCCTTGGCCTGGCCGAAGAGATGGATGGTCGGCGTCCACCCGCCGGAGACCAGGACGCAATCGGCATCGAACCTCGTGCCGTCGTCGAGCGTCACGCCGTCGACGCGCAGTCTGCCGCTGGCGGATGCGAGAGAACGCCCTTTGATCAACCGGACATTGGCCGGCGCGGCAGGCGTGCCGTTGCGCCGGATGTCGACAAGCCTGACTTCGGCGCCGGCCTCGGCAAGCGCCCCCGCCACCTCATAGGCGCTGTCATTGTTGGTGGCGACGATGATGCGGCGGCCGACCAGCACAGCGTGGCGCCGGAGATAGGCGAACGCCGCATCCGCCGACATGATGCCCGGCAGATCGTTGTTGGCGAAAGGCAGCGGCCGCTCGATGGCGCCGGCCGCCAGCACGATCTGGCGCGGCCTGACCCGCCACAGCGTATCCGGCCGGCCGTCGAAATGGCGTTGATTCAGCCCGACCAGATTGTGGTCGTAAATGCCGAAGGCGGTGGTCGAAGGCAGGATGAGGTGACCGCCAGCGGCAAGCTCGGCAATCGTCTCCTTGACCCATACGGCCGCCGGCTTGCCGTCGATCTCCGCGGCACGATGGCCGAGCGATCCGCCAGGGCTCTGCTGGTCGTCGACCAGTGTGACGGTCAGGCCAGCACCGGACGCCAGTCTTGCCGCCGCCAGCCCTGCCGGCCCCGCGCCCACCACCAGCACGTCGCAATGATGGTTGATCTGGTCGGCCATGCCGGGCGAGGTCCAGTCAGCATCGACCGTGCCCAGCCCCGCCATGGCGCGGATGCGCGGCTCGAACCTGTGCCAGTCCGGCCACATGAAGGTCTTGTAGTAGAACGCGGCCGGGATGAAGCGCGCAAAACGGTCCAGGAAGGCGTTGCGGTCGGCCAGTGCGCTGGGCGTGGCGTTGACGCTTTTCGCCACCAGTCCGTCGCGCGCCGGCTCGGTCGTGGCGCGGGTGTTCGGCATCGTCCGCGGGCCGCCGAGATCGACCAGCGCATTCGGCTCCTCGACGCCGGCGCCCCAGATGCCGCGCGGCCGGTGGTATTTGAAGCTGCGGCCGACGACCGCGACGTCATCCGCCAGCAGCGCCGAGGCGATGGTGTCGCCGGCAAAGCCTTGCACGATGGTTCCTTCGAAGCTGAAGCGGATCGGGCGCGAGCGGTCGATGGCGCTGCCGCCGGTGGCAAGACGCGAGGCGGTCACGCGGCATGCTCCCCGTCGAGAGCGGCCGAAGACAGCACCTTGTGGGTGACGGTGTCCCGCTCCATGACGAAGAACTCGCCGCAAATCATGTGGACCCAGATCTCGCGCGCCGCGCCTTTCGGATTGGTGCGCAGATAGAGATAGTTTGCCCAGCGATCGATCGGCACGTCGGCGCCATCCGGCCTGGCATTGCCGGCGTCGCCGCAATAGTGGAATTCGGTTTCGTCACGCGAGCCGCAGAACGGGCAAGGAAAGAGTTGCATGATTGCCTCTGGTCTTTGTCTCAGTGCGCGATGCCGGAGCCGGCCGCTTCGTCGATCAGCCGCCCGCTGGCGAAGCGATCGAGGTCGAACGGGCGGCTGATGTCGTTGTGCTTGCCTGATGCCAGCAGGTTTGCCAGCAGCGTGCCGCCTGCGGGAATGGCCTTGAAGCCGCCCGTGCCCCAGCCGCAATTGAGGAACAGGCCGGGCAGCGGCGATTCGCCGATGATCGGCGAGGAATCCGGCACGACATCGACGATCCCAGCCCATTGCCGCATCAGCTTGAGCAGGCCGAAGATCGGGAACATCTCCAAAAGGCCGGCGATCACCCCCTCCAGCGTCGGCAGATTGCCGCGCTGCGCATAGGAAGGAATGCGGTCGAGGCCGCCGCCGATGACGATCTCGCCCTTGTCCGACTGGCTGACATAGACGCCGCAGCCGGGCGACAGCACCACCGTGTCGAGGATCGGCTTGACCGGCTCGGACACGCAGGCCTGCAGCGCATAGGAATTGATCGGCAGCCGGAAGCCGGCCTTGGCCGCTAGCACCGAAGAATGCCCGGCTACCGCCATGCCGATGCGCTCGGCCCGGATCGCGCCACGCGAAGTCTGGACGCCGCGACAGCGGCCGCCCTCGATGATGAAATCGGTGATCTCGCAGTTCTGGATGATGTCGACGCCGAGCCGGCTCGCCGCCCGCGCATAGCCCCAGGCGACGGCGTCATGGCGCGCCGTGCCGGCCCTGCCTTGCCAGATGCCGCCGAACACCGGGAAGCGTGCATTGGCTGAGAAATTATAGATCGGCGCTACCCGGCGCACATCGTCAGGTGAAAACAACTCCGCATCGATGCCGTTGATCTGCATGGCGTTGACGGTGCGCGCCCCGATCTCCATCTCGGCAGTCGAGTGGCACAGATTGACCATGCCGCGCTGCGACAGCATGACGTTGTAGTTCAGGTCTTTCGACAATCCCTCATAGAGCTGGTGCGCCAGCCCGTAGAGTTCGACACTTTCGGGATAATAGTAGTTGGAGCGTACCACAGTGGTGTTGCGCCCTGTGTTGCCGCCGCCGATCCAGCCTTTTTCCAGCACGGCCACCCTGGTGATGTTGTGATTCTTTGCCAGGTAATAGGCCGTCGCCAGCCCATGGCCGCCGCCGCCGATGACGATGGCGTCGTAGGACGGCTTCGGCTCGGGCGATCGCCAGGCCGGTTGCCAGCCGGTCTGGCCAGCCAGGCCCTCCTTGAACAGCGACAGGGCGGAATAGCGTGTGGTCATGACGTGCCGGACAGGCCTGATGTTCGGAAAGAAATGTGGATCATCGAATGGTCTTTCGCACCGACGTAATCGGTTCGATCGGTCATGCCCGCATCGCCTTGCCCAGTGGATCATATGGCGACGAAGCGATGACGCGCGCATCTCTTTCGACGCCGACGATGTGGGTTGTCAACGGCGTATCGATATCGGCCGCTTCGCGCTCGACCAGCGCCATGGCGAGGCTCTTGCCGACCGTATGGCCATAGCCGCCGGAGGTGACGAAGCCGGCCAGCCTGCCTCTGTTCCAGACCGGCTCGTAGCCGCTGGCATCGGCATCCGCCGCGTCGATTTCGAGCGTCACCAGCGTGCGCCTCGATGGAGCCTTCTGCTCTTTCAGGGCCGCCTCGCGGCCGATGAAATCGCCCTTGTCGAAGGCGACCCAGCGGTCCATGCCGGTCTCATCAGGTGTATAGTCCTGCGTGAATTCGCGCGACCAGATGCCAAAGCTCTTTTCGAGCCGCAGCGAATTGACCGCGCTGAAGCCGTATTCGGTGACTCCCAGATCGCTGCCTGCGGCAAGTAGCGCGCGGCGCAGGCCCATGTGCTCATTGGCCCGGCAATGAATCTCGTAGCCGAGTTCGCCGATGACCGACAGTCGTCCGACCTTCGCCCGCACCAGTCCGACATCGAACGTCCTGCAGGCGAGAAAGCCGAACGCCTGGTGCGAAACGTCCTGATGTGTGAGGCGCTCAAGTAGCATTCGCGCATTGGGACCGGCGAGCGAGAAACCAACGACGGCGTTCGAAATGTCGCGAACGGTGACGCCATCGCTCATATGTTGCTCGAACCAGCGCATATGCCACTGGCGCAGATAGTAGGATCCCATGATCCACCAGGAGCCATCACCCCAATTGAAGACGGTGAGGTCGCCCTTGAGCTTGCCGTTTTCACCCAGCATCGGCGCGAGTTTTGCGCGACCCGGCCTGGGCAGCGCACAGGCGAGCAGCCGGTCGAGCCAGGCTTCGGCCTGCGGCCCGATGATCTCGTAGCGCGAGAAGGCTGATATATCGAGCAGGCCGACACCTTCGCGCACTTTGCGGCATTCCTGTGCGACAATGTCGAAGGCGTTGGAGCGCCTCAGCGTCGGTGTCTCGACGAAGCCTTGCGGCGCGAAATAGAGCGGCACTTCCATGCCCCATGAATTGCCCCAGCGCGCGCCGGCGGCATCCATCGCGTCATGCGCGCCGGCTGTTTTCAAGGGCCGTCCCGCCGGCAGCTGCTCGTTGGGATAGCTCATGATGAAGCGGCGCGAATAGAACTGCCCGGTGGTCTGCTTGATGTATTCGCGGTTGGAGGCGAAGTCGCCATAGCGGGCGATGTCCATGCCGTAGACATCGGCTTCCGGCTCGCCATGGATCATCCATTCGGCCAGCGACTTGCCGACGCCGCCGCCTTGCAGGAAGCCGGCCATGACACCGCACGCCACCCAGTAGTTGGGAACGCCGCGCACCGGGCCGACCAGCGGATTGCCGTCCGGCGAGAAGGTGAAGGCACCGTTCACCCAGCGCTTGATGCCGGCATTCTCCAGGCAGGGGTAACGGCTGAAGCCGAGCGCCAGTTCGTCGGCGATGCGGTCGGTGTCTTCCTGGATCAGTTCGATACCGTAGTCCCAGGGCGCCCCGTCCATGTTCCAGTGCTTGTGGTTGACCTCATAGATACCCAGTAGCAGGCCTTTCTGCTCCTGGCGCATGTAGGTGAAGCCTTCGAGATCGACGATCAGCGGCAATTCCTTGTCCAGCGCCTGGATTTCGGGCAGCGCCTCGGTGACGAGATAATGGTGCTCCATCGGCGATACCGGCAGGTCGATGCCGGCCATCCTGCCAACCTGCTTGGCCCACAGTCCGCCGGCATTGACGACGTGCTCGGCAATCACCGTGCCCTTCTCTGTCACCACGTCCCAGCCGCCGTCGGCGCGGCGGTTGAGTTCCAGCACGCGGTTGTGCTCGATAATGTCGGCGCCGCGCAGCCTGGCTGCCTTGGCATAGGCGTGCACGACGCCCGAGGGATCGATATGACCTTCGCGCGCGGCATAAAGCCCACCCAGCATGCCGTCGGTGTTGAGGATCGGGCAGCGCTGTCGGATTTCGTCGACGCCAACCAGATGGACATCGTCGATGCCCATGGTCTGGAAGATGCGGTAGGAGGCCTTGAGCCATTCCCAGCGCTCGGGCGCCGAGGCGACCGAGATGCCGCCGGTCATGTGCATGCCGATGCTCTGGCCCGATTCCTTCTCGACTTCGGAGAGCAGGTCGATCGTGTAGGCCTGCAGGGCGGCGATGTTGGGATCGGCGTTCAGTGCATGGAACCCGCCGGCCGCATGCCAGCTCGATCCCGCTGTCAGTACCTCGCGTTCGATCAGCGCGACGTCGCTCCAGCCGAACTTCGCCAGGTGATAGAGCACCGAGGCTCCAACCACGCCGCCGCCGATGACGATCGCCCTGTATTGGGATTTCATCCTGTCGCACTCCACCCAGTCAGTGGCGTACCCTACTGGTATTGTACATATGTGTCTAGAGCTTGGAAAGGCGATAGAATGAGCGGCCCATGACTCCGCTCTGCGCCGATGCAGCAGAGGGGGCTCCTCTGCTGCTGTCGGCAGCAAACGTGCTTGCTATTGGGGCGATGCGCTAAGCGAAATCGTCAGCCGCGGCGGCCGGGCGGGCCGTACTATCGGTTGCGCGAAAGCGTCTTCTCGACATAGCGCGAAAAGTCCTCGACATCCTCCGCCGGGGGCTCCTGGCCGGTGAAGCTGCGCAGATAGCCGGCGACGTGAGGCAGGCGGCTGCTCATCGGCTCGTTGAGCTCAAGCGAGTAATAGCCGATCTGCATGAAGTACAGCACGCGGGCTCGCACGAACGCGTCTTCTTCCTCATAGCCGTGGCGCATGAACATGTCGCGGATGGCGTTGACACGCTCCTCGTCGGCCTCGTCGAGGGCGCGCCGGATGGCGGGCGAGCGGCGGGCCCAGGCCCTGATCGCGAAATCCAGCTGTGGATCGAACAGCCTTTCGTCCACCCAGCATTCGAAAATGCTCATCACCCCGCGAATGACGGTGGCGGATGGCCGCCTGGCGCGTTCGACGATGAATTTGGTGTTGGTCTGCCGCCAGTAATCCAGCAGCTGGTCGAGCAGATCCTGCCGGCTCTTGAAATACCAGTAGAAGCTGGAACGCGACACATCGAGCTTCTGTCCAAGTGTCAGCACGCGGACGCGTTCGACACCGTCAGAGATCAATGTTTCGAGCGCAAGCTTCAGCCAGTCTTCGCGAGTGGCCTTGATATTGCCGGTGGCGCCGGCGCGCTGAATCGTCGTTTCGAGAGCTGCCATCGGCACGACGCATGACATGCTGCCTCAGGCAAATCAAGGCTATGGACAGAAGTGTATAGAGGAAATCGGCCCAAGCCGGACGACGCACCATGGATGTTGGCCGCATCGAGGCTCAATGAGGCAATGTCGTCGCCCGCCATCCGCACGGCGCAGGCGGGGGGATTTTTGTCGCGGCTGCTGGTTCACTGTTTGCTTTCCCGCGAGGCAATTGTCTGGCAAATACCAGTTCAGACAGATGCCCGCGCGGCCAACAAGCAGGAACACACGATATGACGCTGTTTCGAAAGAACCTCATCGATGGCGAGTGGGTCGGCGACGCCGGTTCGCGCAACATCAACCCCTCGGATACCGGCGACATCGTCGGCGACTATGCCTCGGCGGGTGTCGAACAGGCCCAGCAGGCGATCGCCGCGGCCAAGGCAGCGTTCCCGGCTTGGTCCCGCTCCGGTCCGCTGGCGCGTCACGCGGTGCTGAAAAAGACCGCCGACGAGATCATGGCGCGCAAGGACGAGATTGGCCGCAATCTGGCGCGTGAGGAAGGCAAGACACTGGCCGAAGGCATAGGCGAGACCATTCGCGCCGCCCAGATTTTCGATTTCTTTGCCGGCGAAACGTTGCGCTTGACCGGAGAGGTCGTGCCGAGCGTGCGGCCGGGCGTCGGCGTAGAGATGACGCGCGAGGCGGTCGGCGTCGTCGGCATCATCACGCCGTGGAATTTTCCGATCGCCATTCCGGCCTGGAAGATCGCCCCGGCATTAACCCACGGCAACACCGTCGTCTTCAAACCGGCGGAGCTTGTTCCCGAGAGCGCCTGGACCATCGTCGATATCCTGCATCGCGCCGGCCTGCCAAAGGGCGTGCTCAATCTCGTCATGGGCAAGGGTTCGGTCGTCGGTCAGGCGATGCTCGACAGCCCCGACGTCAACGCCATCAGCTTCACCGGCTCGGTCGGTACCGGCAAGCGCGTTGCCGCGGCAAGCATCGAACACATGCGCAAGTTCCAGCTTGAAATGGGCGGCAAGAACCCTCTGGTCGTGCTCGACGATGCCGATCTTGCGATCGCCGTCGATTGCGCGCTCAATGGCGCCTTCTTCTCGACCGGCCAGCGCTGCACCGCGTCATCCAGGCTGATTGTGGCTGACGGCATTCACGACCGTTTCGTCGATGCCCTCAAGGACCGCATGAGCAAACTGGTCATCGGCGATGCGCTCGACGCGCAGACCCAGATCGGTCCTGTCGTCGACGCGACGCAGCTGAAGCAGGACGAGGACTATATCGCCATCGGCGTCAGGGAAGGTGCCACGCTCGCCTTCGGCGGCGAGCGGCTCGACCGCAAGACGCCAGGCTTCTACCTGCAGCCGGCATTGCTCACCGAGGCCACCAATGCCATGCGCAGTTCGCGCGAGGAGATTTTCGGACCTGTCGCCAGCGTCATTCGCGTCAAGGACTATGACGAGGCGCTTTCCGTCGCCAACGACACGCCCTTCGGCTTGACCTCCGGCATCTGCACCTCGAGCCTCAAGCATGCCACGCACTTCAAGCGCAATTCGGAGGCCGGAATGGTGATGGTCAACCTGCCGACGGCGGGTGTCGATTTCCATGTTCCCTTCGGCGGCCGCAAGGGCTCGAGCTATGGGCCGCGCGAGCAGGGCCACTATGCGGCGGAGTTCTACACCACGGTGAAGACGGCCTATACGTTCGCAGGCTGATCGGCCGTCGACCGATCAGCCTGACTGATCGGTCACTGCCGACCATGCCGGCAACACCGCCATGCACATCTGGATTGGAGCGGCGCGAAAGGATGACAGTGCAAGATCTGACCTGGCTTAACCCGCCGCCGCACCACGCCATCGAGGGCGATAGCGTTCGTGTGCGCACCGGCAAGGAGACCGATTTCTGGCGCGAGACTTTCTACGGTTTCTGGCGCGACAACGGCCACTTCCTGCACCGGCCTGTCGAGGGCGATTTCAGCGCCGAAGTCACGGTCAAGGGCGACTACGAGGTCCTCTATGATCAGGCCGGGCTGATGGTCCGGCTCAGCGAAACGCACTGGATCAAGGCCGGTATCGAGTACACCGACGGCCTTGCCTATTTCTCCGTCGTCGTCACCAACGACACGTCAGACTGGTCGCTGGTCGCCATTCATGCCGATCCGAACGGCGTCAGGATCCGGTTGACCCGTCACGCCGAGGCGATCCGCGTCCAGTACCTCGACGCTTCCGAGAGCCACTGGAAGCCTGTGCGGCTTGCCTATTTCCCGACCTCGAAGACGGTCGATATCGGCATGATGTGCTGTTCGCCGCAACGCGAAGGCTTTGAGGTAACGTTCTCGGATTTCTCCCTCGGTCCGCCGATATCGCGGGAATTGCACGATTGAGACCTGCGGTCTTGCGCTGAACCGCAAGCACTTCGACCTTTGCCACAACCAAGTCTGTAGACCGCCGTGTGCCTCCGGCCGAGCCGGGGGGTTGGCCGCGGCACTGCAGCCGGCGAGATCGTCAGCCAGTTGCGATGCCGCCAGACGGTTCGAAATTTTTGGCCTTGGTTCGGCTCAAGGCGGTGCAAGGCAGGACGTTGCAACGCTATTGGCATCCGCGCTAGGAGTTGCCGATGGGCAGGTTTCGAAGGGCTGTCAAAAGAGCCGTCTACTCCAGGGCGCTAAGGTTTCTTGGCGTTCCGCCCGTGCTGTGGTCGCAGGGCATCGGGCATTTCTGCGATTTCGCCGGGCCGCGCTGGTATCGCAACGCGCCAACTGCATCTACGCAGAGCGAGGCATTTTTCCGCCAACATTACAGCGGCGCGCATGGCATCGTCTGGCTGCGCCTGAGCACCTTGTCCAGGGATGCGCAAACCTGCGACCTCGACACGTTTGTCAGGATCGTGCTGCCGACGATTACGGCACCATTCACGCTGCTGACGACCGATGGGGATGCTTCGGTGCCGTCGGATCTGGCGAAGGACACCGTCGACCAGCTTCTCGCCAACCCTTTCCTGGTCTCCTGGTACAGCCAGAATTGTGATGGCACTCACCCCAGGGTGAAGCCTTTCCCGATCGGGCTCGATCTTCACACGCCTAGGTCTCTTGCCACGCCGGCAGGGCTTGTGAAGCAACTGGAAATCATACGCGCCCGGCAGGATCATGTGGACCGCCGTCCGCCCAGGCTGTTCTCTGATTTCAGCATCAGCAATGGCTCGAGGCAGCGCCGGGAACTGCTTGATGCCCTGGGCGGATGTCCGCACGTCGATTTCCTGACGAAACGCGTCTCGCAGCGCTCGATCTGGCAACTGTACTCGCAATACCCGCTCGTGCTGTCCACCGAAGGCAACGGCCTGGACTGCCATAGGACATGGGAGCTGTTTTATCTCGGCTGCATCGTCGTCACCAGGACCTCGCCGCTCGACCCGCTCTACCAGGGCCTGCCTGTCATTATCGTCGACGACTGGCACGAGGTGAGGGACCCCGATGCGCCGAGACGCTGGATAGAGCAGGTCGCGCATCTGACCGACCGGGACCATGTTTGGCGACGCTTGCATCCGCAAACCTATCTCGGCCCCATTCGGCAAGAGCTTCAGCACGCATCCCGATAGGGCAGGCCACGAAATTCCGGTTGGACGCGGTGCGAAGCGGAGCTCCTGCAAGCGATGTGGAGCGACGTCGCTCCTCCATATCTGGTGGAGGGAGGGATCATGTGCCAGCCTCGTCCAGCCCCAGCCCGCCGCGGACGGCATTGCGGATGGCTTCTGGGCCGAACCTTGCCCAAACCGCTTGATGCGCGCAGATGCGCTGCCGTGCCCTGCCGTCCGCGTCCAGGCAAAGTCCGACAGCCGTCTCGGCAAGTCCTTCATCGGTATCCGACAGCAGCAGTTCCTCCCCGCCGACCAGGTCCAGGCCCTCGGCCGCCAGAGGCGTGGCGATCACCGGCACGCCCCACGCCATCGCCTCCAGAATTTTGATGCGGGTGCCGCCGCCTGCCGCAAGCGGGATGATGGTGAGATGCGCTCTCGACAGAAGCGGCGCCATGTCTCCGGGGTCTTCGACGAGCTCCACGCCAGGCAATCCTGCCAGCGCTTGCACGGCCGTTGTCGGGTTGCGCCCGGCGAGAATCAGTGTCGCGGTCGGCAAGGCCAGTCGGATGCGCGGAAGTATGGAGCCGGCTAACCTCTGGACGGCATCGACGTTTGGCGGATAGCCGAGATGGCCGACGAACAGGATCACCGGAAAGCCTTCGTCGGATACGGGCTCGGCGGGCAGCGTTTCGGGGCTGTGCCCGGCGTGCGGAATTCCGTTTGGAACGACATCGATCGGCAACTTGTGCCGACAAAGTGCCATCAGCCGCTCTCGATCCTGGCTCGAGCAGACCCAGACCCTGTCGACAAGGGCAAGCGCCTTTCTCTCGAGACGCCTGATGCCAAGGCCCTCGCTGATCATCGCCACCGCAGCCCGCTTCGCATCGACGTGCCGCAGCTGTCCCGCCAGGTCGGACTCGACATTGTGCATGTCGAGGATGAGCTGTTTCGTCAGTGCCCGCAAAGGCCGCAGCAGCTTGAACAGGCCGATACCCTCGATCACCACCGTGTCCGGGCGGAAGTCCCGAACCAGTGTCTCCAGCCGCGTCAAGGCGACGCGCGAGATGCGACGCTCCGCCCTTATACGCCACCACCCGATCGAGGCGGAGCGGGCCTCTCCCTTGATCGACAAGGCTTCGGTGCGGATCGACGGATCGGTTGTTTCCGTCGCCTGCGGCAGCACAGACACCAGGCAGACCGGGCCGAATTGCGCAGCAGACTCAGCATTGCGGTAGTTCCGCAGATCCGCGCCGGAGATCGGCGGAAAGGCTGGATCGTGGGACACAACCAGCACACGTCGCCCGGCTTTCGCCGCGGAGACAGCGTCGAGCGGTTGTGCGCCCGCGGGTTTCAAAGCGGGCACTCTGGGCTTTGCGCCGTAGGCTTCATTCCAGACGGCATGCGCGACGGCCCCAAACCATAACAATCGGCTTCGACTTGTTCAGCCGAACGAGGCTTTCGTCAAGCGCCGCATCGTCGCTGATTGTCAGATGCACCAGTTGCGGCAGGCTGCTGTCACCATCGCCTTGACCACGCCAACCAGCGGCCCGCCAGACGCTTCCACGATGAGGTGAGCCTTGTCCGCCGATAGGCGTCGCCGGCCATCTTGATGCCTTGCGCCTGCGTCGGGAATGGATGGATGACGTCGGCCAACGCACGCAATCCGATGCCCGATTTGATCGCCAGCGACACCGCATTGATCATCTCGCCGGCATGGCTGGCAACGACCGTGGCGCCCAGGATGCGGTCGGATCCCTCCCTGACGTGGATTTTGACAAAACCCTCCTCCTCGCCATCCATCACCGCACGGGCGACATCGTGCATCAGCACTGTATAGGTCTTGACTGGGATGCCGTTCTGGCGCGCCTCCGCCGGATAGAGGCCGACATGGGCGATCTCCGGATCGGTATAGGTGCACCACGGAATGACCAGTTCGCTCAGCTTCCTGCGTCCGAGAAACAGGGCATTGCGTACGACCATGCGGGCTGTCGCCTCGGCGGTGTGGGTGAATTTGTAGGCGAGGCAGACATCGCCCGCCGCATAGATGCGCGGATTTGTGGTGAGGAGACAGTCGTCCACCTTGATACCGTCGGCATCGTAAGCCACCCCGGCGTTTTCCAGGTCGAGGCCGTCGACATTGGGCGATCGGCCGATGCCAGTGATGATCTCATCGACGGAAATCGTCGTCGTGATGTCGTCGCACACCAGGTCGGCGAGCTTCTTGTCGCCTTCCGTTCGTATCGCCACCACCTCGGTGTTGAGGCGAACCTCGACACCTTCGCGCGCCAGCGCATCCGAAAGGATCTGGGCGGCATCGCGTTCCTCACCGGGCAGGAACATCGGTTCGCGCTGCGCCTGGATGACCTTCGCGCCCAGCAGGCAGAAGGCCTGCGCCGCCTCGCAACCGAGCGGTCCGCCGCCGATGACCAGAAGCCGCTTCGGGCACTCCGTGAGATCGAACATGGTCTCGTTGCTGAGATAGCCGGCGTCGGCAAGCCCCGGGATCGTCGGCAGCCTCGGGCGCGCGCCTGTCGCGATCAGCGCCTTTCTGAAACGCAAGATTTGTCCGGCGACCGTGACAGTGTCCCTTCCGGAAAACCGCGCTTCGCCGAAATAAAGGTCGATGCCTTCGGAAACCAGGCTATCGGCGGCATCGGCGCGGCTGATCCGCTGCCGGATCTGCCGCATCCGCGTCATGGCGCGCTGAAAGTTGACGTGAAGACGGTCCGGCATGTCGCCGCCGAAATTCTCGGCATCGCGCATGTCGGCATAAAGCCTTGCGGTGCGGATGATCGACTTCGACGGGATGCAACCGACATTGACGCAAGTTCCGCCGATCAGGTTGCGCTCGATGAGCGCGACCTTTGCGCCGAGGCCGGCCGCTTCGTAGGCGGCGGTCAGCCCAGCCGGCCCGGCACCGATGACCACGATATTGTAGGGATCGTCCGGCTGCGGGTTCTTCCAGTGCGGCGGATGGGCGCCCTTGATCAGCTCAATGTCGTTGTGATCGACAGGAAAGGCGGTAGTCCTGGTCCGGTCACGCGACATCGCCCCCACCCGACGCCGGGCTTGCTGGCTGAGACAGCCAGCCGCCATTGAACCCGGCCTTGCGCAGGCCGTTGCGGATGTGTTGATTTGACCGCATCAGTCTCCAGATCAACCCTGACCGATGGTTCTCGATCATCATCACCACGATGCCTTGATCCAGCCCATAGTGGCCTTCCGACACCCAGCCGTGCCTCCCGAATTTACGCCGGTTCGCCAATGTCGGGTTGAAACCGCTCGGCAGTCGGAAATTACCGATCACCTCGGGGTAGCGATCACCGAGATGGCGCAACGCCGCCAAGCAGATCTCCGGGGCGAAAGGCAGTGATGCCGGATAGGACCAAGGCGCGATCGTCCCGTCATCGGGCCCGAACGGCGCGCCGCGCGCGGCATAGCCGGAAAACCGCCGGCGCTGTCGCTCCACGCTGGTGCGAAAACCGCCTGGCCCGTCGCCCGCCGAAAGACCCCAAAGGTTCTCGTCGTAGCCGCCATAGCCGTAAGGGTTGTGGCGTGCATAGTCGCGGTGCAGATAGGTCGAGCGGCGGCTGTTTTCGAAATAGTCCGAGTTCTTCTCGCGCATGAAGGCGTCGCGGATGCCGGCGAAATCGATCCAGGCATGCGAGAACTGGTGCATGAACAGCGGACCGCCATACAGCACGTCGTAGCCGTAGATGTTTTCCCACTGATAGGTCGCCGTCCAGCCCTCGTAGCTGTTGTCCGAGGTCGGGCTGTCGGGCGAGGCCATCGACAGGATGTAGAGGATCGTGGCTTCGTTGTAGCCCTCCCAGCCATAGTGGAGAAAGCCGCTCTTCGGCTTCCAGCCTTGTCGCAAGGTCGGGCTTGAGCCTTGTGCCCACCGCCAGTCGACGCGCCGGTAGAGCGCCTCTGCTAGTTGGCGGATTTCGGCTTCCTCGTCATCGTCACCGGAGAAATAGGCGCCCGCCACCAGCATGCCCGATATCAGCAATGCCGTATCCACCATCGACAGTTCGCAGCGCCAGACGCGCAGGCCGGTCCGCATATCGAGGAAATGGTAGTAGAAACCCTTGTGGCCGGTGACGTCGTCGCTATGGCCTTGCGGGCTGGCCGAGAAGAAGCGCAGCGCGGCCAGCGTCAGCTTCGCGGCGGCATCGCGCGCCATCCAGCCGCGCTCGACGCCGATCGGATAACTGGACAGCGCGAAGCCGACGACAGCGATGCTGGCCGGCGAATTCGGCCGCGACGTGTCGGCGACCAATCCGTTTTCGGGGTTCACGTTCTCGAGGAAATAGTCGAAGGCGGCGCGCTGATAGCGGTCCAGAAGCTCGTCGTCGGACAGCGCGGCAGGCTCGGCTCTAAGCAAAGGAAACAAGCTCCCGCCGGATGGTTGCAGCGTCCGTCAACCGCCAACCAGTTGCCCCGCACCGGCAGATCATCACGCATGCTGAACTGTCATGCCGCGTCATAGCTTTCCCGTATAGCTTTGTTGCGTCAACGTCGATTCGACGCCTGGGACTATACGCCCCTACGCTCCCGTTCGTTGCGTCGTCACGCGGAATTGAGATGCGTCCTGCCTCAGTAGGTGGCGCGGCCGCCGGAAACGTCGAACACGGCGGCGGTCGTGAACGAACACTCTTCCGAGGCAATCCAGCAGATCAGCGCCGCCACCTCTTCGACCTCGCCGAAGCGCGCCATCGGTATCTTGGACAGCATGAAGTCGATGTGCTCCTGGCTCATCTGCTTGAAGATAGCGGTGCGCACGGCCGCCGGTGTGACGCAATTGACCGTCACCTTGGTCTTGGCCAGTTCCTTGCCGAGCGACTTGGTCAGGCCGATCACCGCGGCCTTCGAGGTGCTGTAGGCCGAAGCGTTGGGATTGCCTTCCTTGCCGGCGATCGAGGCGATGTTGACGATGCGGCCATAGTTGCGCTCGAGCATGTGCGGCACGAGCGCCTTGTTGCAGTAGAAGACGCCGTTGATGTTGATGTCGATGACCTTCTGCCAATCCTCGGTCGAATAGTTCCAGGTCGTCATGTTCGGCCCGGTGATCGCCGCACTGGTGACCAGGATGTCGACACCGCCAAGCGCTTCGATCGCCGACTGCTTGGCGCGTTCCACGCCGGCCGCATCGGCGACGTCGATGGCAACACCGTGGAGGCCGGGAAGGGTGGCTTTGGCCTGTTCGATCTGAGCCGGATCGCGATCCCAGACTGAAACCCGTCCGCCCTCTTCGACAATCCTCTGAGCCACTGCCAGACCGATGCCTGAAGCGCCGCCGGTGATCACCGCCGCTCGACCGCTGAACCGCCCTGTAAAATTCATCGGCATCCTATTTTCCCGATCATCCCAACCCGATGGACGATGACGGCACGCGACCGCCATACCATCGACTGCGACTGTGCGGTCCCCATCAGGCGAGTTCAAGCCGGCATGCGAGGCCGATCGTCTGGGCCAATCCCGTTACCCGGGATTTCCCTCGAGCTCTCTGCCCAGCGCCTTCACCATCGCCACCAGCGCCGGTCCGATCTCGGCATGCGCGCGCTCTTCCGTGATGATCTCGCCGATGCCGCCGCAGGTGATGGCAACCAGCGGCGAGCCGTCACTCGGACGGAACGGCACGCCGACCGCATGGATATAGCTGTGCCAGGCGCCGAACGACGTCACATAGCCCTTGTCTGCATACTGGGCGATCGCATCGTCGATCGCCGCCCCGATCATCGCCGCCCTGTCCGGCTCGGCCTCCTGCAAAGCCTCCACAAGGCGAGCGCGCTCCTCAGGTGAAAGGGCCGCCGCATAGGCCAGCCCCATCGATGTCTTCCAGATCGGCAGGTAGGAGCCCGGGTTGAGGCGCAGCGTGACAAGGCTCTCCGACCGGCAGTTGGCGAGATAGACCATGTTGAGGCTGTCGCGGGTGCCAAGCGCCACCGCCGCCCCCGTCAGATCGGCCAGCGGTTGCATCAGCGGCCGGGCGACGTGGACGACCGCACTGGAACTCAGTGCCGAATAGCCCAGCGCCACGGTGGCTGGTCCCAGGCTATAGCGGCCGAGGTCCTTGTCGTAGAGGAGATAGCCAAGCGCGCTTAGCGTATAGGTGATGCGCGAAACCGTGGCCTTGGGCAAGCCGGTGCGGGCAATGATGTCCTGATTGCCGAGTGAGGCATCGCCCGGGCGGAAGGCGCGCAGGATGCCGAGCCCGCGCACCAGCGACGACGAAAGCTGCGCGCCTTCGACTTCAAGCTCCGTCTCGTCCCTGGTGGCTCGCTTGCGCACGCTGAGGTCTTTCTGGCGTCGTCGTCCGCCTGTCGGGCCGGTGTCGCCGGCGCTTTCCCAAAAATGAAATTAAATTCCATTTATATTTGACAGGCGCTTTCCCTCCCTGTCAATATGCTTCCCTCGATGGCATCTCCCAGCGCCCTGTGCCATCTTACGAAGCCCGTCCTTGTGAAGGTAGCCACGTGTCTCGCTATATTTTGCGCCGGCTTATCGCCATGCCGTTTCTGGTGCTCGGCATCGTCACCATTGCCTTCCTGATCACCACGGTGACCAAGGGCGATCCGCTGACCGCGATTGTCGCCGAACAGCAGATGAGCAACCCCGAAGTGGTGGCCGCCGCCAAGGCGCGCTGGGGTCTCGATCGTCCTTTGCCGGAACGCTATATGATATATCTTGGCAATCTGCTGAGCGGCGATCTTGGCACCTCATTCATCACCAAGCGCAATGTCGGCACCGACATCCTCTACCGCTTGCCGGCAACGCTCGAACTGGTTTTCACCGCGATGATCTTCGGCACCACGCTCGGCATCGTGCTTGGTGTGCTGGCCGCCTATTTCCGCAACAGCCTGATCGACCATGGTGCGCGGCTCTTCGCCTTGTTCGGCTCGTCGCTGCCGGTGTTCTGGTCGGGACTCGGCCTGTTGTTCATCTTCTCCGTCATGCTGAACTGGCTGCCGGGGCCGGGCAGGGTCGATGCCCGCCTGGCATTGCCGCCCGGCATAACCGGCTTCCTGACCATCGATTCGCTTCTGGCTGGCGACTGGACCGTCTTCAAGGACGCGCTCCGGCACCTGCTTCTGCCGGCCTTCGTCCTCGGCTGGACGGTTTCCGGCACCATATCGCGGCTGGTGCGCGCCAACATGCTTGATGTGATGAGCCGCGAGTTCGTCCTCACCGCGCGCGCCAAGGGCGCGAGCGAATTCCGCGTCGTCATCGTCCATGCGTTGCGCAACACCATGGTGCCGACCCTGACCGTCATCGGCTATTCCTTCGCCTATCTGATCACCGGCGCGGTGCTGACAGAAACCATCTTTTCCTGGCCGGGCATGGGCTCCTATGCCGTCGAGGCGGCGCGCGCGCTCGACTTCCCGGCGATCATCGGCGTCACCATCGTCGGCGGCCTCGCCTTCCTGGTCACCAACCTCATCACAGACATCCTCTACGTGGTGGCCAATCCGCGCGTGAGGTTGAGCTGATGTCGGCGGTCACAACCAAATCCCATTCCGCCGCTGTTCCCGAATGGCTGACCGCGCCATTGGTCATCGGCACGGTCGTCATCCTGTTCTGGCTGTTCATGACCGTCTTCGCCGCCTTAATCGTGCAGTTCGATCCGCTCGAAATGGTCGCGCGCCGCTTGCAGCCGCCGAGCTGGGCGCACTGGCTGGGCACCGATGCTCTCGGCCGCGATGTTCTCGCCCGCACCTTGCACGGGGCGGCGCATTCGCTGCCGATCGCGGTTCTGGTCGTCGTCTCGGCTGTGGTGATCGGCTCGCTGCTCGGTGCCATTTCCGGGTTCGTCGGCGGGCTGACCGGTGCGGCGATCATGCGGCTTGTCGACGTCACTCTGTCCTTCCCGCCGATGCTGCTGGCTATGGCCGTCGCGGCGTCGCTTGGGCCGGGCCTCGGCAATGCCGCCATCGCCATGGTTCTGGTCTGGTGGCCGGTCTATGCCCGGCTGATGCGGGCGCAGGTGCTGGAGGTGAAGGAGCGTGAGCATGTCGAGGCGGCGATCGCCGCCGGCGCCAGGCCGCGCCGCGTGCTGTTCACGCACATATTGCCGCTTTGCTGGACCCCAGTGCTGATCAGCGCGACCATGGATCTTGGCCAGGTCGTGCTGCTTGCCGCGTCGCTCAGCTTCATCGGACTCGGCGCCACGCCGCCGACCCCCGAATGGGGGTCGATGATCTCGGATGGCGCCGTCCATTTCTACCAATGGTGGATCGCCTTCGGTCCGGGCGTCGCCATCCTCACCATCGTGCTCGGCTTCAACTTCATCGGCGACGGCTTGCGCGACATTCTCGATCCAAGGTCGGATTAAGCGATGAGCGCACAGATATCTACAGCGCCGCCGGGTGCAGTCGACAAGGCGGGCAGAGGTGAGCCGCTGCTGTCCATACGCGGCCTGCGGGTAGGCTTCCGGCGGGCAGGCGATCAGTTCGAAGCGGTGCGCGGCATCGACCTCGACCTCGCCAAGGGCGAAGTGGTCGGCATTGTCGGGGAGTCCGGCTCGGGCAAGTCCGTCGGCATGCTCGCCGCGCTCGGCCTGACGTCGAAGAACGCGGTCGTCACCGGTTCGGTCCGCTTCAACGGCGACGAACTGGTCGGCAAATCGTCACGCGAAATGCGCAAGATCAGGGGCGCGCGCATCGCCATGATCTTCCAAGACCCGCTGTCCTCGTTGAATCCGGTGATGACTGTCGGCGCCCAGATCGCCGAGGCGGTCAGGCTGCATCAGCGCGTCACCCGCAAGCAGGCCATGGCGCGCGCGGTGGAATTGCTCCATCTGGTGGCGATCCCGCAGCCCGAACGCCGGGTCAACCAGTATCCACACGAATTCTCCGGCGGCATGCGCCAGCGCGCGGTCATCGCCATGGCCGTCGCCAACGATCCCGATTTGCTAATCGCCGACGAACCGACCACGGCGCTCGATGTCACGGTGCAGGCGCAGATTTTGGCAGTGCTGCGTTCGTTGCAGGAGCGGCTCGGCCTTGGCCTGGTGCTGATTACCCATGATCTCGGCGTTGTCGCCGGTCATGCCGACCGCGTCGCGGTCGTCTATTCCGGCCGCGTCGTCGAACAGGCTGGCGTGTCCGAGCTGTTCGCCGACCCGCGCCATCCTTATACGCGCGGCCTCATTGCCTCGATCCCCAATCTCGAGGAAAGCCGCGAGCGGCTGTTTTCGATCGATGGCTCGCCACCCGCACTTGGGCGCTTGCCGGGCGGCTGCGCCTTCCATCCGCGCTGCATCTATGCCGAGGCACGCTGCAGGACCGAGGATCCGCCTTTGCACGACATAGGCGGCCGCTTCTCGGCCTGCCATTTCGCGACGACCTTGCCGCCCTTCCATAGTGCTGCGCTGGCGGCGGCAGAACTGGACAGTGGAAGCATGGCCCCATGAGCGCAGTGGAGCAAATTCAAGTCGAAACCAAGCCGGCGGCAGCGCTTTCCGTACGCCATCTTGTCAAGGATTTTCCGGTTCGCGGCGGCCTCGTCTTCGACCGCGCGGTTGCCCATGTGCGTGCGGTGGCCGATGTGTCCTTTGACTTGGCGCCGGGCGAAACGCTGGGCCTCGTCGGCGAATCCGGTTGCGGCAAGTCGACCCTCGGACGCTGCCTGATGCGGCTGATCGAGCCGACCAGCGGCGAAAGCTGGTTCCGTGGCCAGAACCTGCTCGCCCTCAACCACGAAGACATGCGCCTGATGCGGCGCTACATCCAGCTGGTCTTCCAGGATCCGTACAGGTCGCTGCATCCGCGCATGCGCATCGCCGACAACATCGCCGAGCCTTTGCGCATGAGCGACATGTCGGCGGCCGACCGCCGGGCGCGCGTCGCCGAATTGCTCGAACTCGTGCGGCTCAATCCCGATCACGGCAAGCGCTATCCGCATGAACTGTCCGGCGGCCAGCGCCAGCGCGTGGTCATCGCCCGCGCGCTTGCGCTCAACCCGCAAGTGGTGATCCTCGACGAACCGGTTTCGGCGCTCGACGTTTCAGTGCAGGCTGGCGTGCTCAATTTGCTCAGGGATATTCAGCAGTCCTTCGGCACATCCTATCTGTTCATCGCACATGATCTTTCGGTCGTGCGCCACATCTCGCACCAGGTCGCGGTGATGTATCTCGGCAAGATCGTAGAGATCGCACCTGCGGCCGAACTCTATTCGAGGGCGCTGCATCCCTACACGCAGGCGCTGCTGTCGGCGGTGCCGCTCGCCAATCCCGAGAAGGAGCGCAAGCGCGAGCGCATCGTACTGACCGGTGACGTGCCGAGCCCGCTCAACCCACCATCCGGCTGCCGCTTCCGCACGCGCTGCTTCAAGGCGCAGGCGATCTGCGCTGCCGTCGAACCACCGCTCGATCCGGCTGGCGGTTCGCATCGCGTCGCCTGTCATTTTCCGGAGCCGGTCAACACGTTCAAGACTGTGTGATTGGCCTGCCGAATTCACCCGAAGGAATCTTGATCGTGACTGAGGACCATTCCGAGAATGCCGGTACGGCAGGATCCGCGCGCCTGCCGCTCGAAGGCATCAAGGTTCTCGATCTTTCCCGCGTGCTCGCCGGTCCTTGGGCAACGATGAGCCTTGCCGATCTCGGCGCCGAGGTCTGGAAGATCGAGAACATAGATGGCGGCGACGACACCAGGGCGTGGTCGGTGCCGAGCTACAAGGGTGTCTCGACCTACTATCTCTGCGCCAATCGCGGCAAGCAGAGCATCGCGCTCGACATGAAAAGCCCGCAGGGGCTGGCCATCGTGCGCGAACTGGCGGCGAAGGCCGACATCGTCGTCGAGAATTTCCGCTCCGGCACCGCCGACCGCCTCGGCGTCGGTTTCAAGGAACTCAGCGCGCCAAACCCGCGGCTGATCTACTGCTCGATCTCCGGCTATGGCCAGACCGGACCCGATGCCGGACGGCCCGGCTATGATTTCGTCATGCAGGCCGAAAGCGGCCTGATGGCCATCACTGGCGAGAGCAATGGCGAGCCGATGCGCGTCGGCGTCGCCATCACCGACATCGTCTGCGGCATGGTCGCGACGCAGTCGATCCTGGCAGCGCTTTACGAGCGCGCGACGACCGGCAAGGGCCAGTTCCTCGACCTGTCGCTGATCGACTGCGCGCTCAGCCTGCTGATCAATGTCGGCAGCGGTTACCTCAACACCGGCCGCGAGGTCGCCCGCTACGGCAATGCGCATCCGACGGTTGTCCCCTATCAGATATTCGAGGCCTCCGATGGCGGCTTCGCGCTGGCCGTCGGCAATGACCGCCAGTTCGCGGCGCTGTGCGAGAAGGTCCTTGATCTGCCACATCTGGCTGGGGATGCGCGCTTCATCAAGGCAGGCGCGCGTGCCACCAACCGCGAGGCTTTGATCCCCGAATTGGCGGCTGCCTTCAAGACCAAGCCACGCGACCACTGGATGGCAACCTGTGCCGCCGCCAGCGTGCCGGCCGGCACGGTAAAATCGATACCGGAAGTCTTCGATAGCCCCAATGTGCGCGAACGTGGCCTCGTCCAGACCTTGCCGCATCCGCATCTCGGCTCCGTCGCCATGGTGCGCCCGGCACAGGGACTTGCCGCGCAGCTGACCGCCGACTTTACCGCGCCGCCGATGCTGGGCCAGGACACAGCTGCCGTGCTGGCCGACGTGCTCGGCTACAGCGCCGAGACCATCGACCAACTGATCGGCTCCGGGGCTGTCAGCGTCTATGCGCCTGCAGCCGAACCGATCCCCGCCTGATCTTCCACGGAACGTGGCAGCCCTCGTCTCGCATTTGCGGGTCGACTGAGTGGTTCTTCACTTCAAGAGCGCGAAGAGCCGTTCCCGGAAATGCTCGGCCAGCTACTTCTGCTGGCCGTAATTCTTGTACCGCCCGCGAATGGCGGCAAGCTCGGTGCCCTCGATGATCGCCGGTGTGCCGGCGCTGCGCGCCAAAAGGTATTGCCGCGCCAAGGTCTCGAGCTTGATGGTGCGGATGAGCGCCATGTCGAGATCGCCGCCGAAAGCGACCATGCCGTGATTGGCGAGCAGGCAGGCCGACCTGTCCTTGAGCGCGACGACGGCAACCTTGGCCAGTTCGCTTGACGCGAACAGCGCATAGCCCGAACAGCGCACATCATCGCCACCGAAACCCGCGACCATGTAATGGAACAGCGGCAGTCCCTCGCGCAGACACGATAGCGCCACGCAATGATCGGGATGGGCATGCACGACGGCACCGGCCTCGGGGAAAGCCTTGTAGATCTCGGCGTGCATTTCCCATTCGCTCGACGGCCGGAACGCTCCCTCCCAGCTGCCATCGAGTTGCATCGGCACCATCTGCTCCGGCCGAAGCGCGCTTGTAGCTATTCCCGTCGGCGTGATCATCATGCCGCTTGTCGTCCGCACACTGATGTTGCCGGTGGTGCCGACATTCATCCCGCTGGCGTCCAGCGTCTGCGTCGCGGTGATCAGGCTGGCGCGTGCAGTCTCGGTGTCCATCACGATGCTTTTCCTGTGGTTGGCCGCATGACAGGTTTTGCCGGTGGCCATATATCGATCGCCGGCGCGACGGTGGTCGCCCGTGTCATGTCTTGCAGGACGTCGGCGAAAATATCCGGGCCGCCGAGCTTCCCCGATTTCAACATCAGCGCCAGCGGCTCGGATGGCAGGCCGGGGAGGTGAGCAGTCGCACGCGACAGTCCCGGCCCCTCATAGGCACCCATGGCGATGCGGTCGATGCCGAGCGCCTTGACCACCGAACCGGCTGTCTCGCCGCCGGCGACGACCAGCCGTCGGACGCCGAGTTCACGCACCAGAATCTGTGCAATCCCGGCCAGCATCTCTTCCGCCTTTGCCGCCACCGCCTTGCGGCCATGCGCCTGCTGCAGCGCTTCGACCGTCGTTTGCGGCGCTGTCGTGGCAATGGCGATCATCGCGCCGGGCAAATGCCGCTGGGCGAAGGCACGCGCTTCGGCCACTACATCGGCGCCGGCGAAGGCTCTGGCCAGATCGATCGTCAGCAGTGGATGGTTTTGCGCAAAGCGTTCGAGCTGTTCGATGGTGCGGTCGGCGACGCTGCCGGCCAGCACCGCCGCTGGGCCGTTTATGGCCGGCAGGCTGGCGGTAACGAGATCGACTGAATTCAGCAGCCCATGCGTGAGCCAGGCCGGTGGCAGATGCGCGGCGACCGAGGAATTGCCGGTCATCAGCGGCAGGTCGAAGGTCGCTTCCGCGATCGCAACCAGGTCGCGCTCGCGAATCGTGTCGGTGACCAGCAGCGTCTCGCCGCCCGCGCTGTGCTCTCGTATGGCGTTGCGGATGGCCTCCGCCCCGGCATCGACGACGAGATAGGGCACCAGCCCGACCTTGCCCTTGCTCTGCGCCTGCAGCACGCGAACCAGATTGGAATCGGTCATCGGCGTCAGCGGATCGAAGCGCTTGGGCGATTCACCCAGCAATTGGGCGCCGCCGAACATGTGTCCCTGATAGACGGTGCGGCCGGTCTCACACAGCGCCGGGGTGAACAGCGTGACGCCGCCGCCGAGCCGCTCGAGCAGCGCCTCGGCGCAAGGACCGATGTTGCCGGCAGGCGTCGAATCGAAAGTGGCGCAATATTTGAAGAAGATCTGCCGGGCACCAGCTTCAAGCAGCCGGTCCGCCGCCTCCAGAACCTGGCGCACCGCATCGCTGGCCGCGATGACGCGGGTCTTCAGCAGGATCACATGGGCAAGATTGCCTGGTGGGATCGGCGCACTCAGTCCGACCGTGCATCCCGTTGGAATGCCGCGCGCCACCAGCATCGACGCCAGCTCGGTGCCGCCGGTCAGATCGTCGGCTATGGCGCCGAACAGGAGTGAAGGCGTCGCGGTCATGCGCCCCGTCTCATGTCCGTCTGCACCATGGCTGCCCGTCTCGCAGCTGCCTGTCTCATGTCGGTGGTCAGGCCATTCGTGGTATCATATACACAGCCCACGCGACGCAGGCGACGCCGGCGCCGCTGCAAGAACGGAGAGCGGATGTGACTGCTTCTATCGCGCCGATCGCGCGCGACAATCTGACGACGCGCGTCTACGAGGAGCTTCGCCGCGCCATGATGGAGGGCCGCTTCTGGCCGGGCCATCGCTTCAAGATCCGCGACCTTGCCGCCAGCCTTCAGGTGTCTGAGACGCCAGTGCGCGAGGCGCTGATGCAGCTGGTGCGCGAAAAAGGCCTGGAGATGGAGGCTGGCCGTTCGATCACCGTCGCCCAGCTGTCGCTGGCCCAATATCTGGAACTGCGCAGCATCCGGCTGCATCTCGAAGGCATGGCGGGGGCGGCGGCAACAACGCGCATCGAGCCACGGGAGATCGACCGTCTGGCCGAGGTGCATGACAGACTGATTGCCAACGAGGACAATGGCCATTGGTTCGAAGCCGTCCGCGACAATTGGGAATTCCATCACTCGATCTACCAGGCGGCGCAAATGCCGGAGTTGCTGGCCATCATCGAGGGCATCTGGCTGCGCAACGGACCACTGGTGAACTATCAATACCCGCACGCCAGGCCGACCTACGACGGCCGCCACCGGCACCTCGACATTCTCGACGCGCTGCGGGCGCGTGACGAGAACGGCGTGCGCAAGGGCATTCAGCAGGACATGATCGAAGGCGGACGCCTGTTGGTCAAGGTTCTCGAACGGCTGAACGACGGTGCGGTCACGCCGGAGGAACTGCGCCGCGCGGCGCAGAACGGCCGCCTGGTGTCGGCCGTCGGCTGAGCGATTTGTTCCTTCCCACCGCATCGGCGCTGGTCACGCCACCTGCGCCGCTGCGGCCATGCCGGCATCGGCAGCCTGCAGGGCGAGATCTATGTCTTTTGCGGTATGCGCGGCACTCAGGAACATGTTGTGCCGGGGGTGGAAATAGGCGCCCTCGCGCAAGGCGGCCGAGCAGAAGGCGTCGGCCTTTTTCAATTCGGCATCGCCGTCGAAGAGCACCATCGGCATCGACACTGGGCCGGTCTGGCGAAGCGACAGGCCATGCTTCTTCGCTGCGGCATCGAGGCCTGAGCGCAGCCTGTCGCCGGCTTCAGTCATCCTGGAGATTGCGTCGGTGTCGCGCAGCGTGTTGATGGTGGCGATCGCGGCGGCCATGGCGACGGCGCCATACCAGAACGACCCCGTCACATAGACCTTGGTCGCGGCTTCGCGAAACCGGTCGGTGCCGGTGATCGCGGCAAGCGGATAGCCATTGGCGATCGCCTTCGAGAAAGCGGACAGGTCCGGCCGTACGCCGAGCGGTTCCCAGCTGCCGGCGAGATCGATGCGGAAGCCGGCCCTGACATCATCGACGATCAGCGCCGCGTCGGCGGCGGTGGTCAGCTCGCGCGCCTGTCTGGCGAAGGCGGCGGTCGGCAGTTCCTGGTCGCGGGCGATATCGTGGCGGAAAGCGGTGACGACGACGGCGGCAAGATCGCTGCCGGCCTGCTCGACGGCTGCCTCGAGGCTGGCAACGTCATTGTAGTCGAAATGGATGATATGGGCGCGGTCCTCGGCGGTGACGCCGGCGAGCGAAGGCGTGCACCACGGCACGGCGCCGTGATAGGAGCCGCGCGCGACCAGCACCTTGCGCCGGCCAGTGCCGGCGCGTGCGATCGTCACGC
Source organism: Mesorhizobium sp. WSM4809 (assembly GCF_055811655.1). Lineage (NCBI taxonomy): Bacteria > Pseudomonadati > Pseudomonadota > Alphaproteobacteria > Hyphomicrobiales > Phyllobacteriaceae > Mesorhizobium > Mesorhizobium sp. WSM4809. The sequence goes on from NZ_JBVVQW010000004.1 coordinate 69,863, forward strand.
AGGCCGTGGTGGCGTCGGTGCCGTTCTTCTGCAGCATCGCCCAGTCGGCATGCGCGACGGTCTTGACCAGCAGTTCGGCCAGCTCGACCAACACCTCGCCAGGGCCGTTCATCGCATCGCCCAGACGACGCTGCCGCTCGGCCGCTGCCTCGACCGCCTGATGATGGTGGCCGAGGATATTGGGGCCCCAACTGCACATCAGGTCGATGTATTCGCGGCCATCGACGTCCCAGACCCGGCAGCCGTCGGCGCGCTCGAAGAACTGCGGATAGGCGGAGCCGAGATAGCGCGTCGCCATGTGTCCCCACATGCCGCCCGGAATGACCGAGGCCGCGCGCTCGCGCAGCAACTGGTCCTTGGAGTTGATCAGGGAAGGCATAGCGAGTTCTCCGCGTGTTGATATATCATATATTGATCTTAATGCTGGAAGAACAGGATTTGCTGACCGTCCAGGATGAGGAAGCGGGAGGCGGCTGGCCGCCTCCCGCATCTTTTCGCTCAGTGGCTGAGTTCCGCCAGCGGGAGGTTGCAGCAGGCGCTGTAACGCACGCCCTTGACGTCCGACTTGTAGGCCAGGATCAGGTTCGGGCTGATCAGCGGCAGGATGATCCTGTCCTTGATCATCTCCTCGCCGGCCTGGTGCCACAGCTTGGCGGCCTCGTCGCCGCTCGCCGCAAGGGCTGCCTTGTAGATATCCGCTTCCTTCGGATTGAGCACCGACGGATCGCGCTCCGCGCCGGCGCGGCGCGCCCACGGGCTGCCCTTGGTCATGGCGAAATAATCGACGTATTGCGACGTGCCGTAATAGTCCGGCGCGTAGAACACCGCCGTCATCGGGATGCCGTCGCCATTGACGCGTTCGCGCCAGTTGGCGAAGGGGATCGGCTGCAGGTCGAGCTTGATGTTGATCTTGGCCAAATCCTGCTGAACCTTCTGCATCAACAGCGACAGATCGACGCCATAGACGTTCATGCCGGGAAACGCCGCTTCCATCTCGAAGCCGTCGGCATGGCCGGCCTTGGCCAGAAGTTCCTTTGCCTTGGCGACGTCATAGGGTTGCGCCTCGAAGCCCGAACCGCCGGGGAAGCCGAGCGGGATCGGTGCGCTGATCAACTGGCCCTCGGAGCCGATGGTGAAGTCGAGGATGCTCGGACGGTCGAGACCGAGCGAAATGGCCTCGCGCACTTCGGGCGTCAGCGGAACCTTGTTGGCCTTGGCGCCGGGCGACAGCGCCACATAGATGAAATTGTAGGACGGCACGGTCTCGATTTTCACGTCGCTGCCGGTCATCGTCTTGGCCGTGTCCGGGTCGATCTGCATGGCGATGTCGGCGGTGCCGCTCTGCAGCATCTGTGCCTGGGCCACCGCATCCTTGGTCTGGCGGATGACGACTTCGCTCAGCGCCGGCGCCGTGCGCCAGTATTTGTCGTTGCGTGCCAGCCGCAGTTCCGAATTGGGCTCATAGGATTTCAGCACGAACGGTGCGCTGCCGGCCGAATGCGCCAGAAACCAGGCCTCGGCATTGTCTGTCGTCGAAGCGTCCGCATCGGCCTTGGCGCCGGCTTCGGAAGCAACCTTGCTGTTGACGACCGCTGCGTAGGGCGCCGCCGCGATGTTGAGGAATTCGGAGCTCGGCGCGACCATCTTGACGACCACCGTATGCGCGTCCGGGGTCTCGATCGAGGCGACATTGTCCATCAGGAACGAGGCGCTGCCCTTGAGGTTCTTCAGCCTCTCCCAGGACCATTTCACGTCCTTGGCTTCGACCGGCGAACCGTCCGAGAATTTGGCGGCCGGGTCGAGCGTGAAGGTGAAGCTGCTCTGGTCGGCATTGCCTTCCCATTTGGAAGCGAGCAACGGGATCAGCTTGTTGTCCTTGTCCAGCGTCAGCAGCGATTCATAGACGCTGGAATTGTAGATCTGGCAGGTGTCGCAGAAGGCGCGGTGCGGATCGAGCGAGTTGAGGTCGATGTTGCGCGCAATGACCAGCGGCTTGCTGTCCTGCGCGAACGTGGCCGGCGCCCAGAAGGCGCTGGTGGCCAGCAGCACGGCTGCCAGCATCGTCGCCCTGGTCTTGTTTCTCTGTAGGATGCTCATGTCAGTTCTCCCATTTTCTTGTCGGATCTTTGTGGCAATGCGTTCGCTCTATCCACCCACGGCAGTGAGGGATTGAAGCGCGGCCTTGAGCTTTTCAGCGCCGCCCAGTGCGGCGCGGTTGAGCGGGGCCGATACGACGGGAGCCGAGAGGCTTCCCGTCACATGCAGGATCTCGTGATCGAGATAATCGAACACGCGATCCTGAATCTCCTGTGTCAGTCGTCCGCCAAGCGATAGCCCACGCTGCACCTGTTCGATGACGGCTACCCGGTTGGTCTTGCGGATCGAGGCCTCCACCAGCGGCCAGTCGAGCCCGGTCGGGTCGAGGCTGCGCAGGTCGATGATCTCGGCATCGACGCCGGTCTCCTCGACCACCTGGCTGGCGACGGCAACCATGCTGGCGCTGGTGAGCAGTGTACAGGCGCTGCCCGGCCTGACGATCTTCGCCTTGCCGAGCCGCACGCAATAGTCGCGGTCGTCCGCAGGCACAGGGCCTTCGCTCGGGAACAGCTCGACATGCTCGATGACGACGACCGGATCGTCGCATTTCAGCGCTGAATTCATCAGGCCGATATAGTCGAAGGGCGTCGTCGGCGCGACGATGCGCCAGCCGGGAAACAGGGCGAACAGGCCGGACGGATCGCCCGAATGCTGCGAGCCGTAGCCGGTGTGCGGCGAGACGCGCACCCTGACCACGATTGGCACCGGAAAGCCGCCGCCGAACATGTGGCGCACCTTGCTGACCGCGTTGAACAGCTGGTCGGCGGCAACCAGGCAGAAGTCGCCGAACATGATCTCGACCATCGGCCGCAAGCCGCAAAGCGCTGCACCCAGCGCCACCCCGACAAAACCATTCTCGGCGATGGGCATCGCCAGCACACGCTCCGGCCAGCGCTCCAGCGCGCCCTTTGTGGCGCCCGAAACGCCGCCGCGCAGCCGGTGCACATCCTCGCCCATGATGATGATGCGCGCGTCCTGCTCCATGGCGCGCGCAATCACCTCGGACGCGGCAACCATGAACTTGACCGGCCTGGTGTCGGCCGGCGGCACGTCCTCGATCTCGAGGAAGCGCTCGCCCTTCAGTTCGGAAAGATCGCCGCGGATCTGGTTGTCGACGTCGCTTGGGTCCGGCCACAGATGATCAGGAATGCGCAGCGCGTTGCCGCTCATCTCGGTCAGGGAATCGGCAGCGGTGTTGACCACCTCCATGACGCGCTGGTCGAGTGTACCGAGGTCCGAAGCGTTCAGGATGCCCATCGTCTTCAGGCGAGCCGCCATCGTCGCAAGCGGGTCGCGCGCTTTCCAGACGTCTTCCTCGGCGCGCGTGCGGTAGCCGAATTCGCTGCCCGGGCGGGCGCCGCTCTGGTGTAGAAACCGATAGCAGAGCGCCTCGACCAGCACCGGGCCGCCGTCTTCCTCAATCGTCCGGCGCGCCTCGCGCATGGCATGGTGGACTGCCACCACATCCATGCCGTCGCATTCGATGCCGCGAAAGCCGAGCATAGGTCCGCGCGAGGCCAGCCGCGTCTCTCGCGTCTGCTCATTGATGTGCGTGGAGACGGCATAGAGATTGTTTTCGGCGAAAAAGATCACCGGCAGCCGGTAGAGCGCGGCGATGTTCATCGCCTCATAGGCCGGCCCTGCCATCATCGTGCCGTCGCCGAAGAAGGCGACCGAGATGTTGCCGGTGCCGAGCAGTTTGTCGGCGAGCGCATAGCCCGCCGCGTGCGGCAGGTTGCCGCCGATAATGGCGCTGGTGCCTGGGATGCCGGAGGCATCGTCGCGCATATGCATCGAGCCGCCACGGCCGCCGCAATAGCCTGACTTGAGGCCCATGATCTCGGCCATCAGGCCGCGAACCGATCCCTGCATGCCTGGGTTGAAAGCATCATGCAGCGGGTCGAATCCGCCGGGCGTCTGCGCGTTGACAAGCTTGGCCAGCACCTGGTGATGGGCACGGTGGGTGCCGTTGATGCGGTCGCCGGTGCCGAGCACGGACATGGCGCCGACCGCCGTGGCCTCTTGTCCGATGCTGGCGTGGGCCGGACCATGCACCAGCCCGGCATTGGCCAGATCGAGCACCTTTTCCTCGAAACGGCGGATGAGCAGCATCTGGTGATACCAGCGCACCAGGCTCGACACCTCGGCGTCGGTCCAGTCCGAATCATCGACATCTAGCCGCAACCAGGGCGCCGATGGCTGGATCGATGTCTGCTGGACCATGTCAGCTATTTCCGCTCTGGTAGATGATATATCAAATATTTTCTCAGTCGATTGGGCCGTTCATTTTTCCTGGGGGCACGACGCTGGCAAGAAGGTTGCAGCAAATGGAATTAAATTTCATTTTTGCGAGAAGGCAAAGACTAAGCCGGGACGGCGCGGTTCCGCAAGAGGAATTTTTGAGACTGCTAGCAGCGCCGATGTCGGTTTCTTGGGCCGACAGGTTTTCTCACGTATTGGATATTGGTATGATATAATCACACCGACATTATAGGAGAAATCATGGCTGCCACCGAAAAGCGCACCTTCAGCCTGCCAACAGAGCAGGCTGCTTTCATCGACCGTCTCGTTGAATCAGGAACCTACGCGACCAGCAGTGAAGTGATCCGCGCCGGCCTTCGCGCCCTGCAAGAGCGCGACGCGGCCGTAGAGCGCTGGCTCCGCGAGGAGGTTGTGCCGACCTATGACAGGTGGAAGGCGGATCCTTCCCGAGTTATCCCAGCCAACCAGGCTTTTGACGACATCCGCGCTCACCACGCCGCCCGCTTTAAGAGGGATGTGTGAAGCGCCGGCATATTGTTCTGTTGCCGGAAGCCTTAGCGGACTTAAGATGGATATACGACACCATCGAGATCGCCGCCGGCAACGTCACGGCCATACGCTATATCGAGCGTATCGAAGCCTACTGCCAGGGTCTCGACTACGCCTCGGAGCGCGGAACACGCCGTGACGATCTGCGGCCAGGGCCTTCGGGTTGTCGGTTTCGAGCGCCGTGTAACGGTGACCTTTACAGTGGAATCCGACCAAGTGGTGATCTTCCGTGTGTTCTATGGCGGCGCCAATTGGGAGGATGAGCTCTAACCTGCAACGGGAAAAGCGTAACCCGCTTAGCTGTCCGAACCCGGGCTATCGGTCGACCCGATGCTGGAAGAACTGCAAAAACAATTCCCGCTCCGTGGTGATGTCGAGCTTCTCGTAGATGCGCCGGCGATGGTTCTTGACCGTGCCGACGGTGATGCCGAGGCGTTCGGCGATGTTGGCCGTCGGGTGACCGGCGAGGATCAGTTGGACCAATTCCCGCTCGCGTAGTGACAGCTCCGGCCACAGGCTGGCTGGAATGGTCGGTTCCCGCCGGGGCGAGGCGCCGGGGCCTGTCGGCGCTGACGTGCGGGAGAATTCCGTTCCGCGCGCCTTGATGTCGAGCGCATGCAGCGCCTCGAACACCGGCAGCCGTTCATCCAGCAGGGCGATCTCGCTGTCCTTGAATGGCGTGGTCGAGCGGTCGAGGAAGATGCCGAGGCACCAGTCGCCGCCGTCCGCCAGCATGATGCCGACCTCGTCGCAGATCTCCGACTGCGCCAGGAAGCCGGCTATGTACTGGCCGCGCTTGGCCTCATCGTTGGCAAGCCGTTTCAGCGGCATGATGCCCAGCCTTCGCTCGCGTCGCCACGACGCATAGAACGGGTCGAAGACATAGTAATTGTCGAGATAGCGCCGGACCATTTCGTCCGAGAAGCGTCGGTGTTTGATGAATTCGGGTGTCTGCGTCGTCGAATAGCGCGTCACCGTGACGAGGTCGTGCTCGATATCCGCGCCGATCAGGTCGATCAGGCAGTCGACATGCCTGTCCGTGCCGGTGGCGGCGATCGCTTTGGCGAGCGGCGCCCAGATGGTCCCCATGCGCATGCCCTTTTTTCGGCGATGTCAGCTCAGCCGTCATTATGTCTTTAGGCATATGGCGCGAAGCCGCCCATCGAATCTAGCCTTGCGTCAACCTAGACCAGATCCCGAGGCGACCGTGACCCAACCCAATCTCACCGGCCCCATCGTCGGCAATCCAATCGTCATCGGTATCGACGCCGGCGGCACCATGACCGACACGATCCTTGTCGATCAGGACGGCCACTTCAAGATCGGCAAGTCGGCGACCACGCCGAAGAACGAAGCCGAAGGTTTTCTCGCGTCTGCCGAGGACGCGGCGGATGCCTGGGGCATCTCGCTGGAATCATTGTTTTCCGGCGTCAACGTCGTGCTCTATTCCGGCACCGGCATGCTCAACACACTGTTGTCGCGCACCGGCCGCCGGCTCGGCCTGATCACCACCAAGGGCCTCGAGGACATGATCCTGATGGGCCGGGGGCTGCAGGCCTGGGCCGACTATTCCTATGCCGACCGGCTGCATGCCGTCACCCATCACCATCCAGATCCGCTGGTGCCGCGCCGCCGCACGCATGGCGTCACCGAGCGCATCGACCAGTTCGGCGACATCGTGTTGCCGCTCTACGAACACGAAGTCTCCGCCGCGGCGAAAAAATTGATCGCCGACAAGGTCGAGGCGATCTGCATCATGACCATCTTCTCACATGTCAATCCGGTGCACGAGAAGCGCATCGCAGAGATCTGCCGCGCGGAGGTCGACAAGGCCGGTGCCGACATCATCGTCTACACCAGCCACGAGGTTCGTCCGGTCATCCGCGAGCAGTCGCGGCTGAACTCGGTGCTGATCGAGGCCTACGCCACGTCGCGCGGCCGCAAGCAGCTCAAGGGCATTGAGGATGTCTCGAAGAAATACGGCTTCAAATATGGCGTGCAGACATTGCTCTCCTTCGGCGGCCTGACCTCGATCAACCACCCGCGCCTGCATGAAACCATGATCTCCGGCCCGATCGGCGGCATTCTGGGCGCTGCCTATGTCGGCAAGCTGATCGGGAACGACTCGCTGATCTGCTCGGACATGGGCGGCACCTCTTTCGACATGGGCGTCATCACACGCGGCCAGACGCGGATCGAGAACGAGCCGCTGATGGACCGTTTCAAGCTCAACGTGCCGACGCTGCATCTCGACACGATCGGCGCCGGCGCCGGCATGATCCTCAAGGTCGATCCCCTGACCAAGAAGGTCTCGCTTGGGCCGGAAAGCGCCGGCTCGGATCCCGGTCCGATCTGCTTCGATCGCGGTGGCACCGAGCCGACCATCGCCGATTGCGACGCCATCCTCGGCCGCCTCAACCCACACTATTTCCTGGGCGGCAAGGTCGTGCTGCAGGTCGAAAAGGCGCGCCGCGCCTTCGAGGAAAAGTGCTCCAGCGTGCTCGGCGTTGGTGTCGAGGAAGCCGCGGAAGGCATGATCGACATGCTGGAGTCCGATGCCAACAACGCGCTGCGCCGGGTCATTTCCGGGCAAGGCATCCATCCCTCCGAATTCACGCTGCTGTCCTATGGCGGCTCGGGACCTTTGCATCTGGCCGGCTGCTCCAGGGGCATCGGCTTCAAGGACATCATCACCTTCCAGTTCGCGGCCGCCTTCTCCGCCTTCGGTTGCACCACGGCCGATTTCATGCGGCGTCATTCCGTCTCCACCCAGCACGACATCCCGTCACGCGCCGACGGGGCTACGCTGGCCGCCTTCGGCGCCAAGGTCACCACGGTCTGGAACGACCTGACCAAGGCAGCGGTCGACGAGATGATCGCCGACGGCCATACCAGGGAGAAGATCAGGACCGTGCCGTTCCTGATGATGCGCTACACCGGCCAGCTCGAGGACGTCGAAGTCATGGCGCCGCTGGCCGAGGTCGGTTCGGCCGACGACATGCGCGGGGTTATCGACGAGTTCGAGGCGGTCTATGCCAAGGTCAACCATCGCGTGTCGCGCTATGGCGAAGCCGGCTTCACCATCACCGAACTCGGGCTGATCGCCACCGCAGACAAGGTCAAGCCGGTGCTGCTCAAGCGGCCGCTCGGCAAGTCTGATCCGGCAGTCGCCCACAAGGGCGTGCGCGAGGCCTATATCGGCGGGCGCTGGCACAAGGCCAATCTCTACGAGATGGATCTGCTTCAGCCCGGCCATGAAGTCATCGGCCCGGCCATCATCGAACATCCCGCCACCACGCTCGTCGTTCATCCGCAGGACCGTGTCCATGTCGATGAATGGACGCTGCTGCACTACACCCACGCTTGAGAGGGCGACCGCCATGTTGGACAAACCTGCCTCGGCCCTGCGCCTTCGCGAAAGACTGCTCGATTCCGAGCGGCTGATGGAGGAGACCGGCTGCTATGACGGCATCACGGAACTCACGCTGCGCAACCAGGATCCGCTGAAATTCGAGACGCTGCACACCAAGCTGCGCGCCTATTGCGTCTCGGCACGCGAAATGGCGCGCCGCATCTCGGCCTCGCCCGGCGTGCGCGAGGTCGGCGAAATGGTGGTCGCCATCTACACGCCCGAGGGCGACGCCATCGCTCTCTCCAACGGCATCATGGTGCACGTCCATACGATGAGCCGCTTCATCAAATGGATGATCAAAAACGGCTACGAGGACAACCCGCGCATCCGCGAAGGCGACATCTTCGCCAACAACGACGCCTTCATAGGCACCGTGCAGGTGCCCGACGTGATGGACGTGGTGCCGATCTTTCATGAAGGCACGCTTGTCGGCTGGGCCGGCGCCGTCTGCCACGAGCTGGAGGCCGGCGGCATTACCCCAGGCGGTGATGTGTGTCTCGCGCAGGAGCGCTTCACCGAGGGTCTGTTCGTCTGCGCCGAGAAGATCGGCGAGAACGACGAGATCCGCCGCGACTACGTCATCCGCTGCGAGCGCAATCTGCGCATGCCGATCTACTGGGTGCTGGACGAGAAGGCCAAGGTCGCCTCCTGCATCGATATGCGCGAAAGCGTCAAGCAGCTCATCTCCGAGATCGGCCTCGACTACTGGATGAAGGTGTCGAAGGAGTTCATCGAGGAAGGCCGCCGTGCCCAGCTCGCCCGCACCCGCCAGCTCACCGTCCCCGGAATCTATCGCGGCCACACTTTTTACGGCCACGTCACCGCAGGCAAACCCGGCTTCCAGCTGCTCGGCGATCCGGACTGGCTCTACAACATCCCGATCGAGATGGAGATCACCACCGACGGCAAGATCACCATGGACTTCGAGGGCACGCAGCCCTGGGGCTACCATTCGATGAACTGCACGCCGGCCGGCATGGATGGCGGCATGTTCGTCACCTTGACCCAGCACATGAATTTCGAAGGGCTGGTCAATGACGGCGCCTGGATGGCGACCGAACTGAAACTGCCGCACGGCACCTGGACCAATCCCGACAACGAGATGGTGGCGACCGCCACCTCGTGGGCGCTGCTGCTGCCAGCCTATGGCGTCTTCCAGCGGCTTTTGTCGCGCAGTTTTATCGCGCGTGGCTTCGTCGAGGAGGCCTTCGTCGGTCAGGTCAACAGCCCCATGATCGAAATGGGTGGCCAGAGCCAGTACGGCACGCCGTTCGGCATGGCCCATTTTGAATGCGCCGCCGCCGGCTCCGGCGCGCTCGCAATCAAGGATGGTCTCGACACCGCCTATGTCGGCTGGAACCCGGAATCCGACATGGGCAACATCGAGGTCTGGGAACAGTCGATGCCGATGGTCTATATCGGCCGCTCGATCGTGCCCAACTCCGGCGGTGCCGGCAAATATCGCGGCGGCTGTTCCTTCGTCTCGACCTGGCTGATCAACAAGACGTCGCATCTGCGGCTCCACACCTCCGAACATTCTTCGCGCGTGTTCGACAATGGCGGCATGTGCGGCGGTTATCCGGCGCCGACCTGCCAGAAGCATCGCGCCGTGCGCAACTCAGACATTCACGAACTCGCGGCAAAAGGCGAACCGCTGGCGCATGCGCCCGGCATCGATCCGCATGTCTCCGACTACGAGCGGAACATCGGTGGCGACCATGTCGTGGTCGAGGGCCCCTACATCACTGCGCCGCACAAATCCGGCGACATCTTCAGCCATTCCTACAATGGCGGCGGTGGTTACGGCGACGTACTGGAGCGCGATCCGATCAAGACCGCCTGGGATGTCGAGAACGGCTTTCTCACCCGGCAAGCGGCGGACCAGGTTTTCGGCATTGTGCTGAAGGACGATGAAGACGGCTATCCCATCGCCGATATCGACGCCACGGTCGAGCGCCGCGCCGCCATGCGCAAGGAGCGTCTGGCCAAGGCGGTCCCTGTGGTGGATTGGATCGCCAAGGAGCGTGGTCGTGTCGAAAGGGCCGATTTCGCCCCCGAGGTGAAGAAAATGTACGCCAGCGCGATCAAGCTGTCGCCGCGCTTCACCAGCGAATTCAGCGAGTTCTGGAACGTCGATGCCAGATCGATCTTCATGCCGGGAGCAAAGCCATGACCTCGTATAGCAAGGAAGTCCTGGGCGATCTGGCCGCAGGCAAGCTGCCCTGGCCACAGACAAGGCGGATCATGAGTGCCTACAAGGACGATGACCGTTTCTTCAAGATGGTTGCCGTCTATCAGGATCGTGTCGCCTGGAAAGATCCGATCCTGCTGCCGGTCTCGGACCATCTGTTCATCTGCCAGAGCGGCGATGAGCGCATTACCCGCTGCGAATGCGGCCACTCCTTCGGCGACTATCGCAAGAACTGGAAGCTGAAGGCTGCGATCAACGTCCGCAACACCGAGGGGGCTTTGCGCGAAATCTATCCCAACAGCGATCTCCCCGATCCCGAATGGATGGAGATCCGCGAATTCATCTGTCCGCAATGCGGCACGCTGCACGAAGTGGAAGCGGCGGCACCTGGCTATCCCATCGTCCACGATTTCGAGCCCGACCTCGAAGGCTTCTATCGCGAATGGCTAGGCAAACCGCTCCAGCAAACATGAAACGCTGGCGATGGAGGCTGCGCCGGTGTGATTGCCAAATACGGTCAGGCCTGATTGCCTGCCCGGAACGAAGTGGAGACCGTGCGCCATGAACAACCTTTTCGGCCGTAGCGCCATCGTTACCGGTGGGTTCTCGGGCATGGGCTTTGCCATTGCCACGGCTTTGGCTGAAGCCGGCGCGAACGTCGCCGTCGGCTCCTACATCGCGCCGGCCGGCGCCGACAGGTCCGATGCCGCCTATTATCCCGGCGCGGACGAGATCGGGCGCGTGCGTGCGGCTCTTGCCGCCCACGGAACGAGGGTTCACGCCGCTCATCTAGACGTGCGCGACAGCGACGTCGCCAATCGGTTCGCGGCTGACGCCGAGGTGGCCATCGGCCCCGCCGATATCCTGGTCAATGCCGCTGGGACGACCGCGGAGCAGCCGGTCTGCGGCCATTCCGACGCGCTATGGGACAAGATCGTCGATACCAACCTGACGGGCGCCTTCCGCGTCACGCGTGCGGTACTGCCGGGCATGATCGAACGCGGCTGGGGCCGCATCGTCAACATCGGCTCAACCGCCGCCTCGGTCGGCTGGAAGGACAACCCAGCCTACTGCGCGTCCAAGGCCGGCCTTCTCGGCCTCACACGCTGCGTGGCGCTGGAAGGGGCAGCGCATGGCGTCACCTGCGTCATGATCAGCCCGACCTGGGTCGAGACCGAACTGATGCGCCGCAATGTGGCGCAGGTCGTCGAGCGCCAAGGCAAGGGGCGCACCGCTGAGGAAGCGATGGCCGAGATCGCCAAAAGCAACCCGCAGCAGCGCATGCTGCAGCCGCAGGAGATCGCGGCTCTGGCGGTGTTCCTGTGCTCGGATCTCGCCAAGGGCATCACCATGGAGAACATCCAGATCACCGGCGGAGCGCTTTGGTAGCGGCTGATCTCTCCGCAGATGCCTCGCTGTAAGACAAGGTGACCGGATTTGCCATTGAGCGCCGGGCGCAATAGGTTATATTGCACTGCACAATGGAGACGCCGTTTATTGCACGCCCATATTTGCGAAGATTCCGGCCGGCTCATGGCTTGCCGGCCCTGGGTCGTGTCGGCGGAACCCTGAGATGAAGATTCCAAAGTCCCTGCTTATCGATCCCGAGAAGAATTCGGTCTATGGCGCCTTTGCCGTAGCCGTTTCGATCTGGGCGTTTTCTTATTCGGTCATCTTCGGCCAAATCTTGATCCTGGCCTATTATGCGGTCTGGCTTCCGCTCATCCTGGTCGATTACCGGCGGTTTCTGCGGCATCTGTCCAGCGCCTGGCTGCCGCTGCTGTTTGCGGCCTATATCTGCTTCTCGGTTTTCTGGTCGCAGGCTCCCGGCGTCACCGCAAGGACGTCGGTCCAGTATTTTTCCCATATTGCCTGCGCCTACGTAGCTGCGCGCACCGTCAGCGTGCGCACGCTGACCATAGGGGCGCTGGTCGGGATATTCGTCGTCCTTCTCTATTCGCTGAAGGTCGGGAACTATTCCGAGGATGTCCTTGACGGCACCGTGAACTTCGTCGGCGCCTTCGCCTCCAAGAATCAGATCGGCTTTGTCGGCTCGCTCGGCATCTATTTCTGCGTTGTCTTCCTTGCATTCTACAGACGCGGCCGGCTGAGCTTCATACTGGCGGTGCCCGTCGTGCTGCTGTCGGCCTATGTCCTGGTCGCCTCGCATTCCGCCACCTCGATGGCCTCGATACCCGCGGTTCTGGCGCTGGTGGCGCTTCTTGCGATGAGCAAACTTCTGTCACGCCGCTATCGCCGGGTCATCTTCCTGATCGGCGCGGGGCTGCTGGTCGTGACGGCCTTCGTCGCCTTGAATCTCGGGCTGATGGACTTCGTCCTCGGCCTCTTCGGCAAGGATTCGACGCTCACCGGGCGAACCTATCTGTGGGAGCAAGGCTGGAACACGGTCCAGAAATCGCCGATTCTCGGCGTCGGCTATGCCGCCTATTGGGTGCAGGGCTTCGCTGAAGCCGAGCGGCTGTGGAACGAATTCTACATCACCACCCGCACCGGCTTCCACTTCCACAACACCTATATCGAGGCCCTCGTCGAACTCGGCTTCGTCGGAGCGACGCTGGTGTCGCTGATCATGCTGCGCACGCTCTACGGCCACGTCTCGGCGGTGATCTTCAAGGCATGGCAGGCGGACTCGGTGATCCTTTTCGGCGTGATGGTCCTGCTGCTGATCCGCTCCTTCGTCGAGGTCGAGATACTGAATCCCTACATCATGGGTTCTTTCCTGATGTATTTCAGCTTCTTCAAGCTGGCGCGGCTGCCCGTTACCCGCAGGCGGCGGTCACCGGCTCTGGAGCCGGCTGACGCGGCCGGGGGCGAGACTGACTGGCCTCGGTATGCCGGCCATCCGGCGGGCGCCGGTCCCTCATAAACTATCATCTCGCGGGCTGAAGGGAGCGGCCTTCCTTTTTTGAGCAAGCATGTGCTCGGACGGGAAGCCTCGATCCCGAGACGGCTATTATGGTTTCCGCAGGGAGATGTTCAAACAACTGAGCCAGAGCCTCATCCCGATTTGTCGGGTGAGGCTCTGGCTCGAAACACTGGATCGTGTTGGAAGTCGGTCTACTGGCTGGCCAGCGGCGCCAGCTTGATCTTGATCACATCGCCAGGCAGCACCGGGGTTTCTTCCTTGGCGGCTATTTCGGTGGTCTTGCCGTCGACATTGCGCACCAGTGAATAGAGCAGGGTCGGCTGCTGATCATTTGTCATAGCGGCCGCCATCGCGGGATCGCTGGCCTGGGCTATCAGGCCTTTCTGCATGTTCACCTTCAACGCGGCCTCGTTCAGGTCGGCTTCGGTCTGCTGCCGGTCAGTGGCGAGACTTGAACTCAAGGTGTTCTGGGCATCGATAGCATCCTGCTTCGCCTTGCTGATCGCCTGCTTGGCGGTGAGGATGGCGGTTTCGTAGTCCAGGATCTTGCCCTGCAGGTCGGCCACGGACTGGCGCGAATCCAGCAGTCGGGCATTGGCGATCAGGCCTTTTTGCGCCAGCGGACCGATGCTGGCGAGTTGCTGCTGCGCCAAGTCGACCTGCTGCTGCTGATTGACGATCTTCTTCTGCAGCGACTCGATTTCAGATTCCAAAACCCCCTTCAGGTCGTCGAGCGCCTCGAGTTTCAGCTTCAGCGCCTTTTGGTCGGCCGTCAGAATCGTCATCTCGTCCGCCACGATGGCTGGCAGTCTCGGATCGCCCTCGACCTCCTTCGGCACGTCGAAACTCGCCTTGCCGGCCATATCCGCATCGATGCGGGCGCGCCTGACGATCAGTCGGATGCGCTGGTCGTCGGAGATGTCGAACATGCCCTTGGCGGTGACCAGGTCCTTGCCGAGCTGGGGGCCGTAATCGGCGTTGCGCCTGATGCCGCCGGCGACGCTGATCGCCTTCAACACCGTCAGGTCCGGGACATAAGGAAATTGGCCTGGGTTCTGGACTTCGCCCGAAATGTAGAAGGGCCGGAACTGCGCCATCTCGACCGAGGCTTCCGGTCGGTCCGACAAAGCGAGCTTTTTCTGCAGCGCCTCGCCGATCGCCGCCGCGATTTCGGACGTGGTCTTGCCGGATGCCGGCAACTCGCCGGCGAACGGCACCGACAGCGTACCGGATGGACCGACCGTGTACTCGCCATTCACCGCCGACCAGTCACGAAATGTGCCTTCGACTGTCTGCCATTCGGCGACGCGGATGGTGAGCTTGTCTTGCGAGCCGAGGCGATAGTCGCCGGCGGCGGCGATGTGCGGGACGACGAGCGCCATGGCAAGGCATGTGGCCAGCAAACGCGCCCGCCGCAGCCGGCCGGAATCCGGGCCGCTGCGAAAGGCTTCGAACAAATCTGTTTTCAACTCAACGTTCCGATCCGCTATAGCCCCATCGCCCGATGAGCTTGCGTCGAATGGCCGATGCCAATGTCTGGCATTGGCCACCGGCCGGTCAGTAAGAACCACGCGACATCCAGACGGCCGGGACGGTCTTGATGATGATGCGAACGTCCTCGAACAGCGACCAGTTCTCGACATAGTGGCGATCGAAGGCGACGCGGCTGTCATAGGACACATCGTTGCGGCCGCTGACTTGCCACAGGCCGGTCAGGCCCGGGCGGGATTTCAGGTAATAGACGGCGGACGTGCCATAGATCTCCAGCTCGTCGCGCACGACCGGACGAGGGCCGACAAGGCTCATGTCGCCCTGCAGGATGTTGATGATCTGCGGCAGCTCGTCGAGGCTGAGTTTCCTCAGCACAGCTCCGACACGGGTAACGCGCGGATCGTTCTTCAGCTTGCGGGTGGCGATCCATTCCGCGTTGGCGTCCGGGTTGGTGGCGAGATAGGTTGCCAATACCCTGTCGCCGTCCGGAACCATGGTGCGGAACTTCAGGCAAGGAAAAATCCGCCCGCCGCGTCCAATTCGCCTGTGACCGTAGAAAATCGAGCCGCCGTCGGAAAACTTGACCAGCAGCGCTATCATGACAAACAGCGGGCTGAGTGCGATCAGTCCAATCAGTGAACCGGCGATATCGAAGCTGCGTTTGAGCAAGCCGCCGATCGGTGGCGGAAAATCGATGTCAGCCTGCGAAAAGCTCGCCGTGGCCGACTTGGCAACGTCCCTCATGCCGTAAACTCCATGCGTTGAACGAATGGTTCAGCGCACGATACCAAAAAAATGTTGCAGCGCAACACACAATTTACCACCCCATTGAAATAGTCACGTCATGAATTGACTAAATAATAAGCTTGTCATGCACAAATTTCGGCGTATTTAGCACATTTGTGACAATAAATGGGCACGGCCGAAAAAATAGAGGCCTTTGTGGGGCGGTTTTTAGGCGGACCTACCTATTTGCCAAGGCAAGCTGCAAATTAGTGCTTTATCATGCCCTGATGCTTGGTGAAAACCGTATAAAATACTACTTAATATTGTCTATCTTACTGAAAAATGCCGAGGAGAGGAGATCGGCTTAGCTCCCGTTGCGTGCATTGCAGCATGGCAGAGTCGATCGCAAAAGCTCGATCAAAAATATCCGAAGTTGCCCTTGCCGCCTATTGCTCGCCTTAATAGAATTGCAAATTATACCTGTCACGGTGACGACAGGTGGAAAAGGCCGGAAGCAACCGGTCGAGAGTGGGCGACCTTAACAAGCCCACATGACAAGGGACGGCGCTCGGGTGGGGCAATCGTGATAATACCCGAGCCGGTTTATGGGCTGTTGGGTATGGCACTTCCAAAATTCATCCTCGGGATGATTTTCGCTCTGGCGATCGTCGTCGGCTGGTCCTGGCTGGGCGGAGCGTCGATAGGCACGATATTGGTGCGCGTCATCATCTGCGCCGTGATCATTCAGGCCGGCTATTTCGTGCTCATCTACACCATGATCGCCAGGAGCGCGCCGACGCCTGCCGACATAGCCCGTGACGCCGAGCGCAAACTGAACGCACCAGAGGTCGCCGAAAGCGAGAAGCTGGGCGGTGCCAGGCGCGGCCTGCATTGATGCAGATTGCTCAAACCTGCCCCCGGTTTGTAGGCATGCTTCGAAACAAGAGACTAGGCGCCGCGTGAATCGGTTTCGGCGCGTCTTGGTCGCCGGCTCACGCGACATCGGCGGGTTCGCCCTCTGACTGTTCCCCCGACAGCATCCTCGACAACCGGCTGCCGGTTTTTTCCTTCAGCCGCTGATATTGGCCGACCTCGACGATACGGCCGTTTTCCATCGCCACCACCCAGTCGGCGAAGGCAATCATCGACGGCCGGTGCGCGATGGTCAGGATCGTCATCGTGCCGCGCAATCCGTCGATCGACCTGGCGATCAGCGACTGGTTCTGCCAGTCGAGCGCGCTGGTCGCCTCGTCCAGGATGAGCAGTGACGGCTTGCGCAGCAGCGCGCGCGCGAGCGCGATGCGCTGGCGTTCGCCGCCCGAGAGCCGCACGCCGCGATCGCCGACCACCGTCTCGAGCCTGAGGTCGAGCCGTTCGACAAACTCGCCGGCGTGCGCCTGATGCAGCGCGGCCCACAGGTCGCCATCGCTGGCCCGTGGCGCGGCAAGGCGCAGGTTCGCCGCGATCGTGTCGTGCAGGAGGAACACGTCCTGCGGCACATAGGCCACCTGGTCGCGCCAGCGACGGCGATTGCTGGCATCAATCTCGACGCCGTCGACAAGCATCATGCCGGTGGTGGGCTCCAGCAGGCCAAGCAGCATATCGGCGATCGTGCTCTTGCCCGATCCGGACGGGCCGATCAGGGCGGTGACCTTGCCGGCCGGCAGGCCGAAGGTGATGCCGCTCACCACCACCTTGTCGCCAGCATCTCCATAGGCGAAGGAGACACCGCGAATATTCAATCCCGTATTGAGGGAGAGTGTCCCGGCGTCGGCGAACTCGGTATGGCCTGGTTCGCGTTCGGCATCGAAACGTGCCTGCAGGCTGCGCATTGCCGTAAAGGCGGGCAGGTTGATCAGCACTTGCTGGGCTTGCGTCTGCATGTCCATGAAGCGCGGCGCGATGCGCATGAAGACCAGGAGCAGGACGACGATCTCGGCCAGCGACAGGTTGAAGCGAACCAAAGCCACATAGATGAACAGGCTCAGGCCCACCACGCTCGCCACTTGGAATACCGCGGTGCCGATGGTGCTGTTGCGCACATAGTCGATGTTGTCGGCCTTCATCTTCTCAAGCGTCGACCGCAGCTGCGCGAAATAGCTGTCCTCAACGTTCAGGCTCTTGGCCACCTTGATGCCGCCGAGAAATTCCGAGACCGTCCGGTACTGATCCTGTCGATTGGCGGTCAGCACACGGCCGAAGGCAGTGGCCCGTGTCCGGAAGGGCTGCAGCGCCACGAACATCAGCATGCCGATGACGACGGCAAACAGCGTCATGACCGGCGAGATGAACATGGAAACCAGGAGATAGCCAGCCAGAAGAACGGCGATCTGCACCAGCATCAGCAGTGAGAACGCCGCGCCCTGGACGCGGTCGATGTCGCCGGTCAGGGCATGATCGAGGTCGGAACTGCGCATTCGGGTAAAAACGCCCCAGCGCGCCTTGCCGATGCTTTCGAACAGGTTCATGCGAACGCGGTTGACGAAATCGAACAGCAATTTGGCCATGTAGACCGACTTGAAGCGATTGAACGCCGCCTGCGCTGCAACAAGCCCGACCAGCATGCAAAGCACGGTCGTCAGTTGCAGCGTGCCGTCAGGCACCAGCCAGCGCACGAAATCATTGTTGGGCAGCCGAACAGCGAAATCCTGGTCGGCGCGTCCGACCAGATGCAGCAGCGGGATGAGTAGCAGGATGGAGATGCCCTCGGTCAGGCTGCCGAGGATGAGGAAGAAAAGCGCCGTCCATGTTCGCCGGCCGCCGATCCGGGCAATGGCGGCGCCGAATGCGGCAATTTCTCGAAACAGCGACAGGCGAAGGGTTGGGGACTTCGACATGGTTGCGCTCACGACCGCCGGCTGCCAGCCGACAGATCCTTTTCGATCAGCTCCACGGCTTCGCCGATCCTGTCCAGGCCCGTCGGGACTTCCAGCCGGTACACGCCGATATGGTTAGCAATCCATGAACATTGCTGAAGATGCGCCGCCGCGAAGTCGTCGGGGAGGGCCGCGCGGCCGAAGCGCGTCACATAGGAGAATTTGATGATGGCCGGCAGGGCGGCAATGGCGGGCAAGGGCGTGATGCCAGCCCTTTCGCCGCGCTCGAGGATATAGATCCTGGTCGCCGGCACCTTATCGCCCGAAAAGTCACCGTTCAGGCGATGCTGCATCTTGTCGATCGCCGGATGCACTTGCGGCCGCACTTCCGCTTCCCCGAGCGAGATCGCCGCCGCGGCGTCGGCCGCCAGCTTGATCTGCGGAAATCCCGGAACGGTCATTGGCTCACTCGGATTGGCGAGGTCCAGCGCCACCACATCATCGGTAAGCAGTCGATGCCCGGCCCGGATCATCGCACTTGCGGTCGTCGACTTGCCGGCACCCTTGTCACCCATGAAGATGGCGCTCGTGCCGGCGGCGGCGATGGCGCTGGCATGCAGGACAAGCAGGCCGCGCCGGTGCAAGAGCAGCGCCATGACCGGGCCGAGCAGCGGAAACGCCAGCAGCGCGTCGTCGACGCCGGGCGCCGGTTCAATGTCGATACGGTTGGAATCGGTGATCAGGAACGCGCCCACGGCATGCCAGGCCAGATATTGCCGGTCCGCCTCGAAGCGAAAGTCGGTCGCGGCTTCGGGCGCCGGCTTTGGCAGGTCGATCGCGCCGACGGCGATCACGACATCCGCCGCCCCGGGCGGCGCCGGCTGCAGTTCGGGCAACATCACCTCCGACGCGATGGTCAGACCATAGGCGCGGTAGAAGCGGCGTTCTCGCATGGCCCTGCCATGCGGACGGGGATTATCACTGTATGCGGCCATCGGCTCGTTGCGCGGCATCACGTGGGGCTCCCGCCGTGCTGGAGTTGCCGCAGCCAGAGCGACAGCGAGGCCGAGCGCCAGACATACTGGACATCCAGGGGGGCTGCCTGATCGGGCTGGCGCAGCAGTCGCGCATAGGCAGCACTCACTTGCGGCAGATTGACATAAGGCGCGATGCGGCCTGCATCCGAGACCAGCAGCTGTTCCAGGAGGTCGCGATGATTGCGCAGCATGCCGTTGACGAGATTGGCGGTGAAGTCGATCTTGTCGCGTCGCCACTGCACCGCCTCCGGCAATACGCCTTGCATGGCGCGACGCAGCACATAGCGACCAAAGCCGTGGCTCAGCTTCTCCTCGCCCGGCAATGCCAGGCAGAACTCGACCAGCGGCTTGTCCCAGAATGGGTATCGCGGCTCGACGCCGAAATTGGCGGCGGCCTTGTCGAGAACCTCGAAAGCATGCGGGACATAGCCGTTCGACAGGATCCAGCGATGGCTCAAGGCGTCGCTGGCCTGAACGCGGGGCGGCATATAGCCGGCCCGGTGAAACCGGTCGACAAGCTCGGTGCGCTTGGCAAGGTCCGGATTGATCAGGTCGCGCCAGCTTCGCGCGCGCTGCACGTGCGCGGGCTTGCGGATACTGTTCAGGGCACGGTTGGCCAGATGCCTCAGCTTGGCGATGCGCCAGGCCGGCCCGTAGAGGGTCAGGAACTGGAGATAAAGGCCAAGCGTGCTGTCGCCATAGGTATTGGAGGCGCTGCGGACCTCGCGCCACAGATCCATCCATCGGCCGCCATTCGCAAGCTCGTGCAGGTGACCATGGCCTTGGGAAACGACCTCGTCGCCGCCATGGCCGTCCAGTAGCACCTTGATGCCCTTGGCGCCGGCAGTCCGGTAGATACCGCGGGTGAGCGTCAGGCCCGGCGCCAGGAACATTCCTTCCTGTTCTTCCAGCACGCGTTCGAATTCGGCGAAAGGGGCATAGTTGCCGACCGGGATCAGTGTCGCGTCGACCTTCTGCTGGTCGAGAACGGCATCGATGAAGGGCCGCTCGTCCATCGGCGAGCCCTTCTCGAAAACCAGCGAGAAGGTCGGCAGCTTCGGCTTGCGCGCAGCGGCATTCTGCAGGCCGGCGACACAGGCGATAGATGAGGAATCGAGGCCGCCGCTCAACATTGCGCCGACTGCCGAGGTCCCTCGCATGCGGTTGCGCACCGATTGCGAGAAAAGATGGGCGAATTCCTCCGATGCATCCGACCGCAAGGGCCGCGCCGACGGCTCGATCTGCCAGTATCGACGCAACATCACCTGTTGCGCGGTGACGGTCAGGCTGTGGCGGGCCGGCAGGCTGAATATATCGCTGTAGGGGGTCGACTGCGGGTCGTCGGGAAGCCCGGCCAGGAAGCCGGAGATCTGGCGCTCGCTGACACGTGCGCGGATACCTTCGACCCCCAGGATCGGCCCGATCTCGGACGCGAAGGCAAAACGCCGGTCCGCCGCGTGGTAGTAGAACGGCTTGACGCCAAAATGATCGCGCGCGCAAAACAGCGATTGCCGCTCGTCATCCCAGATGGCGAACGCGAAATCGCCTTGCAGATGCTCCGGACAGGCTTCGCCCCAACGCAGATAGGCCCGCATCAGCACGATCGCGTCGGCCACCGACTGGTCGCGGATACCGAGCCTGGCTAGCAACTCGTCACGGTTGTCCAGCCGGCAATCGGCGGTGATGGCGAGCCGGTCGCCAGCCATCGACAAAGGGCCTGGACCGACCTCATCCGATGTGTTGAGCCAGGCGTGGCCAAGGGCGATGCTGGTGTCCAGCCACCATGAACCGCCGTCGGGACCGCGATGGCGCATGCGCGCCAGCATTTGCTGAATGTCTGCCGCCGCGACCGCCGGTGCGTGTGCTCCGCGCAGCAGGATTCCGGCGACGCCGCTCATCGGCTGCCGTGGTCGACGAGATGGGCGAAGCCGTCGACCGATCCGCCAAGCACGATATGGTTGTCGCTGACCAGCCAAGCATGTGCTTTCAACTGCTCGCCCGTACCACGTTCGATGCCGATGCGTATTGTCGATTCATTGCCTTGGCGGGCGAGAATATACTGGCCGGAGAGCGCCTGGGTCAGGCATGTCGCGTAAGGGACGAAACGGGCCGCGGCGGCAACACCCCAGGCGACACGCCGCAGTTCACCCATCGAGGCGCACTGCCGCGCGTCGAGCCGCGTCACCAGGCTGCGTACACGATTGTAGGACAGCAGCGTCAGCCCCAGCCGAACTGTCGCCACCACCAGCAGGCAATGGCCAAGGAAGATCATTTCCGAGCCGCTCAGGGAGAAAATCCTGACCAGCCCGTGCCGGCTTCCGCCGCGCTTCGACTGCTTGAAGCCTGTTTCCCTCGCAGGTTCCTGCCGTAAAGCCGTGGCCCGAGAAACCAGGGTCCGCGAAACTATGGCCTGCGAAACCAGCGCCTTGTGCTGGACCGGCTTAGACAAGTGCCTCATGATGCCGTCTCGCAAGCCCATTATCAGTCAGGCCCTTCAGCAATGCGTCGACATCGGCCTGGCAGCGCACCGGGTCGACATTATATCGCGCAAGCACGGCGCTGCGGATGTCGCCGATCGACCGGGGCTCCTGGATCAAATCCCAGATGAAGGCGCCGACGCCATTCAGGCTGTAGTAGACATTGGATTTGAGATTGAGCAGCGCCAAGCCATCGCCGAACTCGCAAGCCACGGCATCCTTGGTCGCACTCACGCTATCGTGGTCGGCCAGATCATGGTCGGATTGCTTCCAGTTCATCCCCGCACCTCACTGACAAAACGCTTCGACATCTCCGGTTGGCGCAGGAGAAGTCGGGAGGCTGGCCCCCCGACCCCTCTTACGTCTGCTTTTGAATCCAGAGTCCCAAAATGTCACTCTGGAACGGCTATAAGTCTCAGGAGAACGTCAGGTCGCCGATCGGCGTGTGCGCGGGGAACGATGCGTCGATCGCCGTGTTGCCGCCGCCACCCTGGGTGATGGTCTCAATCGAACCATGAACCGTCAGGCTTGGTGTCTCGTATTCATGCTTTTCAACATTCTGTTCCATTTTACTCTCCGATTTACTGGAAACGGCCTGTCGAGTGCCGTCAGCACTTTTATGCTGCAATGCAATAGCTGCACGGCAGCATTTATGAGTCAAGACTGTTTTACTTTCCGTTAATCAATTACGTTGCTGGCGTCAGGACATGAGCGGCCATGCCTAAAACTTGTCACTTTTTAGCCGATTCCTTGGGCATGATGGCAGCGCCTGTGCTGATTCTTTAAGCATATGATTTTGCTTGCATAAGTCGTTTGCTTTGTGCTTATTTTTAGGCTTCGCTAATGGAAGAATTTTCTGTTTGGAAAATTCGGCCGGGGATCGGCTAAAAGACTTGGTATTTCAGCCGCGGTTCTCACTTCTTTACGATGTGATCTCGATAGGCGCTTCGGTTGCAAAAATTCGCACTGCAAAAGGAAAGGCTTTACGGCATCGAGGTTTTTGGTGATGTTTGCTTCGCACATGCAGCATAAGTGTTCGCGCAAACCGCTTTCGTGGGAGATTGTGCGCTAAATGGCCTTGCCTGACGGCTCATACGAACGATTGCGCACCGCCGGCTGTGCCGACGAGGTGGCCTGCGTGCAGGCCTGCCTGCGATTGTATTTCGCCGGGCCGCACGCCGGCGCGGGCGACATTTCGATGCGTGATCTGGACGGTGCCAAAATTGCCGACATCGCCAGGCTGAACAAGGTCGCCACCTTTGTCCTCAAGGCCCTTTCGCGCGCACCCGCGCTTGAGAGGCCGCCTGAGCTTTTCCGATGGCTCGACACCTACCGCAGGAGGACGGTTTCGATGAACGCGTCCTGCATCATGGATTCCATGGCGGTCCATGATGTGCTGCGCGCCAGCGAGATCGATTTTGTTTTTCTGAAGGGTCCGTTCCAGCAGCAGCTTCTCTACGACGACCACTTCATGAAGCCGTCCGGCGATGTCGACATCCTGGTTTCGCCGCTCGGATTTTTCAGGGCGCGTGATGCGCTTCGCCAGATCGGTTATGAGGTATCAGGCAAGTCGAACTCCGTCTGGTGGGTCCGCTTCCTCGGCGAACAGCACATGACCCGGGACGACGGGCCGAGGTCGTCCACGGTAGATCTCCACTACCGCCTCCAGCAGCCCGGCTCGCCAAGCCCGCGCGACGCGGACGGGTTCCTGCGGCGCAAGCGACAGGTCGAAATCGCCGGTGCGACGGTGCCGTTCACCTCGGTGGCCGATACTTTGCTTTTGTCCTGCATCAGCGTCGCCAAGGCACTTTTCAACCGGGAACCCTGCGCGGGCTACGTCTGTGATATCGGTGCCAGCGCCGCCCGCCTCGACGAGGCGGATCAGCAGCGTTTGCTCGATGCCGCAACCGTGCAAGGTTTGGACGACACGCTGCTGCTTGGCCTGCGCGCCGCCGATGTGCTACTCGGCGGCGGTGGCACGCTGCTGTCGCAGCGCGCGACCAGGATCCTGTCGCGCATCGGCAATGAGGATCTGCTCAGCATGGTCATCGCGCCATGGCTGCCGTCGCTGCGGTGGCCACAGCGGCGAACGGTGCTGTGGGAACTGTGCGGCCGCGCGCCGGTCCGCTATCTGGCCGAAGCCGGTTGGGCGGCGTCCGCCGATATCAGCCGCCGCATCTTCGAGCGGCCGGGGAGTCGCTGAATGAAGGCAAATTGGGTGTTGATGGCAATTCTGTAGGGCATCGAAGGAGTATGGGGCGAGGGCAAATCGATATTACCTGTACGAGAGGCAAATCCATGTCGATGACGAAATCCGAGGTCTGCGTGATCATCGCGGCAAAAAACGCGGCAGCGACAATCGCCGTCGCCATCGCATCCGCGTTGCGCGAACCGGAAGTGGCGGAGGTCGTCGTTGTCGATGATGCCTCTACCGACCACACCGCCGATGTCGCACGATCCGCCGATGATGGCAGCGGGCGGCTCTCCGTGATGCGCCTCGATGTCAATCGCGGCCCCTCCTTTGCCCGCAACGCAGCCATCGCCGGCTCGAAATCGCCGTTCATCAGCATTCTTGATGCCGACGATTTTTTCCTCGAAGGCCGGTTTCGCAACCTGTTTGCCGGCGCCGATTGGGATTTCGCAGCCGACAACATCATGCTGATCAGGGATGATGCGACGGGCGACGCGACGAAAATCGTGGCGCCGCAATTTGCCGCCGATCCGGAATTCCTCGATTTCGAGCGCTTCGTCGAAGGCAACATCTCCAGGCGCCGCGTGCAGAGGGGCGAACTGGGCTTCTTGAAGCCGGTGATCAGCCGTGCCTTCCTCGACCGCCACGGGTTGAGCTACGACGAGAGCCTGCGGCTGGGCGAGGACTATGAACTCTACGCCCGCGCGGTCGCATGCGGGGCGCGGTTCAAGGTCATTCGCTCCTGCGGCTACGGCGCCGTCGTCCGCGCCGATTCTTTGAGCGGCCGCCACAAGACTCAGGACCTGAAGCGTTTGGCCGATGCGGATCTGGCGCTGCTGGCGATCGACAGTCTGCCGGAAGGCTCGAAGGCGGTGCTGCGGCGGCATGAACGGCACGTGCGCGACAAATATCGGCTGCGCAATTTCCTTGACGTCAAGGCTGAGCGGGGGCTGGCATCGGCCGCGGCTTACGCTTTCGCCAGCCTGTCCAACCTCGTCGCCATCGTCCAGGGCGTGGCTTCCGACAAGCTCGAGGCGCTGTTTCGTCGCGTCGGCCTTATGTCCAGCCAAAAGCCTGTGCCGCCGCTGCGCTTTCTGATGGCCGGAACCAGCACGGGCAAGGAACGCTGAGAGCGGACCCCGGTGCTTGCGATTTGTCCGCTCGCAGCACGTCATCACGCAAACCATTTCGGCCAGATTTATGAGTTTACGAATTGGGTGGTTGCCTCGCGGCTCCGACGATGGCAGTCTATGTTGCGGTGCAGCATAGTGGACGACCAGCCGAACTGGCCCCCGATCGGATTGGTCCGATGTCTCTCCCTCAAAAGGAGCAGGACAACGCAACACGAATTTTTTAGCCCCGGCTGCGGGGATCGGCCAGAAGCCCGGCCCACAAGCCGGCGATGACAGGAATCTGAGTTCATGGCCTCGATATTCGGTTTCAGATCAAGGGATCCGGCCCGCGACCGGCAGGCCGATGTTTCACGTCTTGATCGTCTGGCAAAGCTGTTCGAACAGATTGCGGCCGAGATCGAGGCCGAGAGAACCGGGCTTGAGAATCGCTACCGGACAACGTCGACCAACGCCGCCTTCCTGGTCGAAGCCATGGAAAACGGCTCAGCTTCCGACAAGCGGTCTTCGGAAGTCAGCGCACTGACACAGTCGATCCTGAATTGCGAACGCCGCATTGCGGCGCTGTCGCGCCAGGACGGCATGATGAAAGAGCTCCGTCATTCGCTGGATATGGTCTTCGACGAGGACGCCGATTCGGCCGCCTCGGCGGAATTCGCCTGGCCGGCAGGCGCCGGCAGAGGTTGAAACGTGAAGGCTCGGAACTGTTGCAACAGATTTGATGCAAGGCGGGAAGCAATCGAGAGGGTCACAGGGAAGGTCAAGGTTGGCCCGTTCAGGAGCGGTTCGCACGTCGACTTTGGGTTGGGGACACACAGCGCAAAGGTGAGTTTGATATGAAGTCGAATCCGAAACCTACGACGGCAATTGACGCGCCGCCTCTCGCATATCGGACCGGACAAGCCGCCTGGCGACGGCTGGGGTCGCTCGGTGCGTTGCTGCTGGCTGCTCTCGGCGGTTTCCTGGCAACCCCTTCCTACGCCCAGGAAATTCCGACATCGCCGTCCTTCGTCGATGATTTCAAAAGCTTCGATCGCGCGCGCTGGTATGTTTCCGACGGCTGGAACAACGGCAGCCATCAGAATTGCACCTGGTCGAAAGGCATGGTCGAACTGTCGAATAATGTGCTGTCGCTCGGCTTCGAAAAGCAGACGCTGAAGGATCGCGACTACGTCTGCGGCGAGATACAGACCAAGCAGCGCTTCGGCTACGGCACCTATGAGGCACGGCTGAAGACCGATACCGGCTCCGGCCTCAACGCGGCGTTCTTCACCTATATCGGTCCCAGCGACAAGCAGCCCTGGGACGAGATCGACTTCGAGGTGCTGACCAAGGACACTTCCAAGGTGCAGGTCAATGCCTATATCGCGGGCAAGGGCAAGAACGAGAAGCTGGTCGACGTGCCTGGCGGCACGGAGAACGCCTTCAACGACTACGCCTTCGTCTGGCAGAAGGACAGCTTGCGATGGTACGTCAACGGCCAGCTGGTGAACACGATTACCGACCCGGCGAAGCTGCCCAGCCATGCACAGAAGATATTCTTCAGCTTTTGGGGCAGCGATACGATGAAGGGTTGGATGGGAGCGTTCGCGGATCCGGGCCGCAAGCTTTCCCTGCAGATCGAGCGGGTTGCCTTCACGGCGCTCGGCGAACCCTGTCAATTTCCGGAATCGCTGGCATGCAGTGTAAAGTAGTTGGGAAAGTCGATTTGAACCGGCGGGACCGAAAACGGTCCGCTGCCTTGCATGGGAATGAAACCGAATGAATTTGACGGTGTTTGGAATTGGCTATGTCGGCCTCGTGCAGGCTGCGGTCCTTGCCGAAGTCGGGCACCAGGTGGTGTGCGTCGACATCGACGGCGCCAAGGTCGAGCGGCTCAACCAGGGCCTGGTTCCCATTTTCGAACCCGGTTTGGAAAACCTCGTTAAGGAAAACCATGCCGCCGGCCGCATCAAGTTCACCACCGATGCCGCCGCCGCTGTCAGGCATGGCGAGATCCAGATGATCGCGGTCGGCACGCCGCCGGGCGAGGACGGCTCGGCCGATCTCAAATATGTGCTGGCCGTCGCTGAGACCATCGGCCGCGAAATGGACAAACCCAAGATCGTCGTCGGCAAGTCTACGGTGCCGGTCGGCACCTGCGAAAAGGTGAAGGCCAGGATTGCCGACACGTTGAAGAAAAGAGGCCGCGAGGACCTGGCTTTCGATGTCGCTTCGAATCCCGAGTTCCTCAAGGAGGGGTCCGCGGTCGCCGATTGCATGAAGCCGGACCGCATCATCGTCGGCACCGACAGCGAGGACACCGAGGCTGTGATGCGCGAACTCTACGCGCCGTTCAACCGCAACCACGAGAAGATGATCGTGATGGACGTGCGAAGCGCCGAATTCACCAAATATGCCGCCAACTGTATGCTGGCGACCAAGATCAGCTTCATGAACGAGATGGCCAATTTGGCCGAACAGCTC
Source organism: Mesorhizobium sp. WSM4809 (assembly GCF_055811655.1). Classification (NCBI taxonomy): domain Bacteria; kingdom Pseudomonadati; phylum Pseudomonadota; class Alphaproteobacteria; order Hyphomicrobiales; family Phyllobacteriaceae; genus Mesorhizobium; species Mesorhizobium sp. WSM4809. The sequence goes on from NZ_JBVVQW010000004.1 coordinate 97,595, forward strand.
GGCGCCGACATCGAGGAGGTCCGCAAGGGCATCGGCAGCGATCCCCGCATCGGCTACCATTTCATCTATCCGGGTCTGGGTTATGGCGGTTCGTGCTTCCCCAAGGACGTGCGGGCGCTGATCAAGACCGCCGAAGGCGTCAAATTCGACGCCAAGCTGCTGCGCGCCGTCGAGGAGCGCAACAACGCACAGAAATCGGTTCTCTTCGACAAGGTGGACCGCTATTTCAAGGGCAACCTCAAAGGCAAGACCTTTGCGCTCTGGGGCCTGGCCTTCAAGCCCAACACCGACGACATGCGTGAGGCGCCGGCGCGCGTCCTGATGGAAGCGCTCTGGAAGGCCGGCGCCAATGTGCAGGCCTATGATCCCGAGGCGATGCAGGAATGCCAGGCCATCTACGGGTTGCGCGACGACCTGCTTCTGTGCGGCACTAAGGAGGCAGCGCTGCGCGGTGCCGATGCGCTGCTGATCGCCACGGAATGGAAGAGCTTTCGCGCGCCGTCCTTCGACGCGGTAAAGGATGCGCTGATTACGCCGGTCATCTTCGACGGCCGCAACCTCTATGACCCCAAGGTCATCGCCCGCCACGGCATCGAATATCACTCGATCGGCAGAATGGCGGCATGAGACTAGGCCCTGGCAGACGGATGCAATACCGGTCCGCACATGGCCTGCGGGCGCTGGGACTGAGCGCGTATTTCTGTGTGGAGTTGTAGCCGATGGTGCTGGACGTAAAGCCGGAGCAAATCACCAAGGATCATTTCGATCTCGTAGCCATCGGTTCCGGCTTCGGTTCGGCCTTCTTCCTGCACGAGTTCGCCAAGCGCCGAAAGGCACGCATTCTGGTGCTGGAGTGGGGGCGCCACAACACCCATGAATGGCAGCTCGAGCAGAACGTCAACACCGACATCGAAGACGAAACGACCTACAAGACCAATTCCAACAAGCCGTGGAACTACACGATCGGACTGGGTGGCGGGACGAACTGCTGGTTCGCGCAGACGCCAAGATTTCATCCCAATGATTTCCGGCTGAAAAGCACCTACGGTATCGGCAATGACTGGCCGATCAGCTATGACGACGTCGAGCCGTTCTATTGCGACGCGGAAGACATCATGTCGATCTCCGGCGATCCCGACATGGCGGCGATGCTGCCCCGCTCGAAGCCGTTTCCGCAACCGCCGCATCGCATGTCGACACCGGACAGGGTGATGAAGGCGGCGCAGCCCGGCCAGCACTTTGTCATGCCAACCGCGCGGGCGCGGCTGCCGACATCACAACGCACCTCGTGCTGTGCCAATCTGCGTTGCTGGCTGTGCCCGGTCGACGCCAAATTCACCGTCAACAACGGGTTGATGCACGTCTTCGAGCATCCCGACGTCTCGGTCTGCCTCGGTGCGGAAGTCCGCCGGCTCGATCACGTCGGCGGCGCTGTCCGTTCGGTCACGTTCCGCCATGACGGCAAGGAATACCAGGTCAGCGGCGATCTCTTCATTCTCGGCGCCAATGCCATCCAGAGCGCGGCGATCATGCTGCGATCCGGCCTGGGCGGCGAATTCGTCGGCAGCGGCCTGCATGAATCCTACGGCTGGAATTTCGAGGTCTATCTGGACGGCGTCGACAATTTCGATGGCAGCACCATCACCACCGGCCTGAATTTCGGCCTCTATGATGGTCCTCACCGATCGGAGCATGCGGCGGCACTGGTCTATTTCGAGAACCGCTGGCAGCACGGACTGCGTGCCGAAAAAGGGCGGCTACGCCAGGCGCTGCCGCTTGTCGTGGTCACCGAGGACTTGCTCGATCCCGAGAACTTCGTCACGCTTGACGAGGATGAGAATGCCTTCGTCAGCTTCAAGGCGCCATCGGACTATGCGGTGAAGGGCATGGCGCGCGCTCTGGAGAAATTGCCTGGCCTTCTGGCGCCGCTGCCGGTCGAAAAGCTCTTCGACCGCGGCATTCGGCCGAGCGAATCGCACGTCCAGGGCACGCTGAGGATGGGTACGGGCCCAGCCGATTCGGTCATCGACAGCGGCATGATCCACCACCAGCTCAGAAATCTGGTCGTCGTCGGCACCAGCACCTATCCGAGCTGCTCCTGCGCCAACCCGAGCCTGACCGCGGCAGCGCTGTCCTTGCGGGCGGCGAGCCGGATCGCGTGAAAGGAGGTATCGCATGATCGAGATTTCCAGACGCTCGGCCCTGGCCGTCATGGCTGGCGGAGTGGTTTCGACAGGGGTCGCCTACGCCGCCGTTTCCTCGTTCTCGGACGAGGATCTGGTGCGCGTCACGCTGGAAAAATACCTTGGCAAGTTGAACATCCGCATCGAGCATCTGCAGCAGTTCGTGCTGGCGTTCCGCAACAGGAATCCGTGGAACTTTCCAAGCGAAAAACTAAGCGACGCCGTCACGCTGGTGGAGGAACTCAAATTGGGCGCAGCACGCCGCCTGCTGCCCGAGCGAAAGCGGGAAGATCTAGTGCATTTCGACCGCTGGGTGGTCGCCGAATTCCATATGCTGACGGACTATGCCTGGCGCAGTTCGCCCAACGACCCGATCCGATTTACCGGCTGGCAATCGTGTACCAATCCCTTCGCCAATCTGGAGCCGCCGAAACTTGCCTGACGTCGAAAGCGAGGCGGCGGACTTTGCCTGTTGTCTCCGAGCAAGGAATACGAGATGCGACAAGGAGCCCGATCATGAAAGTTCTCTTTGCAGGCGGCAACGGCTACCCGCCCGAGTTCAGCGGCGGCGTTCAGTCGAGCACGCATCATCTGGCCGAACAGCTGATCGAGCACGGTCATGAAGCCGCTGTGCTCGCCGCCCTGTTCGGTGATGGTGTCTTCGGCTTCAAGGCGCGCGCCAAGATGAAGCTGCTGCGGCAGCCGGCGGTTGTCGACAGCTATCCCGGCTATCCGGTGGTGCGGGCCTGGTTTCCCTGGGAAGCAGCGGGCTATGCCGTCGACAGGCTGAAGCCCGATGTCGCCGTGGTCCAGTGTCACAAATCGGTTCCGATCGGCAAGGCGCTGCAGGCGGAGGGCGTGCCTCTGGTCGTCTATCTCCGCAATGTCGAGTTCCATGAACTGGGCGGCGATCTGCGCGAATTGCATTCCGCGCTTTACATCGCCAATTCTGACTTCACCGCACGTACTTACAGACAGGAGTTCGGCATCGAGGCGGTGGTGATCCCGCCAACCATCAACCCGGCGCACTACTCGACGCCGACGACGGGCCAGTTCGTCACGCTGATCAACCCTTATGAGGAAAAGGGGTTCGAGCTCGCGGTGCGGATCGCCGGCGCCTGCCGCGAAATTCCATTCCTGTTCGTCGAAAGCTGGAAGCTCGACGACGATCACCGGGCGCGGATCGAGCAGACGATCGCTCCCTTGGGCAATGTCGTCCTGGAGAGCCGCACCAGCGACATGAAGACGGTCTACGGCCGCACGAAGATCCTGCTTGCTCCCAGCAAGTGGGAAGAGGCCTGGGGCCGCGTCGCGTCGGAGGCCCATTGCAGCGGAATCCCCGTTGTCGGCTCGCGGCGCGGCGGTCTGCCCGAAGCGATTGGCTCCGGTGGCGTGGTGCTGGATTATGATGCACCGCTGGCCGACTGGGTCGCGGCCGTCAGGCGGCTGTGGAACGACAATCAGGAATATGACCGGCTTTCCAGCCTCGCCCGCAGCTTCGCCGGGCGCCCGGAACTCGATCCCGATCGCCAGTTCATCACCTTCTTCTCGATACTGGACAGGGCCATGCAGCAACGCGCGCGGCAGGCGGCCTGACGGCGCCGCCTGAGCAGGTCAGGCCGGGCGTTTGACCCGGCTTTTCAGCGTCTCGTAGCCGCGGGCGCCAAGCAGCGCGCGGGCAATGGTCTTGGCGGCGCTTTTGCGGCCCTCTTGCGACTTGATCTGCCGCAGCCTTGCCGGCAGGTTTCTGGCCGCCTGGCTAAGTGCCGGCAGCGACAGCGTGTTGGGAAAGCTGACCATATGCGTTTCGACGCACAGCACCGGCTTGCCTGACAGTTCGGTGATCCTCAGCGCCTGTTCGTGCTCGCTCTCGATGAACAGGATGGCATCGGATTTGCGGTAGAAATCGGCCTTGAAACTGCCATGCGCGCCGAGCCGTTGCCGTTCCGCCTTGCTCGGCAGATCGAGCATGATCAACTGGTCGTATTTGATCTCATGCTTGGCGAGCCATGCCTCGGTGAGCGCGCGGTATTTCTCCAGCCGGCTGGTGACCAGCCAGCCGATCCTGTGGGTCGCGACATGGAGCGGCCGCGCTTCGCTGAGGAATTGTTCATAGGCCGGGCCGTCGTCGTTTTCCGCCTCTGTCGGATCGAGGCACAGCACGCCGTCAATGTCGACGCAGCATTGCGCCAGAAATTTATGATGCATGAAGTTCCACTGGAACATGCGCGGATGCGGCACGACTTCGAAGACGAGGTCGGTTTCCTGGTGCTGGGGCTCAAGGCCGAACACGGCGGCAAAGGTGAACTCCGCCTTGATGCCCGCAGCCTGGATGCGGGCGCGTGCGTCACGCATGGCGTTGCCGCCGGCGACGCTGTCGTCGATCACCAGCACCTTGCGCATCTCGGAAACCTTGCGGTCGAGAGCGGCACGGCGCTTGGTGACGCCAGACGTATAGATACGCCCTTCCAGGAAGCTGTCGAGATCGGTCATCGGGATGTTCGCGGCAAGGCTGACCAGCGTCGCTGCCAAAACGCCGCTTCTCGGCACACCGACCACCAGGTCGATGTCGCGCGGCAGCCGGTGCAGGCCCCTGACGATGGCGTCGTTCATATCGGAGATCGATCGGTAGTGCATGGTTCAGACCTGGTCCTGGAGGAGATGTCGGTAGCAGTCGAAGACGCCCAAATTATTGCGCTTCGCGCGCCGCCGCCGCAGGCAGCCTTGCCGGCAGCATCTTGAGGGCCTCGCGCAAGGCTTCGCGGCCGGAGGCGAATGCCAGTGCGATGACGATGGTGATGAGGTAGGCGAGCACGGCGCCGCTGGCCAGGGCGACGACATGCTGCTGCGGCAGCGCTGGCTTGATGAACCAGATGCCGGCCAGTGCCAGATGGGCGCCAAGCACGAACGGCGTTGCCGCTCGAAGTACATGGTGCGCCTGAAGCGGCCCGCTCTTGCCGACATAGAGCCACAGGAACGGCGTCCGCAGATATTCGCTGATCGCATAGGCGATCGCCACGCCCAGCGCGCCATAGGGCAGGCCGAGCATGAAGGCCAGCACCGACGTCACGGCCGTTATGATGCCCCAGCGCATGAAATCGCCGGAGCGGCCCTGGCTGACGAAAAGCCACCCCGCCGGATTGTTGAGCGGCTGCAGCAGCCCGGCAAAGCCGAGCGCCAGGAAAATCGAGGCGCTTGCGCGCCATTGCTCGCCGAGCACGAAGGGGATCAGCACATCCGACATCGCGGTGGCGAAGGCGACGCCGGGAAGCGCCACCAGCAGGATCAGCGGCATGACGCGCAGATAGGCGCTGCGGTAGCGATCCGGCTCATCCTTCAGCCTCGAAAGCGCCGGAACCATCACCTTCGACAGCGGGTTGGTGATCTGGCTCAGCGGAAACAGAAGCAGCTTGTAGGCGCGGTCATAGAGGCCGAGTTGCGCCTCGCCCCAATATTTGCCGATCAGCACATTGTCGAGGTTGCGGGCAAAGAAATTGGCGAAGTTGAAGCCGGTGATGCCGGCGCCGAAATTAATCAGCTCGCCGATGCCGGCGACCTTGCGCGGCAGGCCCGGACGCCAGCGCGAGCTCGCCCAATAGCAGAGCGTCGGCAGCACGGCACCGGTCAGCGTGCCGGCAAACAGGGCCCAATAGGAGCGATCGATAAAGGTCCAGGCGATCGACACCGCAAGCCCGGCAATGGCGCTGGCGACGTCGACGACGGCCAGCCGGCCGAACTGCATGCGGCGCGTCAAGAGCGCCAGATGCTGGGCGCCCAGCCCATAGGCCATGATCTGCAGCCCGAACGCAGCCACCAGGCCCGTCACGCGCGGCTCGCCGTAAAAGGCGGCAACCAGCGGCGCCGCACCCGCAAGCACGCAAGCCAGGATCGCGCTGACCGCGACGTTGATCCAGAAGAGGTAGTTCACCTCCTCATGCCGGATGCCCGACTTCTGGATCGTCGCCTGGGTCAGGCCGAAATCCTGGAACAGGGCGATAAAGGCAAGCACCGGCGCGCACATCGCCACGACGCCGAAATCCTGTGGCGACAACAACCGCGACAAGACGATGACGGACAGGATCTGTGTCGCGACCCGCACCGATTGCGCCATGGCCGTGACAACCGCGCCGCGCCCAATCGATTTGCGCAAGGAGCCTTCTGGCGGATCGAATGCATTGGCTTCCAAATTCAGGATTCCTGATTTTTTACGTGGATTTCCGAGCCCGAAAATCCACGACCGCCGCCGACCACAAACTACGGCAATAATTTTGCAGTGCAACAGAAAACGTGGACCGCCGCACCAAAAATGTTGCGATGCAGCAAGACCTGTACTAGCATTCCCTCGGGTGGGCCAACAGCGGTCGAGTTTTTATGCTGCATGTCTTGTACCTTGTGCACGACGTTTCCGACCCGGCGGTGCGCCGGCGGATCACGATGCTCAGGGCAGGTGGGGCCCAGGTCACTTTGGCCGGCTTCCGTCGCACCGCGAATCCGATTGCGGATATCGAGGGACTGCGCCCGATCGACCTCGGCGCGACGCGTGACGGGCGATTCGGCCAACGCCTCGCGGCCGTGGCCAAAGCAGCCGTTTCGATAGGCTCGAAGCTGGGCGGCATGCCAAAACCGGATATCATCATCGCGCGCAACCTGGAAATGCTGGCGCTTGCCCGCCGCGCCAGGTCAGCCTTCGGTGCATCGGTTCCGATCGTATACGAGTGCCTCGACATTCATCGGCTTGTGCTGCGCAACGATGTCCTGGGCAAGGCGCTGCGCGCCACCGAACGCTTTCTGGCCAGGGATGTGAAGCTGCTGGTGACCAGTTCTCCTGCCTTTATCGCCAATTATTTCAAGCCGTTCGGCCAGGTCGCGGCACCCATCGAGCTGGTCGAAAACAAATATTTCGAGGCCGCGACGATCTTGCCCGGCGCTCCGCAGACTGAAGAGAGCCCGGTCGGTCCGCCATGGCGGATCGGCTGGTTCGGTGCGCTGCGTTGCCGACGCTCACTCGAGTTGCTGGCCGATTTCTCCCGCCGCATGGAGGGCCGCTTCGAGATCGTGCTGCGCGGACGTCCGGCTTTGTCGGAATTCCCTGACTTTCACGGCTTTGTCGAAGCCGAGCCGTGGCTGTCGTTTCTCGGGCCCTACCGCAATCCGGAAGACATGGCGGCGATCTACAACCATGTCCATTTTTCGTGGGCGATCGATTTCTTCGAGGCGGGGCAGAACTCCGAATGGCTTCTGCCCAACCGGCTCTATGAAGGCTGCCGTTTCGGAGCGGTGCCGATCTCGATGGGCAACACCGAGACCGGGCGGTTCCTCAAACAGCAGGATATCGGCGTGCTGTTGCCGCAGGCGTCGCCCGAAGCGCTCGAAGCCGTGCTCGGCAAGATGGAAGAGCATCGCTTCGCCAGGCTGAAGGAGCGCGTTCTGGCCCGCAATCCGAGGACCTGGAGCTACGATCGCAGCGATTGCCGGGCGCTTGTCGAGCGGCTGCGCAGCCTGACGGCCGTGCCCGGCTCCTTTGCCGCCGAGGCATTGGCATAGGATGGCTAAGGATGGACAGAGGCAAGATGGACAGAGCTTGATGACGCAGACGGACAAACCCTCATCCAGCCTGATCGTCGTTCCGTGCCTGAATGAAGCCGCCCATATCGGTGCGCTGCTCGATCAATTGCGGCCCGCGGCCGCCCGGCTTGGCGCCCGGATCATCGTCGCCGACGGCGGCAGCACCGACGGCACGCTTTCCATCGTCGAGGATGTGATTGCCAAGGACCCGCGGGTTATCCTGCTCCACAACAAGCGGCGCATCCAGAGCGCGGCGATCAATCTCGCCGTCGGTACCTTCGGCGATGGTGTCGACTATCTCATCCGCATCGATGCGCATGGCGGTTATCCCGACGATTATTGCGACCGGCTGGTCGAGGAAGCCTTGGCCACGGGCGCGGATTCGGTTGTCGTTTCGATGCTGACCAGCGGCAGCGGTGCCGTGCAGAAGGCGGCCGCCGCGGCGCAGAACTCCAAGCTCGGCACCGGCGGCTCGAAGCATCGGCATCTTTCGCAGGGACAGTGGATCGATCACGGCCATCATGCACTGATGCGGATATCGGCATTCGGCGCCGTCGGCGGCTACGACGAAGCGTTCAGCCATAACGAGGACGCCGAGCTCGATTATCGCCTGCGCAAGGCGGGCTACAAGATCTGGATGAGTGGCAAGACGCAGATGGTCTACTATCCGCGCGCCTCGCTCTCAGGCCTCTATTTCCAGTATCTCGGCTACGGTCGCGGGCGTGCCAAGAATGTGCTGAAGCACCGCGTCATCCCAAAGATCCGGCAGATGGTGCCGCTGGCGGTCTTCCCGGTGGTTCTTCTTGCGGCCTTCTCCTTCGTGCATTGGATTGCGGCAGTGCCTTTGTTGCTGTGGGTGTCAGTGTGCCTGGGCTACGGACTGGTGACGGCTATCCGCCAGCGCAAGGCTGACGTTGCGCTGGCCGGTGTCTCGGCCATGGTCATGCATCTTGGCTGGTCGGTTGGCTTCTGGCTGCAGCTTCTCGGCCTCGGCTCGCGACGCGGAGTGGCCTGATGGCGGTGTCGGCAAAGAACCGCAGCATCGACATCGGCGTCTGCACGTTCCGCCGGCCGGAGCTGGCTGACACGCTGCGCTCGCTCGACGCGATGGAGATGCCGGCGGGATTCGATATCCGCATTATCGTCGCCGACAATGACGACACCCCGACGGCCCGTGACCTGGTGGCGGCGCTGTCGCGGGAATTGACGGTGCCGATCCACTATCGGCATGCCCCGGCGCGCAACATCTCGATCGCCCGCAATGCCTGCCTCGATGCGAGCACAGCGGATTTCGTCGCCTTCATTGATGACGACGAAACGGCCACGCCTCAATGGCTCGCCGAATTGGTCGCGATGGCGCAGCAAAGCGGTGTCGCCGTCGTGCTCGGCCCGGTCAGGGCGCGCTATCGCCCGGATGCGCCGGACTGGATGCGGCGCGGCGATTTCCATTCGACCTTGCCGGTCTGGGTACGCGGCGAGATCCGCACCGGCTACACCTGCAATGTTCTGCTGCGGATGGGCTCGGACAGCCTGCGCGGCCGCCGCTTCAGCCTGGCGCGTGGCCAGACCGGCGGCGAGGACACCGAATTCTTCGACCAGATGCACAAGGCCGGCGGCCGCATCGCCTTCGCGCCCGAGGCGTGGGTCGACGAGGTGGTGCCGCGCTCAAGGGCGGCATTCGAATGGCTCGGCCGCCGCCGCTTCCGCGTCGGCCAGACGCATGGCCATCTCCTGGGCAGCAGCGCCAGCGGCATCGGCCTGGTCAAGCAGGTCGGCCTGGCCTCGGCAAAGGCCATCTATTGCTTCGCCTCGGCACTTCCGGTCGTCGTCAGTCCAGTCCGCAGGAACCGCAGCGTGCTGCGCGGCATTATGCATGTTGGTGTCGTCAGCGGCCTCGTCGGCATCCGCGAAATTCGCCTCTATGGCCAGCCGTCGCCACAGGAGGGAGGCAAACGTGCAGCCTGACGTCAGCTCTGTCCCGGATGTTTCCTTCGTTATTGCCGCCTACAACGCCGAGGCGACCCTTGATCGGGCGATTGCCAGCGCCATCGCCCAGAAGGGTGTCAGCGTCGAAATCATCGTCGTCGACGACAAGTCGCGCGATGCGACGCTCGACGTGGCGCGGGCCTACCCCGGGGATATCGTCCGTGTCGTCGCCCTGGCCAGCAACCGCGGCCCTGGCGGCGCCAGGAATGCCGGCCTCGACGCCGCCCGCGGCAGATGGATCGCGGTTCTCGATTCCGACGACGCGGTCCTTCCCGGCCGGCTCGCGGCCATGATCGCTCGTGCCGAAAGCGCGGATGCCCAGATCGCCGTCGACAATCTGCAGGTCGTTCGCGAGGATGGCGTCATCGAGGACGCGATGTTTCCGCGGCAGTATCTGGAAGGCTTGCGCGAGATTTCGCTGGCCACCTACATCGCCGGCAACGTCGTCTTCGAATCCAAGTTCAACCTCGGCTACCTCAAGCCGATCTTCCAGCGCGCGTTCCTGAACGAAAACCGGCTTCGCTACGACGAAAAGCTGAGGATCGGCGAAGACTACATCCTGTTTGCCGGCGCCTTGGCCAGGGGCGGAAAATGCGTCGTCGAGCCCGATATCGGCTATGCCTATCATATCCGCAGCGGCTCCATCTCGCGCGTGCTCGAGCTTCACCACGTCGAAGCGATGCGCAGGGCGGATGCCGTGTTCGCTCAAACCCATCGGATGGATGAGGCCGCGCAGGCCGCGTTCGCCCGGCGCGGCCGCAGCCTGCGCAAGGCGGCATCGTTTCTGTCACTGGTACAGCACATCAAGGCGCGGTCCCCGCTCAAGGCGATCCGGACAGCGCTCAGCGACCCGGCGGCGGTCAGGCATATGGGCATGCCGATCGCCGTGCGGTTGCGAAGAATGGCGGCACAATTTGCCGTTGGGGCGGGGAGGTGAAGATGCAGGCACATGGAGGGATTTTTCGTGGCCTGTGAATGGACTGAAGTCGATCTCCTCAGAAGGAATTTGCGATGAAGAAAATCAGGAAGGCCGTGATACCGGTGGCGGGGCTTGGAACAAGATTCCTGCCGGCGACCAAGTCGATGCCAAAGGAAATGCTTCCCGTGGTCGACAGGCCTGTCGTGCAATATGCGGTGGACGAGGCCTTCGAGGCGGGCATCGAGCACATCGTCTTCGTGACCGGCCGCAACAAGGCGGTGATCGAGGACTATTTCGACCTGCATCCGGAATTGATCGGCACCCTGGAGCAGACCGGCAAGAAGACCCAGTTGGAGGCGCTCGAAAGCATGCTGCCTGTGGCCGGTGCCACCAGCTTCATCCGCCAGCAATCGCCGCAAGGCCTCGGCCATGCCGTCTGGTGCGCGCGCGAGGTTATCGGCAATGAGCCCTTCGCCTTGCTGCTGCCGGACATGGTGTCCTTCGGCGGGCGCGGATGCCTCGCCGAAACCGTCGAGCTTTATGAGCGCACGGGCGGCAACGTGATCGCCGTCGAGCGTTGCGAACCGAGCGAGACCAACAAATACGGCATCGTTGGCCGTGGCGCCGAGATCGGTGGCGGTTTCGAGGTGACGGCCATGGTCGAGAAGCCGGCGCCGGCCAATGCGCCGTCGAATTTCTACATCAATGGCCGCTACATCCTGCAGCCCGAGATTTTCGCGCTTCTGGGCAATCAGCAGCGCGGCGCCGGCAACGAGATTCAATTGACGGACGCCATGGTTCGTCTGTCGAAGGATCAGTCGTTCTTCGCCCAGCCTTTTAAGGGTCGCATGTTCGACTGCGGTTCCAAGGAAGGGTTCATCCAGGCCAACATCGCCTTCGCGCTGGCGCGCGACGACATGAAGGGTCCGGTTTTCGAGATGCTTCAGGAGTTCGTCCGGTCGCATGAACGCCAGGAAGAAGCCGCATAATGCCCATCTTTCGGGAGCATGGTCAGATGGCCGGCGAAGAGGGGCCGGCAGGTTCTCGCCGTCTGGCACGACGCTTGCTTCGCTTCTGGCGATGCTCCCGATCTTCGAGGCGCCTGCAAGCCAAGGCATGATCCCGGAAAGTGGGTCCCGGTTTCCGGAAAAGATCATGTTGAAACAGTGAGATAGAGTCCATTGCGATGGACCGGCTCTAGAATTGGACCGAAGATGAATTATGCCAACTTTCCTCTCGACAAGAGGATGCCATTGCCGAATTCGGACGCAGGAGACGGCGAAGACTTCATCGATATCGAGCGGCTGCTTGGCATGGCCGCACGGCAGGCCAAGGTGGTTGCCGTGTGTGCCGTCATCGGTCTCTTCCTGGGCTTGCTCTATTTGCAGACGACGCCGCCTAAATATCAGTCGGTCGCCAGCGTGCTGATCGATGAGGGCTTGAACAAAATCGTCGACGACATTTCGGCGACGTCGACAACCATGCAGACCGATTCGGCGATCCTGAGCCAGATCGAGATCCTGACCTCGACGCGGCTTGCCGCCGTGGTCGTCGACAAGCTGAAGCTCGACCAGAACGACACATTCATGAATCCGCCCCAGTCGGCGCTTGCCCAAGGCATAGGCCTCATCCGCGGCCTGATCCAGTATGTCCGCCCCAACTCTTCCATGCCGGGTGGCACTGACTTCAGCAAGCTCGACCCGGCCGCCCGCGATGCGCTGATCGCCACGTCGCGCCGCGACTACGCGATCCTCAAACTGCAGAACGAGATCCGTGCTGAACGCATCGGGCGAAGCTACGTCATCGCGCTCGGCTATCAGGCGACGGACCCGGCTTTGGCAAACGCGATCACCAAGGCCTACGCCGATGCCTATCTCGCCGATCAGCTCGACGCCAGCTTCGATGCCACCGAGCGGGCTGCGGTCTGGCTCCAGGGCCGGTTGACGGAGCTGCGCCAGAGCTCGCAGGCAGCTTCGCTTGCGGTTGAGAAATTCAGGGCCGAACACGGGCTGGCCGCCAACAGCGATGGCCAGCTGATGAGCGACAAGCAGCTTTCCGACCTCAACGCCCAGCTTATCGTGGCGCAGGCCGACACCGCGCGCGCCAGCGCCCGCTACCAGCAGTACAAAGCCATTGTCGACAGCGGCTCCGAAAACGCCTTCAAGGATGCCGCCATATCGAGCGACCAGCCGAGCAGCTCGGTCATATCGGCGCTCAAGACCCGCTACCTCACGGTGGCCAAGCGTCTGCAGGACGTCGAGGCGAATTTCGGCCCCGAGCACCCGCAGGCGGTGGCTCTCTCCAAGGAGAAGGCCGACATATCGACGCAGATTTTCGGCGAGCTGAAGCAGCTGACCGAAAGCTATCGCAACGAATATGAGGTGGCGCAGGCACGCGAGACCGCGCTCCGGGCCAACGTCGCGGCCGCACAGGGCAAGAGTTCCGTCGACAACCAGACGCAAGTCAAGCTGCGTGAACTCGATCAGCAGGCGACGGCGCTCACCACGCTCTATCAGACATTCCTCGGCCGCTATGAGGAAGCTGCGCAACAGCAATCCTTCCCTGTCGGCAAGATCCGCATCATCTCCGACGCGTCGATGCCGATGGCGGCCTCGAGCCCGCGCACCATCGTCGTGCTCGGACTTTCGCTGGTGCTTGGCCTGCTGATGGGCGCCGGCTTTGGTGGGCTGAACGAGTTCAACGAACGCTTCTTCAGGACCGGCGAGGACGTGCGCGACCGCGTCAACCTGAAATTCCTCGGCTATCTCCCGACGATCGGCGGCAAGCTCGGCAAGGACGAAAAGCCGGGCGAGACCCAGGTAGACGCCAAGACCACCCAATCGCTGTCGGCGGCCGAAAGGCGGGCGCGCATGCGGGTCAGCATCGATTCTCCAGCCTCGATGTTCTCCGAAACGCTGCGCAGCGCCAAGATCGCCTTCGACGTCGTGATGGAAGGGCAAGGCAGCCGCGTCATCGGCGTCATCTCGGTGCTTCCCGGCGAAGGCAAGTCGACGGTCGCGGCAAATCTCGCCGGCTTGCTCGCCGCCAATGGCTCCAAGACGCTGCTGATCGACGGCGACTTGCGCAATCCCGGCCTCAGCCGGGGCCTTGGCATGGAAACCGAGCAGGGCTTGATGGAAGCGGTGGTCAGTGGCCAGACCTGGCAGTCCGTCGGCAAGATCGACAGGCAGACGAAGCTGGCGATCATCCCGGCGTTGCTGCGCGGTCACTTCTCGCATACCAGCGAACTTCTCTCCTCGGCCGGCATGCGACGCTTCATCGAGAACGCCAAGGAGACGTTCGAATACATCGTCGTCGATCTGCCGCCGCTCGGACCGGTGGTCGACGCCAAGGCTTTCGCGCCGTTGGTCGACGGTTTTGTCCTGGTCACCGAGTGGGGGCGCACCCCGCGCGCGATGGTCAGGTCGATGCTGGAATCCGAACCCTATGTCGCCAACAAGATCGTCGGCGCGGTGCTGAACAAGGTCGATTTGAAGAAACTGGCCAAATACGGATCGTTCGGCGGCTCGGAAAAATTCTTTGATAAATATTCGAGCTACTATCTGGAAAAGTCGGAAGTGCGCGGCAAGGCGCCGGTGTGACGTCGACCGTTGCGCGAGTGGACCCTCTCTGAAGTGTATCGATCTTCAGGTCAGCACACCTGAATATCGATGCGCGTCAAGAGAAGATCAGCCTGCCTTGCTTGTCGGCGATCCTGACGGCGGTCAGGCGTCCGCTCTGGAAGGCGGCTGTGTCGATGCCGAGCCGGCGCCCTTCGAGCTTCGGGACGTCCACCGGAGTATGCCCGTGCACCACCCAGCGGTCGAGCAGGTGCGTTGCCTCGAAGAAGTCCGAACGGATGTTGGCCAGGTCGTGGTCGGTTTGCGCCGCAAGGTCGACGCCGGGCCTGATGCCGGCGTGGACGAACACGAACTTCCGCGAACGGACCATGATCGGCAGCCCGCGCAGGAAGCTGACGTGATCATCTGGAATGATCTCCCTTATGCGTCGGTCGATCTGCGCGCTGCTCCCGTAGAGGCTGGCGAGGCGCGCCGGATCGATGCCATAGGAAAACAGGGTTTGCAGGCCGCCCGTCGCCAGCCAGGGCTCGCGGGACAGATTTCCGTCGAGATAGTTCAGCATCGCCACTTCGTGGTTGCCGGCAAGACAAATGCGCTGAAACCCTTTCGGCGGCGGCGCCAGGAGGTGATCCAGCACCCGCGCCGACTGAAGCCCCCGGTCGATGTAGTCGCCAAGCATGACGATGATCTTGCGGCTCTGGAAGCGAAGCGAATCGAGCAGGATCTTCTGCTCCAGGGCACGGAGTTCCTTGTAGCAGCCATGCACGTCACCGATCGCATAGACGACGGCGTCCTGCATGTCGATATCGAGGCGCGCACGCGCCGCGATGCGGGGTTTTCGCTGGAACAGGTTCACGTGCAGGGCGTCTCGAGGCAAGCTCTCATACGGAAGGCATAAGTGCCTGTTATCATGCCCGAAACGGAGAATTCCGCAATCGTGGAAAATGCAGCCCCGCCGGGTCGGGACCGCAATGCATGTCGCTCAGAAATGAGCTCGGTCTTGGGAAAACGATCTGTGGAAACAAAGGCCTGAAGCGGGCCTGAATCGCTCAGGCGCGACATGCTTTAGGTCGGCGGCCGGCCCGGTCTGCCGGATCGTCGTCAGGCTGCCTTGAGCCGATAACGGAAAACGGTGTGGTCGAGCAGCAGCCGGATGCGTGGTTCGGCCTCGATCGCCACCAGCCAGCTTGCCGCGATCATCGTCGCGCCGACGACCGCCATCGAGAACAGATGTGGCAGACCGGCGCGAACCAGGATGCCGAGCAGGGCCGCGCCGACGACATCGTGCAGCAGGTAGAGCGGGTAGGTCAGCAGCCCGATCCGGCGCCAGCCGCTCCAGGAGAGGTCGAGCCGCAGCGACCATGCCATCAGCGCGATGCCGATGAGGAAGATGAGGATCGGCGGCGCGAACGGCATATCCCGCCCGACCTTCAGGATATGAACGTCGACTGAACTGGCGATCTGCAGCACACCACCGGCCAGGAACAGGGCGCAGAAGGCAAGTCGGGCGCCTGTCACCGCCTTGATGCGCATCAGCCACAGCATGACGCCGGTGGCGAAGAAAACGCCGTGATGCACCAGCAGCAGGTCGAGTGTGCGTGTTTCGGCAAGATCGGCCCAGCCGAGCGGATAGTAGAGGCACCAGAACAGCGTGCTGACCAAGCCGATGGCGACGGCCACAATCTCCATCAGATGGAAGCGGCCAAAGCTGAGCAGGATCCAGACGATGGCATAGAAGGCGATCTCGATGCCCAGCGTCCAGTAGACGCTGTCCACCCAAGGCGCGTACGGAACGAACAGGCCGGTGCGTAGGAGCCTGATGACGGCATCGGTCGGCCAACTGAGCCCGACAAGCAGCAGCACCACCGCCGTGACCGGTGCGCAGATCCAGACCGCCGGCGCCAGCCGTTTCACCCTTGCTTCGAAAAACTGCAGGGGTGTCGACCTTTCGGCGCTGAAGGCGATGACGAAACCGCTGATGACGAAGAAGATCTGGACGCCGACCCAGCCGGATTCGACCCAGGCGCCTATTGCCGGCTGCGGGGGAACGCCGCCCGTCGCGCGCGCCGAAACACCGTCCGGATACGCCCACACCCAGAAGCCATAGTGGTAGACCATGACCATGACGGCGGCGAGAAAGCGCAGGATGTCTACGCCACCAAATGTAATCTTCTGCTGAGCCATGCGACCTTTGTCGATGTCCCCCCGCGAACGACTTTAGGGTGCATTGCTGCGTCGCACAATAAAAGTATTGCTTGCCGATCGAAAAGGTCGTCCGCGGCCCACCCTTCAGTGGCTCAAAGTCCGATTCCGCGTTCCTTCAAGGCGGCAGTGATCTCGTCGAGAATGACCGGATCGTCGATCGTCGCCGGCATGGTCCATTCTTCCTTGTCGGCGATCTTCTGCATGGTGCCGCGCAGGATCTTGCCCGAACGCGTCTTGGGCAGGCGCTTGATCGTCACCACCGTCTTGAAGGCGGCAATCGGGCCGATGCGTTCGCGCACAAGGCCGACCACTTCATTCTCGATCAGGCCGACGTCACGCGTCACACCCGCATTCAACACCACGAAGCCCAGCGGAACTTGGCCCTTCATGGCGTCGGCAATGCCGATCACCGCGCATTCGGCGACATCGGGATGGGCCGAAAGCACCTCTTCCATGGCGCCGGTCGACAGCCGGTGGCCGGCGACGTTGATGATGTCATCGGTGCGAGCCATGACGTAGAGGTAGCCGTCCTCGTCGACCATGCCGGCATCCGCCGTCTTGTAGAAGCCGGGGAACTCGTCGAGATAGGCTTGGCGGAACCGTTGATCGGCATTCCAAAGCGTCGGCAGGCAGCCGGCCGGCAGCGGCAGTTTGATCACCACATTGCCCAGCGTGCCCCGCTGCACCTCATGGCCAGCATCGTCGAGCACGCGGATGTCGTAGCCGGGCATCGGCACGCCGGGCGAGCCGTATTTCACCGGCAGCAGGCCAAGGCCGGCGGGATTGATCGTCATCGGCGAGCCGGTCTCGGTCTGCCACCAATGGTCGACCACAGGCACATTCAGCTTCTGCTCCGCCCATTTGATGGTTTCCGGGTCGGCGCGCTCGCCGGCAAGAAACAGCGTGCGGAACCTCGAGAGGTCGTATTTAGCAATGAACTCGCCCTTCGGGTCCTGCCCCTTGATGGCGCGGAACGCGGTCGGTGCGGTGAAAAGGGCTACGACACCATGCTCCGCTATCACCCGCCAGTAGGTGCCGGCATCGGGCGTGCCGACAGGCTTGCCTTCGAACAGGATGCTGGTGCAGCCATGCAGCAGCGGTCCGTAGACGATGTAGGAATGGCCGACCACCCAGCCGACATCGGACGCCGCCCAGAACACCTCGCCCGGCTTGACGCCGAACTCGTTTTCCATCGTCCATTTCAGCGCGACCATATGGCCGCCATTGTCGCGCACGATGCCCTTGGGCTGGCCGGTCGTGCCCGATGTGTAGATGATGTAGAGCGGATCGGTGGCCAGCACCGGCACGCAATCGACATTGGCGCCCGCTGCCCGTTCGCGAGCGACGGCATCGGCGTAGTCGATGTCGAAATGCTCCTTCAACTCGCAGCGCAACTGGTCGCGCTGCAGGATCAGGCAGGCGTCCGGCTTGTGGCGGGAGATCTCGATCGCCTTGTCGAGCAACGGCTTGTAGGCAACGACGCGGCCCGGCTCCAGGCCGCAGGATGCCGAAATGATCAGCTTCGGCCTGGCATCGTCGATGCGGGTGGCAAGCTCATGCGAGGCAAAGCCGCCGAAGACCACCGAATGCACGGCGCCGATGCGGGCACAGGCGAGCATGGCGATGGCCGCCTCGGCCACCATCGGCATGTAGATGATGACGCGGTCACCCTTGCGAATACCACGGTTCTTCAGCACCGAGGTGAGTGCAACCACCTCGCGCTTCAACTCGGCATAGGTGAACTTCCTGATCGTTCCCGTGATCGCGCTGTCATGGATCAGTGCGATCTGGTCGGCGCGCCCGCCGGCGACATGGCGGTCGATGGCGTTGTAGCAGGTGTTGCAGGTGGCGCCGGTGAACCAGCGGCCATAGACGCCAGCCGTGGCGTCGAACACCTTGTTCCAGGGCGAATACCAGTCGATGGCGCCGGCTGCGTCCGCCCAGAAGCGTTCCGGGTCGCGTTTCCAGCCTTCATAGACCTCGTGATAGCGTGAAGCCATCCATACCTCCCCAGGAATGATTTTCTTCCCTCCAGATAGCGCGCTCTACCCTTGGCCGCAAATGCACGCCATTGTACGGCCGATATCGACCTGGCGCTTGGGGGCAAGCAGCTATGAAATTGCGATACGAGATTGGAGTGGGGATGTTTGCTGCTGTGCGGATCATCGGGCGCCTTGCGCTCCCATTGGTCATGGGTGTCGTGCTCGCGATCTCCGCTGGAATCGCTCAGGCTGGCGATGCCGCGGCACGGCACATCATCGGCTTTTCGCCGGATGGCGCTTATTTCGCCTTCGAGCAATATGGAACGCTCGACGCCGGCGCCTCGGACTCTGGCTGGTCGCAGATAGACATCATCGATACCCGCACGGATCAGCTCGTTGGCGGTAAGCCGATCCTCGTCGTCGACGAGACGGAGGAGGCGACACTGACGCTGGAGCAGGCGAGGGCGCAGGCCGCCGCTCAGGCGGCGCCCATTCTCGCCCAATATGCCATCACATTCCCAGCCGAGCAGGCGGCTTCCGACAAGTTCACGTTTCCGGGCGAAACGGTTGCCTACAACGATATTTCTCGCCTCGAGCAGGTGTCGCAGAAATGGCTGTCGCCGCTCCATGGCGAAACAGGCATTTCGACCATCCAGCTCGACGAAATCCTGGCGGCCAGCACGAGCGATTGTTCGGCGAGTTTCGCAACGACACAGCAGCGTGACCAGGCACTTCAAGGTGAAAAGGCAGGCAAGGCGCTCGGCTTCCGGCTGACGCTGCATGGCCAGGACGGCAAGCCGATCAAGATCCTGCACGAGGACAAGACCGTGCCGGGCTCAAGAAACTGCCCGACCTCCTACAGCCTGTCGGAATCCTACGAACTCACCCCGGCCGGCAAGCCGGCGGTGATCGTTGTGCTGGTGCAGCGTTTCAGCCAGGGTTTCGAGGGGCGCGATCGCCGCTTCCTCGCGGTGACCGGGCAGCCACGCTGAGAGGTCACGCCCAGGCGCCGGCAGCCGCTCTGTCTGAAGGTTGTTTCTAGATCGGCAGGGCCACAAGCATGAGGCCAATGCCGCCAGCGATCAAAATGGCTGTAGCCAGCGCTTTTCTGTGACGTTCGAAGCTCGTCGGAGCCCGCTCCCAATTGTAACGCATACGCAATCTCCCCAACACCCGGACAGGTTTTACCTTACTTAGGGGAAGAAATGCAACGTCCGCTGCCGGCAGGCCCGCTGCTTGTCACGTTTCATCGATAACTATTTCTGGGACGAGTGCGGCCGGGAAGACGCAACCGAGCAGGTTCTAACGCGACTGGCGCGGAGAATCCGTCAGCAAAGCCGTTGGTCCGTGCACTGGGCTCCCATGATCGGCTGATAGACAGCGCTCCACCTCCGCGCTATCTGATTTCCGGGATGAGCGTGGCTTGGAGGGGCGTGGTGGAAATAGTCTCTGGAACCGTTCTGCGGCTGGCCGAGGATGCCTCGGTGCAGCATGTGGGCGATGGCGCAGTCGTGCTTTTGGCGCGCAGCGGCCAGCTTTATACATGCAACGGCACGACCGAAGCCTTTCTCGACAAGGTGGACGGCGCGCGCAACCTCGACCAGATCGTCGACCTGCTTTGCGAGGAGTTCGAGGTTGACAAGGGGACGCTCGATCAGGACATGGCGGCACTGGCCACGGATCTGATCTCTGAAGGTATCCTCGCCGCGCCAGGTGCTTGATGGCTGACGGCCCGCTCCTGCGCGCTCTGTTTCGCTGCCATCTCTGGGCAAGCGCGCGACTGATGCCGGTCCTTGTCACCAACCGGAGCTTCGAGGAGGTGCTCAAATGGGCGCCGCTCGCCTCGTCGACGCCCTATCGCGGTCTGCCGTCCGCCTACATAGTCGCCAGCGTCAACCGCGCCGTCCGCCGTCCCTGGCTGATGCGTGACCGCAGGTGCCTGAGGGAGGGTCTGCTAGGTCATCGTTTCCTGCGCCTGGCCGGCTTCGATCCGGACCTGCGCTTCGGCGTCGATCCGCAGTCGATGCAAGCGCAGCGCCTGGCAGCGCATTGCTGGGTCTGCCTCGATGGCAGGCCGGTGGTCAGCGACAAGCTTCCCGGCATGGTCGAAATCTATCGTCATCATGCCGATGCCGTAAAGGCGCGTCCCGCTTGACCAGACCTTCAGCCTGCTATGGCCTCGACGGCCTGATCCTTGGCATATCGGCCGAGCGCCCAGAGCTGTGGCAGGATTTCGACCGGATGCTGGGCAGCCTGCGTATCGCGGAACCCGTCGAGCCGGACTTTCGTCTCGAGATCGCCGAGACAGACACCTTGGACGAGGCACCCAACGGATCCCTCGTCTTCGATGGCGAGGTGCCGGAGGATGGTCCCTGCCGGATGTTCGAGGATGGTGGTATCATCCATCTGGTCTTTCCCGGGCGTCAGACCGTTGCCATCAACGGCGTGGCGGGATGGGCCGAACTCCGGATCCGCCCTGGCGCGAAAGCCGCGTGGACACCGGCAATGCTGGTGCTCGACGCCGCGCTCGACGCCGGTGGCCAGCATATGCTGCACACTGCCGGCTTGACGTTGCCGGACAGCGATGCGGTGGTGCTGATCCATGCTCCGAGCGGCACCGGCAAGACCACAACGTCGCTCGCGCTGGCAACTCAGGGCTTTGGCCTCTGCTCCGACGACGCCATGATCGTGAATGCCACTTCGGGCAAGGTCGTAGCCTGGGGTCTGCCGCGCGCCGTCAAGATCCACCGAAAGACTGCCGAAATGATCCCGCAGGTTGCGCCATGCCTTGGCCAGACCTGGGATCGCAACGGCGAACAGCCCGTCTCGCTTGAAAGGCTGGCAGCGATCGTGCGGGTGGAAAACGCATCCGCCCGGCCGGTGGCGGCCCTTCTGCACCTGGCGCGTTCCGCCGGAAGCCAGAGCCGGCTCGTCGCCATGGCCGGCACTGACGCAATGGTGGCACTGGCGGTGGACAACGTCCGCACCGGTATGACCGGGCTGCTGCCGATGCAGAAACGCCGGCTGGCGACCATCGCCGGGGTGGTCAATGCGGTGCCGACCTTCCGGTTGGAGGTGGGCGCGCGCCCGGCTGACGCTGCGGCACTGATCAGCGCCGCTCTGACGACGCGGGACTGAATACCCCAGGCAACGTGGGGCCGCTATTCCTTGTTCCCAAGGGCGTGGGGATAGCGTGTTTCGGAGTGCTTCTACTTCGCAGTTTTGCGCAAAAACAACGATTTAAGCGCAGCGCCGCCTCGTTATCCTTGCTGCGCGAGGTACGGAAGAGCAAGGGTCCGGGAAAACTCGAATGGCGCTACAAAGGTCAGGTTTGGCAGGGCACACCCGAAGCCGCTCATCTCATGGGCCCGACAGCTCCGCCCGCAGTAAGCAACGAGGCAAACATGCGCGCGTAGTTCTCCGCCTGCACGCCCCAATCCCACTCTTGGATCGTCTCGATCATGCGGGCGGCCATCCTCGACCGGAGCGATGGCGTGTCCCGCAACAAGGCTAGCTTGTTCGCAAGCCCCTCCGCAGTTCCATCGAAGAACAGCCCGTTGTCGCCATCCCGAATCAGCTCGGGCATGTTTCCCACACGGGTGGTCACCAAAGGGACACCGCACGCCGCCGCCTCCAAGCAAGGATTGGGAGTGCCTTCGCTGAGGCTGGCGCAGACATAAACGTCGAGATCCCGATAGAAGTCGGGCATCTCGTCATGGCTACGCCAGCGTTGCTCGCGAATCGCCGTCAGTAGGCGCGCGCCCGGCACGGCCGCTACCGCGGGCTCGATGACGTCGTGGAAGCCGCGATGTGCTGGACCATGGTTGCCGAGACTTCCCGCCCATCCGACACGGAGCTCGCCAGAACCGGGTTGTGGCTCTTGTGCGGGACAAAAGAACGTCGTGTCGACTCCATTGGGCGTGTAGTGGACCGGAACACGCAGTAGAGGACCGTATTCGTGCTCGAGCTGCCGATTGTTGACAAAGACAGCGCGCGCCAGCCGGTGCAGGGCGGCGAGCCCGGGCTCGCGGAATTCGCCCTCCAGCTCTCTGTGGCTGCAGATCCCGATGAGCAGCCTGTCAGACCGCCCGGCGAGGGCCGATTCCGGCAGGGGCAGCTTCGAGATCTGGAGCCAATAGAAGATGAGCACGATGTCCGCCGTGTTCACGTCCGACTCAGTCACATCATGTTGAAATCGTTGGACGATCTCGAACCTTCTTTCCAGCACGCGCCGGAGATTTTGGGTCTTGCGATCAATCGCCCAGCCGGGTCGATCCGCGATCGCCAGGACGCGGGGGAGGTGTACCTCATTCACGAGGCGTACCGCTCAAGCCAGTGTGCCGACCATGGATTGGCCTCGTCCAGATCGTCGTCCGTCGCGCTGGCGCGCACCTGGCTGGCGTCCGGCAGCAGAATATCCTCTGATCGCAAGCGGGGTCGCCATCCGTGCCAGCCACGACCAATGACCTCTTCGCTCAGAAACCGGCGGCCAGCATACTTGCATGCGGCGTGCTCTGCGCTAAGGAACAGATAGTGCTTCATGCGAAAACGCTCGGAGTAAAGCCTCACCGGACCCGCGAACCGTACGAGATGGCCGCCTGACCACGCAATCTCCATGGGGCCGTCCTGTTTCTTGTAGGCACGGACGCAGTGTGGGGAGGTCGGCCGGAACGGGTAGTAGGTGCGCAGCGTGTGTTGATAATCGGGATTGTCGTGATCGGGAGCTTCCCTGGTAGGAATGAACGTAAACTCGGAAGATTCGATTGCATTGAAGCCGAGTGCGTCGGCTGCCGCAATGGCGGAGACCAACGATGAGTACGAAGTCGGCGGGAGGTGGATCTCGTCAGCGTCAACATGCATGAACCAGTCTGCTTCGAGCGACCGAAACAGTTCCTCTTTGCGACGAAGAAGGTGCTCCCAGCAATACCAGCCGTTATGCGGGATGGTTTCGAATCCTATCAATCCGGCTCCGCAGTAGCGCTGGGCAATCTCAAGCGTTCGGTCCGTCGACTGATTGTCGCAGATGTAGACCTGTACGCCTTGACGAAAGAGGTTCTCGAGACATCCGGCAACGAACCGTTCTTCGTTCCGTGTTGTAAGGACCGCGACGACTCGCGGGGAACTCCGATCACGCGCAGCATTCGCAATGTGGGTATTGAGATCGGCCAAATTCCTCAATCCTTCGTCGTGTGCTTCCCGACGCAGGCTAAAGACTCAGAGCGGTCAAGCCAAGAGCGCCATCACTTTCCGACCTGAGGTGATGGCGCGACGCTTTTCCGGGAGAGAACGTCTCACACTTTTCCTGGAATTGCTCTGGCCCTGGCCAGCCGTTGGATCCAGCGGAAGGCGTCGCGGCGTAGGCGCGAACCAAGCTTATCCCTGGAATTGACGCCGAGCAGCGTATTCGTGGTGATCAACCGTCTGGCCAGCCGTATGGAGAGATCGGGCTTGATCTGGCCGGCGAGGTCGAGCGCTCGGCTTTCGTCGAACAACTGGCCGGTCACATCGAGCACGATTGCCAACTCGAGCTCGATGCCGGTGGTACGGGCAGCGTCGAAGAGGCGTGCTTCCGCTTCGGGTGATTGCAGCGCCCGCACGCCTTGCAGCACGTCGACGCAAAGCTGCAGCCGGTGGAATTTGTGGCCGCCGGCGGCGTGCACGATGGCGATTGTCAGAAGAGCCGCCGGTGTGTCTGTCGCGTCGCCGTCGATGGCGCGCAATTCAGGGAAACCCAGCGACAGGCGCCGCCGCATGCCGGTGTCATGCACGAGGTCGCCATGCAGTTCGACCAGCAGGCTGGAATTCTCCTTTTCGAGCCATTTGAATTCCTGCAATTCGTAGGACTCGGCCTCGTTGCTGCCAAGCTCGAAGCCGCATGCCGCGATCACCCGATTTGCCTTGGCCAGATTGGCGGGTTCGACCAGGATGTCGATGTCGGTGAACGGCCTGTCGGCGACGTTGCGGTAGAGCTTTCGCGCGAAGACCGGCCCCTTGACGATCCGCGCCGGAATATTGTCCGCCGCCAGTCCCTTCATGATGCGGTCGCCATGATACTTCAACAGCATCGACTGGCCGGTGGCGATCGTTGCCTTCTGGCGCAGGTCCTCCAGTTTGTCTCCCAGCTCCTGATCCGATGGCAGTTGCGCGTCGCCGCTGAGCTTGCGCAGCATGATCGGCAGGACGCCATGGAATTCGGCGTTGTCGAGCAGCGACATCAGCGTCTTTGCCGGCAAATTATCGACGTCGACAGTCGGCGCTTCCGGATCTGCGTAGCGCAGCAGCAGCTTTTCTTCGGCAGGGGTAAGCGGTGGCAGCATCAACCCGGACAATGTTGCGATTAAAGGGAAAGATGTTGCAGAAAAGCAGGGTGGAAGCCAGCTTTACATGCCCCAGCGCAGCGCTGCTGTGTGCACCGGCGCGTCCCAGAATGCGGTCGTCTCGTGGTCGAGCATGGTCAGCGTGATCGAGCAGCCGGCCATGTCGAGCGAGGTGACGTAGGAGCCTACCAGCGAACGGGTCACCGTCACGCCGTGTTTTTCGAAGATCGCGCGCGCGCTGTTGTACATCAGATAGAGCTCCATCAGCGGCGTGCCGCCGAAGCCGTTGACGAACAGCAGCGCCGGACCCTTCGCCCGGTCGCCGAGATCGCCCAGGATTGCGGCACAGATCTCCTGCGCGATCGCATCGGCGCTTTTCAACGTGTCGCGCCGACGACCGGGTTCGCCATGGATGCCGACGCCGAACTCCATATCGCCGTCACCGATGTCGAAAGTCGGCTTGCCCGCCGCCGGCACGGTACAACTTGTCAGCGCCACGCCCATTGAGCGGGTTGCCGTGTTGACGCGGTCGCCTAGCGCCTTCAACGGCGCCAGCGCCAGGCCATGTTCCGCGGCCGCGCCGACGATCTTTTCCACCACCAACGTGCCGGCGACGCCGCGCCGGCCCGTCGTATAGGAAGAATTCTCGACGGCGACATCGTCATTGGTCACGATCTGCAGGATGCCTTCCGACATTTCGGCCGCCATCTCGAAGTTCATGACGTCGCCTTCATAGTTCTTGACGATGAACAGGCAGCCGGCGCCCGTGTCGACGGCTTGCGACGCCGCCAGCATCTGGTCCGGCGTCGGCGAGGTGAACACCTGGCCGGGGCAGGCGGCGTCGAGCATGCCGTGCCCGACAAAGCCGCCATGCAGCGGCTCGTGGCCGGAGCCTCCGCCGGAGATCAACGCCACCTTGCCCGGCCGCAAGGTCTTGCGGCGGATGAATTTGTGCTCGTCGCCAAGCACCAGGATGTCGGCATGGGCGGCCACGAAACCGTCGAGGCTCTCGGTCAGCACCGTGTCCACCGAGTTCATGAACTTCTTCACGATCGTCTCCTCCCGAAATAGGCCTTCCAAACAATTCCAGGAAAAATGTGTCGCGGTTTTTTCCGGAATTGCGTAAAACAAAGAGTTCGATCAGCTACCCTTGCCGGTGATGCTGGTGATCTTCTGGATAAAGTCGTTCACCGCTTTGTCGAGTGCGGCGTTCTGCTTGTCGTCGCCGAAATCCGGCACCACAAGCGAGACATGCCGCGTCTTGCGCATGCCTGCCGCGACCGAAATTTTCCCCGGATGCGCCTGATGGTAGGCGGCGAGAAACTGATCGCGCTCAACCGGACTGAAATGGCAGACCGAAAATATAGCCGGCAAATGTTTAGACGGGATCGGAATTGAATAGGCAGGACTGGAAATCTGCGTGACGAAGCTTCGGTGTTTGCCGAGCGCATCGGCCAGGCGCTGGCGCATGCCGGATGGGCGCTGGTCGATGACGTGCGACAGGATCGTCTTGTAGGCGCGGATCGCGTCCTCGGAGCCAGGTTCGGGTTTGATGTCGACCATGCTGGCCGCGCCTAGACAGAAACGTCCGCGATGGCCGCCTTGGCCATGGCGAGTTGCGCCGGAGCGACGGAAAGATCGCGCAGGCCGGCCTCGAGCAGTGACGGGATCGAGGCCGGATCGCCGCCGGCATCGCCGCACAGGCTGACCGGTATTTTTTCTTGTTCGCCAAACGCGGTCACGGCAGCGATCAGCCGCAGCACGGCTGGATGACGGACCGAATTGAGATGAGCCACGGCAGAGTTGTCGCGGGCAGCCGCCATGACATATTGGGTGAGGTCGTTGGAGCCGATCGAGAAGAAGGCGGCATCAGCAAAGGCTTCCGGCAGGATCGCCACCGACGGCACCTCGACCATGATGCCGAGCGGCGGCATCTTGCTCGCGATGCCGCGCGCGGCAAGTGCGGTCTGCTCCTCGGCGAACATCGCCGCTGCCTGTCGGTATTCCTCCACAATGGCGATCATCGGAAACATCACTTTCAGATTGCCGTGCACCGCGGCGCGCAGCAGTGCCCGGATCTGTACACGAAACACCTCCGGCCTTGCCAGCGACAGCCTGATTCCGCGCAGGCCGAGGAACGGATTGCTCTCCTCGATGGTGAAGCCGGGCACCGGCTTGTCGCCGCCGGCATCGACGGTGCGGATCGTCACCGGTTTGTCACCAGCCCATTCCAGCACCTTGCGATAGGCGCGATACTGTGTCCCCTCGTCCGGCAGCGTCTTGCCGAACAGGAATTCGGTGCGCATCAGCCCGACCCCGTCGCAGGTGGCGATATCGATGCCGTCGACCTCGGACGGGTCGGCGATGTTGAGTTGCACCCGCACCGCCCTGCCGGTCTTGGTGACCGCCGGCCGCGCCAGGAATGTCCCGGCCCGGTTGCGGCGCGCAGAGAACGACGCGCAGGATTGCCGAAAAGCGGCGATTTCGGTCCTGGAGGGCGACACCACGATGCCGCCATGTTCGGCGTCGAGCAGGGCGATGCCGGCGAGATGAGCCGGCGAAGCACCGAGACCGACGATCATGGGTACGCCGCGCGAGCGCGCCAGCATGGCGACATGGCTGGCGGTGCTGCCCGCCCTCAGCGCGATGCCGCCGCCGCTGCTCCAGTCGGTTTCGAGAAAACGCGTCGGCGCGATATCCTCGCCATAGAGGATGGCGCCGGCGGGCGGCTCGACGTTGCCAACCTCCGACAGAGCCCGCAGCACCTGGTCCCTGATATCGCGGATGTCGGCGGCGCGCGCGCGGAAATAATCCTGGTCCGAAGCATCGTAGCCGGCAGTCTCAGTATCAAGCGCTTGCCGCCATGCTTTGTCCGCTGGCAGGCCGGAGCGGATCGCGGTAAAGGCCGGGCTGCTCAGCGCATCGTCTTGCAGCATGGCGATCTGAAACTCGAGAATGTCGGCGGCATCGCCCTCGGCCATCCCGATCATTGCAGTGAGACGGCCCGTGGCAATGCCGATTGCGGTTTCGAGCGCGGCCTTCTCATCGTCGGCTGTTTCTTTGCCGACATAGGAGCCGACAGTCTGGTCGAGGTCGAACAGCGGCCCTTCGGCATAACCGGCCGAGGCCGAAATGCCTTTAATCCTAAGCGGTTCGGGCATGGTCCGCGCCTTCGTCGAAATCGCGCCGCACCAGTTCGACCAGCGCGTCGACGGCATCATTGGCGCCGTCTCCGCTGGCCCTGATGTGCAACAGCGTACCCTTCGGCGCCTTGGTCGCCATCACCTTGACGATGCTCTTGGCGTCGAACCAGGGGCCGTTGGCGGCAAGCGCGATTTCCACCTCGGCGGCAAAGCTCTTGGCCAGCTTGGTGAACTTCACCGAAGGACGCGCGTGCAGGCCCACCTCGTGGGTGATCACAACGGTCGCTTCGGCGGATGCGGACATGTCTTCAAACTTCCCGTTCACTCACGACGGCGACAATTCATGTGCCGTCGCCACCACTTCCCGGAGCGAGGCGCCGCCGGAGGCCTCGGTCGCCGCCATCACCGCGCCTTCGACGATCGGCGCGTTGCAGACGATGATCTTGTGCGAGCGTGGCTCGCCGATCATCTCCACCGCCATTTCCGAGTTGGTCTCGGCACCGCCGAGATCGACCAGAATGGCGACACCGGCTTCCGACCAGGCCTTGTCGATGGCGCCCATGATCGCCTCGACATTGGTGCCGAGCCCGCCATGGCCGTTTCCGCCGCACCATGCAAGCGGCACTTCGTCGCCCACCATCTGCCGCACCATGTCGGCCGTGCCCTCGGCAACCAGCGGCGAATGCGAAACGATGACGATGCCGACATTGCTCATGGCTGACCTTCCAGCGTTTCGACGATCGTGCACACCAGAAGCGCGGTCGAGCGTGCACCGGCATCCATGTGGCCGATCGACCGGTCGCCAAGGAACGACGCACGGCCGCGCCGGGCCTTCATCGGCACGGTCGCCTCGGCGGCCGCATCGGCGATACCTGCGATTTCCGGCGCCGTCTTTCCCTGCAGCAACGCGTCATGCACCGGCTGCAGCACGTCGAGCATGGTTTTTTGTCCAACCTGCGACTTGCCCCGTGCTGCCACCGCTTCGATCGCCTTGCCGAACGCCGCCGTCAGATTGGCGCGATCAGGCGCCGCTGAAATCTCCTTGCCGAGTGCCAGGAAAAGGGTGCCGAATAGCGGGCCGGAGGCGCCGCCGACCGTCATCACCAGCTTGGTGCCGATCGCCTTCAAGGCATCGGGCAGCGGTTTGGCCGAAAATGCTTCGGCTTCCGCGCGCACGGCCTCGAAGCCGCGCTTCATGTTCAGCCCGTGGTCGCCGTCGCCCATCGCCTGGTCGAGCGCCGTCAACTCCTGGGCGTGAGCGGCAATGGTATCCGCAGCGGCCGCGATCAGCCTGGCAAGGTTCAACGCCGCCATGTCACCCGCATTTCCGGTTTCCATGCCGCCCGCAGTATCGAAAGAACGCTCATTCGACAACTGGAGCATGAATCAGGCCGCTTCATGCAGCGCGGCCGCCGCCGCGAAAACCTCGGCCACTGCATAGGCGCCGGGGTCGGCCACGCCTTGCAGCTTGCTGCCGACATAGGCGGACCGCCCGGATTTTGCCCTGTCCATGGCAGCGGTGGCCTCGGCGCCACGTCGAGCCGCCACAGCCGCTTCTTCCACGCTCCTGGCATCGAGCGCTCTGAGGGCAGGCTCCAGGGCATCGACCATCGTGCGATCCCCCATCCTTGCGCCGCCATAGAAAGTCATTCGCTCGAGGCCGGCAAGCAGCGCCTTGGCCAGGTTTGCGCCGCTCTCCAGAGCTTGCGCCGCGGCGGTGAAGAAGATCGACAGCAGCACGCCGCTGGAGCCGCCCATCGAGGCGCTCAAAATGTCACCTATCGCGCCAAGGGTCGCCGCCGGCTCGGCAAGCGGCAGCGCATCAAGCCGCTCGAGAACACTGCGCGCGCCGGTCGCCACCGTCGAGCCGGTGTCGCCGTCGCCTGTTTTGGCGTCCAATCCGTTCAAAGTCGCTTCGAGCGCGATCAGCCGTTCGCAGACCGTGACGACTAGACGCTTCGTGCGCGCATCCTGGCTGGGCTTGCGTGCCGCGCTCTGTCCGGCCGCTTTCGCCATCGGCACGACGGCAGGTGAAACAACCGGCTTTGCCGGCATCCAGGCGTGCGGACCGACCGGCGCCTGCAAGGCGGTTTCGCGCGCCGCATCCAGCCGGATCAGCGACAGCGAGAAGCCGTTCATGTTGAGCGCCGTCATCAGCGGGCCCGGGCCGATCGTCAGCTTGATGGTCTTGGCCAGCGGCGATGCAAGCACCGCATTGGCGACGACAGACATTTCGAGCGGCGGCACGGAGCCGAGATTGTTGATCAGCAAGGCGTAGGTGGCCTCGGGATCAAGCCGTGCCGCGAGGCGCTCCACCATGATCGCCACCAGTCTGTCGGCACTCTGCACCGCAATCCTTTCGACGCCCGGCTCGCCATGAATGCCGAGGCCGAGTTCACCATCGTTCTCGCCAAACCTGTCTTCGTGCGGCTGGCCGGGGATCGAGCAGGACGACAGCGACATGCCGAGCGAAACGATATCCTTCGCCGCCGCGCGAGCGGCCGTTGCGACGAATGCCA
The DNA here is from genome assembly GCF_055811655.1 of Mesorhizobium sp. WSM4809. Classification (NCBI taxonomy): domain Bacteria; kingdom Pseudomonadati; phylum Pseudomonadota; class Alphaproteobacteria; order Hyphomicrobiales; family Phyllobacteriaceae; genus Mesorhizobium; species Mesorhizobium sp. WSM4809. The sequence goes on from NZ_JBVVQW010000004.1 coordinate 127,995, forward strand.
GATCGTGGCCGGCCGCCGACAGATGGCCTGCGATCTTGTGCACGAACAAGGTGCCGGCAACGCCGCGCGGCTGGGTGATATCAGGCAGCGCGACGTCGTCGGCGACGATCACCATCTCTACATGAAATCCTTCGGCGCGCGCCTTCTCGGCGGCCAGACCGAAATTGAGGCGGTCGCCGGTGTAGTTCTTGACGATCAACAGACAGCCGGCCGGGCCGGTGACTGCGCGAATGGCGGCCAGCACGGCTTCGACGCTCGGCGAGGCAAAGATCTCGCCTGAGACCGCCGCCGTCAGCATGCCTTTGCCGACGAAGCCGGCATGGGACGGCTCGTGCCCGGCCCCGCCGCCGGAGACGACACTGACTTTCGTCTTGTTCCAGTCGGCGCGCAGGATGACCTTGATCTCGGGATAGCCGTCGAGGCGCGCGAGATCGCCTGATCCGATGGTCCGCAACAGGCCGTCGAGCGCCTCGGTGACGATCGTTTCCCTGCGATTGAAAAAGTGCTTCATCGAATTCGTCCCATACTGGCAAAGTCAAAACCGGTGCTGAATCACCGAAAACCGCTCACATCAATCGCTGTCCATCGGCGCCGAAATACAGCGGCGCCCGGTAGCGGATCACCACTTTGTCGCCCTGCGCCAGATCCGTGTCGGGATCGGTCAGCGTCACCAGTTTCTTGGTCCCCACCGTCACATGCAAATGGTTCTGATCACCGAGATGCTCGACCCAGTCGACGACGCCGTCGGCATGACCATTCGCAGCCTTCGCGATCGAAAGATGTTCGGTGCGCGCGCCGATCGTCTTGGTCCCGGCTGGCGCGCCGGCATCAGGCAGCAGTCCGGTCGGCAGAAGATTGATCGCCGGTTGGCCGAGCCTTGCCGCGACATGAAGGTTTGCCGGCTCGGAATAGATAGTGCGCGGCGAACCGATCTGCACCAGCACGCCCTCGGTGAGGATGCCGATGCGGTCTGCCATCGTCATCGCCTCGATCTGATCATGCGTGACATAAAGCATGGTGGCGCCGAGTTCGGTCTGGATGCGCTTCAGCTCGAGCCTGAGATCGCCGCGCAGCTTGGCATCGAGCGACGACAGCGGCTCGTCCATCAGATAGATCGAAGGCTTGCGCACCAGCGCGCGACCGATGGCAACGCGCTGCATTTCGCCGCCCGAAAGCTTGGTCGAGCGATTGGCGAGCTTGTGATGGATGCGCACCATCTTCGCCACCTCCTCGACCCGGCGGCGGATCTGGTCCTCCGGCATTTTCCGCGCCGGCGAGCGCAGCGGGAAGGCGAGGTTGTCGAATACCGACAGATGCGGATAGAGCGAATACTGCTGGAAGACGAAGGCGGTGTCACGCTCGGCCGGCGACAGCGTCGTGGCGTTGTGTCCACCGATCTCGATCGTGCCGGTATCCGGCCGTTCCAACCCGGCGATGAGCCGCAGCGTCGTTGTCTTACCGGCCCCGGTCGGCCCGAGCAGCACGACGAATTCGCCATCTGCTATGTGCAGGTCGAGGCCGTTGACGGCGGCATGATCGCCGAAACTCTTGGTCGCGTTCTTGATGTGCACCTCAGCCATGCTGGGTCCTCCGCTCCGAGGCGACATCGTGGATCGCGGTTCTCACTGCGCGGCCCGATCCCTTCTCGAACAGCGACAGCCGCGCGCTGCTCAGCGTCAGGCCGACATGGTCGCCGGTGGACAGCCGGATTTCGGCCGGCACGCGTGCCTTGATGATACCGTCCGCCGTTTCGACCGCGACGATCTGCGTGGTGCCGAGATATTCGGTGCCGTAGATGGCGCCGCGCAGCTTGGAGGCGTCGTCGAAGCGTATGTGCTCCGGGCGGATGCCAAGGGCCATGTCGCTGGGTGCGATGTCCTCTCGTACCTCCGGCACCGCGACCTTCGCACCTTGCACGATGATCTCCCTGGCGCCCTTGGCGACCCCGCCGCCAAATCCCAAAAAGTTCATCGGCGGCGAGCCAATGAAGTCGGCGACGAACATGGTTGCCGGGCGGTCGTAGATTTCGCGTGGGCTTCCGAACTGTTCGATGACGCCATGGTTCATCACGGCGATCTTGTCGGCCATCGACATCGCTTCCATCTGGTCGTGCGTGACATAGACCGTCGTGGCACGGATGCGGTTGTGCAGTTCGCGCAGTTCATGGACCATCAAATCGCGGAATTCGGTGTCGAGCGTGCCGAGCGGCTCATCCATCAGGAAGCATTTTGGCCGCCGCACGATGGCGCGGCCGAGCGCGACCCGCTGGCGGTCACCACCGGCAAGTCCGGAGACGGATTTGTTGAGCAGGTGATCGATGCGCAGCAGTTTTGCTGTTTCCTCGACACGGGTGCGGATCTCGGCCGAAGGCATGCCTTGCGCCAACAGCGGGAAGCCGATGTTCTTGCGCACGTTCATGTGCGGATAGAGCGCGAACAGCTGGAAGACGAAGGCGATGTCGCGCTCGCGTGCCCGCAGCATGGTGACGTCGTCGCCGCCGAGCAGGATCTGGCCGCCGGTCGGCAGTTCGAGCCCGGCGATCATGCGCAAGGTCGTCGTCTTGCCACAGCCCGACGGCCCGAGCATGACGAAGAACTCGCCATCCTCGACGACGAAGTTGGAATCCTGCACGGCAACGAAATCGCCGAAGGCCTTTCTCAGGTGCTGGACGCGGATTTCGGCCATGATTATTCCGGGAATTTCGAGACGATGATGAACATCACGGTGCCGGCGAGCATGGTGATGAAGGAGTAGGTGTAGAGCGACAGCGCGAAGGGCTGGAACAGCATCAGGAAGCCGATGGCGATCAGCGCCGTGGCGATGTTTTCCATCAGCCCGCGCCTGGCCCAGACCGGCCAGCGCGACTTGCGTTTCTGAGGCTTGGTCATGCTCATTTGCGCACCGCGCCGAAGGTGATGCCGCGCAGCAATTGCTTGCGGAGCAGAATGGTGAAGACCAGGATCGGCACCAGGAAGATCGTCGTGCCGGCCGCGACCGCCGGCCAGTCCTGGCCGCCTTCGCCGATGATGGTTGGGATGAAGGGCGGCGCGGTCTGCGCGGTGCCCGAGGTCAGGAGTGCCGCGAACGCATACTCGTTCCAGGCGAAGATCAGGCAGAAGATCGCGGTCGCTGCAATGCCGGTCGTCGCTTGCGGCAGCACGGTGCGCCAGAAGGCCTGCAGCCGTGTATAGCCGTCGATCATCGCCGCCTCTTCGTACTCGCGCGGGATTTCGTCGATGAAGCCTTTCAGCAGCCACACCGCCAGCGAAACATTGACCGCCGTGTAGAGCAGGATCATGCCGAGCGCCGTGTCCGACAGGCCAAGCTCGCGGTACATCAGATAGATCGGAATGGCGACGGCGATCGGCGGCATGAAGCGCGTCGACAGGATGAAGAACAAAAGGTCGTCGGCGAGCGGCACCTTGAAGCGTGAGAAGCCGTAGGCCGACAGCGTGCCGAGGAAGACGGCGCAGAAAGTCGAGCCGAAGGCGATGATCAGCGAATTGACGAAGCGCGGCAGGAAGTTGGACGGGCCGGCGATCACCATGTTGCGCTTGCGCGTGGTCTCGTCGCAGAAGCCTGTCGCCGGGCCCAGCGAGTTGATGTATTCCGGCGTCTGCCGGGTCCGCGTCGTGAACAGATTGCAGTAGCCCTCAAGGCTTGGCTGGAACAGGATCTTGGGCGGATAGGCGATCGAATCCGGCGGCGTTTTGAAGCTGGTGGCGAAGATCCACAGCAGCGGCACGATCGAGATCAGTGCGTAAAGTACGATGATCGTGCCGGCGATCCGTTTCGAGTTGCTGCTCGGTGCGACGACCGAATGGGCTGTGGTCAGGCTCATCTCTGCTTCACCTTGTTGAGCGCCTTGACGTAGATGTTGGCGAGGCCGAACACCGCCACGAAAAGAATGATTGCGAAGGCCGAGGAATAGCCGGTGCGCCAGCTTTCGAAAGCCTGCCGCTTCAGCGTTATCGAGGCGACCTCGGTGGTCGAGCCCGGCCCGCCGCCGGTCAACAGATTGACCATGTCGAACATCTTGAAGTTCTCGATGCCGCGAAACAGCACAGCCAGCATGATGAAGGGCAGCGCCATCGGCAGCGTGATCGACCAGAATTGCCGCCAGTTGGAGGCGCGGTCGACCTCGGCCGCCTCGTAGATGTATTCGGGGATGGAGCGTAGGCCCGCGAGGCAGATCAGCATCACGTAGGGTGTCCACATCCAGGTGTCGACGATGATGATCGACCAGGGCGCCAGCGACACGTTGGAGAGCATCTGGATATCGGTCGGCGGAATCCTCGTGACGAAGGAAATCGCGTAGGCGAACAGGCCGATCTGCGGCTCGTAGAGGAAGCGCCAGAAATTACCGACCACCGCCGGCGACAGCATCATGGGCACCAGGATCAGCGTCGTCCAGAAGGCGTGGCCGCGGAACTTCCTGTCGATCAGCCAGGCCAGGGTGAAGCCGATCAGCGTCTGCAGCAGGATGGTCCAGAACACGAAATGCGCCGTCGTCTGCATGGCGATCCAGATATCCTTGTCGCCGAGGATGCGCTGGTAGTTGGCAAAGCCGAGGTTCTTCACCACCTCGTTCGGGCGGTTGGCGCGGTAGTTGGTGAACGACAGATAGATCGCCCAGAACAGCGGGAAGATGTTGATGGCCAGCAGCAACAGGATCGTCGGCGAGATGAACAGCCAGGCGAGGCCCTTGTCGCTGATGCCCCGGACCTTGCGGGCCAACGGTTCCGGCGTCGCCCGGGCAACGTTCTCCGCGGTCCGATTGAGCATGGTGAGTCCTGCTTCGGTCACTTGGTCGTCTCTGTCATGGAATTTATCTGAACTGCGTCCCGTGCCAAGGGCGGCACGGGACGCATGGGTCGAGCTCGGGAGGAGCCGGGTTACATCTTGCCCCAGTTACATCTTACCGTCGTCCTGGAAGACCTGCGTCCAGTCCTTGACCAGGCCGTCCAGCGCATCCTTGGCCGAACCTTGGCCGGCGACGACATAGTCGTGGAAACGCTTCTGCGAGGCCTGCAGCAGCGGGGCGTAGCTCGGCTCGGCCCAGAAGTCCTTCACGATGGCCATCGAGTCGAGGAAGGTCTGCGCGTAGGGCTGGCTGGCCGGGAAGCCCGGATCCTTGACCACCGCGTTGAGGCAGGAATAACCGCCGAGCGACCACCATTTGGCCTGCACGTCCTTGTTGGCGAACCATTTGATGTATTTCAGCGCCGCTTCCTGCTTGTCGGAATAGGACACCACGGAGATGCCCTGGCCGCCGAGCTGGGCGAACTGCTCGCCGTCAGGCCCCTTCGGGTTGACGAAGTAGCCGATCTTGTCGCCGCCGACATTCTCGTCCTTCTGCAGGCCCGGCCACGTGAAGGCGAAGTTCATGTGCATCGCCACCTGGCCGGATTTGAAGGCATCGACGCCTTCGCCCATATAGCTGTTCGAGGCACCCGGAGGCGTGCAGCAATCATAGAGCGCCTTGTAGAACTCCAGCCCCTTCACCGACTTGTCGGAGTTGACGAAGCCTTCCATCTCGTAGGGCTTTTTGGGGTTTTCGTACTGGAAGCCATAGCTGTAGAGCACGTCCATGGCGCCCATGGTGATGCCTTCAGAGCCGCGCTCGGTGTAGATCGAGGCGCCGTAGACGGTCTTGCCGTCGATCTCACGCTTCTGGAAGAACTCGGCGACCTGCTTCAACTGGTCGAAAGTGGTCGGCGGGCCGAGATCCCAACCGTACTTCTCCTTGAATTCCTTCTGCAGTTCCGGCTTGGAGAACCAGTCCTTGCGATAGGTCCAGCCGACGACGTCGCCCATGGCCGGCAGCGCCCAGTAGTTCGGCGTGTTCTTCGGCCATTCCGAATAGCCGACGACGGTTGCCGGCACGAAATCGTCCATGCTGATCTTCTCCTTGTCGAAGAAGTCGTTCAGCTTGACGTAATGGCCGTTCTCGGCAGCGCCGCCGATCCACTGGCTGTCGCCGATGATCAGGTCGCACAATTTGCCGTGCGAGTTCAGCTCGTTGAGGAAACGGTCGGCATAGTTGGTCCATGGCACGAACTCGAATTTCATGCCGATGCCGGTTTCCTTGGTAAAATCCTTGGACAGTTCGACAAGCGCGTTGGCCGGGTCCCAGGCGGCCCAGCACAGCGTCAGGTCTTCAGCGTGCGCGACGTTCGAGACGGCTGTCGACGCTGTGATCGCCGAGGTCAGTCCCAACGCCAGTTTCAAGCTCGATTTCATGACTTCCTCCCATTTGCGAAACGCGCCCGGATGACGGTTTCAAAAAGCCCTCAACCCCTCTCCTCAGGGGCCCAAACATGGCTGCGCGGTTACGCTGCGGATGTTTAGTAATTTGTTTAGTGATGCAATTTTTACTAAACAAAGCAAGCGAATTCGTTGCTGCGCCGCAGCATGCTTATCGCGATGTCTGAAAACGTTGGAGAAGCGCGGCTCGCTGGTCGGCTTACCGAAGCTGTTCAGGCCGATTGTGACCAGGACGTGGGGTCGCCTCGGCTTCTCAACCGACCCTTCTGGTGCTCACCATCACCTTCCGGATCGGCGGTGCCGGCGGCAGCAGCATACGGATATCGGCAAACGGGAACGACGGTTCGAAGCGGAAGGCTTCGGCCGAGGAGCCTTGCGCGCCGTTGCACTGGCCGGCGCGAAAGGCGTTCTGTGTCCGCGCGATGTCGACGAAGCGGTCGGGATCCTGCGACTGATGCATTCGGATCGCTTCGGCCTTGACGTCGGCATGGGCGGAAATGTCGACATAGTGCGTCGGCGAAAAACCGGTGCCGCCCATCGTGTCGGCATGCAGCACCGGGACGGCGAAAGACGCCGCGATGCGCACGCCGTCCGACAGCGCGCGATGGTCGGCATGATAGTCGTTGGGCGCATGCGTGATCACCAGATCCGGGCCGGTTTGACCAATCAGTGCTTTCAGAGCTCCGATCAGCGCTGCATCGGCCACCAACTCGCCGTCCGGAAAGTCGAGGAAGCGTGGCATTGCGCCTACCAGCGCAGCCGCGGCCGTTGCTTCATCGCGACGGACACGAGCGAGAACAGCGGGATCACTCGTGCCGCCCCTGGCACCATCCGTGGCCATGGCAAAAGTGAGCTCTGCGCCTTGCGCGGCATAGGCGGCCATCGTACCGAACATGAAGATCTCGATGTCGTCCGGATGGGCACCGAGCGCCAGGATTTTCAAATCACTCTCTCCCCGGAACTGGAACAACGTGACGAACGGAATCCTGCTCGCCCTGATCGCCTACGCAAGCTATTCGGGCAGCGATGCCGTTGTCAAAAGCCTGGGCGGTCAACTCACGATCTTCGAGATCGGCTTTTTCATAACTTTGTTCGCGGGCTTCTTCCTATTCTTCACGCGACCTGCGGGCGAACGCTGGCGCGATTTCTGGCGCACCAAAAGACCATGGGCGGTGCAGGCGCGCGCCTGGGCGGGCATCGCTTCCGGCGTGCTCAGCGTCTACGCCTTCACCACCATTCCTCTGGCCGAGTCCTATGCGCTGATCTTCCTGGCGCCGCTCTGCGTCACCATTCTCTCCACGGTGATCCTCAAGGAGAAGGTCGGCCCCTGGCGCTGGCTGGCGGTGGTCGCCGGTTTTGCCGGCGTCATACTGGTGGTGCGGCCTGGCTTTCGCGAACTCAATCTCGGCCATCTTGCCGCCTTCGGCGTTGCTTTCCTCGCGGCCACCAGCGTCATCCTGATGCGCTCGCTGGCGCAGCAGGAAAAGCGCACCACCATGCTCGGCGTGCTGGTCGGTTGCGGCCTGCTGTTCAACGGCATCGGTGCCGCCGCCACCGCCTTCACTGTTCCCAGCGGAAAGCAGTTGCTGTGGCTGGCAATGGCCGGTGCCTTCACCGCGGGTGGACAATTCCTGCAGCTGCTGGCCATGAAATACGCGCCCGCCAACCGCGTCGCGCCGACGCATTATTCGCAGATCGCCTGGGCGGTGATCCTCGGCGCGTTGTTCTTCCAGGAATATCCGGACGGGCTGTCGCTGGTTGGCCTGGCGGTCGTTGGCGGCGCCGGCCTTTTGACCATGGTTCGTGAGGAAGCGCGGCTGGGCACCGTGCGCTGGAACCCGTTTTCGCGCACCCGGCTTTAAACCGACTCTGGTTGCGCCTTGGCCGTAACCGCTGATATGCGGGCGCCATGACCACAAAACCCCTGCCGGAGCTTCCTGTATCCGCCGTGCTGCCGGCGCTGAGGGAAGCGCTGGGCCATGGCAACAGCGCCGTGCTGGTGGCGCCGCCGGGCGCCGGCAAGACGACGCTGGTGCCGCTGGCGCTGCTTGACGCGCCTTGGCTCGGCGCCGGCAAGATCATCCTGCTTGAACCGCGCCGGCTCGCCGCCCGCGCCGCCGCCCGCCGGATGGCTGAATTGCTTGGTGAGGAACCTGGCGCCACCGTCGGCTATGCCATGCGCATGGAAAACCGCATTTCGGCAAAGACCAGGATCGTGGTCGTCACCGAAGGCGTGCTGGCGCGCATGATCCTCGACGATCCCGAACTGCCCGGTGTTTCGGCTGTCATCTTCGACGAATTCCACGAGCGCTCGCTTGACGGCGATTTCGGTCTCGCGCTGGCGCTCGACGTGCAAGGGGCGCTCAGGCCGGATCTGCGCTTGGCAGTGATGTCGGCGACGCTCGACGGCGCGCGTGTCGCCAAACTCATGTCGGGCGCGCCGGTGATCGAGAGCGAGGGCCGCGCCTTTCCCGTCGAAATCCGCTATGACGAAAGGCCGGCCGGCATCGCCATCGAGGACGCCATGGCAAAGGCGATCCGCGCCGCCCTCGCCGACGAAAGCGGCAGCGTGCTTGCTTTCCTGCCCGGCCAGCGCGAGATCGAGCGCACCGCCGAACGGCTGGCCGGCAAGGTCGGCACCGATACCGACATCGTCCCGCTCTACGGCATGCTCGACGGCAAGGCGCAGGACGCGGCGATCAAGCCGCAGCCGGCCGGCCGCCGCAAGGTGGTGCTGGCCACCTCGATCGCCGAAACCTCGATCACCATCGACGGCGTGCGCGTCGTCATCGATTCGGGCCTGTCGCGGCTGCCGCGCTATGAGCCGGCCAGCGGCCTCACCCGGTTGGAGACCGTGCGCGTCAGCAAGGCTTCCGCCGACCAGCGCGCCGGCCGTGCCGGGCGCACGCAGCCAGGCGTCGCCATCCGGTTGTGGCGGGCCGAGCAGACGGCTGCACTCCCCGCCTTCACGCCGCCGGAAATCCTTGAGGCCGATCTGTCCGGACTGCTGCTCGATTGCGCTGCCTTCGGCGTTGCCGATCCGGCAGGGCTCGCTTTTCTCGATCCGCCGCCTGTTCCGGCCCTTAATGAGGCAAGGGGGCTACTACGCGCGCTGGATGCCATCGACGACATGGGGCGCCTGACGGACGCGGGTGCAGCGATGCGCAAGCTCGCCCTGCCGGTGCGGTTGGCGCACATGGTTGCCGAGGCAACCGGCAGCGGCCATGCCTTCGAGGCGGCGATGCTTGCCGTGCTGCTCACCGAACGCGGCCTTGGTGGCGACGGCGCCGATCTGGAGCGGCGGCTGATGCGTTTTCGTGGGGAAAAATCGCCACGCGCTACAGCCGCCAAGCAGCTCGCCGAACGGCTGGCGAGGCAGGCTGGCGAGGCGAAGGGCAGCGAAGCTGCGGCAGCCGGTCCCCTGCTCGTCCACGCCTGGCCGGATCGGGTGGCGAAGGCGCGCGGCGAGCGTGGCCGTTTCGTGCTGGCCAACGGCTCCGGCGCCATGCTCGACGCCGCCGATCCGCTGGCGGGCGAGCCGTTTCTGGTCGTCGCCGACCTGCAGGGCAAGGCACAGAATGCGCGCATCACGGCGGCGGCAGCGATCGGCGAGGACGATGTCCGCGCCGCGCTGGCGGACAGGATCGAGGTCCGCCGTGAAACGAGCTTCGACCGCGACAAGCGCGCCGTGCGCGTCCGCGAAACCGTGCGCCTTGGCGCCATCACGCTTGCCGAACGCATGCTGCCGCCGCCAATCGGTGCTGACGCCGACCGCGCCGTCCTCGACGCGGTGCGCCAGCACGGGCTGTCGCTGCTGAATTGGAGCAAGGAGGCGCAAACGCTGCGCCAGCGGCTTGGCTGGTTGCATCGCGGCCTTGGCGCGCCCTGGCCCGATATGGCGGATGACGCCCTCATCGAGTGCCTCGACGACTGGCTGCTGCCTTACCTGTCCGGCGCGGCATCGCTTGCCGCCATCGATGCGGGCGTTGTCTCGGCCGGGCTGGCCAGCCTCGTGCCACACGATCTGCAGCGCAGGATCGATACGCTGGCGCCGACCCATTTCGATGCTCCGTCGGGCAGCCATGTGCCGATCCGCTATGACGGCGAATGGCCGGTGCTGGCGATTCGCGTGCAGGAGCTGTTCGGCCTCGACCGCCATCCTTCGATCGCCAATGGCGCCGTGCCGCTGACGCTCGAACTCCTGTCGCCGGCGCACCGGCCGATCCAGACGACGCGCGACCTGCCCGGCTTCTGGCGCGGCTCCTGGGCCGATGTGCGCGCCGACATGCGCGGCCGCTATCCCAAGCATGTCTGGCCGGAAAACCCGCTGCTCGCGACCGCCACCGCCCGCGCAAAACCCAGAGGCACCTAGCCTCGGGAAGCTTGGGCGGACCGCTTGGATCAGGAGGGATTCCCTTGAAAATTTGGTGCAAAAATCGACCACTTCGTCATTCCAGGGTCTCTGTGACGGAGCTTCGCTCCTGCTTCGCCCAGGGATGACGACGTCGGGGGGCTTCGGTCAATCGCGAATGCCGACTGCGCACCGCTACTAGCGCTTGTCCTCCTGCGGCTGTAATTCATGGCCATGATCAACGTTTTGCGTTCGCCCGATTTCCAGCAGAGCCAGAGACTGCGCCTCAACACGCTGATCCGGTTGCGCTGGCTTGCCATTGTCGGTCAGAGCCTGACGGTGCTCGTCGTCGCCTATGGGCTGAAGTTTCCGCTGCCGGTCAGCCTCTGCTTTGCCCTGATCGCCTGTTCGGCATGGATGAACCTGTTTCTCGCCTTCCGCTTTCCGGCGGCGCATCGGCTCACGCCGCTTGCCGCCTTCGGCATCCTCATCTTCGACAGCCTGCAGCTTGCCGGCCTGCTCTACATGACCGGCGGCCTCACCAACCCGTTCTCGCTGCTGATGACCGTGCCTGTCGTCATTTCGGCGACATCGCTGCCCCTGCGCCTGACCGCCATCCTCGGCGGGCTGGTCATGTCGGCGGCGACCTTTCTGGTCTTTGTCCACCTGCCGCTGCCCTGGCATGAGGACGCGCCGCTGGCGATGCCTTTTCTCTATGTCGCCGGCATGTGGATGGCGGTGCTGTCCTCGATCGCCTTCACCGCCATATACGCCTTCCGGGTGGCCGCCGAAGCCCGGCTTCTGGCCAATGCGCTCGCCGCAACAGAGCTGGTGCTGCAGCGCGAGCAGCACCTTTCGGCCCTCGACGGGCTGGCCGCCGCGGCCGCGCACGAGCTCGGCACGCCGCTCGCCACCATCGCACTTGTCGCCAAGGAGATGGAAAAGGCGCTCGGCAAGGATCCGAAATATGGGGAAGACGTAACGCTGTTGCGTTCGCAGAGCGAGCGCTGCCGCGAGATTCTCAAGCGGCTGACCAGCCTGTCCTCCGAGGGCGAGGCGCATCTTTCGCGGCTGCCATTGACCTCGCTGGTCGAGGAGGTCACCGCGCCGCACCGGGACTTCGGCATCTCGATCAAGCTTCGGCCCGGTGAACGAATCGGCCCCGAGCCGGTCGGGCGACGCAATCCGGGCGTCATCTACGGCCTCGGCAACCTGGTCGAGAACGCCGTCGATTTCGCCCGCAAAAGCGTCACCGTGCACTGGAGCTGGGACGAGGCCACCGTCACCTTCTCGATCATCGATGATGGCCCTGGCTTTCCGGCCGAGATCATCGACCGCATCGGCGAGCCCTATATGTCGACGCGCCAGGGCAATGAAACAGGCGGCGGTCTGGGCCTCGGCCTGTTCATCGCCAAGACCCTGCTCGAACGCTCCGGTGCCGTGCTCGATTTCCGCAATTCGAGCGGCCTGGGCGAGGGCGCCATGGTACAGATATCGTGGCCGCGTGGTGTGTTCCTCAATCCGGAAATCACTTCGGCCAGCATGTTCGACACCGCCTGAGAGCCTTGAAGGACCTCTAAAAATTGGACAATCGGGCTCAGGAACTATATTTGCGTAAAATTAAGGCAGCAGGAATTTTGAGACTATGACAGGCGACGAGAATATTGGCGCAATGGTTGAAGGCGAGGACACCTCGCTGCTTGTCGTCGATGACGATAAGCCGTTCCTCACGCGTCTGGCCCGCGCCATGGAAGCCAGGGGCTTCGTGGTCGAGACGGCCGAGAGCGTCGAGGAGGCGGTTGCCAAGGCGCGCGCCAATCCACCCGCCTACGCTGTAGTCGACATGCGGCTCGGCGACGGCAACGGCCTCGACGTGGTCGCGGCCATCCGCGAAAAGCGCGAGGATTCCCGCACCATCATCCTGACCGGCTATGGCAACATCGCCACCGCGGTGACCGCGGTGAAGCTCGGTGCGGTCGATTATCTCTCCAAGCCCGCCGACGCCGATGATATCTTCGCTGCACTCACCCGCACCGCCGGCGAGCGCGCGGCGCCGCCTGAAAACCCGATGTCGGCCGACCGCGTCCGTTGGGAGCATATCCAGCGCGTCTATGAGATGTGCGAGCGCAACGTCTCCGAGACAGCGCGCCGGCTCAACATGCACCGCCGCACCTTGCAGCGCATACTGGCCAAGCGCGCGCCGCGTTAGGATCGCAGGGTGTCGCTTGGGGCCAAGTTTGTAACCAGCGGCGGAGAGAGCCCAATCGCCGAAGTCAGCGCCGCCCCTCATCGCCCTGCCGGTGCCGGGCACTTCTCCCCGTATAGTGACGGGGAGAAGGGGCTAGCCGCAACCTAGGCGTAATTTCTGTAACGTTGGTGATTGGCGAAATCATAAATGACAGCGTCCCTCTCCCCGTCACTATACGGGGAGAGGATGCCGGCAGGCAGGTGAGGGGCGGCGCTAGCGCTTGGACAATGAAGCCCGCCAAACAGGCGGCTTAACGGAGGCGACATGCAGGATCTGAAGCAGCGGCCGGTTTCCGTCTTCCGCGAATTTCTCGATAGCGAAGCGGCCGGCGGCATCTTCCTGATGGTGGCGGCGGCACTAGCCCTGATCGTCGCCAATTCGCCGCTCGCCGAAACCTACTTCTCCGCGCTCCACGCCTATCTCGGCCCGCTCAGCGTCTCGCATTGGGTCAATGACGGGCTGATGGCGGTGTTCTTCCTGCTCGTCGGGCTGGAGATCAAGCGCGAGATGCTGGACGGCCAGCTCTCCACCTGGCCCCGGCGCGTGCTGCCCGGCATCGCCGCCGCCGGCGGCATGCTGGTTCCTGCACTCGTCTATGTCGCCGTCAACCGCAACAATGCGGCAGCCCTGTCCGGCTGGGCGATCCCGACCGCCACCGACATCGCTTTCGCACTCGGCGTGCTGTCGCTGCTCGGCAGCCGCGTGCCGGCTTCGCTGAAAGTGTTCCTCACAGCACTCGCCATCATCGACGACCTCGGTGCCGTCATCATCATCGCCATCTTCTACACCAGCGGCCTTTCGCTGGCTTATCTGGGTGCTGCCTTCGCCGTCATTGCCGCGCTTGTCGTGCTCAACCGCATGCGGGTGATGACGCTGGTTCCCTATCTCGTGCTCGGCGTCATCCTGTGGGTGCTGGTTCTGAAATCCGGCGTCCATGCCACGCTCGCTGGCGTGGCGCTGGCGCTGACCATCCCGCTTGAGCGTTCCGCCGGGATCGGCCACGATCTCGACCGTTCGCCCCTGCACCGGCTCGAGCACGGCCTGCACAAGATTGTGGCCTTCCTCGTCATCCCGATCTTCGGCTTTGCCAATGCCGGCGTTTCGCTCGCCGGTCTCAGCGTCAGTGCGCTGATTGAGCCGTTGACGCTGGGTGTCGCCGCCGGCCTGGTGGTCGGCAAGCTGGTCGGCGTGTTCGGCTCCTCGGCACTTGCCATCCGGCTCGGTCTTGCCGACCTGCCCGCCAATGCCGGCTGGACGCACATGATCGGCATATCGCTGCTGTGCGGCATCGGCTTCACCATGAGCCTGTTCATCGGCCTGCTCGCCTTCGCCGGCGACGTGGCGCTGCAGGACGCGGTCAAGGTCGGCATCCTCGCCGGTTCCTTCATCGCCGCTATCCTGGGCGCTGCCGTGCTGCTCATGGCGCCCGCCAGGGGTGGCGTGGAGGACGGTGAAGAGTAGAGGCAGTCTTAGGACTTGGGGGACAATCGCTACTCGCTCTCACCCTCCAGCGCAGGCACCGACACGCCGGCAAGCTCTGCCGCCAGCAGCCGCGAAGCGCCGGCCCGCGCGATCCGCAGCATCAGCGCTTTGCGCGTTGCCGCTGCCATGCGGTGCTCGGGCGCATCGCGCAGGATCTCGGCGCCGTAGCCGTCGGAGAGGATGAAGCCGCACTCCTGGGGAAATATCTCCGAGGGCACGCCGGGATGGGTGGCGAAGAAGAAGCGGTCGGAATGCAGCCGGTAGTCGGGCCATTTGCGGTCGACCCTGAAATCCTCGATCGAGGATTTGATCTCGATGATCCAGATATCGCCCTGCCGGGTCAGCGCGACGAGGTCGGCGCGGCGGCCCGTGGCCAGCGACAGTTCGGGCAACACATGTGCGCCCATATCCATGAGCAGCCGCTGTACGCCGCGCCGCACCAGCATGGCGCGTTCGGACTGGCGGCCGTCGATGAGAGGATTGATGAGGATGGGGGAGATGATCGGCATGCCAGGCACCATGCCAGATTTTGTTCACGGTTTGAACCTGTTTTATGCAGGCGATTATATGGTTGACAAACCCAAAGTGAAATAGGAATATAGTCCTAACAGGCCGGAGCGCTCTTGAAACTGCTCAATTCGTGTATGATATGAGTTGGTCCCCAGCCAATTGCGGAAGATTCTCCGCAAGTGTAACGTCCCCCTTAGAACTCAAGGGGGCGTTCGTGGCGATTCGAACGTGAGTTGGAGGTTGGACTGATGTCCTATCCTGCTATTGAAGTTGCAAACGAGTTGATCGCTAGGCATGGCGAGACTGGTAATATCGGGCCGTTGAAGCTCCAGAAATTGCTCTATTTTGCAAATGGATGGTGGCTAGCTCTGCTCGGGCAGCCGCTTATCGATGAAGCGCCGCAGGTTTGGCGGTACGGCCCTGTATTCAAGTCGATTTACCATCAGTTTTCCAAGTATGGGCGCGGTGTCATAAAGCACCCAGAACCGGCTTCGCCATTTGGTGGGGCTCCGCGTCAGATCCCTGCTGCCGCGCGTGAAAAGGTAGACCAGCTGCTGGATTGGATCATGGCTGAGTACGGACATAAGAGCGGAACGGTGCTTTCAGAAGAAACCCACCGTCCCGGTACTCCTTGGCGCAAGATCGCTGAGCGCAATCAATTCCAGGTTCCCGAGAATGAAACCATCCCCGCTGCCGAGGATTGGAATTACTTTGCAGAGTTGGCGAGGGCACGTGGATACCAACCAGTCCCCATTGCTGCAGCTTGATCCCACTCCGACCTTTGATGAAGAGGTCAGGGATTTTGAAAACTATCCCGCGTACAGCGGTATCAAGCCATTCGATGGCGAAGCCGCGAAAACGAGAATCGACAAGATAGCAAGGAGGCTAGCCCTAACGTGGTCAGCCTTTCTTATTTACATAATACTCGCCCAAGGTTTTGAAACTGGGTGGTCCGTAACGCTTCTGGTCAAAGCCAACGATTGGAGGCCAGTCTACTTGGTGAGGCCGTTTCACCTTGAAACCGGCGAATTTATCGCCGTTGTAACGACCACCACCGCTAGCGTGTTCGGCTTCCTGCTCATTGTGGCCAATCACCTGTTCCACAGGAAGAAGCAGGAAGACGCCTAGCCCTTCTTCTCTGCGCGCTGGCGTCGCACGAATTCTTTTATCTGCTCGGCAGTCAGCTTCGGCGCGTGGGCGACCTTGTTCACCACGTCCTCAAAGGCCGCGTCGGACTGATCGGTTTTTAGTTCGCGCGCGGCTTCGCGGAATTTGTCGATCTGCGGCGGGCTATCCGAAGATGCCTTTGTCCTTTTCATCGTCCTGTCCTTCGTCTTGATCGTGATCATCGAGTTGTAGCAGCGCCTCCAACTCCTGCTCCGCCGTCACCATGTCGGCCATGATATAGCCTTGGCCCGATACGTTGACGAACCTGGCTTTCTCACGCCAGAGGATCGTCCCAAGATAACGGGGTTTGTCCTCGCTGTGCAATTCAATGCCAGCGCTCTCCAACCTCGACACGATCTCTGCGCGCGTCAATGGGTGCCCCGCACCCCGAATCACCCTCTCAGCCAAGTCGGCTATTTCAGGAGGCCGCAGGCGGCGGGAAGGGCGAGGGTTCATCGTTTCCTCGTTTCCAGCGCCAGATGAGTCATTTACTGCAGGTTCAGTTTGTTCCTGTTCCGATCCAGAGAATTGCCTATACATGTCTAGAAACGAGTCAATCTTGGCCAATTCCGCCTCGATTTCCTGCTTTCGTTTCAATGCATTAGCGTAAGCGCGGTCCATCTCTGCCTCCTATAAGGTGCCAAAGACGTACCATGGGGTTGCAAAAACCGCAATGAAAGGACTCGTTAACCATTTCCTAGGAAACGCGCATTTCATGTGCCCTTGCGTGAATCACGCGAGACGGCATATATTGAGTGGCGCGAATGTAGAAAGCGCGGCGGAGTTTACGATGATGAGAAGATAGCGCTGCCCCTCACGCTCTGGCCGTTGGCGTACGAGTGGGCAGGAAAATGGAAAGGCCGCAAACCCGGCTTCAACGGGAATGCGGCCCTAAACGACTAGCAACCGATAAGAGGCGATAGGGCCTCGCGATCACAAGTGGTGACCACTGTAGAATCGCACTTCTATCGTCTCTTTTCAAGGCCCCTCGCCTGAAAGAGGTGACGTGATGGTTTGGGTATGCCCCTACCAGCGCTTCCGCTTTGGCCGCACCGAATTCGTTTGCGGCCACTATCGCAGCCGATAAGACCGGCGCCAGCGGCGTAGCCGCCTAGCTGTCCGATCAACCAGACTCGCCGGGGATTTAGGTCCCCGGCTTTTTCTTGGCCCTTGCATATCGCCAGTAAGGCAATTCGAGTTGGATGGGCTTTCGGAAGTGCGTCCGCCTTTCGTCAAGCAGGTCTTTGATACCGGAGGCGCTTGCCAGCGGCGCCCTTCAACGCGATGAATGCGCGGGTTCCGTCATCGACGCCAAGCGCGATGCGGTTGCTGTAACGGAAGTCTAACTCAGCGAGGTAGCGGTGCAGGTGGTGTTCGCCGCAATGCTGATAGACGCCCTTCATGCCGCGCTTGAAGATCGAAATAGAAGCCTTCCACGGTGTTCGTGTGGATGGTCTTTTCGCCTTCGTAGCGGACGTATTCATCCTTGGAGTGCGTGACGACATCGTGCGTGGCGAATTCCTGGCCCACGCGGCGGTACATGCCAGCCTCGTCAGTCATCAACGCGCTTTCCTTGGCGATGTTGGCGCGGACGAATAGGCATAACCGTTCCAATGCGGGCGGTATCGACATGGAACGAACGGGCACGGCCACCACGCTCGACAAGGGTAACGACAGTGTTCTTGTGAGCGCCGCCACCGCGCTTAACCTGAGTGCCGGCAAGGCGACCTGTGTAGGTCTCGTCAACCTCGACGGTCTTGCCGTTGCCGCCAAGCGGGGAGAGATCGCCAGAAGCCATTGCAAGGCGAATGCGGTGGCACAGGAACCATGCGGCTTCATAGGTGCATTCGAGTATGCGGTGCATCTGGTGGGCGCTAATGCCCTTCTTAGAGGCGCACATAAGGTGGATAGCCTGAAGCCACTTGGTAAGCGGCAGATGGCTTTCCTCGAAAATAGATCCCATGCGAACCGTGAACTGCGAGCGGCAAGCGCTACACTTGTACAGGCCATGACGCTCGACACCGTGGGGGTTCTTTTTGGAGGCCTTGGTGCGAACGCCCTTCAACGCATAGTGGCGGTCAACGGAGCCGCACTTGGTGCAGACCGGACCATTCGGCCACAAGATGCCTTCCACATGCTCGAAAGCCTTGGCTTCGTCGTGGAACTCGGGGCGGGACAGAACGGACATGGAAATCTCCTATGCCCTTACCCCACGTAAGCAGTTTGGGTTTGTCAACCGGATAATCACCTTTATGCAGACGATTGTATATTCGATATACCCGGATATACCCAAAAGAAGTCAGGCATTGATCCTTGAAAGATTGAGTTTGCGGTGCGTACCGTCGCTTCCATGGGGACGGGTGACGCAAAATCGAACACTAAGGAAGGCCAACAAGTATGGGCCTTTGACCTTGACGCTCTGCGCAAGGCTTTCAGAAAGTCCGTTCGGGAGCATAAAGTCACGGCGGCTGATTGGGCGGAACACGCCAAGCAGTTCCTCGAAAAACAAAGAGATCGTCAGCGCGAATCGACTTGATATGCCGCGCCGATCAATTTCCACTTAGTAACCTTAAGATAGCAGAAAAAAATCTTTGCGCGTTACCAACCAAAGTCAGATGCAACCGCTTTAGTTCCGCGAATGTCGAATGGCATAAGCAGGGAGACGTCGCTGCGACACTTCCGTGAAGTGCGCAACCCATCTGCGGGTGGCGCATGGCTTTCTGTAAATTAGCTAAAGCTAATTTAAGTGAAAGGTGATATTTTAGAAGCAGCCGGGGCTCCCCCAATACACCCCGCTCCGGTCAGGCCCGGTGGCGGTCCACCCAAAGGAAGGCTACCGGGCCGATCCCTGCAACCAACCGGTGATCCGCTCGTTGACCCCATGCCGGGTTGATCCCCCGGCACTCCAGGACCTGCCCGCTGCCGAGGGGCGGCGGGCCTTTTTTGCCGATTGGATTCAAGCCCGCAGCGATAGCGAAGGCTCCGGCGGATGCCGGAGCCTTCGCGTTTGGTGATCCCGTCAGAAGTGAATCCAGAAGGATCTGCGGAAGCATCGCCGGCGCCAATAGCCATTGCGCCAATAGCGACGGCAAACCCGCCTCCACCCGCGTCGGCGACGGCGGCGGTGCCATCTGCGGTGCCGCACGAACTCGACGCCGTCCTGAACATCGGGACCATCCGGGCCGAGAATGTCGTCGGATGATTTGTCGAGTTCATCGAGAATGCCGGGCCCCGTATCAGGGATGCCGGCCAGGGCGGTGGCAGGACGCGCGATTGCGACGACGGTCGCAGCCCCTGCAAGCCCAAGCATTCCAGTCAGAAACAATCGCCGATCCATGCCAACCTCCATCGTTGATCATTGCGACAAGGGAAGACATAGAGCGGCAGATTGACGCGCCCAGATGCCGAAGAAAATTGGGTCAATCCCCCTGCCGTGCCGGCGGCGGATCTTTTTAGCGGTCTCCGACAATCCACGCGGCCAAATGCGCCTGTTCCCAGGGATCATTCCTCCGACAAGCCGGTCGCCGTTGCGTCCGTTTCAATGCTCACCGGCACGCCCTGGCGCAGGGAGTTGCTGACCGTGGAAATCGCCGCGGCCCTTGTGATGATCTCCGCCGGGTCGGAGCCGTCCAGCGTCGTGCATGAAACCTTCATGATTGACGAGGTCGCGAGCAAAGGCTTGCCTTCGAGGTTCAGCGTGACGGTCACCGCGATCTTGTTGAGCGTTACACCCATTTCCTCGGCGACGTAGCGAAGGTCGTTGCAGAAGCAGCCGCCGATCGCCAGGGCGAGCAGTTGGCCGCCATTGAAGCCCAGGCCCATGCCGCCGGCCTTGCCTTCGGGCCGGTCGACGATGATCGTGTGGCCGCCGGCCCAGCCCATGGCGGCTTGCGTGTCCTCCACATTGCGCAGTTCGACGGTCATCGAGACCATTGCTGATGTCCTCCCGGCAGGAGTCGACCAGGCGTCGGGCCTCGTCGACGTAGAGTCATTATGCAGGCGCAGAGGCGGCCTTGTCGCTGGGCAACGCCGCCCCCGCCATGTCATCAAGGATCGGACAATCCGGCCTTTCGTCGCCGTGGCAGGCATGGATCAGTTTCTGCAGCGTCGAGCGCATCGACTGCAACTCGCGCACTTTCTCCTCGATCGCCGTGACATGGGCGGCGGCGATTTCGCGCACGTTCTGGCTGGCGCGGCTGCGATCCTGGTAAAGCGCCATCAACTGGCGGCAATCGTCGATGGAAAAGCCGAGATTGCGCGCGCGGCGCAGGAAGGCCAGCCGATGGATGTCGTCTCCGGAATAATCGCGGTAGCCGTTGGCGGCGCGCGCCGGGGCGATCAGGCCGATCTCTTCATAGTAGCGGATGGTCTTGGCCGGCAGGCCGGAGCGGTGGGCGGCGTCACCGACATTCATGACGGTTCTCCTCGATTTCCAGGAGCCCACGGAGCGGGCCCCTTGAATTTGCTTCACAATCCTGTGGGCACTGTTGCCAAAATGCCATAGTGATACGCTTACCGGTACGTCAAGGCAGGCATATAGGCATCGCACGCTTGGCAAGCAAAGCAAATGCCAGCATGAATGATGATGAGAGAGCGGCCGACTCGTGCCGCCGAAGTTGGGCGGGGCACCGGATCACCTGATGCGCATGAAGTCGTTTGCAATCATCGCCGCACTGGCGCTCTCCACTGCTATCGCCGGTTGCAGCACCATCGGCTCGCAGATATTCTCCAACAACTACGGCGCGGTCACCGACGCAGGTTATCAGCTGCCGCGCATCCCGATCGAGAAAGTGCCGATGAAGTACCATCGGCAGGAAGTGAACTACGACAGCCCGGAAAAGCCGGGCACGATCATCGTCGATACGCAGAACAAGTTCCTCTACTTCATCGAGGGCGACGGAAGGGCCATTCGCTACGGCATCGGCGTCGGCCGCGAGGGCTTCGAGTGGCATGGCACCGCCCACATTGCGCTCAAGCGCGAATGGCCGACCTGGACGCCGCCGAGGCAGATGATCCAGCGCCAGCCGGAATTGGAAAAGTTTGCCGGCGGCATGGAGCCGGGCCTGAAGAACCCGCTCGGCGCGCGCGCCATGTACCTGTTCAACAAGGGCGGTGATTCAGGCTATCGCCTGCATGGCAGCCCGGAGTGGAATTCGATCGGCAAGGCGATGTCGTCTGGCTGCATCCGCCTGATGAATCAGGACATTATCGACCTCTATGACCGCGCCTCGGTCGGCGCCAAGGTCATCGTTCTCTAGAGGCAGTTTTCGTACGCGGACCGTCTAGGCAACAACGGACGTCCCAAGCAGAAAACCGGGCAATTCGGCCCGGTTTTTTGTTGTTTGCGCGATGCGACGCCTGCTCGGTGGTCAGGACACCGCCGAGAACGAGGTGGGAGCCAAAATTTGGTTGGTGATTGTCTCGGTGATCTGGCCGTCACGCTCGGAATCTTCCCGCGCCTGTGTCCAGGCCGGGTCCTTCACGAACGCCGTCCAGCGCTCTTCGCGTTCGGCCAGCGATTCCCATGCCAGCATGTAGGTCAGGTCGTTGTTCGAAGCACCGATCAGCGTGGTAAAGAAACCCGCTTGGCGGATACCGTGCTTTTCCCACAATTTGAGGGTGATCTTGTCGAAACGATCAAGAAGCGCCGGCAAGCGCCCCGGCAAAGCCCGGTAAACCCGAAGTTCGTAGATCATTTTGGAGTTCCTTCTGGCCGAGGCGCCGGAAGCGAAGAAATCGGACCAGATGGTCAGCAGGGTAGAATTTTAAAAGGGGGCGTCAGGAGACCTGCTCGACCTGTTGCACTTCCGGCACGAAATGGCGCAGCAGATTCTGAATGCCGTGCTTCAGCGTCGCCGTCGAGGATGGGCAGCCGGCGCAGGCGCCCTTCATGTGCAGGAACACCGTGCCATTCTCGAAGCCGCGGAAGGTGATGTCGCCGCCATCCTGGGCGACCGCCGGGCGCACCCGCGTGTCGAGCAGTTCCTTGATGGTGATGACCAACTCCTCGTCGGCCTTGTCGTAGAACTCACCGGTCTGGCTGGTCTCGGCGGCCGGGCCGGCCTTGGCCATGACGGGCGCGCCGGACATGAAATGCTCCATGATGGCGCCGAGGATCGCCGGCTTCAAATGCTGCCAGTCGGGGCCATCCTTGGTCACGGTGATGAAGTCATAGCCGAAGAAAACGCCGGTGACGCCAGGAATTTCGAACAGCCGGCCGGCCAGCGGCGAGGCGACGGCGGCGCTGTCGGCATCGCGGAAATCGGCGGTGCCTTCCAGAAGCACTTCCTTGCCGGGCAGGAATTTCAGCGTCGCCGGGTTTGGCGTCGATTCGGTCTGGATGAACATGGCCGTCTCCGTGCCCGTTTGGGCATCTAGTTTGGAACAATTCTAAATAGGCTCAATTGGCTGGACATTCAAGCGAAACGCATCGCCGGAACAGCTGGCTGGCGGAATGTTTTTTCGCGCCCATCATCGGACCGGCATCACCTGAAGAGCAGAATCTCAGGCCAGGCTGTCGATTTCCTCGTCCGACAGGTTCTGCGGCACGACAGTCACCGGGATCGGGAAGGCGGCACCCTTGCCGGCCACGGCGCCGACCAGCGGCCCCGGCCCTTCCTTGCCCGCACCGGCGGCCAGCACCAGGATGGCGATGTCCTGGTCTTCCTCGATCAATTTGTGGATCTCTTCCGTCGGCTTGCCTTCGCGCACCACCATCTCGGGCTCGATGCCGAGCTTCTGGCGCACCTTGTTGGCATAGCTGTCGAGCGCGGCGCGCGCGGTGGCGTTGGCTTCCTCGCGCATGATCTTCTCGACACCCAGCCAATGCTGGAAATCGTCCGGCACGATGACATAGAGCAGCACCAGCGTGCCGCTGGTGCTCTGCGCCCGTTTCGAGGCATAGGCGACGGCACGCTCGCATTCCGGCGTGTCGTCGATGATCGTCAGGAATTTCCTGCGATGGCCGGCTTCGCGGCTGAGGCGTTTGGAGACCATGTCTATCTACTCGGTGTCGTGCGGCCGCAATCTGCCACTGCGGGGGACCGGCGGCAAGTCGCCGGCCTTGTGCCAGTGCACCCGATGTCGCGATCAGCCCTGCAGCAGGCCGATAATGTCGCGCACCGTCTTCATCGTCGCTTCGGCCAGCACGCCGGCGCGCTCGCCGCCGTCCTTGAGCACAGCGTCGACATAGGCGCGGTCATCCGAAATGCGGCGCATCTCGCTGGCGATCGGCGCCAGTTTTTCCACTGCAAGATCGGCCAAGGCCGGCTTGAACACGGAAAACTGCTGACCGGCGAATTCCTTGAGTACATCCGCCTTCGATATCTCGGCGAGACCCGCATAGATGCCGACCAGGTTCTCCGCCTCGGGCCGGCCGGCCAGGCCGTCCAGCTCGCTCGGCAACGCTTCCGGGTCGGTCTTGGCCTTGCGGATCTTCTTCGAGATGTCGTCGGCATCGTCAGTCAGGTTGATGCGCGACAAATCCGACGGGTCCGATTTGGACATTTTCTTGGAGCCGTCCCGCAGCGACATGATGCGCGCCGCCGGCCCGCCGATGACCGGCTCGGTCAGCGGGAAATAACCGTTGACGGTCTCTTCGCCGACCTGCATCTCGACGCCGACGCCAAGGGCCGCGATGCGGTCGGAGAAGTCGTTGTTGAATTTCTGCGCGATGTCGCGGGTGAGTTCCAGATGCTGCTTCTGGTCCTCGCCCACCGGCACGTGGGTGGCACGGTAGAGCAGGATGTCGGCAGCCATCAGCGAAGGATAGGCAAGCAGGCCGAGCGAGGCGTTCTCGCGATCCTTGCCGGCCTTGTCCTTGAACTGCGTCATACGGTTCATCCAGCCGATGCGCGCCACGCAATTGAAGATCCAGGCGAGCTCGGCGTGCTGCATGACCCGCGACTGGTTGAAGACGATGTGCTTCTTCGGGTCGATGCCCGAGGCCAGGAACGCAGCGGTGATCGACCGCGTCTGATCGGCCAGGTCTTCATAAACGAGTTGGGCTGTCAGCGAATGCAGGTCGACGACGCAATAGATGCAATCGGAGGTGTCCTGCAGGGCAACGAATTTCTTGATGGCGCCGAGATAGTTGCCGAGGTGCAGATTGCCGGTCGGCTGGACACCGGAAAAGACGAGTGGCTTGAAGGCGGTCATGATTGTCCTCATGGCTTGTGGAGGGCCGTATAAGCGTGATTCCGAAAAGTTGCAGACTTTTCGGAGCCAATCGCGCGGCTGGAAACCGCGCGCGGCGAAAGTCTTGCGACGGCGCGCTTATGGACGAAGACGGCGCTGCGATCAAGACGGCGCTGCGGGCGTGTCGGGCGCTCTACTCGTCCAGGTCGGTCTTTGCGACCGGTGGCGCCGACTTGCCCGATCCCCGCTTGACGTTGCGTCGGATCATGCCGAAATCGGCACCGCCTGTGGCGAAGGCGGTGATGAAATAAAGCAGCGCTCCGCCGGCAACCAGCGACAGCAGCGTCGTCGCCTTGACCGCCAGCGGCGAGCCCGGCCCTAGCCTGACGGCGAACCAGTGCTCGGCAAAATAGAGTGCCGCCCCCATTACGGCCGCCGACAGCACCAGCCGTGGAATGCGCTTCATCAGCGGCACGTCGCGCCCCCAATGGCCGCGCCGGATCAAGACGCCGAGCAGCATCACCGCGTTGACCCAGCCGGCGACGGCCGAGGCCACAGCGATGCCGGGCGCGCCCATCCGTGGAAACAGCGTCAGCGCCGTGGTAACGTTCACCGCCACCGAGATGGCGGCAAAGATCATCGGCGTGCGCGTGTCCTCGCGGGCGAAATAGCCTGGGGTGAACGCCTTGATCAGCACGAAAGCCGGCAGGCCGAGGCCGAAGATCGCCAGGATCGCCGCCACTGTCGGCGTCGAGCCGTTGGCGGCGAACGCGCCGCGCTCATAGACCAGCCGCACGATCGGCTCCGACATCACCCAGAGTGCCGCGGCTGCCGGCAGCGTCAGGAACAGCGTGAACTCGACCGAGCGGTTCTGCAGATTGGCCGCCTCGATTAGATTGCCCGACTTCAGCGCCCGCGACAGTTCGGGCAACAGCACGATCGCCACCGCAACACCGACCACGCCGAGCGGCAATTGGTAGATGCGGTCGGCATAGGCGAGCGAGGATACCGCGCTGTTCTGCGCCGAGGCGATCGCCGTGCCGATCAGCTGGTTGATCTGGGTGATGCCGCCGGTGATGGCCGCCGGCAGCGCCAGGATCAGCAGCCGCTTGACCGCGGGCGTCATTTTCGGCCGGCGGAAGCCGATCGAGATGCCGGCGTGGCGCACCGCCACCCAGACGATCGCCAGTTGCACCAGTCCGGCGGCAAGCACGCCCCAGGACAGCCCGTAGCCGACGGTGAGGGCATCCGAGCCCTTGTACCAGGCATACGCGAGCACGCCGATCAGGATGATGTTGAGGAACACCGGTGCCACCGCGGCGGCGAAATAGCGGCGCAACGAATTCAGCATGCCCGCCATCATCGCGCCCAGCGACATGCAGATCAGATAGGGAAACATGATCGTCGCCAGCGTCACCGTGGTGTCGAACTTCCCCGGCGTGCCGGCAAAACCCGGCGCCACCAGAAAGCGCACGATCAGCGGCATCGACAGTTCCATGATGATCGTCAGCGCCAGCAGCGCCGTGAACAGCACGCCGAACACTTCCTCGGAAAAGCGCTTGGCGCCTTCGGTTCCGTGGGTTTCGATCTCCTTGGCGAACAGCGGCACGAAGGCGGCGTTGAAGGCCCCCTCGGCAAACAGCCGGCGAAAGGTGTTGGGAAACTGGAAGGCGGCGTTGAAGGCATCGGCGACCGGTCCGGTACCGAGGGCGGCAGCCATCAGCATCTCGCGGCCGAAACCGAGCGCGCGGCTCATCAGCGTGCCGGAAGCGACCGTTGCGAATTTCTTGACGAGGCTCATGCTTTTGGGAACTGCCTGCGCAATTGGGACAAAGTGATGGTCGTTGTCACTCGGCCGCCGCCCTGGACTTGCCGCCGCGTTCGGGCACGATGCCTTCGAGCGTTGCCATCAGCCGATTGCGGATGGTGGCGATGCGGGCCGGGCTATCTATCTTCTGGCCAGTGAGATCGGTGACATAGAAAGTGTCGATGACCTTTTCGCCGAAGGTGGTGATGTGGGCCGATGCGATGTCGAGCGACAGGTCGGAAAGCGTTCCGGTGATCTCCGACAGCAGTCCCGGCCGGTCGAGGCCCTCGACCTCGATGACCGAAAAACGGTTCGACAGCGTGTTGCGGATTTCGGCGCGCGGCGGGATCTTGAACACCTTGGAGCCGCGCCGCGGCTTGGTGCGCTTCTCGATCATTTCCGGCAGCCAACTCTTGCCCGACAGCACGTCCTCGATCAGCCGGCCGACACGCTCGGCACGCCGGCGCTCGTCCTCGTCGCGATCGAATTCTCTGCTGATCAGGATCGTGTCGAGCGCGCGGCCATCCGACGTCGTGAAGATCTGCGCGTCGACAATGTTGCCGCCGGCTCCGGCGCAAGCCCCGGCGATGACCGAGAGCAGGCGGGGGTGGTCCTGCGCCAGCACGGTGATTTCGGTCACCGCCTCGAACTGGTGGGTCTTGACCATGGTGGCAAGCTTGTTGCCTGACACGTCGGCTTCGCGGATGAACTCGGCATGGCGCAACTGGTCTGCGAGATCGACGGTCAAAAGGTAATTCTCGTAGTGTTGGCCGACATAGCGCTTGCGGGCCTTGTCCGGCCAGTCGGCAAGCGCCTCGGCCAGGCGCTCGCGCGCCGCCGCCGTGCGCTGCGCGCGCGACACTTCCGAAAACCCGCCGGTCAGCAGCAATTCGGTCTCGTAGTAGAGCGTGCGCAGCAGCTGGCCCTTCCAGCCGTTCCAGACACCGGGTCCGACGCCCCTGATGTCGCAGACGGTGAGGATCAAAAGCAGCTTCAGCCGCTCGACCGACTGCACGATCGCGGCAAAATCCTCGATGGTCTTGCGGTCGTTGAGGTCGCGGGTCTGCGCCGTCATCGACATCACGAGGTGGTTCTCGACCAGCCAGGCCACGGTTTCGGTATCGGCAGGCGACAGCCCCATATGCGGGCAGATGCGACGGGCGATCCTGGCCCCGGCCTCGGAATGGTCCTCCGGCCTGCCTTTGGCGATGTCGTGCAGCAGTACGGCGACATAGAGCGCCTCGCGGCTCTTCTTCAGGCCCGGCATCAGCGTGTGCGACAAGGGGTGGACCTTTTCGCCGTCGCCGCGCTCGATCTCGGCCAGCACGCCGATGCAGCGGATCAGATGCTCGTCCACCGTGTAATGGTGGTACATCGAGAACTGCATCATGGCGACGATCTTGCCGAAATCCGGGATCAGCCTGCCGAGCAGCCCGGCTTCGTTCATGCGACGCAGATTGAGTTCGGCATTGCGATCCGAGGTCAATATGTCGAGGAACAGCCGGTTGGCCTCCTCGTCGCGCCGCAGCGACTTGTTGACCAGGCCGAGCGAACGGGTCAGCAGCTTCAGCGCGTCAGGGTGGAATTCCAGACCGTGCTTGTCGGCGAACCAGAACAGCCTGAGCAGATTGACCGGATCGCGCTCGAACACCAGGTCGTCGGCGATGTTGATGCGGTGGTTGTCGACAATGAAATCGGAGGTGCCGGCCAGCTTGCGCTTGCGCCTGGAGAAAGTCAGGAAGATGCGGTTGAAGCCAGGAACGTGCTTGGCTTGCTCCTCCTCGAGCGCAGCGCAGAAGATGCGGGTCAGGTCGCCAACGTCCTTGGCAACGAGGAAGTAGTGCTTCATGAAGCGCTCGACCGCCGACAGGCCGGGGTGCGTGGTGTAGCCGAGCCGTTCGGCGATCTCGCGCTGGATGTCGAAATGCAAGCGCTCTTCGGCCTTGCCGGTGAGGAAATGCATGTGGCAGCGTACCGCCCACAGGAAATCCTCGGCCTTCTGGAACTCGCGGTATTCGCCCTCGGTGAAGACGCCCTTGTCGACCAGTTCCTCGCCGGTGCGCACTCGATAGAAATATTTGCCGATCCAGAACAGCGTCTGCAGGTCGCGCAGGCCGCCCTTGCCGTCCTTGACGTTGGGCTCGACCAGATAGCGGCTTTCGCCGGCCTTGGCATGGCGGTCATCGCGTTCGGCAAGCTTGGCCTGAACATATTCGGGGCCGGTCGTGCGCACCACCTCATGGTCGAACCGCAGCATCAGTTCATCATAGAGCTTTTCCTCGCCCCACAGGAAACGTGCTTCGAGGATCGAGGTGCGAATGGTGACATCGGTGCGCGACAGGCGCAGGCATTCGTCGATGTTACGGGTGGCGTGGCCGACCTTCAGCCCCAGGTCCCACAGCATGTAGAGCATGTATTCGACTGTCTGTTCGCCCCACGGCGTCTGCTTGTAAGGCAGCAGGAACAGAAGGTCGATGTCGGACCCTGGCGCCAGCGTTCCACGGCCGTAGCCGCCGACAGCGACGACGGCCATGCGCTCCGCCGAAGACGGATTCTTGACCCGGTAGACGTGGGTGACGGCGAAATCGTAAAGCGCCCGGATGATCTCGTCCATGAGGTGCGACAGCCGCGCCGCGCAGGCGCTGCCGCCGCCATCGTCCATCAGCATGCGTTCGGCGATGGCGCGCCCTTCCGCCAGTCGTCCCTTGAGCAGTTGGAGCACGCCATTGCGCGCGACCTGCCCGGAGCCGTCGCCCGCCGTGGCCGCGGTCAGCGCGGTCATCTCGCGGCGCAAGGCTTCGCCGTCGATCAATTCGTCGAGCTTCAGGGAGATTCTTGCCATATACCCAGCCGGCCTTGCCGTTCGGCGGCGTCTATAGCGCGTTTTCGCGACGCTGGGTATGGGGCGTTGAAAGCCGGTTCAAGACCCGGCTGATCTCTGGCTCGGATAAGTAAATGGAATGACCATTCTCCGCTTCAGTCGACAGAAATCGGCAATGCGCTTGCCTATTCGCCGAGCCTCGGCTTTTACCGTCGCTATGGCTGTCTTTCTGCGTCTCCCGGTCCCGACGGCGCACTGGATATCGCGCTTTTCCCTGAGCAGGCTTGGCAATTGGAGCGCCCTGTCGCCAAGGAACTGATCTTGTGCGCAGAGCGCAGGAACAAGCTGATAGATCGTCTCGCCTCGCAAAACCGAAAACTCGGGGTTGAAGACAAGGTCGTCGACAGCGATGCCGATCTCCTCTGTGGCCTTGATCAGGTCGAGCGCGGTTTGCCTGGAGATGATGTAGCCGGCGGTTCCTATATGTCCGGCGTCGAGTTTGGATGTGGAAAAGCCGTGACCGATGGCAATGCGCTTGCGTCGGATCACGGTCTTGCAAAAATAGCTTTCGAGCTTGACGACTTCGGCATCGGCTGGAATCCAGTCGCTGTCGCGAAGCAATGCGCCGGCTTTCGCGGCAAAGACGATGTCGTCCTCGAAGATTGCCCCGTAGCGAGCGTCGCCTTGCGCGATGGCGGCCCAGCAGGCCCGGTGACTGAGCAGGCAGGCGATCTCGCCGTCAGTCAATGGCAGCCTGTTCCGATATCCGACATTTTGCGGCAGCTGGTCCAGGTCCGGCCGATCCCGTGCGTCGATGGCCTGAACGCGTTCGAATGGGACGTCGATGCGGGCAAACTCCGCCGTCACACGGGCAAGGCGATCGGGAGACCGATCGAGATTGATGACCAGACGCTTCATTGCCAAAGAAAATCTCACCCCGGGACGCTCGCTCTCTAGCAGGCGTGGTGTTGCCGCGTGAGACTTTTTTTGGGGTGGATGGACGCGCGGTGGACCGGAGAAGAAAAGTCGAAACAGCCCTTGACCTTCCAGTTACTGGAAGCCCTATCTCCACGTCACACACCGATCCATCGAGGCATTTTCGAATGACGCATTCCGATCACGATCATCACGCGCATGGTAGCTGCTGCTCGACAAAAGGCGCGGTGCCCACCACGAAGAGCGTCGTCCGCGACCCGGTCTGCGGCATGACTGTCGATCCGGTCGCCGGCAAGCCGACGACCGAGCATAATGGCCATCCCTATCATTTCTGCAGCCAGGGCTGCCGCGCGAAATTCGTCGCCGAGCCGGAAAAATTCCTGACGGCCACCGATCCGGTCTGCGGTATGAGCGTCGACCGCGCGACAGCCAGGCACTTTGCCCGCCACGAAGGCCAGGGCTTTCACTTCTGCTCGGCCGCCTGCCAGGCGAAATTCGAGGCGGAGCCGCAAAAATATCTCGGCGACAGGCCGGCACCGCAGCCGATGCCCAAAGGCACGCAATACACCTGCCCGATGCATCCCGAAATCATCCGCGACAAGCCAGGATCCTGCCCGATCTGTGGCATGGCGCTGGAGCCGATGGGCGTACCAACGGGCGACGAAGGGCCAAATCCCGAGCTGGTCGATTTCACCAGGCGGTTCTGGGTGAGCGCTGCCTTGTCGGTCCCCCTTCTGATCATCGCCATGGCACCCATGATCGGCCTGACGTTTGAAGGTCTGGTCGAGGACCGGGCAAAAGTCTGGATCGAACTGGTCCTGGCAAGTCCGGTGGTGCTTTGGGCCGCCTTCCCCTTCTTCCACCGGGGCTGGGACTCGCTCGTCAACCGCAGCCCCAACATGTGGACGCTGATCTCGCTCGGCGTTGGTGCTGCCTATCTCTACAGCGTCGTAGCCACGCTGTTTCCGGACATTTTTCCGCATCAGTTCCGCGGCCATGGCGGTGCGGTACCGGTCTATTTCGAGGCTGCTGCCGTCATCGTTGCGCTGGTCTTCCTTGGCCAGGTGCTGGAGCTGCGCGCCCGTGAAAAGACCGGCTCGGCAATCCGCGCCTTGCTTGATCTCGCGCCGAAGGCCGCGCGGCTGATCGCCGCCGATGGGTCCGAAGGGGATGTGCCGCTCGACGCCGTCAAGGCCGGCGATCGCCTGCGCATACGCCCCGGTGACGCCGTGCCGGTCGATGGCACGGTGCTGGAAGGGCGATCCTCGATCGACGAATCGATGATCACGGGCGAGCCGTTGCCGGTCGAGAAGGTCGAGGGCGATGCGCTGACCGGCGGCACGCTCAACAAGAATGGTGCGCTGATCATGCGCGCTGAGAAGGTCGGCGCCGAGACGACGCTGGCGCGCATCGTCGATCTCGTCGCCAAGGCGCAGCGCTCGCGCGCCCCGATTCAAGGGTTGGCCGATCGCGTTTCTTTCTACTTTGTCCCGGCCGTCGTCCTTGTCGCGATTGTCGCTTTCATCGCCTGGGCCGTGTTTGGACCCGAGCCCAGCCTGATCTTTGCCATCGTCTCGGCGGTGTCGGTGCTGATCATCGCTTGCCCCTGTGCGCTCGGCCTCGCCACGCCGATGTCGATCATGACCGCCACCGGGCGCGGAGCGCATGCCGGTGTGCTGATCAAGGAGGCCGCAGCACTCGAACGCTTCGCTTCCGTCGACACGCTGATCGTCGACAAGACGGGGACGCTGACCGAAGGCCGGCCGAAGCTGACCGATGTCGTTGCGGCAAACGGTTTTTCCGAGGAGGAATTGCTGGCGCTTGCCGCCGGTCTGGAGAAGGGGTCGGAGCATCCTCTGGCTGAAGCCATCGTCGACGGCGCTGCTACGCGCGGCGTGACCGTTGCCGAGGCCAGCGCCTTCGAGGCGGTCACCGGCAAGGGCGTGTCCGGTTCGGTCTCGGGAAAGACGGTCGCGCTCGGCAATGCCGCGATGATGGCGGACCTTGGCGTCGACACCGCATCCATCTCGGCCAAGGCCGAGGCGCTGCAGCTCGAAGGCAAGACGGCGATGTTCGTCGCTGTCGACAAGAAACTGGCCGGCATCGTCGCCGTCGCCGACCCTATCAAGGCAACGACGGCCGAGGCGATCAAGGCGCTGCATGAAAGCGGCTTGCGCATCATCATGGCGACCGGCGACAATGAACGCACGGCCAACGCGATCGCCAGAAGCCTCGGCATCGACGCGGTCCGCGCCGGCCTGCTGCCGGAACAGAAGGCAGCCCTTGTCGAGGAACTGCGCGCAAAAGGCGCCGGTGTTGCCATGGCCGGCGACGGCGTCAACGATGCACCAGCGCTTGCAGCTGCCGATGTCGGCATCGCCATGGGCACTGGCGCCGATGTCGCCGTCGAAAGCGCCGGTATCACTCTGGTCAAGGGCGACCTCAATGGTATCGTGCGCGCCCGCACGCTGGCCCAGGCGACGATCCGCAACATCCGCCAGAACCTGTTCTTTGCCTTCCTCTACAATGTGCTTGGCGTGCCGGTCGCCGCTGGCGTGCTCTATCCGCTCACCGGCACGCTTCTGTCGCCGATGCTGGCGGCGGCGGCGATGAGCCTGTCTTCGGTGTCGGTGATCGCAAACGCGTTGCGGCTGAGAACATTGAAACTCTGATCCAAGCCCCCAAATACGAAACCCATCCAACAGGAGACCATGAATGACCTTCGCCAAAAAACTCGTGCTGCTGCTGATGGCGGCCGGAATGCTGGTTGCCGTCTTCCTCGAAAGCGTTCCGGCGCAGAGCGAAGAGATGAAACACGACATGGGCGCCATGGCTACGGATGCGACCAGCCCTTCGACCGAAGGCTACAAGGCGGCGATGGACAAGATGCATGCCGACATGATGGCATCCGACTACACCGGCAATGCCGACGTCGATTTCGTCAGAGGCATGATCCCGCACCATCAGGGTGCGATCGACATGGCCAAGGTCGAACTTGCCAATGGCAAGGACCCGGAAATTCGCAAGCTGGCCGAAGGCGTCATCGCCGCGCAGGAAGCCGAGATCAAGCAGATGCAGGCCTGGCTCGCCGCCCATCCGGTGAAGTAAGTCTTCAGCCATCGCCAGCGCGGCGAGAGCGCCTCTGGATTTCCCGTCCAGCCTGTGATGCGATCGGCCCAAATGGAGCCCGCCATGCCGTCGACCATCAGAACCACCAAACTGCCCTCAGGCGAAGCCGTTCAGGTGCTTGGCCAGGGCACATGGAAGATGGGCGAGAATAACAGTCGCCGCACCTCTGAGGTCAACGCCCTCAAGCTTGGCCTCGACCTCGGCATCACGCTGATCGACACCGCCGAAATGTATGCCAGCGGCGGCGCCGAGGAGGTGGTGGCCGAGGCTATTGCCGGGCGCCGCGACGAGACCTTCCTGGTCTCGAAAGTTCTACCGTCGAACGCTTCACGCGCGGGCGTGCAGCGCGCCTGCGAAAACAGCCTGAAACGCCTGCGTACCGACCGCATCGACCTCTATCTCTTGCATTGGCCTGGCAGCGTGCCTCTGACCGAAACGGTCGCGGCTTTCGAGACCTTGAAAAAGGCCGGCGAGATCCGCCACTGGGGCGTCAGCAATTTCGACACCGACGAGATGGAAGAGCTGATTGGCGTGCCCGATGGCGGCAATGTCCAGACCAACCAGGTGCTTTACAATCTGGTCCGGCGCGGCCTCGAATTCGACCTGGCGCCCTGGAGCCGGCAGCGCAACATTCCGCTGATGGCCTATTCGCCGGTTGAGCAGGGCGCGTTGGCGCGCAATGCCAGGCTCGACGCGATCGCCGCTCGCCACGATGCGACCTCCGCGCAGATCGCCCTGGCCTGGGTGGTGCATCAGGAGGGCGTCATCGCCATCCCGAAAGCCAGCAGCCAGGAGCATGTCCGCCAGAACGTCGCGGCGCTCGACATCAAGCTGACGCCGCAGGACATCGCCGATCTCGACCGCGCCTTCCCGCCACCAGCGCGCAAGCGCGGGTTGGAGATGATCTGACTATGTCCCCGCCAGCCCCTTCAGCCGGTAGAGTGCTTCCAGTGCCTCGCGCGGCGTCATCTCGTCGGGATTGATCTCGCCGAGCGCCGCCCCCAGCGCATCGCTTTTGGGCGGCTTCGGCGCTTCCCGCTTCACCGCCACCGAAAACAGCGGCAAATCGTCCACCAGCCGGTTCGTCTTGCCCGAAACCTCACCTTCCTCAAGCTGGTGCAGCACTTCCTTGGCCCGGTCGACCACCGCTTCCGGCAGGCCGGCCAGCCGCGCCACCTGCACGCCGTAGGAGCGGTCGGCGGCCCCCTTGCCGACCTCGTGCAGGAAGACGACGTCGTTTTCCCATTCCTTGACCCGCATGGTCACGTTGGAGAGCCGCGCCAGCTTGCCGGCCAGCGAGGTCATTTCGTGAAAGTGAGTAGCGAAGATCGCCCGGCAGCGGTTCTTCTCATGCAGATATTCCACGGCCGCCCACGCGATCGACAGGCCATCGAAAGTGGCGGTGCCGCGGCCGATCTCGTCGAGGATCACCAGCGCGCGTTCACCAGCCTGGTTGAGGATCGCCGCCGTCTCGACCATCTCGACCATAAAGGTCGAGCGGCCGCGCGCCAGATCGTCCGAGGCGCCGACCCGCGAGAACAGCCGGTCGACGACGCCGATATGGGCGGATGTCGCCGGCACGAAGGAGCCGGTCTGGGCCAGGATGGCGATCAGTGCGTTCTGCCGCAGGAACGTCGATTTACCGCCCATGTTGGGGCCGGTCAAAAGCCAGATCGCGCCGTTCCTGGCGCTGCCCTCCGGCGACAGGTCGCAATCATTGGCAACGAACGGGCCTTCGCCCGAACGGCGCAAGGCCTGTTCGACCACCGGATGCCGCCCGCCCGCAATCTCGAAGGCAAGGCTGGAATCCACCACCGGCCGGCACCAGGCTTCGCTTTCCGATAAAAGCGCGAGCGCCGCCGAGACGTCGAGCACGGCCAGCGCATCCGCGCCGGCGCGGATATTCTCCGCTTCACCGACCGCTTCCATCGTCAGCGCGTCGAAGGCGGCAAGCTCGATGCTGAGCGCCCGGTCGGCGGCATTGGCGATCTTGGTCTCGAGTTCGGCGAGCTCGGTCGTGGTGAAGCGCATGGCGTTGGCCATGGTCTGGCGGTGGATGAAGCGCGCCTTGGCGCCATCGCTGCCGGTCATCACCGCATGATGGTTGGCGGTCACCTCGATATAGTAGCCAAGCACATTGTTGTGCCGGATTTTCAGCGAGCGGATGCCGGTCTCGTCGATCAGCGAGCGCTCCAGCCCGGCGATCACCTTTCGCGATTCGTCGCGCAGCGCCCGCATCTCGTCGAGATCGGCATGGTAGCCGCCGCGCAAGAAGCCGCCATCGCGCTTGAGCAGCGGCAGTTCGTCGCCAAGCGCCTGGGTCAGATGCTGGGCCAGCGCCTCGGGCAGAGCATGGATGGCGGCCAATGCCGCCGCAAGTTCCGGGGGCAGGGCGGTCGCGGCAAAGATTTCGGCGATCGCGCCTGCCGCCTCGAAGCCGGCGCGCAGCGCGCCAAGGTCGCGCGGCCCACCCCGGTTGAGCGCCAGCCTCGACAGTGCGCGCGGCATGTCGGCAACGCTCTTCAGGCTCGACCGCACCGCTTGGCAGAGCCGCGTTTCGGAACGGAAGAACGACACCGAATCCAGCCTGGCGCCGATGGCCGCGGGATCGGTCAGCGGCGCCATCAGCCGGTCGGCGAGCAACCTTGCGCCGCCGCCGGTCACCGTGCGGTCGATCGCCTTGAACAGCGACCCTTCGCGGCTGCCCGACAGCGTGCGCAGCAGTTCCAGATTGCCGCGTGTCGCCGGATCGATGAACAGGGTCGAGCCCTGCTCTTCGCGCTCGGGCCGCGACAGCGGCGGGCGCTCGGCCTTCTGCGTCTTCTCGACGTAGGCGATGGCGCCGGAGATCGCCGACAGTTCGGCGCGCGAAAAGGCGCCAAAGGAGTCCGGTGTCGCCACATCGAAGAAGCGGCCGATGCGTCCCGTGGCCGAGGCCGAATCGAACAGTGATGGTGGCTGCGGGCTGGCGACGCGGCCGAGCACGTCGAACACCGGCTTCAACTCCGGATCGTGGAACACCGGCTCGGCGACGATCAGCTCGCGCGGATCGACACGGAAGATATCGGCCAGCAGCCGGTCGGCGGTGGTGTCGGTGACGCGGAAGGCGCCGGTCGAGATATCGATCCAGGCCAGCGCAAAGGAGTGGTCCGCTCCGCCCTTCACCCGCCCCAGCGCCATCAGGAAACTCGATTCCGAGGGCGCCAGCAATTTGTCCTCGGTGATGGTGCCCGGTGTCACCAGCCGCACCACGTCGCGGCGCACCACCGATTTGCCACCGCGTTTCTTGGCTTCGGCCGGATCCTCGATCTGTTCGCAGACGGCAACGCGGAAGCCCTGGCCGATCAGCTTTTGCAGATAGTCGTCGGCGGCATGCACCGGCACCCCGCACATCGGGATGTCGAGCCCTTGATACTTCCCCCGTTTGGTCAGCACGATGCCGAGCGCCCGGCTCGCCTTCTCGGCATCGTCGAAGAACAGCTCGTAGAAATCGCCCATGCGATAGAACAGAAGCGAATCGGGGTTCGCCGCCTTGATCTCGATAAATTGCTCGATCATCGGCGTGGCGCCGGCGTGGACGGTCGGCGCCGGCGTCATCGCCTCGGGGGCGTCTGGCTCGTTCGGGCTGTGCATGTTCATGCGCGGCACGCTAGCAGATGTGATGATGCGGTTTAATGCCGGCGCTTCGAAAAACAGGGGACGACGGGACGGCAGCTTGTCCGCAATTGCCGATGCGGACGGCGATTCCAGCGCGCTGGCGGTTTACACGCGGCGGCGCGTGGTCTTAATTCGGACCGAAACAAAGCACCCGCTTCAAGGAGGTGCTGCACCGGTGAGGAAATCAAGAACATCATGGCCAGGAAAACCGAGAACAGCGGTCCGTCCGTCAGTGCGCAGGAAGCGCTCGAGTTCCACGCCATGGGTCGGCCGGGCAAGCTGGAGGTCGTCGCCACCAAGCCGATGGCGACACAACGCGACCTCAGCCTCGCCTATTCGCCTGGTGTCGCGGTTCCGGTTCTGGCCATCGCCGAGGACCCCAGCCGCGCCTTCGACTACACGACGCGCGGCAACATGGTCGCCGTCATCTCCAACGGCACGGCTATCCTCGGTCTAGGCAATCTCGGCGCGCTGGCCTCCAAGCCGGTGATGGAGGGAAAGGCGGTGCTGTTCAAGCGCTTCGCCGATGTCGATTCCATCGATCTCGAGGTCGACACCGAGGACGCCGACGAGTTCATCAACTGCGTGCGGTTCCTCGGGCCCTCTTTCGGCGGCATCAATCTCGAGGACATCAAGGCGCCGGAATGCTTCATCATCGAGCAGCGCCTGCGCGAATTGATGGACATTCCCGTCTTTCACGACGACCAGCACGGCACCGCCATCATCTCGGCGGCCGGCCTGATCAACGCGCTGGAAATCACCGGTCGCGACATGAAGACCACAAAAATGGTCTGCAACGGCGCCGGTGCGGCCGGCATCGCCTGCATCGAGCTGATGAAGGCGATGGGCTTTGCGCCGGAAAACATCATCCTGTGCGACACCAAGGGCGTCGTTTTCCAGGGCCGCACCGAAGGCATTAACCAGTGGAAATCGGCGCATGCGGTCAAGACCGAGGCGCGCAGCCTCGCCGAGGCACTCGATGGCGCCGATGTCTTCCTCGGCCTCTCCGCCAAGGGCGCGCTGACCACCGCCATGGTGCAGTCGATGGCCAAGAACCCGATCATCTTCGCCATGGCCAATCCCGATCCGGAAATCACGCCGGAGGAAGTGGCGGAGATCCGCACCGACGCCATCATGGCCACCGGTCGCTCTGATTACCCCAACCAGGTCAACAACGTGCTCGGCTTTCCCTATATCTTCCGCGGTGCGCTGGATGTCAGGGCAACCACCATCAATGACGACATGAAGATCGCCGCCGCGCAGGCGCTGGCGGCATTGGCACGCCAGGATGTGCCCGACGATGTCGCCGCCGCCTATCAGGGCAACCGGCCGAAATTCGGCCCCAACTACATCATCCCGGTGCCGTTCGACCCGCGCCTGATCTCGGCCATTCCGATCGCGGTCGCCAAGGCGGCGATGGATTCAGGCGTCGCCCGCAAGCCGATCCTCGATCTCGACCGTTACGCGCAGGAGCTGTCGGCCCGCCGCGACCCGATCGCTTCGACCCTGCAGCGCATCTACGACCGCGTGCGCCGCCAGCCCAAGCGCATCGTCTTCGCCGAGGGCGAGGAGGAACAGGTCATGCGCGCCGCCGTCTCTTATGTGAACCAGCGGCTCGGCACCGCCATCCTGCTCGGACGCGACGACGTCATCAAGGAAAACGCCAAGCACGCCGGCATCGACCTCAACAAGCAAGGCATCGAGATCATCAATGCCAGGCTGTCGCGCCGCAACGGCATCTATACCGACTATCTCTACGAGCGCATGCAGCGCAAAGGCTTCCTGTTCCGCGACTGCCAGCGCCTGATCAACAACGATCGCAACCATTTTGCCGCCTGCATGGTGGCGCTGGGGGACGCCGACGGCATCGTCACCGGTGTCACCCGCAACTATTCGACCGCGCTCGACGACATCCGCCGCGTCATCGACGCCAAGCCCGGCCACCGCGTCATCGGCGTCTCGATCGTGCTGGCGCGAGGCAAGACCGTGCTGGTCGCCGACACTGCCGTGCACGATATGCCGAATGCCGAGCAGATCGCCGACATCGCCGAGGAGGCAGCCGGCTTTGCCCGCCGCATGGGTTATGAGCCGAGGCTTGCCATGCTCGCCTATTCGACCTTCGGCCATCCGCAGGGCGAACGCTCCGAACGCGTCCAGGAAGCCGTGCGTATCCTCGACAAGCGCCGCGTCGATTTCGAATATGACGGCGAAATGGCCGCCGACGTGGCGCTCAATGCGCGGGCCATGGCGCAATATCCGTTCATAAGGCTGACCGGCCCGGCCAATGTGCTGATCATGCCGGCGTTCCACTCGGCCTCGATCTCGACCAAGATGCTGCAGGAACTCGGCGGCTCGACCGTGATCGGCCCGCTGCTGGTGGGGCTGAACAAGCCGGTTCAGATCGTGTCGCTGAACGCCAAGGACTCGGACATCGTCAACATGGCGGCGATCGCGGCGTATACGGCGGGGACTTGAGCGGCGAGCCTTAGCGGTGAGTCCGGGAGGCGTTCAGCCCGGCGCGAACACGCGCGCGGCCTCGACGACCTCGTCCACCTGATCCTGCCGCAGCAAGTCGATCGGGACGCGGCCGTCGAGCTGCGCCGAGGGGCGAGTCAGCCACAGCCACGCCAGTCTGGGATTGCTGATCAGCGACAGCACGTCGCGAATGCCCGCTACCGGCCGGCCGTCGACGAACTGCGCCAGCGGAAGACATGTTTGCGGCCGCCCTTGCGCAAGGCGATGACCTCGCCCCGCCGCTGCCAGCGGTGCAGGGTCGAGCGGGCGATACGCAAATTCTCTTCCAGATAGGTCGAGCCGGCGACGCGGCCCGCCCAGTCCTCGATCAGCATCGATTCGAGATCGTCGGATTTTGGCAGCGAAGGAGGCTCGACATCGGCCAACGGGGTCGTCGGCGGATTGATCACGCCGGCTATACCGGCTTCGCTGCGGCGCGCGGCTTCCGCCGCCAGCGCGCGCACGAATTTCGAGGCCAGGCCGGGCAGGTCGGCATGGATGGCGTCGATAGCGCGCTGGTGCTTCGGTGACAGCAAGGTGACGGCGGACGCTATGCTGCCGGCGATTTTGCCGACCGAGACCATGGTGGGCTTGTTGATAGTCTCGTCATAGCGGGCAAGCGCGCGTTCGACGTCTTCGGCGACCATCTCGGCGAAGTCGTCCTGCTTGAGGCCTTGGATCTGAAATCTGTTCATACATCTGTCTTCTGGGCCGCGCTCCCCTCCCACAGCTGCGGCCGGCTTTTGAATCTCTAGAGCGTAAAGCGGAAATCGCGACGGCAACAGATGCTGCGGCCCGACAGCATGCTGTCTAGCATTTCTTGACCCCCAACTAACTGAGGGCGCACCGAAATGTCAGTCGCGGGACGCCCGGATTGCGTGTAGGTGCGATGTATGACAGCCGCGCGACGGTGAGAAGCGGAGGCGGCCTTCCCTTCTCCCCCTGTGGGAGAAGGTGGATTGGCGCGCAGCGCCAAGACGGTTGAGGGGTGTAGGACGGAGTACCGTCAGTGCCAAGCTGGAGCACCCCTCATCCGTCGCCTTCGGCGACACCTTCTCCCACAGGGGGAGAAGGGAAGAGCTTTCCCTACAGCAACCCCGCCTGCTCAGCCTCGCGGCGCAGATTCTGCCGTGGCCTGGGGCCGATCTGCTGGATCACCAAGCCGGCCGCCAGTGAGCCAAGATCGCCGCAGGTCTGCAGGTCGCGGCCTTGCGTGTAGCCATGCAGGAAGCCGGCGGCATAGAGATCGCCGGCGCCCGTCGTGTCGACCAGTTCCTTGATGGCGGTCGCCTTGATGACCACGGTCTCGTCGCCGCGCACGAT
Source organism: Mesorhizobium sp. WSM4809 (assembly GCF_055811655.1). Classification (NCBI taxonomy): domain Bacteria; kingdom Pseudomonadati; phylum Pseudomonadota; class Alphaproteobacteria; order Hyphomicrobiales; family Phyllobacteriaceae; genus Mesorhizobium; species Mesorhizobium sp. WSM4809. Next base: position 168,343 of record NZ_JBVVQW010000004.1, read on the forward strand.
CACCGAGCCTTTTTCCGAGCGGGTCACGGCGGCGATCCGGCAATCCTTGCGGATCTGGGCCAGCGCCTCGTCGAACGACGACGTCTGGTAGAGCGACTTGATCTCGTGGCTGTTGGCAAAGACGATGTCGACCGTGCCCGAACGCATCAGCTCAAGGAATTCGTCGCGGTAGCGGTCGACGCAGAACGAATCCGACAGTGTCATCGACACTTCTCGGCCTGCTGCGTGCGCCAGCTTCGCCGTCTGGCGGATTGCCTCCTTGGCGCGCGGCGGGTCCCACAGATAGCCTTCGAAATAGGTGACCTTGGCGCCAGACGCCTTGTCGGCTTCGACATCCTCAGGGCCAAGCTCGACGCAGGCGCCGAGATAGGTGTTCATCGAGCGCTCGCCGTCGGGCGTGACGAAGATCATCGAGCGCGCCGTCGGCGGCTCACCCTTGAGCGGTATGGTGTCGAAGGCGACGCCCTGCGCATGGATGTCGTGGGCGTAAATTTCGCCCAGCGCATCGTTGGAGACCTTGCCGAAGAAGGCGGCGCGGCCGCCGAAGCTGGCGACGCCGGCCGCCGTGTTGCCGGCGCTGCCGCCGGACGCCTCGATCGCCGGCCCCATGCGGCTGTAGAGCAGTTCGGCGCGCTGTGTGTCGATGAGGTTCATCGCGCCCTTGATGATGCCGTTGGTCTCGAGGAATTCCTCGTCGCACTGGGCGATGATGTCGACAATGGCATTGCCGATGCAAAGCACGTCATAATCCGGCATCAAAATCTCCGCCAAAACCCGAGCCGGCTTCTTGCCACGCCGGTCCGGCGCGGGTCTAGCGATTTGAAACCGGTTTGCCTAGGGCGTGACACGCAACTTTGGCGGAACAGGCAAAAGGCGCATCAGCCGCGAGGCGCTATGACAATTCGACCGTGGCCGAAGCATTTCATCGCCGGGCCGCCTACAAGCATGGCTCACCCGATCCCGTTTGAAGGCGAGCCATGCCGACAAAGAACGAGCCTGCAAAGAACGACATGACCACCGACCTTGCGCTGCTCGTCGTGCTGGCGGTGCTCTGGGGCGCCTCCTACACCTTCATCAAGATCGGCGTCGAAACCATCCCGCCGGTCACCTTCATCGCCGCCCGCACCCTGATTGCCGGTGGTATCTTGTTTGCCATCCTCCGCTGGCGCGGGCTCGCCATGCCGGGCGATGCGGCAAGCTGGCGCCGCTTCGCCTTCCAGGCCTGCCTCAACAGCGTCATCCCGTTCACCCTGATCGCCGCGGCGGAACGTTCGGTCGATGCCGGCCTCGCCACCATCCTGAACGCGACCTCGCCGATCTTCACCTTCCTCTTGACAGCGCTCATCACCCGCCACGAGCCGGTCACGGTGCGCAAGCTGATTGGCGTCGGCGCCGGCATTGCCGGCATCTGTCTCATCATAGGCACGCAGGCACTGGGTGGTCTCGGTCACGAGTTGTGGGCGCAGTTGGCCATCGTAGCGGCAACAATCTGCTATGCCGGGGCCGCCATTTTCGGCCGCGGCTTCAAGGGTCTCGATCCGATGCTGCCTGCCGCGGGTTCGATGCTGTGCGGCGCCGTCATCCTCGTGCCCCTCAGTCTGGTGTTCGACCAGCCGTGGACGCTGGCGCCTTCGGCCGCATCGATTCTGGCCCTGCTCGGCCTGTCGGTGTTTTCCACCGCATTGGCCTTCGTCATCTATTTCCGCCTCATCCACACGCTGGGTTCGGTCGGCACCACCTCGCAGGCCTATCTGCGGGTGCCGATCGGCGTCGGCATCGGCGCCCTTTTCCTCGGCGAAAGCCTAGGCTCGACGGCATGGCTGGGCATGGGTTTTGTCGTGGCTGGGGTCGCCGCCATGACCATTCCGGTTCGAAAGCCAGCATTTGCGCGGTAGAGCAATTCCAGGACAAGTGTGAAGCGGTTTTCCAAGGAAAAGCGCATAGCGCTCTCCCCTTGGGGATTGCGCCAAAGCAAAAGAACCGGCCTGCTTGCGCTCATGCCGTGCTCTGCTTATCTCGGAAGCATCCGCCTTTTCGACGGTGTCTGGTGTGACCTGGGGGTAAAGCACGGTGATTTTCGACGCTGCCCGCACTGCGGCCCTCGAGCTGCTCTCGCCTCCCTTTCGGGCCGTGTTCCTCAAGACATTGGGTCTGACGCTGCTGGCGCTTGTCGCCTTGTGGTTCGGCCTGACCAGCCTCGTCGAGTGGCTCGCCCTGCCGTGGCTGCAGACGCTGTTGCCCGGCATACCGTCCTGGGCCGGCTGGCTGGGTGGCATCATCGCCGCGATAGCGCTTGCCTTCGGCATGGCATTGCTCATCGCGCCGGTGACGGCTGTTGTCGCCGGCCTGTTCCTCGACGATATCGCCGAAGTGGTCGAGCGCACCGACTATCCCGGCGATCCGACCGGTCGCGCCATGCCGGCGCTGCGCTCGCTGGTGCTGTCGGCGCGATTCCTCGGCGTCGTCATTCTCGGCAACATCGTCGCCCTGCTGCTTCTGCTGGTGCCGGGCGTCAACATAGCCGCCTTCTTTATCGTCAACGGCTATCTGCTCGGGCGCGAGTTCTTCGAATTCGCTGCCATGCGCTTTCGCGGGGAAGAAGAGGCCAGGGCCTTGCGCAGGCACTATGCCGGCACGGTGTTTCTCGCCGGGCTGCTCATCGCGGCTTTCCTCGCCGTGCCGTTGCTCAACCTGCTGACGCCGCTCTTCGCCGCCGCCGTGATGGTGCATCTGCACAAGGCGATCTCGGTGCGGGAAGTGGCTCGCTCCTCGCGCCGCTGAGCATTTTCTTCAGCGCAACAGGAATCCGCGTCCGAGCTCGTCGTCCGCTTCGACGATAAACTCCGTCCTGCCACTATAATAGGCGCGGCCGCCGACGCGGGCGATGATCGCCCCGTGCGGGCCAGCCTTCGCAGTCCGCACCACGGCTCCCGAAAACCGCGAGCCGGCAATGCTTTCGAATGTGCGCGTCTGTCCGATCGCGATCTCGCCCTTGGCATGCATGGCCGCCAGCCTTGCGGTGACGCCGGAGCCGGTCGGCGAGCGGTCGACCTCCGCCTCGGCGAAGACGCAGATGTTCTTGGTCACCTCATCGGAAAAGGCATCGCGGCCATCGGTCAGGATGGTGCCGTAGAGGAAGGCAAGGTCGGCATGGTCGGGATGCGACATCGGAAATTCGGCCTTGAGCCTGTCCGTCAGCGCGGTTGCCGCATCGACGAAATCGCGCACCCGGCTTTTGCCGAATTCGAGCCCGAATTGGTGACAATCGGCCAGCGCGTAGAAAGCGCCGCCATAGGCGACGTCGAAGCCGATCGTGCCGTGGCCCGCCAGCTCTATCGTCTGCCCGCCGGCGAACAGAAACGCCGGCACGCTTTCGAACGACACCGCACCGGCCTTGCCGTCCCTGACCTCGACCGAGGCGACGACCAGCCCGCACGGCGCCTCGATATTCACTGTCGTGATTGGTTCCTGTTTCGCCACCAATCCTTCATCTACGGCGTAGCGGCCGAGCGCGACGATGGCGTGGCCGCACATCGTCGAATAGCCCTCATTGTGCATGAACAGCACGGCGAGGTCGGCGCCGGGCAGGTCGGGTTCGACCAGCAAGGCGCCATACATGTCGTAATGGCCGCGCGGCTCGAACATCAGGATCTTCCTGAGATGATCGAGATGGTCCCGCACATAGGCGCGCTTTTCCAGGATCGTGCCCCTGGGGACACTGGGATAGCCGCCGGTGACGATCCTGAGCGGCTCGCCGCCGGTATGCATATCGACGACGGTAAGCGTCATGCGATGGGCCCCGTTCAAGCTGAAGACTTGCCGAAGAGGGCTTGCAATTTGCCGAACGGCATGGCGGCGCGGGTGAAGCCGAAGGTGCCGTCCTGCTGGATCTCGCGCGCCGCCGTTTCCAGCATGCCATAGGCGAAATTGGTCAGCCACGGCCCGAGCGAGATGCGCTTGACGCCGGCCATGGCGAGGTCGGCGATGGTGAAGCCAGGCTTTGCCATGACATTGACCGGCTTGCTGACCGCCGAGCAGAGCGTGCGGATCATCTCGACGTCGCCGATGCCGGGCGCATAGAGCACGTCGGCGCCGGCCTTCTCGAAGGCCTGCAGCCGCTTGATGGTGTCGTCGAGGTCGGACTTGCCCCACAGGAAATTCTCAGCCCGCGCCGTGAAGACGAAATCGCGCTTCAGCGCCCGCGCCGCCTCCACCGCCGCCGCAATGCGCTCGACGGCATGCGCGAAATCATAGATCGGCTTGTCGGGATCGCCGGTGTGGTCCTCGATCGAGCAGCCGGCAAGACCGGCCGCTTCCGCCGCGAAGATGGTTTCGGCGGCCTGCTCGGCGCTGTCGCCCTTGCCCTTCTCGAGGTCGGCGGAGACAGGCAGGCTGGTCGCCGCCGTCACCTCGCGGCAATGGTGGATCATCTGGTCGAAGGTTACGGCGCCATCCGGCAGGCCGCGTGAAAAAGCAAAGCCGGCGCTGGTCGTCGCCAGCGCCGTGAAACCGAACGAGGTCAGCAGCTTCGTCGTGCCAATATCCCAGGGATTGGGCATGACGAAGGTCGAGGCATGCAGGTCGCGAAAGATCTTGCCCTTGTCCATGGTAGTTCCCCCATCATGTGCGGTGTGGCTAAGCGGATTTTATCCTGCCCGATTTGACCGGGCAAACGAATGCGGTTGGTTCAGAAGCGATTGGCGTTCTCTCCTGCCAATTTGTCCAGCGCGTCGGAATCCTTGGTGTAGCGCGATGTCTCCTTGTCCCAGTGATAGGTGACGGAAATCTCGTGGGACTCTGGTCTGGGCGGAGTGTCGTCACAGCTTTCGCCGTTCAGCACAGTAGAGTCGGTCACGGTCACCTTGATGGCGGCATAAGGCTGGCCGTCGCCTACGGTCTGCAAAGTCACGTCCTGCTTGCGGCTGTAGGCGCACAGGTTTTCGTCGAACGTATAGATCATGTCGATCGGTTCGAACTTGTCGTCGCGGATCATGATCAGCGGCGTGATCACATAGTTCTGGCTCGAATTGAAATGCGCGCTCATGGTGATGAGGACGTCATCGTTGGCGCTGACCGAAAGTCTGCCCGGCTCGTGGAAATAGGTGCCGCGGTCGAGCGCGACATTGACGGCGTCGAGCAGCTTTGGCTTGGCCGTGATGTCGTAGAGCGCCAGCACCGCATAGCCTTCGGCGCTGTCGGGAGAATCGCCAAGGTCGAACAGCATGGTCAGCCGATCCTTGCCGCCGGCCTTGATGGCGAGCACCGCGGCATTGGAAAAGCCCGAAGTCTCGGGCGGCGAACCGCCGCTGTCCGGTCCCTCGATATGACGCATCTCGATCGGCAACCCACCCCTATAGAAGCCGTCCTTGTCCGCAGCGAGATCCGGAATGACCATCCTCGCGAGGTCGAGATAGGTGACATCCGTGCGGCCGGGCAGAGCGCTGCCGAGCTCCGGAAAGCTGATGGCTTGCGCGCCGGCCGCGGTCCATAGAAACGGCGCCAGCATCAAGGCGAGGATGAGGCGGAGCAGGCTGGGGTTCATGCGTGGCCTCGAGTTGGCGGCGCCAAGCTAGCACGGACAATCGAGGCGTACAGCTGCAGGCTGAAGATCAGGTCAGTGGATCGGCACCAGCCCGGCCAGCTCGCGCATGTCGTCGAACAGGATGCCGCCGGCCTGGATCAGGCCGGCGCGGTCGGAATAGGGATCGGCATGGTAGGAAAACACCCGCATGCCGGCGGCGATCCCGGCCTGCGTGCCGGCGACGCTGTCCTCGATGACGATGCAGTCGGCAGGCGCGAAGCCCATGGTCTTGGCCGCATGCAGGAACAGGTCCGGGAACGGCTTGCCACGGCTGACCATGGTCGAGGAAAACATCGCGTGTTCGAACAGCGGCAGCAGCCCGGTCTGGCCAAGCGTGATGTGCATCTTCGACACCCGGGCCGAGGTGGCGACGCAATAGGCGATACCGGCTGAACGCACGGCTTCGACGAACTCGCGGACGTAGGGGATCGCTTCGACGCCGTGGGCAAACAGGTCCGGCAGGCCGGCGTTCCAGCGATCGACGAAACCGGCGCCGAGCCTGACGCTGGTCTCTTCTTCGATCTCTTTCTGCACGGACGCCATGCTGCGGCCGGAGAAATTCTTGCGGCAATATTCGAAGCTTGTCGGATAGCCGGCAGCGGTCAGCCATTCGGCGAGACGCCGATTGGCCAAATTCTCTGTATCGACCAGGATCCCGTCGCAGTCGAAGATGACAAGCTTAGGCAGTTCAGGCATCAGGCGGTGCCGGTCGATCCGAACCCGCCCGCGCCACGCGCCGTACCACCGGCCAGACTGCGCTCTTCCACGGTCGCCTGGGCCACCGCAGCGAAGATGATCTGGGCGACGCGCATGCCGCGCGTCACGGCAAAGTCTTCATCGCCGAGATTGATCAGCAGCACCTTCACCTCGCCGCGATAGTCGCTATCGATGGTGCCGGGCGTGTTGAGGACGGTCAGGCCGTGCTTGAAAGCAAGTCCGGAGCGGGGCCGCACCTGGCCCTCCATGCCTTCCGGAATTTCCAGGATCAGCCCGGTCGGCACCAGAGCGCGCTTTCCCGGAAGGATCAGCAGCGGCCGGTCGTCCGGCACAGCGGCGCGCAGATCCATGCCGGCGGCACCAGTGCTTTCATAGGCGGGAAGGGGAAGTCCTTCAGCATGCGGCAACCTGACGAAGCCGACGGTCGGACCGATGACGGAGGAAGTTTGAAGGGCTGCGCGCATAAAATCGATCCTATCGGCGCGAACGGCGATTCGGTCAACTCGACTGTAATTCTATCAACGGCTTTCTTTTGGGCGGCACGATGGCCGGTCCGGTAGTTTGTCGCCTAACTGTTCGAATTTCGATATGTTGGCCGCATGGATAATCAGGCCGATGACCAACCCGACATCTTAGCCCTATTGAGAAGCACTGCAGAGTCTAGCAAGCGTCTCGCTGAGGCCATGTTGAAGGCCTATGCAGCAAACGCTTTGCCAGAACCAGCGACGCCGGACGATATCGCTCATTGGAAACAGGTTTTGGTGGATGCCAAGTCAGAATTGCTAAGGCTACACGAGGCCCACCGGACCTAAAGACCAGAAGCGCCCAGTTCATACCGAGACACTACCCAATCCCACATGCGCTGCCCCTAACGCAGTTCCATCGGAACGACGGTCGTTTCCTTGATTTCCTCCATCACGAACGACGCGGAAACGTCCGACAGCGCCACCTTGGCAATCAGCCGCTGATAGAGCCGGTCATAGGCCTTCACGTCGGCGACGCGGGCGCGCAAGACATAATCGAGGTCGCCGGACATGCGGTAGACGCCGATGATCTCGGGAAAGCCGGTCACCGCCGCCCGGAACTTCTGCAGCCACTCCGGATCGTGGTTGGACGTGCGGATCAGGATGAAGACGGAAAGGCCAAGCCCGAGCTTTTCGGCATCGACCAGCGCCACCCTGCCGGTGATGACACCAGCCTCTTCCAGCCGCCTCACTCGGCGCCAGCAGGCATTGCGCGACAGCGCCACCCGTTCCGACAGCTGGTCGACCGACAGCGTGCCGTCGCGTTGCAGCTCAGCGAGCAATTTCCGGTCGATTTCGTCAATTTCCAGCGTCATGTGGGATGTTTGTCCCAAGGATCACCGAAATACAAGGACATTTTGAGACCGATGAACCGGCGAAGCGTGTCAGGATACTCATATCAGGAACTTGAAGCGCTGAAGGGGAACCAGCATGTCGGTCGCCAAGATTTTCACCTCTCACCCGGCCAAGGTCGGCGAAACCTATTTCAGCCACATGGGCTTTGCCGCCTGGTTTTCGTCGCGCCTGTTGATGGCGGCTTGTGCTGCGCTCGTTCATGCTTTCTTGCCATTTCTGTTTGAAACTACCGCCAGCCGAATCGTTCGCGAGCTTTACGAGCGGACGCACAACAGAGACACACACGCGATCAAGGAGCCTGCGGCTCTTATGGATCGCGCCTAGAGGACGACAGAAGCGATGTGCCGGTGGGCGGCCTATCTCGGTGAAGCGGTCTTTCTCGAAGACATCCTCACGGCGCCCTGTCACTCGCTGATCGCCCAGAGCCATTGCGCCCAGGAATCGAAATCGCCGACCAATGGCGACGGCTTCGGCCTTGCCTGGTATGGCGACCGCCCAGAGCCGGGTCTCTATCGCGATATCCTGCCGGCCTGGTCCGATCCCAATCTGAAAAGCCTGTGCCGGCAGATCAAATCCGGCCTGTTCCTCGCCCATGTACGGGCGTCCACCGGCGGCGCCACCAGCCGCATGAATTGCCATCCGTTCATCTCCGGCGCCTGGTCGTTCATGCACAACGGCCAGATCGGCGGCTTCGAGAAGATCCGCCGCGCGCTGGAGAATTCGCTGTCAGACGCCGTCTTCGACCAGCGCGAAGGCACCACCGATTCCGAACTCTTTTTCCTGCTGATGACCGACGAAGGGTTGGCCGGCGATCCGCAAGGCGCGGTGTCCCGCGCCACTAGCCGCGTGCTCGAAGCCTCGCGCCGCGCCGGCCTCGAACCAGCGCTGAAGCTCACCGCCGCCTTCTCGGATGGACAGGCGCTGCATGCGGTGCGCTATGCCACCGACGCCCACGCGCCGACGCTCTACACCTCCGTCTTGCGCAAGGGCGGCGGCCGCTGCATCGTGTCCGAGCCGTTCGACCGCGAGGGCGGCGACTGGCAAGCGATCCCGCCATCGAGTTTTGTCACGATGACGCGGGACGGCATCAGCATTCGCCCGTTTGCTCCAGCGGCGGCAAAGCTGGCGCTGGTCGGGTAAGTTTCTTCGCCGGATCGCAAATGCTGCAAAGTCGCGGGCCAGCGCCCCCTCTGTCCTGCCGGACATCTCCCCCTCAAGTGGGGAGATTGGCAGCTTCGCCGACCGCGCGTTCTTGCAACGTTGAAGATTGGCGAAAGCCGTGACGCTATCCAATCTCCCCACTTGAGGGGGAGATGGCCGGCAGGCCAGAGGGGGGCGCCGTAGAGTGCCGACATCGGCAGCACAACTTCGATCAAGCACTAGCGAATACCGAATGCTCAACTCCGCTTGAAATCGCGCCGCGTTCCGCCAATTGGTCAGGCACGCGCGGCCAAGCCGGAGCATTCCTCATGGACATCGTCTTCTCCTCAACCGTCGATCTCGCTGCAGCCATCGCCAAGCGCAAAATCTCCGCCGTGGAAGCACTCGACGCCTATCTGGCGCAAATCGATGCGCACAACCATGCGGTGAATGCCGTCATCTCGCTCGACAGGGAAGGCGCCCGCGAGCGTGCCAAGAAGGCGGACGCTGCCCAGGCGCGCGGCGCCGCACCCGGACCTCTGCATGGCGTGCCGTTCACGCTGAAAGACATGCACGAAACGTCAGGCATAAGGACCACGGTCGGCTTCCCGCCCTTTGCCGACTATGTCGCCAAGCAGGACAGCCCGGTCGTCATCAGACTGAAAGCGGCCGGCGGCGTGCTGATGGCCAAGACCAATGTCGCGGCCATGCTTTCGGACTGGCAATCGAACAACCCGCTGTTCGGCCGCACCAACAATCCATGGAATCTCCAGCGCACGGCGGGAGGCTCCAGCGGAGGCGCGGCAGCGGCAATTTGCTTGGGGATGACGCCGTTCGACGTGGGCACAGACATGCAGGATTCGATCCGGCTGCCGGCCGCCTTTTGCGGTGTTTATGGCTTGAAGCCGACGGAGCATCGTGTCTCGCTGGCCGGTGCCTTCCCCGATCCCGGCGGTGCCGCGCGCAGCGTGCGGCTGATGTCCTGCCTCGGGCCGTTGGCGCGCAGCGTGCAAGATTTGGCGCTGATTTATCAAATCATCGCCGGCCCGGATGGAAGCGACACCGATCTTGCTCCGGTGCCGGTCCAGGATATGCCGAAGCTCGACCCTAGGACATTGCGCATCGCCTTCGCGCCGTCCTTTCCCGGCTTTCCGGTGGCCGGCGACATCAGCGCCGCGGTCGAAAACCTCGCAAGGCAGCTGCAATCGGCCGGTGCCCTCGTTGAGGAGGCAAAACTGCCGAAACTCGATCTGCACCACGATCTGGAGCAGGGCGGCGCGCTGATCGGCATGATGCTGGAGGCCGCCCAGCCGGAGTCGCCGGAGAACCCGACACCGGTCTCGCATTGGTTCGAGGCACTCGCCCGCCGCGACAGGTCCATTCTCGCCTGGGACCGGTTTTTCGAAAACCATGACGCGCTGCTCTGCCCGGTCGCCATGACTTCCGCCTTCCCGCATTGCGAGCCGGGCACGCCGATCACGGTCGACGGCAAGGAGCAGAGCTACTGGATGCTGCCGGCCTATGGCGCCGTCTTCAACTACAGCGGCCATCCGGCGCTTTCCATCCCATGCGGACAGGGCAGCGAGGGCTTGCCGATCGGCTTGCAACTGGTCGGCAAACGCTGGTCGGAGTCACAGCTGCTCGGCATCGCCAGGGCAATCGAACCACTGACCGGCGGCTTTCGGCGTCCGCCCGCCTATTGAGCGAAACGCGACAATCCATAAGGGGCAAGTAAGGGGTCGCGCTCGCCGTCGAGGATTTCCCGAGCGGCGAACAGGCCGATGGCCGGCGCCAACGTGATGCCGGAATGCATGACGGCGACATAGACACCGTCCAAGCCCTCGGCGCGGCCAATGATCGGAAAGCCGTCGATCGGCGTCGGCCGGTAGCCGACCGTGTGGAAATCGAGTTCCAACCCATCGCTGTCGCGCAGCATGGCCTTCATGGCCGCAAACAGGGCGTGGGCGGTGGCTTCGGCATCCATGCCCGGATCGGCTCCGCCAAAATCCGAGCCGGCGATGATGCGGCCTTCCGCCGTCTGGCGCATGTGCAGCCGCTCGGCCAGCACCAGCCCGTTGAGCAGCTTTTCGTGCGGTCGCGAATGGACGATCAGGCCGGGCGGCGTTTCGATCGGCAGGTTGATCCCGGCGGTCGCGGCGATCTCCGGCGAGCCAACGCCGGCCGCGACCACCACCTCGTCCGATGCAATCAGGCCATGCGATGTGTCGACACCGGTGATCCTGCCGCCGGTCTGGACCAGGGCCGTCACCGTGCTGGAGATGGTCTTCGCGCCATGTCGCTTCGCGTCTGCCAATAGGGCACGGACGGCGGCCACGGGCTCTGCGACACCTTCTTCGGCAACATGCAGGGCAAAATCCGGAAGCTCGGTGAGATTAGGTTCGATGCGCGCTGCACCGGCGCGGTCGACTTGGCTGATGCCATAGCCCCAGGCGGAATGTTCCGTGGCGTAGGTTTCCATGTCGGCCGCCGGTAAGTCCCAGCACAGGCCGCCGCACCAGATAAGCGGCAGGTCGGGCAGGTCCTGCGCCAGCCGCGACCATTCGGCCATGGCGCGGGTGCGCAGCCGGAAATAGGGCTCCGGATTGCCCCAGCTGGCGTTGATCCAGGCGAACGAATTTGGCGTCGCCACCCCACCGGCAGCACTGTCGGCAATCACCGTCACTTGCGCACCCGCTCTGCTCAGATGCCAGGCGGTGGAGGCACCGATGATGCCGGCGCCGATGACGATTACTTGTTTCGCCGCAGTCATGCTTGCTCCTCTTCCTCGTCATCCGGAGGGATGTTCATCCAGTGCCATCCCGGCAGCCGCTTGCCAACATCGCGCAGCGTAAAATATGCGGCAATGCACTGGCCGGAGCCACAGCACGACTGAGCTGTATGCTCTGACGGTGAGGCGGCGATCAGCAGCGCCCGAGCCGCCGGACCGGTCGACAGGCCGGCACTGCGCTGCTAGAAGCCCGGCCTGTCACACGGAAATCCCAGAGAATGCCCGAAGCAATAGAAGAAGAAGTGGCACGCCGCCGCACCTTCGCGATCATCGCGCACCCGGACGCCGGCAAGACGACGCTCACCGAAAAGCTGCTGCTGTTCGGCGGCGCCATCCAGCTCGCCGGCGAGGTCAAGGCCAAGAAGGACAAGATCCAGACGCGGTCCGACTGGATGAAGATCGAGCGCGAACGCGGCATCTCGGTCGTCACCTCGGTGATGACCTTCGAGTATGAGGACAATGTCTTCAACCTGCTCGACACGCCCGGCCACGAGGATTTCGCCGACGACACCTACCGCACGCTGTCGGCGGTCGACTCGGCGGTCATGGTCATCGATGCCGCCAAGGGCATCGAGCCACGCACGCTGAAACTGTTCGAAGTCTGCCGCCTGCGCGACATCCCGATCATCACCTTCATCAACAAGATGGACCGCGAAAGCCGCGATCCGTTCGAGATTTTGGACGAGATCGAACAGAAGCTGGCGCTGGATACTGCCCCCGTCACCTGGCCGATCGGCCGCGGCAAGAATTTTGCCGGCACCTATCATCTGGCGCTGAATGCCGTGCGCAGGGGCGACGCGGAGAAGGAACGCACGCCGGTCAACGGCCCCGATTCCAACCGCGTCGCCGGGCTGCTGCCCGAAAACGAGCGCGAAGCCTTCATCGAGGAACTGGAACTCGCGCGAGAAGCGTGCAGACCCCTTGATATTGAGGCCTTCCGCGAGGGCCATCTGACGCCGGTCTATTTCGGTTCGGCGCTACGCAACTATGGCGTGCGCGACCTGATCGAGGCACTCGGCGCTTTTGGACCGCCGCCGCGCGCGCAGGAGGCCGACACCCGCAAGGTCGAGGCGACCGAAGAGAAGATGACGTCCTTCGTCTTCAAGATCCAGGCCAACATGGATCCCAATCACCGCGACCGCATCGCCTTCGTCCGTGTCTGTTCGGGCAAGCTCGAGCGCGGCATGAAGGCCAAGCTGGTGCGCACGGGAAAACCGATGTCGCTGTCGGCGCCGCAGTTCTTCTTTGCCCGGACCCGCGTTACCGCTGACGAGGCTTTTGCCGGTGACGTCGTCGGCATCCCCAACCATGGCACGCTGCGCATCGGCGACACGCTGACCGAAGGCGAGGAGATACTGTTCCGCGGCGTTCCGAATTTCGCCCCGGAAATCCTGCGTCGTGTGCGCCTCGGCGACGCGATGAAGGCGAAAAAACTCAAGGAAGCGCTGCACCAGATGGCAGAGGAGGGCGTCGTGCAGCTGTTTTCGCCGGAGGATGGCTCGCCGGCCATCGTCGGCGTCGTCGGCGCGCTGCAGCTCGACGTGCTGAAGGAACGGCTGAACTTCGAATACACGCTGCCGGTCGAATTCGAGATGTCGCGGTTTTCAGTCTGCCGCTGGATATCGGCCGACGACAAAGCCGAGACGCTTCGCTTCATCGAGGCGCATCGCGGTGACATCGCCCGCGACCTCGACAATGATCCGGTGTTCCTCGCCCAGCACGCTTTCTCGCTGAACTACGAAGCGGAACGCTGGAAGGCGATCAAGTTTGCCACGATCAAGGACTATCAGGTCCGCGACAAGGCGGCGTAGGCGCCAGTTTTCCCTTCTCCCCGTTCACGGGGAGAAGGTGCCCGAAGGGCGGATGAGGGGCAGCGCCAACCCTCGACTATCCTCTCGCCGCTTCCTCGATCCTGGCGATGTCGATCTTGCTCATCTGCATCATCGCCGACATCACGCGGCCGGCCTTGGCCCGGTCCGGATCCAGCAGCAGGCGCGGCAGCTGCTCCGGCACAACCTGCCAGGAGACGCCGAATTTATCCTTCAGCCAGCTGCATTGCGACGGTTGGCCGCCACCTTCGATGAGCTTGTCCCAGAAGTAATCCACCTCTTCCTGCGTCTTGCAGTCGATCGACTGCGACATCGCCTCGGTGTGCTTGAACTGCGGTCCACCATTGAGCGCCTGGAATTGCACCCCGTCGAGTTCGAACGTGGTCACCAGCACCTTGCCTTCATCGGCGTGGCCTTCGGGCCAGCGCATTACGCTCAGCACCTTCGAATTCTTGAAGATGGAGACGTAGAAATTCATGGCCTCTTCGGCCAGGCCGTCGAACCACAGGCAGGTGGTGATCTTTTGCATGTCGTGCTCCTCGGGTTGTTTTGGTTGCGTTACGGCGAAACGGCTGACTCCGAACGTGGTGCCATTTCCATGTCGTCTGCCTAAGGACGGGCATGCAGTGCGCCATCCGACAGTGCTACGCATTTTTTTGAGAGAATCTGGCGCATTGCAAAATTGTGGCCAGACCGGGCTTGCGCGTCTATAACGCCTGCGGTCCGAATTCAGCTCCGCCGCGCCATGCATGGCTGTGGCCAGCCACCAAGGAAAAAACATGCCTGCCTATCGCTCCCGCACCACCACCCATGGCCGCAACATGGCCGGCGCTCGCGGCCTCTGGCGCGCCACCGGCATGAAGGACAGCGATTTCGGCAAGCCGATCATCGCGGTGGTCAACTCCTTCACCCAGTTCGTGCCGGGCCATGTCCATCTGAAGGATCTCGGCCAGTTGGTCGCGCGCGAGATCGAGAAGGCCGGCGGCGTCGCCAAGGAATTCAACACCATCGCCGTCGACGACGGCATCGCCATGGGCCATGACGGCATGCTCTATTCGCTGCCGTCGCGCGAGCTGATCGCCGATTCCGTCGAATACATGGTCAATGCTCACTGTGCCGACGCCATGGTCTGCATCTCCAATTGCGACAAGATCACGCCCGGCATGCTGATGGCATCGTTGCGCCTCAACATCCCGACCGTCTTCGTTTCCGGCGGTCCGATGGAAGCCGGCAAGGTGGTGCTCGCCGGCAAGACGCAGGCTCTCGACCTGGTCGATGCCATGGTGGCGGCCGCCGACGACAGGGTCTCCGACGAGGACGTCAAGGTCATCGAGCGCTCGGCTTGCCCGACCTGCGGCTCCTGCTCGGGCATGTTCACCGCCAATTCGATGAATTGTTTGACCGAGGCGCTTGGCCTGTCGCTGCCCGGCAACGGCTCGACATTGGCCACCCATGCCGACCGCAAGCGGCTGTTCGTCGAGGCCGGCCACCTGATCGTCGATCTCGCTCAGCGTTACTACGAACAGGATGACGAGACGGCTCTGCCGCGCAACATCGCCTCGAAGGGCGCCTTCGAGAACGCCATGACCCTCGACATCGCCATGGGCGGCTCGACCAACACCGTGCTGCACATCCTGGCTGCCGCGCATGAAGGCGAGATCGATTTCGATCAGGACGACATCGACGCGCTGTCGCGCAAGGTGCCGGTGCTGTGCAAGGTTGCTCCGGCCAAGTCCGACGTGCACATGGAAGACGTGCACCGCGCCGGCGGTATCATGGCCATCCTCGGCCAGCTCGACAATGCCGGCCTGCTCAACCGCGACCTGCCGACGGTGCACACGCGAACGCTGGGCGAAGCGCTCGACCATTGGGATATTTCCCGCACGACCAGCCAGAGTGTGCGCGATTTCTTCCTCGCCGCCCCTGGTGGCGTGCCGACACAGGTCGCTTTCAGCCAGGACCGCCGCTGGGACGAACTCGATCTCGACCGCGAGAAAGGCGTCATCCGCTCGACCGAACATCCCTTTTCCAGGGATGGCGGCCTCGCCGTGCTGAAAGGCAATCTGGCTCTCGACGGCTGTATCGTGAAGACCGCCGGCGTCGATGAATCGATCCTGAAGTTCACCGGCCCGGCCCGCGTCTTCGAAAGCCAGGATTCGAGCGTCAAGGCGATCCTGTCCAACGAGATCAAGGCCGGCGATGTGGTCGTCATCCGCTATGAAGGGCCGCGCGGCGGCCCAGGCATGCAGGAAATGCTTTATCCAACCAGCTATCTGAAGTCGAAAGGGCTCGGCAAGGCCTGCGCCCTGGTCACCGACGGCCGCTTCTCGGGAGGCACGTCGGGCCTGTCGATCGGCCATGCGTCGCCGGAAGCCGCCGAAGGCGGGCTGATCGGGCTGGTGCAGGAGGGCGATACGATCGAGATCGACATCCCGAACCGCAGCATCCGCCTGGCTGTCGATGAGGCGGAACTCGCTGCCCGCCGGGCGGCGATGGAGGCCAAGGGCGCCCTGGCCTGGAAGCCCGAGGAAAAGCGCAAGCGCAAGGTGACGACCGCCTTGCGCGCCTATGCCGCCATGGCGACCAGCGCGGCCAAGGGCGCGGTGAGGTTTGTGCCGGAATAAGGTTTGCGCCCAGGCCCCCTCATCCGGCCGCTACGCGGCCACCTTCTCCCCGCTGGGGACAAGAGGCTGGCGCCGGCGCTGACGATCTCTTCTCCCCTCGGGGGGAAGGTGGCCCGAAGGGCCGGATGAGGGGGCTGGCTCCAACATCCGGAACACCATCACGGCATCAACTGATACTCATAAAGCTTCTGGTAGAGCCCACCCTGCTTGAGCAAGGTCTTGTGCGGGCCGCTTTCCACCACCTTGCCGGCTTCGAGCACCACGATCGTGTCTGCCTGGTGCACCGTCGACAGACGGTGCGCGATGACGATCGTCGTGCGGCCTTCCGTCAATTGCTGCAGCGCGTCGCGGAACAGCGCTTCCGATTCGGCATCAAGCGCGCTGGTAGCTTCGTCCAGCAGCAGGATCTCGGCATTGCGCAGCATGGCGCGTGCGATCGAGATCCGTTGGCGTTGGCCGCCCGATAGCAGGCCGCCATTCTCGCCGACATCCGTCTCGTAGCCTTTCGCCTGTGCGCTGATGAAGTCATGGGCGTTGGCCGCCTTGGCGGCGGCGATCACCTCTTCGTCGGTCGCACCCTCGCGCCCAAGCCGGATGTTGTGCATGATGGTGCCGGCAAACAGGAACGTGTCCTGGCTGACATAGGCGATCTTTTCCCGCAGCGATGCGAGCGTCGCATGGGAAATATCCTGGCCGTCGAGCAGCACCTTGCCGCTCTTCGGGTCGTACATGCGCATGATCAGGTTCAGGACGGTCGACTTGCCGCCACCGGAAGGCCCGACCAGCGCCGTCATCTTGCCGGGCGCAAGCGTCAGATCGAACCTGTCCAGCACCGGCGGCCCGTTCTGATAAGCGAAGTCGACGGCGTCGAACCGGATCTCGCCCGGTCCGGCCAGAAGCGGCTTCGCGTCGGGCTTCTCGACCAGAGTCAGCGGCTGGTCGGCGAGCTCGAACATCATGCGCACGCCGACAATACCGCTTTCCAGCGATATGCGCACGCGCGCAAGGCGCTTTGCCGGCTCATAGGCAAACAGGAGCGCCCCGATAAAGGCCATGATGTTTCCCGGCATCTGGCCGCCCTGCAAGACCAGGAAGCCGCTGACGAAGATGGCCCCGGCAATTGCCAGCCCGGCTAGCGTCTCCATCACCGGGCTTGTCGCAGCCTCCAGCGTCGCGATGTTGTTGGCGCGGTTCTCGACGTCCGACACGGCCTTGTACATGCGGTTGCGCATTGCGCCTTCGAGGTTGAAGGATTTGACAACGCGGACGCCGATTGCCGTTTCCTGCATCACCTGCACGATCTGGCCGACCGAGCGAAACTCCATCGCGGCGAACTTGCGAACACGTTTGAGGATGCGGTTGACCCCGTAGATAGCCAAGGGGCCGACGACGAAGCAGATTATAGACAAGGCTGGCTGCTGCCAGACCATGACTCCTACCAGGACAACCAGCGACAACAGATCGCGCACATAGGACGTGACAACGAGGTCGAGCACGTTGCGCGCCGCCTGCGCATTGTTGGTCATGCGTGTGATCAGGTCGGACGACGAGGTCGAATGGTAGAATTCGATGCCTTGCGCCAGGATGCGGTCGTAGATCTTGCGCTGGCGGTCGGCGATGATGGCGTTGCCGACCCGGCTCATGAAATAGGCCTGGATGAAGTTGGCGAGACCCTTGAGAATGAAGATCGTGGCGACCCCCGCCGCAATCAGGTTGACGCGGTCAATCCGCTTGAAGACCACGAATTCGTCGGTGATCTCTTTGAGAATCCAGGCGCTGGCGCCGGTCGTGGCGGCCACCACAAGCATCGACAAGATCGCGGCGCCGTAGCCAAACCTGTGCTGATAAAAGGATTCCCGGATCAACCTCGCAACGAGGCGCTGGTTTTCCGTCGAGCGGAAGAAACGAAACAAACGGCGGATCCTTGAAACCGGGACAACGAAGGCGGCTTATAGAGGGAGTTGCGGCCGGATGGAACCATCCGCGGCCGCCGCGGACAAACCGCTGTTGCAAGCGGCATCGACGGGATGCGATTTTCAGCCTCGGCACTATCAGATGATTCTTTTGACGGGATGACGACAGATGGCTTTCGACCTTATCGTTCGCGGCGGCACACTGCCTGATGGCAGGGTTGCCGACATCGGCATCAACGGTGAGACGATCACGGCGATCGAGCCCACCCTGCAGGGTCCTGCGCGGACCGAGGTCGACGCCCGCGGCAATCTGGTCTCGCCACCCTTCGTCGATCCGCATTTCCACATGGACGCGACGCTCTCCTACGGCATTCCGCGCATCAACGCGTCGGGTACGCTGCTCGAAGGCATTTCGCTATGGGGCGAGTTGAAGCCGCTTTTGACGCATGAGGCGGTGCGTGATCGCGCATTGGCCTATTGCGACTGGGCGGTGTCGATGGGCCTGCTCGCAATCCGTACCCATGTCGATGTCTGCGATGACAGGCTGCTGGCGGTCGAGGCGCTGCTCGAGGTCAAGAAGACGGTCGCCCCCTATATCGACCTGCAACTGGTCGCCCTCCCGCAGGACGGGTTTTATCGCTCGCCAACGGCTCGGGAGAACACCATCCGCGCCTTGGACATGGGCGTCGACATCGTCGGCGGCATCCCGCATTTTGAGCGCACCATGGCCGACGGCACGCGTTCGGTAACGGAGTTGTGCGAGATCGCGGCCAGGCGCGGCCTGATGGTCGACCTGCATTGCGACGAGACTGATGATCCACTGTCGCGTCACATCGAACAGCTTGCGTATGAGACGCAGCGCCTTGGTCTGCAGGGCAAGGTCGCCGGTTCGCACCTCACCTCGATGCATTCGATGGACAATTACTATGTCTCGAAGCTGCTGCCGCTGATCGCCGAGGCCGGCGTCTCGGTCATTCCCAATCCGCTGATCAACATCATGCTGCAGGGCCGCCACGACACCTTCCCGAAGCGCCGGGGCCTGACTCGGGTCAAGGAAATGCTGGCGCTCGGCATTCGCGTCGGCTGGGGCCAGGATTGCGTGCTCGATCCCTGGTATTCGCTAGGCACCGCCGACATGCTCGATGTCGCCTTCATGGGCCTGCACGTCGCTCAGATGTCGAGCCCGGCCGAGATGGCGCGCTGCTTCGACATGGTCACCAACGTCAATGCCGCGATCATGGGCCTCGATCATCTCGGCCTGGCGGTCGGCAAGCGCGCCAGCCTGGTCGTCCTCGATGCCGGCAATCCGGTGGAGGCCCTGCGCCTGCGCGCCGAACGCCTGTGCGTCATCGCCAGGGGCAAGGTGGTGGCGGAGCGGACGAAGCAGGAAACCAGGCTGTCCATCGACGGAAGGCCGGTACTTGTGAACCGACGGCACCATTCGCATCAGGACCAATAGGACACCGCATCTGCATCAAGGGTCTGAGCTTCGCCCGTCCGGAAATAAGTCCACATAAAGGCTCCACTTTTATTCGAGGAGGATTCCATGTGGCGCAAGACTGTGATGGCGGTGGCGTTGACGGTGCTTTGCACCGGCTGCACGACGGTGACGGCAGAGGACCGCCGCGCCGCCGACGAAGCGAAATGCCGGTCCTACGGCTTCGTCAAGAAGAATGACGCCTTTGCCGAGTGTCTGCAGCGCATCGATCTGGAGCGGCGTGCGGAGCTCAGACGCACCCCGGCTTTCGACCCCTGGGACAGGCCGGTGATCTATCGGCCCATTATTCTCAGGCCGCAGCCAAAAGGGAACTGAATCGCGCAGACCCAGCCGATTCCCGAGGCTGGCCTTGCCGATTTCCGGTTTTCTCCTCGTCAAAGCCGCCGCTTCCGTCTACGACGCGGCTTACTAGGGAGGAATCGGGATCGGCATGACGCAGCCCGTGGCGCAGAGTTCGACGATCAGGAATGTGCTTCTGGCCGGCATTCTGCTGATGCTGGCCGGCGACTTCCTGTTTGCGCTGAACGACGCCATGGGCAAGTGGCTGGTGGCCAGCTTCTCCGTCGGTCAGGTGGTGCTGATCCGCTCTATCGGCGCCTTCTTCGTGCTCGGCCCGATGATCGCCAATCAGGGCCCGGCCAAGCTGTTTCGCATGGAACGTCTGGAGCTGCAGCTGCTGCGGGTGGTGATGACCACGCTCGACACCGCGCTCTTCTATGCCGCCGTGGTCTATCTGCCGCTTGCCGATGTGATGAGTTTCTACATGGCCGGGCCGATCTACGTTGCGGCACTCTCGCACCTCTTGCTTGGCGAAAAGGTCGGCTGGCGCCGCTGGATGGCGATCCTGCTCGGCTTCTGCGGCGTTTTGATCATGCTGAAACCGTCCTCGGCGGCGTTCTCGCTGTCATCGGGTTTTGCGCTGGTAGGCAGCATCTCCTTCGCCTTCGCCATCATCCTCAACCGCCGCCTGCGTGGCACCAGCGACACCAATCTGGTGACATGGCAAACCATCGGCACGCTGCTGGTCGGCGGTGTGCTGACCATCGGCGCCTGGCAGACGCCGTCGGCACTCGATCTCGGCGCCATGCTGCTGCTCGGTATCGTCTCCTGCGGCGCCCACCTGATGATCACCAGGGCGCTCAAGCTGGCGCCGGCTTCGACATTGGCGCCGCTGCACTACACACTGCTGCTGTGGGCGGTGGTGTTCGGCCTGGTGTTCTTCGGCGACGTTCCCGGTCCGCGCATCCTGATCGGCTCGGCCATCGTTGTTCTCGCCGGCCTGTTCATCTTCCATCGCCAGAAAGTGGTCGAGATCACTGTGCCGCCCGAAAACGTGCCGAAGGGCGTGAGTTAGTCCAGGCTCAGTCCCGGTGTATTGCTGCCAGATGCCGCGAAAACTCCGGCGTCTCCATCAGCGCCTTGCAGCGAGCGAAACGGCCATCCGCATAAGCGCGAAAATCATCGACCGGGTTGTTGTTGGCGAGCTGGATCAGCCCCCACAAGGTCCACAACAGGTCGCACATTGCCTTGTAGATGACGATGCGGCCGCGCTCCGCCGGCCTCGCCTCGCCGCCGAAATAAGCGCGTATCATCTCTTCGTCCTGGGCGGCGTCGAACTTGCCCTCCACGCTGAGGTCGCCAAGGTCCCAGAGCGGATCGTTCATGCCCGAATATTCCCAGTCGACGATCCACATCCGCTCGCCAGTATCGAGAAAGTTCTCGCACAGCGGATCGCAGTGGCAGGCGACGATCGGCAGCGGATGGGCGGCCAGCGCCGAGCGGACGCTCTCGGCGTCTCGCACCACGTCATGATAACCGGCGGGCAGGGCGACCTCCTTGGTGGACAGCACCTTGAGGTAATCGTCGATCATCGCGAACAATTCGAAGCGGAAGGGAAACACCGCGCCTGAATCGTGCAGCTTGCGAAAGGCTTCGCCGGCGCGTGCCGGACTGCCCGGACGTGTCCGGAATTTCTCCGGCGACATCGTTTCGGCGCCGGCGATGTAGCGTGTCACCATCACCCCGGTACCGGGGTCGACATGCAGCACCTCGGGACTGACCCCCGCTTTTGCAGCTTCGCGCGCGGCCACCGCTTCGTTGGCCCGGTTGATGTATTCCTCGGTGCCCTTGCCGGGAATGCGCAGGCAGAAGTCGCCGGCCTTGAAGACGAGATTGGTGAGGCCGCCCAGCCGTTCCAGCGGCCCGCTGTAGCCGGCCAGCATGGGAATGGCGTCCAGTGCCGCACGCGCCTCGTCTGTCACCATGCCTGCGCCCCCACGCTGTTATTTGTCGCAGCGACGGTTCCACAATTTTCGCGCTTTGGCTATCATCACTGCGAGATCAAAAATTGGCGGACTGGATAAAAGTGGCGGACAGCAAACATCAGGGCGCGCTCGGCGCGGCCTACGCGGCAAAACGGCCCGAAGAGGTGGCTGCACTCTATGACCGCTGGTCGGAAACCTATGACGCCGACATGTCGGCCGCCGGCTATCGCCATCCGACGATCTGCCTTGCGTTGCTGGCCCGCCATCTGCCGCGCGGTTCAGCACCGCTGCTCGATGCCGGGGCCGGCACCGGGCTCATCGGCGAATGGCTTGATATTGCTGGTTATCCCCTGGTCGAGGCACTCGATATTTCACAAGGCATGCTGGATCAGGCGGCCCGCAAGGGCGTCTATTCCGCGCTCCACTGCCTTGCGCTCGGCGGTCATCTGCCCTTTGCCGATGATGCCTATGCCGGGATAATCTCGGCCGGCGTCTTCACATCGGGTCATGTCGGCGTCGAAGGGCTGGACGAGCTAATCCGCATCTGCCGGCCGGGCGGCGTGATCGTGCTGACGGTCAAGAACACGCTGTGGGATGCCGGCTTTGCCACGCGTGTCGGCGAGATCGAGGCGCAAGGCCTCGTCACCCGCGTCGAGGAAACGCGTCCTTACGTCTCGATGCCCGGCGAGGCCGACACGGTACCAAGCCGCGGCCTCGCTTTGCGCGTTATTTGACCTACGCTTTGACCCTGGCGCCTGCCGGATCATACATCGGCTCGAGGTGGATATTGGCCGCTGTCCTCTCCATCGCAACCACCAGTTCATAGTCGCCGGAAGCGAGAAAATCATCGCTCACCCCGTCGGCGTTGCGCACATAGCCGTAGCCGATGTTCCTGCCCAGCGTGTAGCCGTAACCGCCGCTGCTGAGATAACCGACCGGTTCGCCATTGCGCAGGATGGTTTCGCGGCCGAGCAGCACGATCTCGGGGTCGTCGACCGTGAAGCCGGCAAAGCGTTTCTTCAGTGCCGCGCCGCTGGTCTTCTCCAGCGCGCGCCGTCCAACGAAATCGGTGTTCTTGCGCAGCTTGACCGCCCAACCGAGCCCGGCTTCCTGCGGCGTATCGTTGGGGGTGATGTCAGAGCCCCAGGCGCGATAGCCTTTTTCCAGCCTTAGCGATTCCAGCGCCCGATAGCCGACCGGTCGGATGTCATGCTTCTCGCCTGCCGCCATCAGTGCGTCGAAGACTTCGCCGGTGGCCGCGATCGGCACATGCAGTTCCCAGCCGAGTTCGCCGACATAGGTGACGCGTAGTGCCCGAACCGTGCGGCCGGCGATGGTAATCTCGCGCACATGGCCGAACGGGAAGCCGGCACTCGACACGTCGGCTCCGGTCGCCGCCGAGAGCACGTCGCGCGCCCGAGGACCCATCAGCGACAGCGTGCCGAAATCCTCGGTGACGTCGACAAGCCTGGCATCGAGCCCTTCGCCGATATGATCGCTGATCCATGAGGAATCATGCGTGCGGAAACCGGTGCCGGTGACGATATAGAATTTCTCCTCGGCCAGCCTCGCCACAGTGAGATCAGCTTCGATACCGCCGCGCGTGTTGAGAAGCTGCGTATAGGTCAGCCGGCCGACCGGCTTGCTGACGTCGTTGGCACAGATCCAGTCCAGCGCCTTCAGCGCATCAGGCCCGCTCAGCTCGTATTTGGCGAAAGACGATTGATCGAAAATGCCGACCTTTTCACGCACATGCCGGTGTTCGTCGCCGACCGCCGCGAACCAGTTCTGCCGGCCCATCGAATAGATGTCCTGCGGCTCGACGCCTTCGGGCGCGAACCAGTTCGGCCGCTCCCAGCCGAGCTTCGAGCCGAACACGGCGCGCTGCTGTTTCAGCCGCTCGTACAGCGGCGAGACGATGCGCGGCCTCCCGCTGGCGTACTCTTCATGCGGAAAGCCGATCGTATAGTGTTTGCTATAGGCCTCCAGCGTGCGGTCGCAGACCCACTGACGGTCGCGGTGCAGGTTGGAAAAGCGCCTGATGTCGACCACCCACAGGTCGAGCGGTGCTTCGCCATCGACCACCCACTGCGCCAGCACCCAGCCAGCGCCGCCGCCCGAGGCGATGCCGAAGGCGTTGAAGCCGGCGCCGACGAACATGTTGGCGCATTCGGGCGCTGTGCCGAGAATGAAATTGCCGTCCGGCGTAAAACTCTCCGGCCCGTTGATCATCTGCTTGACGCCGACGGTTTCCAGCGCCGGCACACGCGCGATCGCTTGGCTCATGTGCTGCTCGAAATGGTCGTAGTCGTCGTCGAACAGCCTGAATTCCCAATCATTGGGAACGTCGTCGCCGGGGAGACCAGTCGCCCAGGCCTGCGGGTTAGGCTCATAGCCGCCCATCACCAGCCCGCCGACTTCCTCCTTGAAATAGGTGCGTCGGTCAGGGTCGCGGATGGTCGGCGCGTCGGTCGCCAGACCGTCGATCTTCTCGGTGATGATGTACTGGTGCTTCACCGGCTGAAGCGGCACGTTGATGCCGGCCATGGCCCCCACTTGCCGCGCCCATTGGCCCGCACAGTTGACCACCTTGTCGCAGGCGATGTCGCCCTTGCTGGTCTTCACCGCCGTGATGCGGCCGTCCTTCATCTCGAAGCCGGTGACGCGAACATCCTCGAGCAGTTTGGCGCCATGCATGCGCGCGCCCTTGGCCAGCGACTGCGTGATGTCGGAGGGGCTCGCCTGGCCGTCGGTCGGCAGCCAGGAGGCGCCGACGAGATCGCCGGTCTCCAGCAGCGGCCACATCCTTTTCACCTCGTCCGGCGACAGCAATTGCATGTCCATGCCGAAGCTTTTTGCTGTCGTCGCCAGCCTTTTGTACTCGGTCCAGCGGTCGGCGTTGGTGGCGAGCCTGAGGCAACCGGTCATCTTCCAGCCGGTGGCGAGACCGGTCTCGGCCTCCAGTCCCTTGTAGAGGTCGACGGAGTATTTCAGCACGCGGGTGATAGACGCCGACGAGCGCAATTGCCCGACAAGGCCGGCGGCATGCCAGGTCGAACCCGAGGTCAGCTTGCCCTGCTCCAGCAGCACCACGTCAGCCTTGTGGTCGCGCGCCAGATGATAGGCCGTCGAACAGCCGATGATGCCGCCGCCGATGACGACGATGGCGGCCTGGCTCGGCAATGTCATGATTTCTGTATCCCGTATTTTGTCCGGTAGTTTTCCAGTGCCGCGTCGAGCCGGGCGAGGTTTTCCTCGGTGTAGGCGACGTAGTCGATGCCCGGCGCGTCGAGATAGAGCTCGGAGACCATGCTCCACATCGCCTCGCGCAGCAGCGAGGCGCATTGCATGGCCGCGTGCGAACGGCGGATCGCCTCGTCCGGTTCCTTCATGAAGTAGGCGGTCAGGAAGGCAAAGGATTCCTCGTCGCTCATGCCGGCGTTGGAGGCGGCGCCTGCGAGGTCGAACATCGCCGTGTTGAAGCCGGCATATTCGAAGTCGATCAGCCATAGTCTGTTGCCGTCGTCGAGAATATTGGCCGGCAACAGGTCATTATGGCCAAAGACGATCGGCAGCAGTTTCTGCGCGCGCTCCAGTTCGTCGGCCAGTGTCAAAAGGCGCGGCAAGTCGCTGCGCTTGCGGCTGCCGCCTTCTTCAAGCGTGCGCGCATAGTCGCGAATGACATGGAACACCCAGAACATGAAGCCGGCGCCCGAGACGTGATTGGGCATCTCCCGGTGGAAGGCGCGCATCAGGGCCGCGACCCGGCCGAGATTGGCGCGCACGTCTTCCGCCAGATAGGTTTTCGCACCGAGAAATTCCGTCACCAGGATGCCCGGTTCGGCATGGCGGACGGCTGGCGCGAAACCGGCGGCATGCGCCGCCCGCGCGGTCATAACCTCGCGCTCGCGAAAGACATGGTGGAACGGATAGTCCTTGCCGAAGCGCACGACATGTCGTCCGGCCGCGTCCGTGACCACATAATTCGCGTTGCTCAGGCCGCCGGGCAGCGGTGCGATCTCGATGCCACCGGTCCAGCAGGGCAGGGCGCGGATGCGATCTTCGGCGGTCACGGAACATCCCTGGTTTGCTGGGCTTCGACAAGGCGCCGTGAACAGCGCAACGATGGCGGGAAAAACGTAAATAATCTCGTCGGTGCGGGACGCCAGGATCGGTATCCCGCACCGCACCGACGAGCCCCTTGGCCAGGTTTTTGAGCCCGGCATCCGCCCCCGCGGACCTGAAAATTCCTTGAACAGGCACGTTCCAAACGGCCTGATCGCTGAGTTGCGGCTCTGCCCCAGCCGCAGATCTGAAGCCTGTTGATGTCTTCGATTTCACGCCAGGGCTGCCCGCTTGTCAATAAAAAGGTGTGACTTTTTTTGGGTATTTTGCCTGAAAGCATAAGGTAGTTCCTTTAAAAGCACTTGAATTACCTTAAAATCGGTCAGGAGCATCAGTTCGGGAAACCAGATGGCCCAGTCCAAACGACACGGCGAGATCCTGCGTCTCCTGCAGGAAGAGGGCACCGTCACCATCGCCAGTTTGGCCGACCGGCTGGGCGTGTCGCTGGAGACGGTGCGCCGCGACGTCAAGCCACTGACTGGTGACGGCTCTGTCCTCAAGATGCATGGCGCCATCGGCCTGCCGTCGATGATCGGCGAAGCGCCCTTCGAGCGGCGCATGCGTGAGAACGCCGATGCCAAGCGCGTCATTGCCCGCATGGTCGCCGCCACCATCCGCGACGGGGAATCGATCATGCTCGACACCGGAACGACAACCTCGTTCCTTGCGCGTGAACTGCTTGGCCACCGGCGCCTGACGGTCGTCACCAACTCATCGGACATCGCCCGCACGCTGGCCACCATCAACGGCAACAAGGTCTATATGGCCGGCGGCGAGCTGCGCAGCGATTCCGGTGCTGCTTTCGGTGCCTCGGCAATCGATTTTGTCAGTCGCTTCTCGGTCAGCCACGCCATCATTTCCACCGGCGGCGTCGACGCGGTGATGGGCGTCATGGATTTTGATCTGGATGAGGCCGAGTTCGCCCGCATGGTGCTGTCGCGCGGTCAGCGATCCCTGGTCATCACCGATCACTCGAAATTCGGCCGTCTTGGTCTGGTCCAGGTCTGCGGCTTCGACAGCTTTTCCGAACTCGCCACCGACCGCTCGCCGCCGCACGACTTGGCTGCCGCCCTGGCCCAGGCCGGCGCGCGGCTCAGCATCGCCGGCGAGGAAGCCGGGTTCTAGCCGAACACCAGCGACTGGTGGGCGCAGACGCCCGCAAAGGCGCCACCCGATACCGCAAAGGCAATATTGTGCATCGAACGTGCCGCGTCGCCGGCGGCGTAGACGCCGGGCACGGTCGTCTGCTGCCTGTCATCGACTGATATCACCGGGCCGAGGAGGCCTTCGGAGAAGCCGCAGCCGAGCTGTTCGGCCAGCGGGCTGGCCATGATGTTGCGCGGAGCGGTGAACATCGCCCTGACGCCGGCCTTTCTGCCGTCGTCGAGGCGGACGATCAACCCGCCGGAGCCGTCTTCCCTTAGCTCGGCAACGCTGGTGGGCTCAAACCGCACCTTTCGGCTCTCCAGCGCGCGCATCTGCTCTGTGTCAGGCTCGAACAGGCAATTGCCGAACAGTGTGACATCGCCCCAATCGGCGATCAGCTGTGCCTGATGCAGGGACATCGGGCCGGTTGCGAGCACGCCGAGCGGCCCGCCGGAAACCTCGTAGCCGTGGCAATAGGGGCAGTGCAGCACGCTCCTGCCCCAGAGCTCGGCAAGCCCGGCAACCTCCGGCAGGATATCGCGTACCCCGGTGGCCAGAACCAATCGTGCGGCACCGAATGTCTCGTCGCCATCGGTGGTGATTTCGAAATCGCTGCTGCCGGCAGCAACGGCCTTGTCGGCACGCCTGTCGACAACCCTAACTGTCGGATAGGCCAGCAGCTGCCGCCTTGCGTCAGCCAGGATTGCGCCGGGCGCGCGCCCGTCCTGTCCGAGGAAGCCGTGCGAATGCTCGGCAAAGCGGTTGCGCGGCTGGCCGGCGTCGATCACCAGCACTTTGCGTCCTGCCCGCGCCACCTGGATGGCGGCGGACAGGCCGGCAAAGCTGCCGCCGACGACGGCAAGATCATACTGCATGGCTGGAGACTCCAATGAGATCAAAACGGCGGCGGAAATCGGCGGTCAGGTCGGCCAGCGTGATGCTGCTCAGCTTCTCCGCCAGCAGCCTTTCGGCGGCGATGCGAAAATCGTCGAGCACGGCGATCACCGCCTGCTCGACGAGGCAGCCGGGGCTTTCCGGCTCGGTGCTGAACGGCAGCAGCGTCTCGCCAAGGGCGACGCTGATCTCGGCCAGGGATATTTTCTCGGGCGCCCGCCCGAGCAGCCAGCCGCCACCGTGCCCGCGCGACGAGGTGACGATGCCGGCATCGCGCAAGCCTGCGATGGTGCGGCGGACCACGACCGGATTGGTGTGAATGAAGGTGGCAAGCTGCTCGGAGGTCAGCGCCTGTTCGGGCTTCTCGGCCATGTGGACGAGAATGTGCAAGGTCGAGGACAGTCGGCTGTTGCGTTTCATGTAACTTAGTTAGTTACGATTGGCGAAGCCGTCAAGTGTTCGCCGGTTGCCACTTCCCAGCATCGCGTCCGCCGTGTTTAGTCCGGCCATGGCTTTCACCATCCGCCAGTTGCAGTTCTTCATCGCCGTCGCCGAGCAAGGCACGGTTTCGGGCGCCGCGCAGAACCTGTCAATCTCGCAGTCGTCGGTCACCGAAGCGATCAAGGAGCTCGAAAGCGATCTCGGCGTCGAACTGTTCGAACGCCATCCGCGTGGCCTCAACATCACCCACAAGGGCCACCAGTTCCTGCGCCACGCGACGAAGATCCTCGCGGACGTTTCCGACGCGCGCCGCTCTTTCTCCGGCGAGCAGA
Organism: Mesorhizobium sp. WSM4809; assembly: GCF_055811655.1. NCBI lineage: Bacteria > Pseudomonadati > Pseudomonadota > Alphaproteobacteria > Hyphomicrobiales > Phyllobacteriaceae > Mesorhizobium > Mesorhizobium sp. WSM4809. The sequence goes on from NZ_JBVVQW010000004.1 coordinate 197,014, forward strand.
CGGTGGCGGCCGGCCGGCTGCAGCTCGGCGTCACCTCCCTGGTTGCCGGTTATGTGCTGTCGGATCTGCTCGCCCGCTACCGTCGCGCCTATCCCGGCGTCGAGGTCTCTGCCATCGAGGACAATGGCGATTATCTCGAACACCTCCTGATTGGCGGCAAGCTCGACATTGCCGTCATGGTCACCTCCAATTTGCGCGACCGCACCGCGTTGCAGTCGGAAATCCTCGAAGTCTCGGCCTATCGGCTGTGGCTGCCGCTCGGTCATCCGCTCGTCGGCGCCGACATCATCAGCATTGGCGACATTGCCTCCGAAACGCTGATCATGCTGACCGTCGACGAGATCGAGGAGAATACCGGCAAGCTGCTGACGGCAATCGGCGCCAAGCCGCATGTCGCCTTCCGCACCCGTTCCGTGGAAGCCGTGCGCAGTCTCGTCGCCACCGGCGCCGGCGTGGCGCTGCTGCCCGACCTCGTCTACCGGCCCTGGTCGCTGGAAGGCGACCGCATCGAATCGCGCGATATTTCCGGCTCCTTGCCGGTGGTCCAGGTCGGCATGGTCTGGCGGCGCGGCTCCGGTCTGCCGCAGGCCGCGCGCGATTTCATCGGCCTTGCCCAGTCGCAGCGGACGGTTCGCCAGCGTCCCTGAGAGATCGGCTGCAACCTATCGGAAAAACCGATATCGCCCTTCTGATAAATGAATTTGCGAAACCGGAATTTTCAAAGCACTTTCGGTTCAGGGACCAAAGCCGCCATCAGAGCGGCATCAAGCCCAACGGACGAACTGACAGTTTTCAGTCCGCGCGTGACCCCTAGCGAAGACCGAAACCGGCCTTCGGGGCCAGGCGCCTAAATGGGAGATCGACAATGAATTCATTCCTGAAGTCATGCACTGCTCTGACGGTCGCGCTGACCTTCTCCGGTCAAGCCGTCGCCCAGGTCAAGGAACTTGGCAAGGGCGAAGGCCAGGTCAACATCGTTGCCTGGCCGGGCTATATCGAGCGCGGCGAAACCGACAAGGGCTATGACTGGGTGACCTCCTTCGAGAAGGAGACCGGCTGCAAAGTCAACGTCAAGACGGCCAACACCTCCGACGAGATGGTCTCGCTGATGAATGAGGGTGGCTTCGACCTCGTCACCGCTTCGGGTGATGCCTCGCTGCGCCTCGTTGCCGGCAAGCGCGTACAGCCGATCAACACCGATCTCATCCCGAGCTGGAAGACGGTCGACGAGCGCCTCAAGGACGCGCCGTGGTTCACCGTCGGCGGCGCCCACTACGGCGTTCCCTACCAGTGGGGTCCCAACGTCCTGATGTACAACACCGAGGTGTTCAAGGAGGCTCCCAAGAGCTGGAACATCGTCTTCGAGGAAATGAAGCTGCCGGACGGCAAGTCCAACAAGGGCCGCGTCCAGGCCTATGACGGACCGATCCACATTGCGGATGCGGCCAACTATCTGATGTTCCACAAGCCGGAACTCGGCATAAAGGATCCCTACGAACTGAACGAGGACCAGTACAAGGCTGCACTTGAATTGCTGCGCGTCCAGCGCACGCTGGTCGGCCGCTACTGGCATGACGCCGCCATCCAGGTCGACGATTTCCAGAACGAAGGCGTCGTCGCTTCCGGTTCGTGGCCGTATCAGGTCAACACGCTGGTTGCCGCCAAGAAGCCGGTCGCTTCCACCATCCCGGAGGAGGGCGCCACCGGTTGGGCCGACACCACCATGATGGAAGCCGACTCGGCCAACCCCAACTGTGCCTATATGTGGATGGAACATTCGCTGTCGCCTAAGGTGCAGGGCGATGTCTCTGCCTGGTTCGGTTCGCTGCCGGTCGTGCCCGCCGCCTGCAAGGGCAATGAGCTTTTGACCGACGAAGGCTGCAAGACGAACGGCTACGAGAATTTCGACAAGATCAAGTTCTGGAAAACGCCGGTGTCGAAATGCACCACTCAGAACGACCAGTGCGTGCCCTACTACCGCTGGGTGTCTGACTATATCGGCGTCATCGGCGGGCGGTAAGAGCATAGCGCTGCCCCTCACCCTTACCCGTCCCCGTGAAGAACGGGGAGAGGGGGGCGTCAGCGCTGGAGCGCTTCCCTTCTCCCCGTCACTATACGGGGAGAAGGTGCCGGCAGGCGGATGAGGGGCAGCGCAAACGCCTGAGCTAGAAGAACGCTGCACCGCAGCCCGAATTGATTTGCCTGACAGATCAGGACAGCCCATGACCTCCGCCGTCTCCTTCCAGAAAGCCTCGCGCCATTTCGGCAGCGTGCGCGCTGTCGACGCTGTCGATCTCGACATTGTGCCCGGCGAATTCTTCGCCATGCTCGGGCCGTCCGGTTCAGGCAAGACCACCTGCCTGCGCCTCATCGCTGGCTTCGAGCAGCCGACTTCGGGCTCGATCTCGATCTTCGGCGAACGCGCCGAAGGCGTGCCGCCCTATCGCCGCAACGTCAACACCGTGTTTCAGGACTATGCGCTGTTCCCGCATCTGAACGTGCTCGACAACGTCGCCTACGGATTGATGGTCAAGGGCGTCGGCAAGCCTGGCAGGCACAAGGCGGCGGAAGAGGCGTTGTCACTGGTGCGGCTGCCCGGCTACGGCGCCCGCCGGCCCGGCCAGCTTTCCGGCGGCCAGCGCCAACGCGTGGCGCTCGCCCGTGCGCTGGTCAACCAGCCCAAGGTGCTGTTGCTCGACGAGCCGCTCGGCGCCCTCGACCTCAAATTGCGCGAGAACATGCAAGAGGAGCTGAAGTCGCTGCAGAAGGCACTTGGCATCACCTTCGTCTTCGTCACCCACGACCAGGGCGAAGCGCTGTCGATGGCCGATCGCGTCGCTGTCTTCAACGACGGCAAGATCATGCAGATCGGCACGCCGGAGGATATCTACCAGCGACCGAAGACGCGCTTCGTCGCCGATTTCGTCGGCTCCTCCAACGTGCTGCCGCCGGATTTCGTCCAGCGCTATTCCGGCCAGCATCGCTGGGGCAGCCTGCGCCCTGAATCCATTCGTGTCGGCCGCGCGGCCAGCGCGGGCACAAGTGGCGAAGGCGTATCCGCCCGCCTCGTCTCGACCAACTATCTCGGCGCCACGACGAAGCTGGCGCTCGACGCCGACGGGCTGCGGCTGCACGCCATCGTGCCCGCCGGCACGGCCTTGCCTGGGGAAGGCGAGGCGGTGGTGCTCACCTTCAACCGCGAGCACCTGCATCTGATGGACGAGCCGGCATGAGCCTCGACGCCGCCATGATGCGTGCAACAGCGCCCGCCATCCTGCCCGGCAGCGGCGGCTTGCGCGGCGCGCTATCGGACCTTTTCTGGCGCAAGCCGAAGGTCCTGCTGCTGCTCATGCTGCTGCCTCCGGTTCTGTGGCTGGGTATCGTCTATATTGGCTCGCTGTTTGCGCTCCTGGCGCAGAGCTTTTTCTCCATCGACGAGTTTTCCGGCCTTATCAACCGTGAGTTCACGCTCAAGACCTATGGCGACCTGTTCCAGGCCGCCAATCTCGACATCATCCTGCGCACGGTGACGATGGCGGCCTTGGTCACGCTGGCCTCGGCCGTCATCGCTTTCCCCATCGCCTATTACGCGGCACGTTATGCGCGCGGCCGCTGGAAGGCCTTGTTCTATCTCGGCATCATGCTGCCGCTGTGGTCGAGCTATCTGGTCAAGATCTACGCCTGGAAGCTGATCCTGGCCAAGGAGGGCATCCTCACCTGGCTCCTCGCCAAGCTGCATTTGTTGTGGGTTCTCGACGCCTGGCTGTCGCTGCCGATCGTCGGCGGCAATTCGCTGTCGGTATCGTTCACCGGCACCTTCATCGTCTTCGTCTATGTCTGGCTGCCGTTCATGATCCTGCCGGTACAGGCGGCGATCGAGCGCGTGCCGGGCAATCTGGTCGAGGCCTCGTCCGACCTCGGCGCCTCTCCGGGGCAGACTTTCCGCAACGTGCTGTTCCCGCTGGCCCTGCCGGGCATCGTCGCCGGGTCGATCTTCACCTTCTCGCTGACGCTCGGCGACTATATCATCCCGCAGATCATCGGCACCTCGCGGCTGTTCATCGGCCAGGCGGTCTATTCGCAGCAAGGCACCGCCGGCAACATCCCGCTCGCCGCCGCCTTCACCGTGGTGCCGATCGTCATCATGGGCTTCTACCTCTGGGGCGCCAAGCGCATGGGGGCCTTCGATGCGCTCTGATGGTTCCCAGTCGGCTCCGCTCGGCCTGAAGATAGCCGCCGCCTGCGGCCTGCTGTTCCTGCATCTGCCCATCCTGCTGATCTTCGTCTACGCCTTCACCACCGAGGAGAAGAGCTTCGTCTGGCCGCCGCCAGGGCTGACCACGCAATGGTTCGCCGTGACCTGGAACCGGCCGGATGTCTGGCAGGCGCTGTCGCTATCGGTCAGGGTTGCCTCCATCTCGACTGCGATTGCTTTGGTCCTCGGGACGCTCTGTTCGGCGGCGGTGTCGCGGACAAAATTCTTCGGCCGCGAAACCATCTCGCTGCTGGTCATCCTGCCGATCGCGCTGCCCGGCATCATCACCGGCATCGCGCTGCGCTCGGCCTTTTCGCTCGCCGATATCCCGTTCTCGTTCTGGACGATCGTGCTCGGCCACGCCACCTTCTGCGTGGTGGTCGTCTACAACAATGCCGTCGCCCGCTTCCGCCGCACCTCCGGATCGATGATCGAGGCCTCGATGGATCTCGGCGCCGACGGTTTTCAGACTTTTCGCCATGTCGTGCTGCCCAACATCGCCACGGCACTGCTTGCCGGCGGCATGCTGGCTTTCGCTTTGTCCTTCGACGAGGTCATCGTCACCACCTTCACAGCCGGCCAGCAGCAGACGCTGCCGATCTGGATGCTGGAAGAGCTGATCCGTCCGCGCCAGCGCCCGGTCACCAATGTCGTCGCCATGGTCGTGGTGCTGGTGACGCTGCTGCCGATCCTTGCCGCCTATTACCTCACCCGTGACGGCGACCAGATCGCCGGAAGTGGGAAATGAAAAACAGCGAATAGGGAGTAGCGAACAGCGAGTAGGGATCATCGACGGTCAACCCTGCTCGCTTTCAGCTACTCGCTACTCGCTCCTGTTAAGGGAGAATCCAATGGACACCCAGATGCTGATCGGCTCGAAATTCGAGAAGGGCACCGAGACCGAGGAGCCGATCCTCAATCCAAAGACCGGGGCGACCATCCTCAGCCTGCCCGAGGCCAGCCAGGCGCAGATCGAGGCGGCGGTCACCGCCGCCGAACAGGCGTTCGTCTTGTGGTCGCGCACCACGCCGGCGCAGCGCTCCGGCTATTTGCTGAAGATCGCCGACCGCATCGAAACAGACGCGAAGGAGTTCGCCACGCTCGAGGCGCTCAATTGCGGCAAGCCGATCAACGCTGTGCTCAATGACGAAATCCCGGCGATCGTCGACTGCTACCGCTTCTTCGCCGGCGCCGTCCGTTCGATGCCGGGCGTCGTGGCCGGCGAATACATTCCCGGCCATACTTCGATGGTCCGCCGCGATGCCATCGGCATCGTCGCCTCCATCGCGCCGTGGAACTACCCGCTGATGATGATGGCCTGGAAGCTGGCGCCGGCGATCGCCGGCGGCAATACCGTCGTCTTCAAACCATCCGAGCAGACACCGCTGACGGCGCTGAAGCTGGCGAAAATCCTCGCCGATATTCTGCCGGTGGGCGTGGTCAACGTCGTGCTCGGCCGCGGCGACAGCGTCGGCAACACGCTGATCAATCATCCCAAGGTCAACATGATCTCGATCACCGGCGACGTCGCCACCGGCAAGAAAGTGCTGCAGGCGGCTGCCAAGTCGGTCAAGCGCACGCATCTCGAGCTCGGCGGCAAGGCGCCGGTCATCGTCTTCGATGACGCCGACCTCGGTGCCGTGGTCAACGGCCTGCGCGCCTTCGGCTATTACAATGCCGGCCAGGACTGCACCGCCGCCTGCCGCATCTACGCCGGCAAGAAGATCTACGACAAACTCGTCGCCGATCTCTCCTCGGCCGTCTCGACCATCAAGTACAACCGTCCCGACGACACTGAAAACGAGATCGGCCCGCTCATCTCCCGCCGCCAGCGCGACCGCGTGTCGAGTTTCGTCGAGCGCGCCTCGGAACTGAAGCACATCGAGATCACCACCGGCGGCAAGCCGGGCGAGGGTTCTGGCTTCTACTACCAGCCGACCGTCGTCGCCGGCGCGCTGCAGGAAGATGAGATTGTCCGCCGCGAAGTCTTCGGCCCGGTCGTCTCGGTTACCCGTTTTTCGGAGGTCGACGAGGCGGTGAACTGGGCCAATGACAGCGACTACGGCCTGGCGTCATCGGTGTGGACCAAGGATGTCTCGCGCGCCATGGCGACGGCCGCCCGCCTGCAATATGGCTGCACCTGGATCAACACGCATTTCATGCTGACCAACGAGATGCCGCATGGCGGGCTGAAACAGTCCGGCTACGGCAAGGACATGTCGCTCTACGCGCTGGAAGACTACACCGCCGTGCGCCATGTGATGGTGGCTCACAGCTAGCGCCTTCCCTTCTCCCCGTTTTACGGGAGAAGGTGGCCCGAAGGGCCGGATGAGGAGCAGCGCGTCGCTGGCAAAGCCGGCTCCGCCCCTCATCTGCCTGCCGGCATCTTCTCCCCGTGAAACGAGGAGAAGAATCACTACTCCACAATGCGGTAAATATTCCACAGGCTGGTGCCCGACACGACATAGGGCTCGATCTCCTTGCCCCATTTGGCATGCGCGTCGATCTTGCCGATCTTGGCAAAGAACGCCTCCAACTGGGCCAGGCTTTCGACCTGATGATGGGACTCTACCGTCGCCTCCCGCGCGCCGATCGAACCGGTCATGATCTGGAATTCCAGCTCGTCGATGCCGACCTGCGAGCCGATCTCGCGTTCCCATTTCTTCAACAGGTCGAGCACGGTCTGCTTGTGTCCGAACTTGGCGTCGATCTGCCATCTGGCGCTGAACATCGTCTTCTCCTCCAGGTTTGCGGCCCAGGCCGCGGTTGATCCACCGGCTGTTGGTCTACTCGTCCCAGGCCTGCACGACGGTCTGCCTTGCGATCCGCCCGTCCTTCAACTCCAGCATCGCCGCGCAGAACACCTTGGTGCCGTCCGGATAGGCGCAGGCCTGGGTGAAGGCGAGACTGTCGCCGTCGGCGATGGTGGTATCGACCTTGTGGGTCATCGCCCGGCTGCAGATGTCGTCCCAGAATGTGGTGATCGCCGCGCGTCCGCGGATCTCGCGCGGCTTGCTCGGCGGGTTGTTGCGGTCGATCACCCGCACCAGCGCGTCGTCGGCATAGAAGCTCGACAGCATCTTGCCGTCACGGGTTTCGATGGCCTTCTTGATCGATGCGCCATCCACTGTTTGGGTCTTGGTCAGCATGTCATCCTCCATTGGCCCGTCTTGCGACCGGGCGGTTGATGGTCGAAGGGCTGCCCGGCGCTCGTCGCCGGGCAGTGGTTGTTACTGCGACTTCGCCTTGACGGCCGCGAACACGTCGTCGGCCTGCTTCTTGAAGGTCGTCAGATCGACCTGACTGCCGTTGAGCATCGTCGGCCAGTGGCGCACGATCGCGGACATCGCCACCGCCTCCTTGATCTCCTCATCGCTGGCGCCCTGCCGCTATCGCAAGCGATTTGAGTGTTTGGTTCGACGTCAGCATTTCCTCCTCCGTTCGCAGCACCTTTCCCGACGACATCCGCCTGGCCTGCATGGAGAGAATTGATAGCGCTGACCCGCCCATGGCCGCTTCGCCCGAAAGCGCCATGGCTCTCATGGCCCGTGCGGGCCAGGGTGCCTGGCCGAAAACGCCGCCGCCGCCGCCCGCGACGGCAGGTCCAGCTTGAGCAGTATGTTGGCGACATGGCGCTTGACCGTGTGTTCGCTCAGCCTCAATTCGGCGGCGATCGCGGCATTGCTCTTGCCGTCGGCGACGAGGCTCACCACCTCGCTTTCGCGCGCCGTCAATGCGGCCGGCTCGGCAACCCTGGGTTTGGGCCGGCAGGCGGGTTCCAGATGCTGTTCGGACGTCGCATGGACCAGCGCCAGCGGCTCCTCCAACTCGTCGACGCTGATGCGCCCGGCGTCGGTGAAATGCAGGCCCGACCCAGCCGCCAGATCGGCGATCAGACGCGACGCGATAATGTCGCCGGGGCCGGCATGGGCGGCCAACTGCATCGCCACCCGCGCCGTCATCCCAACGGGCGGACCGCGCATTTCGATCTCGCCGACATGCGCCCCTTGCGCGCTTGCCACGCCGATTTCCTGCGCCGCCTCGCGCAGGGCTGCCGCGCAGCGTATGGCGCGTGCCGGGCCGTCGAAGCGCGAAATCATCAACTCGCCATGCAGGCCCACAGAGCGCCCACCATGGCGTCCGACCAGCAGCCGCCAGGTTTCCTGGAAGCGTTGGCTGCGTTCGCTCCACATGCGGTCGCCGAGCCGCGCCGTATCGTAGATGCGTGTCACCAGAAGTGCCGCCAGCACGCGGTCCACTTCGCCTACGGCGCGCTCGCCGGTCAGGAATTCCTCGATCAGATCGGCCACCCCGTCGACATCGCCGGTCCAGATCGGATGGTTGCGTCCGGCAATCTCGACCAGCCGGGCGCCGGGAATCTTCTGTGCAAGGAAGCGGCTGGCATCGGGGTCGACCCGCGCATCGTTGCGGCGATGAATCACAAGCGTCGGCGCGCTGATCACGTTCAGGATGTGGCGGATGTCGACGTCGGCGTTCATGCGCGCCAGCGCCGCCGCCGCCGTCGGGCTCGCCGACAATCGTTCGAAACGTGCCCACCACTGGGCGAAATGCGCGTCGTCGACCCGGCTCGGCGCGAAATGGGGCAGAGTGGCGCCGGTGCCCCAGGCTGTCTCCGCCATCTCGATGAAAGCGTCGAGGCGTTCGGGCGACATCACCCATTTGTGGAAATGCGCATAGCCGCCATAGAGCGCCAGCGCCCGCGTCCGCTCCGGATAGGTGGCGGCGAACAGCATCGCCATCGGCGCGCCTTCGGAGGAGCCGAGCAGGGCTGCACGGCCGCTGCCGGCGGCGTCCATAACCGCGCGCACATCGTCCATCCGCGTTTCGAGACTGGGCAGGTTATGCGCGTCGACGCGGTCGGACAGACCCGTGCCGCGCTTGTCGAACAGGATCAGCCGCGAGAATGCCGAAAGCCGCTTCAAGAGCCTGGTATAGCCCTCGTCTTCCCAGTGCAGGTCGAGGTTGGAAATGAAGCCCGGCACGAAGACCAGATCGAGCGATCCCTGCCCGACCACCTGATAGGCGATCCTCATATCGCCGCTACGGGCGTATCGCGTCTCGATCGGCCTCACGAGATTTCCACCCCGGCCTGACGATTTCTGGTCGTCAAACCATAGCAGAACAGCGCGGATGCGGCAGCTTAAACTTTAGCGATGACGAATGTAAGCCGGCGCGGCTTGGCGATTATTCCTGCGAGGCGGCGACGTCGGCAGGGGAGGGCTCGAGTCCGAGTTTGAGGTCGGCCGCAGCCGGCGTGATCGGCCGCCTGATCCTGGCGGAGGCGGCCACCACCAACTCGTTGAAGTTCCCGGTGCCGTCGTCCAGCATTTCGAAGAACTGCCGCCGCATCCTCGGCTCCCAGAACTTGTTGATGTGCTCGGCGACGCCGGCAATGCCTTCCTCGCGCGGCTTGGAATGGAAGAAATCGGCGATCTGGTTTGCCATGCGCACCAGCTTCTCGGCGGTGCTCATAATGTGTTCTTCGTCATGCGACATGCTTGGCAACTCCGCAAACCACCCGGTCGGGGTGGGTGAAAATATCAAAATCGTCGCCGCGAACCAGCGCCACCAGCGTCATGCCAGCCTCTTGCGCCGTGCGGATGGCAAGGGCGGTCGGCGCCGAGACGGCGATGATGAAGGCCGAGCCGATAGAAGCCGTCTTCTGCACCATTTCGACCGACACCCTGGATGTCACCACGACGGCACCGGATGCGCCATCGATGCCGGCCCTGGCCAGCGCACCGGCCAGCTTGTCGAGCGCATTGTGACGGCCGACATCTTCGCGCGCCATGACGATGCCCTTGCCAGGCATATAGAAACCGGCGGCGTGTACCGCTCCGGTCTCGGTGTGCAGCGGCTGCACTTTGGACAAAAGCTTGACCGAACGGGCGATGTCGTCGGCATCAAGCGTAAGGCTTGAGGTACCAACCGCATCGACCGAGCGCATTGCTTCCTCGATCGATTCGATGCCGCAAAGCCCGCAGCCGACCGGGCCGGCGAGCCTTCGCCGCCGCGCTTCGAAACGTGTGTTGGCTCGGTCCTTCAGCCGGATCTGAATGTCGATGCCGGCGCCATGGTCCTCGACCTCGATCGCTTCGATCTCTTCCGGCGCAGCCACAATGCCTTCGGTCAGCGAGAAGCCAAGCGCGAAATCCTCGAAATCGGCCGGGCTTGCCATCATCACCGCATGCGTGGTGCCGGCAAAGGAGAACGCCACCGGCGTCTCTTCCGGCACCATCCGGTTGGCAGCCGTCGTCCCAACCGCGCGGTGCGCCAGCCGCGATACCTGCGTCGTGGCTTTGCGGCGCGCGCTCAAGACTACTCCGCCGCCTGCAAAGACGCGATGCGCCGGCTCTGCTTGGCTTGCTCGTCATAGTCGCGCTGCCATTCCGACGGCCCGTTGGAGGCGCCGACCTGCACCGCCGTCACCTTGTATTCCGGACAATTGGTCGCCCAGTCGGAGAAGTCGGTGGTGATGACGTTGGCCTGCGTGTCCGGATGATGGAACGTCGTGTAGACCACGCCGGGCGACACCCGGTCGGTGATCAGCGCGCGCAGCGTCGTCTCGCCCGATCGGCTGGTCAGCCGGACCCAGTCGCCGTCGCGCAAACCGCGGTTCTCGGCATCGTGCGGATGGATCTCCAGCCGGTCCTCCGAGTGCCACATGCTGTTGTCGGTGCGCCTGGTCTGCGCGCCGACATTGTACTGCGACAGGATGCGGCCGGTGGTGAGCAGCAGCGGAAAGCGCGGCCCCGTCCTTTCGTCCGTCGCCACATATTCGGTGCGGATGAACTTGCCCTTGCCGCGCACGAACGCATCGATGTGCATGATCGGGGTACCGAGCGGCGCCTTCTCGTTGCAGGGCCATTGCACGGATCCGACACGGTCGAGCAACTCGAAGGAGACGCCGGCGAAGCTCGGCGTGGTCATCGCGATCTCGTCCATGATCTCGGAGGGGTGCTGATAATTCCAGTCCAGCCCGATCGCGCGGGCAAGCTCCTGCGTCGCCTCCCAATCGGCGTAGCGCGCCTTCGGCTCAAGAACCTTGCGCACCATGTTGATGCGGCGCTCGGCGTTGGTGAAGGTGCCGTCCTTCTCCAGGAAAGTCGAGCCCGGCAGGAAGACATGCGCGTAGTTCGCCGTCTCGTTGAGGAAGAGGTCATGCACGACGACGCATTCCATCGCGGCAAGGCCGGCGGCGACATGCTTGGTGTCGGGATCGGACTGCAGAATGTCCTCGCCCTGGATGTAGATGCCCTTGAAGCTGCCGTCGACGGCGGCGTCGAGCATGTTGGGGATGCGCAGGCCGGGTTCGTCGTCCAGCTTCACGCCCCACAAGGTCTCATAGATATCGCGCACGGCTTCGCCGGAGATGTGGCGATAGCCCGGCAGTTCGTGCGGGAAGGAGCCCATGTCGCAGGAGCCCTGCACGTTGTTCTGGCCGCGCAGTGGGTTCACGCCGACGCCGGGCCGGCCGATATTGCCGGTGGCCATGGCGAGATTGGCGATTGCCATCACAGTGGTCGAGCCCTGGCTGTGTTCCGTCACGCCGAGGCCGTAATAGATCGCGCCGTTGCCGCCGGTGGCGTAGAGCCGCGCAGCGCCCCGGATCAGCTCTGGATCGACGCCGGACAATTTGCCGACGGTTTCGGGGCTGTTTTCCGGCAAGGCTACGAACGATGCCCAATCCTGGAACTCCGTCCAGTCGCAGCGTTCGCGGATGAAGGCTTCGTCGAACAGGCCCTCGGTGACGATCACATGCGCCAGCGCCGTCAGCACGGCCACATTGGTGCCGGGCTTCAGCGGCAGGTGATAATCCGCTTCGATATGGGCCGACTTGACCATCTCGGTGCGGCGCGGATCGAGCACGATCAGCTTGGCGCCCTGGCGCAGCCGCTTCTTCAGCCGCGAGGCGAACACCGGGTGAGCGGAAGCCGGATTGGCGCCGATGATGACGGCGACGTCGGTGAAGTCGACGGAATCGAAATCCTGCGTGCCGGCCGAGGTGCCATAGGTCTGGCCGAGCCCGTAGCCCGTCGGCGAATGGCAGACGCGTGCGCAGGTGTCGACATTGTTGTTGCGGAAACCCTGCCGCACCATCTTCTGGACGAGATAGGTTTCCTCGTTGGTGCAGCGCGACGAGGTGATGCCACCGATCGCGGTGCGTCCGTACTGGTACTGGATGCGGCGGAATTCTTTCGCTGTATGGGAGATCGCCTCTTGCCAGCTCACTTCGCGCCACGGGTCGGTGACCTTTTCGCGGATCATCGGCGACAGGATGCGGTCCTTGTGGGTGGCGTAGCCATAGGCGAAACGGCCCTTGACGCAGGAATGGCCGTGGTTCGCCTTCCCCTCCTTATAGGGCATCATGCGAACGACTTCGTCACCCTTCACCTCGGCCTTGAACGAGCAGCCGACGCCGCAATAGGCGCAGGTGGTAACAGCCGAGCGCTCCGGCAGGCCCTTGGCAAGCACCGTCTTCTCGCGCAGCGCATCGGTCGGACAGGCCTGCACGCAGGCGCCGCAGGACACGCATTCCGAATCGATGAACGCCTCGTGCATCCCCGCCGAAACCCGGGATTCGAAGCCTCGTCCCTCGATGGTCAGCGCGAAGGTGCCCTGCACCTCTTCGCAGGCCCGCACGCAGCGCGAGCAGACGATGCATTGCGAGGCATCATAGGTGAAATAGGGGTTGGATTCATCGCGGGCGATGTAGTCGACCGCCAGCGAGCCATGGCCGGGCGCCACGCCACCTTCCGGCTTGACGTGGTTGCGGCCTTCGATGCCGTAGCGGTTCTCGGTCAGGCCGATCGACTTCGCCACCGCATCGAACTCACTCGCGCCGGTTCCGGCCTGTTCGTTCCAGCCGGTCGGATGATCGGAGACGTAGAGCTCCATGACGCCGCGGCGAATGGCATCGAGCCGCTCGGTCTGCGTGCGCACGATCATGCCTTCGCCGACGGGCGTCGTGCACGATGCCGGCGTGCCGCCGCGTCCTTCGATCTCGACAAGGCAGACACGGCACGAACCGAAGGAGTCCAGCATGTCGGTGGCGCAAAGCTTCGGGATCTCGACCCCGCCTTCCATCGCGGCACGCATGATCGAGGTGCCTGCCGGCACGGTGATGCTGCGACCGTCGACGTTCAGCGTGACCTGCTTCTGCGCCTTCGATTGCGGGGTTCCGTAGTCGATCTCTTCGACGAGGGAGGGGAAGTCGGCCTTGATGTTCATCTGCCAGTTCCTATTCGGCAGCCACGCGCACGGGCGCTGGCTTGAAGTCGTCGGGGAAATGGGTAATCGAGCTCATCACGGGATAGGGCGTGAAGCCGCCCAGCGCGCAGAGCGAACCGAACTTCATCGTGTTGCAGAGGTCGGTGACCAGAGCGAGGTTCTTCTCCGGCTCGATGCCCGCGACTATTCTGTCGATGGTCTCGACCCCGCGCGTCGAGCCGATGCGGCAGGGCGTGCACTTGCCGCAGCTTTCGATGGCGCAGAACTCCATGGCAAAGCGCGCCTGTTTCAGCATATCGGCGGTGTCGTCGAACACCACGATGCCGGCATGGCCGATCAGCCCGTCCTTTGCCGCGAAGGCTTCATAATCGAACGGCGTGTCGAACAGCGCGCGCGGGAAGTAGGCGCCGAGCGGCCCGCCGACCTGCACCGCCTTGACCGGTCGCCCCGTGGCCGTACCGCCGCCGATATCGTCGATGATTTCGCCTAGCGTCATACCGAAAGCGGCTTCGAACAGGCCGGCATATTTGACGTTGCCGGCGATCTGGATCGGGATCGTGCCGCGCGAACGGCCCATGCCGAAATCCTTGTAGAAGGCCGCACCCTTGTCCATGATGATGGGCACAGAGGCTAGGCTGATGACGTTGTTGATCACCGTCGGCTTGCCGAACAGCCCCTTATGCGCCGGCAGCGGCGGCTTTGCGCGCACCATGCCGCGCTTGCCCTCAAGCGAATCGAGCAGCGCCGTCTCCTCCCCGCAGACATAAGCGCCGGCGCCGACCCGGATCTCCATGTCGAAAGCGTAGGGCGAACCCAGCACGCTGGCGCCAAGAACGCCGGCCTTGCGGGCGACCTCGACGGCCTTGTTCATCACCGCCACCGCATGCGGATATTCCGAGCGGACATAGACAAAGCCCTTGGTCGCGCCCGTGGCTATACCGGCGATCGTCATGCCTTCGATCAGCACGAACGGATCGCCCTCCATGATCATGCGGTCGGCGAAGGTGCCTGAATCGCCTTCGTCGGCGTTGCAGACGATGTATTTGCGGTCGCCTGCGGTATCGAGCACCGTTTTCCACTTGATGCCGGTCGGGAAGCCGGCGCCGCCGCGCCCGCGCAGGCCCGATTCGGTAACCTGGGCGACGATGTCGGCAGGCGTCAGTGCCAGCGCGTTCGTCAGTCCGTTCAACCCGCCATGCTTCTTGTAGGATTCGAGGGACAGCGGATCCGTGACGCCGCAGCGCGCGAAGGTCAGCCGCGTCTGCTTGGCCAGGAAGGGGATCTTGTCCGGCGTGCCCAGCCAGCGCTTGTGGTGGCCGCCGGTGAGGAAGCCGCCGTCGAACAGGCTTTTGACGTCGGACGGCTTGACCGGCCCATAGGCGACGCGGCCGTTCGCTGTCGCAACTTCGACCATTGGTTCGAGGAAATAGGCGCCGCGCGACCCGTTGCGCACGATCTTGGCTTCGATGCCGCGCTCGGCGAGTTCGCCGGCGATCGCCTTGGCGACCTTTTCGGCGCCAAGCGCCAGCGCACCGGAATCGCCGGGAATGTAGATACGCGGGATCATGAGCGCACCTCTGCAACGATCTCGTCGAGCTTCTCGTCATCGAGCCGCCCGATCACCTCGCCATCCAGCATTGCGGCGGGCGAACAGGCGCACAGGCCGAGACAATAGACCGGCTCCAGCGTCACCGAACCGTCGCGGGTCGTCTCATGGAAGCCGATGCCCAGCAATTGCTTCAGCTTGGCGGCGATGGCGTCCGAACCCATCGACTGGCAGGATTCCGCCTGGCAGAGCTTCAGCACATGCCGGCCTGCCGGGTGGCTGCGGTAATCATGATAGAAGCTGACGACGCCGTGCACCTCGGCCCTGGAAATGTTCAGCGCCTCGGCGATGACCGGCAGCGCATCCTTGGGCACATGGCCGAACTCTTCCTGGATGCCGTGGAGGATCGGCAGCAACGGGCCTTCGAGGCCCTTCATCTCCTGGATGATCGCGGCCGTGCGCGACGTGATCTCGGTACTTGCAGGCTGCATTGTCATGCAGCGCCCTCCCTATCGTAGCGACCCATACATATCGGCCAGAAGCATCAAGCTGTTTTGGAACAACGACATGCGCGTGCCGCTTTATCGCTAAGTGCTTAAGAAACCAGAGAAAACCTCTGAAATCAATAAAGCGGTTTCGTTGCACGATAGAAATTTTCTATCGCTCCGTTCGGCTAACTCTGTCTAGCGGAACGGTTGGCGTGGAAATCGTCCGCCAGCGCCATTGCCTCGTCCAGCAGCGCCGAGACCAAAGGTGTGTGCGGTTCGCGCGGTGTCGCCACCAGGCCGACCGTGTGGCTGGCGTCTGGCTCGACGATCGGAATGGCCCGGATCGGCTCGGAAAAACCGAATGTTTCCGCAAGGTTGAGCGGCATGATCGACGACCATTTGCCGGTGCGGATGTGCGAAAACAGCACGATCATCGAATTGGATTCCAGCGTCGGCCGCACCTGCACGCCGGCTTCGGCCAGATGCTGATCGATGATGCGGCGGTTCTGCATGTCTGGCGTCAACAGGCATAGCGGCAGGCTTGAGAGCTCCGCCCATGTCACTTTGTCGCGGTCGGAATAGGGATTTCCCATCGCGGTGATCAATTGATAGCGCTCGTCATAGAGCGGCACGCTGGTCACCCGCCCCAGCGGCTCGTTGTCGAGATAGGTGATGCCGGCATCGATGTCGAAATTGCCGAGCAGCGACAGCACCTCGATCGAGGTCCGCGACAGCACCGAAAAGGTGACGCCTGGATGCTTTTCGCGAAACGGCGTCGTCAGCCGCGGCAGCATGGCGAGCGCCGTCGGAATGGCGGCGATGCGGATACGGCCCGAAAGTCCGTGGCGCGCCGCGCGCATTTCCTCGCGCATGGTCCTGGTGTCGCCGACGATGCGGCGTGCCCACACCAGCACCTGTTTTCCCTCCGGCGTCAGCCCCTGGAAGCGTGAGCCGCGCAGGACCAGCATGACGCCAAGCTGGCCCTCCAACTGCTTGATGCCGGCCGAGAGCGTCGGCTGGGTGACGCCGCATACCTCCGCCGCCCGGCCGAAATGCTCCTCCCTGGCGAGCGCGATGAAGAATTCCAGCTTGTCGATCATGCGATCTTTCCGGTGGTTCGCTGCAAGGTCGGGGAAATCGCGCCTCACCGCAAGCGCGATGCACAATTGCCCTGCATCCACACCTTTAAGCCGGCTACCTGTTTCCCGCGGCGCGATGCGGCGCTATGTGGATGAAACTGGGAGATCGACCATGCTGGGCTGGTTCCGCAAGCTTCTGCCGCGCGAAGATCGCTTCTTCGACCTGTTCGAACGACATTCGCGCACCGTGGTCGGCGGCGCCGAGGCGCTGGAGCAGCTTCTCCAGGGCAGGGATATCGACCTCTGGTGCCAGAAAATCGTCGATCTCGAAGATGAGGCCGACCACATCACCGCGGAAGTCCTGCTGGCGGTGCGGCGCTCCTTCATCACGCCTTTCGATCGCGGCGACATCAAGGACCTGATCCAGTCGATGGATGATGCCATCGACATGATGCACAAGACGGTCAAGACGGTGAAGCTGTTCGAGCGCAAGGAATTCGATCCGCTGATGCAGGAAATGGGTGGCGTCATCGTCGCCGCCGCCAAGCTGGTGGCCGAGGCGATCCCGCTGCTCAACAAGGTCGCGACGCACACGGTGCGCCTCAACGCCATCGCCGAAGAGGTGATGCGCGTCGAAAGCCGGGCCGACGACCTGCACGAGCAAGGGCTGAAGGATCTCTTCAGGAAGCACGGCAGCAGCGATCCGATGGCGTACATGATCGGCAGCGAGATTTATGGCCAACTGGAAAAAGTGGTCGACCGCTTCGAGGACGTCGCCAACGAGATCAGCGGCATCGTGATTGAGAATGTCTAGGTGATGGAAGCCACCATTGCCTTTCCCGTGCTGGTCGGCCTCGTCGCCGTCGCACTGTTCTTCGACTTTCTCAACGGCCTGCACGATGCCGCCAATTCCATCGCCACTATCGTTTCCACCAGGGTGCTGCGGCCGCAATATGCGGTGCTGTGGGCGGCATTCTTCAATTTCATCGCCTTCATGTTCTTTGGCCTCCACGTTGCCGAGACCATAGGCAAAGGTATCATCGACGTCAGCATCGTCACCCCGGCAGTGATCTTTGCAGCCCTCGTCGGCGCCATCGTCTGGAACATCGTCACCTGGATCGCCGGCATCCCTTCGAGCAGCTCGCATGCGCTGATCGGCGGCTTGGTCGGCGCCGGTGTGGCAAAGGCAGGCGTGGGCGCCATCGTCTGGACAGGGCTTGGCAAGACGGTTGCGGCAATCGTCCTGTCGCCGGCGACCGGCTTTATCCTGGCGCTCGTCCTGATTTTCGCCGTCTCGTGGCTCTTCGTGCGCCAGACGCCGTTTGCGGTCGACAGCACCTTCCGCGTCATGCAGTTCTTTTCCGCCTCGCTCTATTCACTCGGGCACGGCGGCAATGACGCCCAGAAGACCATGGGCATCATTGCCGTGCTGCTCTATTCGCAAGGCATGCTCGGCACGACTTTCCATGTACCGCTCTGGGTCGTCCTCACCTGCCAGTCGGCATTGGCGCTCGGCACCTTGTTCGGTGGCTGGCGCATCGTCCACACCATGGGCTCGAAGATCACCCGGCTGAACCCGATGCAGGGTTTTTGCGCCGAGACCGGCGGGGCGATCACGCTGTTTGCGGCGACCTGGCTCGGCATTCCCGTATCGACCACGCACACCATCACCGGCGCCATCATCGGCGTCGGCGCCGCACGCCGCGTCTCGGCCGTACGCTGGGGCATTGCCGGCAACATCGTCATTGCCTGGATCGTCACCTTGCCGGCCACCGCTTTGATTTCGGCGCTCACCTACCTGGCGGTTGGCCTGGCGAGGTGACGTAAAGAAATCTACCTGTCCACAAGGTTCAGGATGTTGCCGTCCGGGTCCTTGAACCAGGCGACCTTCATTCCGTAACCGACGTGGAGATCGCCCTCCAGCGTCAAGCCCGGCATCTGATAGTGCTCGAAGGCGACGCCCTTCGACTTCAGTTCCTTGACGATGTTGCCGATCTCGTCGCCAACCATCCAGGTTACCGCTGTCGCCTTGTTGGTTCCGGCAAATTGAGAATGATAGACGTTGAGGGTGGTATCGCCGCTTTTGTAGACGATCAGTTCGCCGCCCTCATCGTGCACCTGTTTCAGGCCAAGCGTTCCCTCATAGAAAGCCTTGGCTTTCGCGAGATCCTTCACCGCGAGATTGGCCGTTGCATTGCTGTTTGCGAGCATGATGGTCTCCTTTCCTGGTTGTCGACCCCGTGCTGGTCACCGAAATAGGTCGCCGCGATCGTTTGACGACTGTCGCTCGACCTGATTGTTGGCCGCATCGGCGCTCGATTATCTGGAAGACGTTTGGCGCGGATGAAATCCGACAGGACCCGCCGCTTTTCCAGACACGCCAAGGCAGCCATTGCTCCACGGCTTGGTTCTGTCCGGAAACTGCATTATCTCAGGTGCAAGCTGCATCTCAGGCGCAAGCTGCGTAAGGAAAAACTGCCATGTCCGTCACCAAGGAAATCGTCACCGAGCGTCTGAAGACGGTCAACGGGCCGGATTTCACCGGCAACATCGTCGACCTCGGCATGGTTTCGGAGATTTTCATCGCCGACGGGAAGGTCTTCTTCTCGATTACCGTTCCCGCCGCTCGTGCCCAGGAAATGGAGCCGCTGCGCGCCGCCGCCGAGCGCGTCGTCAAGGCAATCCCCGGGGTCGCCGGCGCGGTCGTCGCGCTGACGGCCGAGAAGAAGGGCGGCGGCATGGAGGCGCCGGTTCCGTCGCGCGCCGCACCCAGGCCCGTTCCGCCGGCTGCGCCCGCTGCCGCCGCGCCGCGTGCGGCTCCGCACGCGCCCGCCTCGCACAGTTCGGGCAAACGTGGCGTGCCCGGTATCGAGGCGATCATTGCCGTTGCTTCCGGCAAGGGCGGCGTCGGCAAGTCGACCACCGCCGTCAACATCGCGCTCGGCCTCGCCGCCAACGGCCTGCGCGTCGGCGTGCTGGATGCCGACATCTACGGACCGTCCATGCCCAGGCTGCTCAACATCCACGGCCGGCCGCAGACCGTCGACGGCAAGATCCTGAAACCGATGGAGAATTACGGCCTGAAGGTAATGTCGATGGGTTTCCTCGTCGACGAGGAAACGCCGATGATCTGGCGCGGCCCGATGGTGATGTCGGCGCTGACGCAGATGCTGCGCGAGGTCGAATGGGGCCGTCTCGACGTGCTCGTCGTCGACATGCCGCCCGGCACTGGCGACGCGCAGTTGACCATGGCCCAGCAGGTGCCGCTGGCTGGTGCTGTCATCGTCTCGACGCCACAGGACCTGGCCCTGATCGACGCGCGAAAAGGCCTCAACATGTTCAAGAAGGTCGACGTCCCGTTGCTCGGCATCGTCGAGAACATGAGCTATTTCATCGCCCCGGACACCGGCAAGCGCTACGACATCTTTGGCCATGGCGGCGCCCGCCGCGAGGCCGAGCGCCTCGGCGTCACCTTCCTCGGTGAGGTGCCGCTCGAAATGGGCATTCGCGAGAGCTCGGATGCCGGCACGCCGGTTGTCGTCTCCAAGCCCGATGGCCCCGAAGCGAAAATCTACCGCGACATCGCCTCGAAGGTCTGGGACCGGGTCAACGAAGAGCGTGGTGCGGCTGCTGCTGCCGTGCCGAGTATTGTGTTTGAATAGCAGGCGCCGCCGTGCTGCAGCCTAGGCCGCGCCGACCTTCTCGCCAAAGCTGGAAAAAAACTGTCCAGCCAGTTTCTTCGAGGTCGATTCGATCAGGCGGCTGCCAAGCTGTGCGATCTTGCCCCCGACATCGGCCTTGGCCGCGTAGTTCAATATCGTGGCGTCGGGTCCATCCGCCGTCAGCGTCACGTCGGCGCCCCCCTTGGCGAAGCCTGCAATGCCGCCCTTGCCTTCGCCCTGGATGGTGTAGGAGTGCGGCGGCTTCAGGTTCTTCAGCGTCACTTCGCCGTTGAACGTCGCCTTGATCGGTCCGATCTTCACCACCACGGTTGCCGCCATCTCGGTCGGCGACTTCATCTCCAGGCTCTGGCACCCGGGAATGGTCGCCTTCAAGACCTCGGGATCGTTCAGCGCTTCCCACACTTTTTGCAGCGGTGCGGCAATGCGCTCCTCGCCTTCGATCACCAAAGCCATGAAAACCTCCCGGACAAGACTGCCCGAACCCGTAACGCACGGCTCGGTGCGTGTCTATCGCACCAAAGTCCGGTTGCGACCGCACGCCCTCTTGCCTGCTCCCGCGCGTTGCCATATCGATTTGTCTTACAAATACGGAGACCATGATGGCAGGCGCCCCCACCCATAAGAAAAAATTTCGCTCGCAGGAGTGGTTCGACAATCCCGACAATCCGGGCATGACGGCGCTCTATCTCGAGCGTTATCTCAATTACGGCCTGACGCGCGCCGAACTGATGTCCGGCAAGCCGCTGATCGGCATCGCCCAGACCGGCTCGGATCTGTCGCCTTGCAACCGTCACCATATCGAACTCGCCAAGCGTGTGCGCGAAGGCATCGTCTCGATGGGCGGCATTCCTTTCGAATTCCCCTGCCATCCGATCCAGGAGACCGGCAAGCGCCCGACCGCGGCACTTGACCGCAACCTTGCCTATCTCAGCCTTGTCGAAGTGCTCTACGGCTATCCGCTCGATGGCGTCGTGCTGACCATCGGTTGCGACAAGACGACGCCGGCCCTGCTGATGGCGGCGGCCACCGTCAACATCCCGGCGATCGCCTTGTCGGTCGGGCCGATGCTCAATGGCTGGCACAAGGGCAAGCGCACCGGCTCAGGCACCATCGTCTGGGAATCACGCCAGCGCCTGTCGGCCGGCGAAATCGATTATGACGAGTTCATGGACATCGTCGCCTCGTCGGCGCCGTCCACCGGCTATTGCAACACCATGGGCACCGCCACCACGATGAACTCGCTGGCCGAGGCGCTTGGCATGCAGTTGCCGGGCTCGGCTGCTATTCCCGCGCCCTACCGCGAGCGCGGCCAGATTTCCTATGAGACCGGAAAACGCATCGTCGAGATGGTGCATGAGGATCTGAAGCCGTCCGACATCATGACGAGAGAGGCTTTCGAGAACGCCATCGTCGTCAATTCGGCCATTGGCGGCTCGACCAACGCGCCTATCCATCTCAACGCCATCGCCCGTCACCTTGGGGTCAAGCTCGACAATGACGACTGGCAGACGGTCGGCCTCAATGTGCCGCTGCTGGTCAATTTGCAGCCGACGGGCGAATATCTCGGCGAGGACTACCATCATGCCGGCGGCGTGCCGGCGGTCATCGCCGAACTGATGAAGGGCGGGCTGTTGCCGCATCCCGGCGCGCGCACCGTCAACGGCAAGTCGATCGGTGAGAACAGCGAGGGCGTCGCCAACGAAAATCCCGACGTCATCCGCTCTGTCGCCAAGCCGCTGAAGGCCAATGCCGGCTTCATTAATCTTCGGGGCAATCTGTTCGATTCGGCGATCATGAAGACCAGCGGCATCTCGCCGGAATTCCGCGAACGCTATCTCTCCAACCCCAAGGATCCCGAAGCTTTCGAAGGCAACGCCATGGTTTTCGACGGGCCGGAGGATTACCACGCCCGCATCGACGACCCGGCGCAAGGCATTGACGAACACACCATCCTGTTCATGCGGGGCGCCGGCCCGGTCGGCTATCCCGGCGGTGCCGAGGTCGTCAACATGCAGCCGCCGGCCTATCTCATCAAGAAGGGCATCCACGCGCTCGCTTGCATCGGTGACGGCCGCCAGTCGGGCACGTCGGGTTCGCCGTCGATCCTCAACGCCTCGCCGGAAGCCGCGATCGGCGGCGGACTGGCGCTGCTCAAGACGGGCGATCGTGTCCGCATCGACTTGCGCAAGGGTACGGCCGACATCCTCGTCACCGACGACGAGATCACCCGGCGCCGCGCCGAGTTGCAGAACAATGGCGGCTTCCACTATCCCAAGCACCAGACACCCTGGCAGGAGATCCAGCGCGGCATGGTCGCGCAGTTCTCGGAGGGGATGGTGCTGAAGCCGGCGGTGAAATACCAGGATGTCGCGCACACCAGCGGTGTCCCCAGAGACAATCATTGATCTGAATTGACGGATGGCGGCTTGATCAAATCAGGCCGCCATCGGTTTTCCGGTCAGTGTGTTGCATCCCGGCCGGGTAGGTCGAGAACGGTCACCGTCCTTGACAAGCGCGCCCAACAAATCCACCATCATGACAAGGGGTGCATCGCGACGACCCCGTGAGGCGTCAGCCCAACGTTCGCGTCCAAGCTTCTCTTTTCAGGAGGTGGACGCCATGCCGTCAACAACCGCTATCACCGTACCGCAATTGTCCCGGCTCATAGGTCTGCCGGGTGCACCTGTCATCATCGATGTTCGCATCGAAGAAGATTTCGAAGCCGATCCGCGCCTGTTGCCGGCCTCGTGCCGGCGCGATTTCAAAACCGTTTCGACCTGGGCCGCTGCATTCGCCGGCAAGCCTGTGGCCGTCGTCTGCCAGAAGGGGCAAAAGCTCTCGCAAGGCGTCGTCGCATGGATGCGCCATGAGGGGATATCAGCCGAATCCCTTGAAGGCGGCTTTGAGGCCTGGCGCGATGCCGGGGGGCTTCTGGTCCGCACCGCCAAGTTGCCGCCACGCAATGAAAAGGGCGCCACCGTCTGGGTGACGCGATCCCGCCCGAAGGTCGACCGCATCGCTTGCCCATGGCTGATCCGGCGTTTCCTCGACCCTGACGCGGTGTTCCTGTTTGTCGAACCCGCTGAAGTACTGGCTGTTGCCGACCGCTTTCAGGCCGTGCCGTTCGACATCGACAATGTGTTCTGGAGCCATCGCGGCGAACGCTGCACCTTCGACATCATGATCGAGGAGTTCGGGTTGGAATCCGGGGCGCTCGATCGCCTCGCCGCAATCGTGCGCGCGGCCGACACTGCAAGCCTCGACCTGGTGCCCCAGGCGGCCGGCTTTCTGGCTGCCTCGCTCGGTCTGTCGCGTATGTACCGCGACGATTTGGAACAACTGGAAGCAGGCATGCTGCTCTACGACGCGTTCTTCCGCTGGTGTCGCGACGCCACCGAAGAAACGCACAACTGGCCGGCTGCGGGGAAACCGACATGAGCGCTCTCGTCCCGGCGGATACAGCGGAAAACATCCCGGTTCCGGCTGCACCGACCTTCACCGAGGCGGTGAAGGTCTGGGCGAGGATCGGATTGCTCAGCTTTGGCGGACCGGCCGGGCAGATCGCGCTGATGCACAAGGAACTGGTCGAGGAGCGGCGCTGGATCGGGGAACGGCGTTTCCTGCATGCGTTGAATTACTGCATGCTGCTGCCTGGCCCGGAAGCCCAGCAACTCGCCATCTACATCGGTTGGCTGCTGCACAGGACGGCCGGTGGCCTTGTTGCCGGCATCCTGTTCGTCGTGCCGGGCGCGCTCGTCATGCTCGCCTTGAGCAGCCTGTACGTCCTCTATGGCGACATGCCGCTCGTCGCGGCGCTGTTTTTCGGGGTGAAGGCGGCGGTGCTCGCCATTGTCATCGAGGCGGTGATCCGGATCGGGCGACGCGCCCTGAAAAATCCGGTCATGGTGTCGATCGCGGTCGCGGCGTTCATCGCCATCTATGCGTTGAATGTGCCGTTTCCGCTCATCGTCCTTCTCGCCGGCCTGACGGGATGGCTGGGGGACCGCGTTGCTCCCGGCCTGTTTTCCGGCTCGGCCCATGGCAAAGACGGTGTTGCCGACTCCAAGGGAGCGGTCGACCTGATGTTCGAGCGTGGCGAACTGGCCCATGTCAAACCGACCAAATGGCACGCGCCGCGCACCCTCGCCATCTGGCTGCCGATCTGGCTCGGGCCTGTTCTTTTGATCTGGTGGTTCACCGGCTCCGCAAGCGTCTGGACCGAGATAGGCCGGTTCTTCAGCCTGATGGCTGTCGTCACCTTCGGTGGCGCCTATGCGGTGCTCGCCTATGTCGCGCAGGCAGCCGTCCAGTCTTTCGGCTGGCTGGCGCCGGGTGAAATGGTGGACGGTCTTGGACTTGCAGAAACGACGCCAGGACCGCTCATCCTGGTGCTGCAGTTCGTCGGCTTCATCGCCGCGTTCCGCCATTCCGGCTCGCTCGACCCGTTACTTGCCGGATCGCTGGGGGCGCTGCTCACCCTGTGGGTGACGTTCACGCCCTGCTTCTTCTGGATATTCCTCGGGGCGCCCTACATCGAGGCCTTGCGCGGCAACAAGGCATTGTCGGCCGCACTGGGCGCGATCACCGCCGCAATTGTTGGGGTGATCATGAATCTGGCCCTATGGTTTGCTTTGCATGTCATTTTCCGTGAGGTGCACGCGACGGGGCTTGGCATGAACGTGCCGGTGCTTTCGTCCATCGACTGGCGTGCGGCCTTGCTATCCGTGGCCGCCATGGTCGCCATCCTGAAGCTGAAAGTCGGCATGCTGCCGACACTCGCACTATCCGCCCTTGCAGGGGTCTTGCTGGCGGCGGCTGGTTAGACAGCACCGCCTTTGTAATCCGCTTGCCCACCACCTAAGTGGGCTGGAAACGGAAGGAAACATCATGGCCGGACGGCGCTCTTCCCTCGGCTTCCTCGGAATGTTCGGCCGTTCGGGCGACTTGAGGCAGCTCGACGATGCCTTGCGCGGCGCCGATCTGCATCCAGCCCTTGTGCCGGAGGGCGTGAAGCTTACCATCGTCAACCTGATGAAGGATCGCTGGCCCGACGAGCCGCCGCCGGGCACCTATGCGTCGGTGGCACAATTATGCAGCTATTGCATCGCGGGTCCGGAAACCTTCGAGCAAGCCAATGGCCATGAGCGGACGCTGGAAGCCGAGCGTCGCATCGAGGCGGCGCTTGAAACCGGCGACAGCCTCGACGCGCAGATCGTGCTGATGACGCTGCATGCCAAGCTCATCAACGCTGAAGTCGTCGACCGATACGGGCTCAGCGCGGAATGACGCGAAAGGCAAGATCTGCCTGATCCCCCGCGGCAGCCGAGCCGATCAGGCCCGGCTGATCTCCTCGAGATACCAGCCGATGTAGCGCAGTTCGTTGTATTCCATCGGCGCGATCGGTCCGGGCACGAAATAGTGCGAACGCACGCCGCGCGCGGTGTGCTCGATGATCTTCTTGTCCTCTTCGGTGGTGACCTTCCACAGCCAGGTCAGCTTCTCCAGATCGTAGCCCTGGCCCTCGACCGCGTCGCCGCGCACCAGCCAGATCAGCTCCATCTCACAGGTACCAGCTGTTTTCGGGATGAAACGATAGATCATGCCGTGATCGGGATAACAGACGAGAAAGGTCGTACCGCCAAGATGGATCGATGTCACGCCACCATCATAGTCGGTGAAACGGCCCATCAGCGGCGCGACCGGCGAGCCGTCCTTGCTGCCGCTGGAAACGCCGTCATAGAGCGCATAGCGGAAAGTGTGGATCGCCTCCTGTCCGGCGGCCGAGTTCTGCCAGCGGTTGGCGCTGCCGATCTCGATGCCGAGCGCGCAGGTGCGTTGCTCCATCGCCGCATTGAGCTGCTCGATCATCTCGGCCGGTTTTTCCAGCGCATGCGTCTGCGAATATTCCGGATGCGCCGGCCCGCAATGGTAACATTCGACATAGTTCTCGACGGCGAGCTTCCAGTTGGCGTCGAGCGCATAGGACTGACGATACGCCACCTTGGCGTCGCCCCAGCCATATTGGCCGCAACTCGTGCGCAGCGACTGTTCGATCGGATCGAAATCGAGCGGCGTCTCGGCGAAGGAAATGAAGACCAGCCCGGAAGCGACGCGGACATGAAGCTTCTTCAGCCCGTGCGCCGAGCGGTCGAAATCCTTTGGCATCAGGCGCGCGGCACGCAAGGATCCGTCATTGGAATAGGCCCATGCGTGGTAGGGGCACACGAACATCTTCGCATTGCCCTTCTCCTTGGTGCAGACCTCGGCACCACGGTGGCGGCAGACATTGAGCATGGCATGCACGGTGCCATCCATGCCGCGCGTCAGGATGACCGCCTCGTCACCCAGCTTGAACAGCTCGAAATCGCCCGGGTTCGCGATGACGCTGGCATGCGCCAGGCAGTGCCAGTGGCGGCGAAAGACACGTTCCATGTCGCGCTCGAAGATCGCCGAATCATGATAGAAGGCACGCACCAGGCCGTGACCTGGCCGATGAGATGCCACCAGCCGATCGATCGCGTCGCCGTCGGTGGGTGCTTGCTGGATAGGATGCACACTCATTTGTCGTTCTGCCCGATGGTTGATCCCGGAGCAATTCCAGGAAAAGTGTGAAGCGGTTTTCTGTTAGGAATTGCGTCAAACGAAGAGCGCAATTCCAGGAAAAGTGTGAAGCGGTTTTCCGTCCTGAATTGGCTCCGGGTGGTGGCTGTATGGCTGCACGAACTCGTCTCCGGTCAGCCGCCCATTTGCGTGCGCGGCAGGTGGATCAGGTTGCCGAAGCGGGCACGCAATCTGTCGTCGACCTGTTTTGGCACGTGGCGCGGAAATCGCTCGGCAAGAATGCGTTTCTTCTCGGTGATCGCACGCAGCAATATATCAGGCCGGCCTTTTTCGTTCCATTCCTTCGGCGAGGAACGATCGCCGAGGGCGGGATAGAAGTGCTCGGTCTGCATCAGCTTGAGCGTTTGTTCGTTGTCGAGATAGTGGCCCGGCCCCTTGAGGCAGACCTCGGCGATGCTGTCGATCGACAGGGCCTCGTCAGTCACGTCGATGCCACGCGCGCAGCCTAGGCAATGACCGAGCATGTCGTTGTCGATGACCAGGCTCTCCAGGCAGAAGCCGAGCAGCGAGGCATGCATGCCGGCCGCCTCGTAGACGAGGTTGAGGCCGGAGAGGCCGGCCATCACATTGGTGATGCCCTTTTCGTAGCCGGACTGAATATCGGGCAATTTCGAATCCGTCATGCCGGCGGCGGAGCCACCGGGCAGGTCGTAGAATTGCGCCATCTGGGCACAGGCCGCCGTTGCCACCGACTGCTCGGCCGACCCGCCCGCCATGGCGCCGGTGCGCAGGTCCGACATGAACGGCCATGCGCCGAAGATCGCCGGATGGCCGGGCTTGAGCGCGTTGACATAGACCAGGCCGGCCAGCACTTCGGCCACTGCTTGCACGACGGCGCCGGCCATCGCCGCGGGTGCCGTGGTGCCGGACTGGCCGGTCGACAGCAGCAGGATCGGGATGCCGCCTTCGACGCAGGCCTCAAGCACGCCGCAGGCATCCTCGGCGAACTTCATTGGCGGCACGACGAATGAGTTGGAGTTGGAAACGAACGGCCGGGCACGGAAATTCTCCTCGCCGCCGGCGATGGCGTACAGCATTTCAAGCGCAGGCTTCACGTTCTCACGCACGGTGAAGGATGTTCCGACGTGCTTCGATGTTCCCATCACACAGGCATAAAGCGTGTTGAAATCCATCTCGAGCGGATCGGCGATGTCGCGCGCCACCATCGGCCGCTGGAAGAAATGGATGTTGTCCAGCCCGTCGACGATGCGGGCGGCATCATAAATATCCTGCAGCTTGGACTCGCGGTACTCGCGCTTCTCCAGATCCACCAGGTGCACGGCGATGCCTGCCGTGCCGTAGTGCACGCGCTTGCCCTGGACCACCATGTCGTGCCTGGGGTCCTGGCCATGAAGCGTGAAATGTCGTGCCGCCCGCTTGATGGTGTCGAGCACGAGCGCGCGCGGAAAGCGGACCCGGCCATCGTCGCCGTGGACCGCCCCCACCTTGGTCAGCACCTTTATGCAGGAAGGAATGGCGTTGGCGAAACCCACTGTCTCCAAAAGCGTCATCACGCCCTCGTGGATACGCTCGCGGTCATCCCCGCGCAGCGGCCCGTAGCCGCCGCCCTCGATGGCCTTGTGCTGGGGTCTGGTATCCTCCACCAGGGGAGATGATCGCATGGCATGTCCTGTTTCGCGAAGACCGGAGCGCTGCGGACGACGGTTCGCCGGCGTGTCCTGCTGTTCGACAGCCACTGGCATGGAAGCACTCCACCGTCGTCGGCAGGAACTCGTGGCGGTTGCTCCACCATCGGCCTGCTTCTTCCCCTGACGCCGACTATGCCGCTGGCACTGGCTCATCCTATGGGCCAGCTGGCCCAGTTCCATGTGCCAGAGCTAAAATACCGGAGCCGCTGCGAACGGCTCCGGTCACGAGAGATCGACGATGGGTCAGGCGGCCGCGGGTCTGCGTCCGGCGGCCGTGGCCAGTTCGCGAATGCCTGGCTCGATGTGCTGCAGTGCGATCGACGAGATGCCCAGCCGCATGAAACGCGAAGGCTTTTCAGTGCGATCGAAGAAACGGTCGCCTGGCTCGATGATGACGCTGCGCGAGGCGGCTGCCTCGGCCAGCCCGCGCGAATCGGTGCCGCGCGGCCCTTCGAGCCACAGCGACGTGCCGCCGGCCGAATCGGTCGAACGCCATTCCGGCAGGAAGGCGGAAATCGCATGGACCAGCCGCTTGCGCCGCTCATCGAAGGCTGAAGACAGCCGCCGCACCAGCGCCTCGTGGTGGCCGAGCGACAGGAACAGCGCTACGGCGCGCTGATTGTTGGCCGGCGGGTGACGCAGCATGAAGCGGCGCAGAGCCCGCAGCTCGGAGATTAGTCCAGCGGACGCCACGATGTACCCGAGCCGCAGGCCGGGAGCCAACGTCTTGGACATCGAGCCGACATAGACGACGCGGCCGGAGCGATCGAGGCTCTTCAGCGCTTGCTGCGGTGCCTCGTCGAGAAGCTGGCTGTCATAGCCGTCCTCGATGATGATCTGGTTGTAGCGGTTGGCGCGCGCCAGAAGATCCTGCCGCCGCTCCGCCGACAACGGCACCATGGTCGGGCAATGATGGCTGGGCGTGACGAAGACGAAGCCGGAATCGTTGGGGATAGAAGCAGTTACGATGCCGGACTGGTCAACCGGTACCGGCTGTATCTCCGCGCCCGCAAGGCGGAAGATCGAGCGGGCGTCGGGATAGCCCGGGTCTTCCATCGCCACCTTGGAGCCTTTGGACATCAGCAGCGTCGCCAGCATGTAGAGCGCGTTCTGAGCGCCCAGCGTGACGATGATCTCGTCCGGATTGGCGAAGATGCCGCGCCGGGGCAGGAGCCGCGCCTGGATCTGCTCGATCAGCAGCGGATCGTCACGGTCGACCATGTCGGACGCCCAGTTACGGATTTCCAGCACGGCAAGCGCCATGCGGTTGCACTCGCGCCACTCGGCGGTCGGGAACAGCGCCGGGTCGAACTGCCCGTAGACGAAGGGATAGGACGACTTGATCCAGTTCTCGTGCTTCGCTGGCGGCGGCATGTCGCTTGCGGCGATCTTGCGGCGTGCCTTCCAGTCGATCTCGTTGGCCTGGTCGGGCGCCTTCTGGTGGGGCTTGGCCGGTGTCGCCAGCACATCGGGATTGACGAAATGGCCACGCCGCTCGCGCGCCACCAGGAAACCCTGGTCGACGAGCTGCTGGAACGCCAGCACCACGGTTCCGCGAGCCACACCAAGTTTTTCGGCCAGGATCCGGCAGGAAGGAAGCGGCATCGAAGCGGCGATCTGGCGGTCGAGAATGGCGGCTACGATGGCCTGGCGGATCTGCGCCTGCAGGGTTTGGCCGGATTCGGCCGAAATCCGGAACAGGCCGGACCATATCGCCGTGTCGTTTCGCTGTGGCATGGGAGATTTCCTCGATGGCCAGCCTTTTTCGCTTGGCTGGACCAGCCGAACGTAACCGTGGCACAAGGGGTTGCGCCAATCAATTTTTCTGATCGTTGGGATTTATGCCAGTGATCCTTCACGTCCTTTTGATGCCGCGTTGCGGCATCCTGGGGTGACGCGGCGCCTCATCCCGGCGATGACACCGTACGTGACGTCTGCGTGATCGCCGCGTGACGTCTGCGTCATCGCTGGGGTGACGGTGTGCGTCATCGCTGCGCATTGAAACGGGTGGAGTTCGGCCCGATAGATTGTCGCGACGACACGCGCCGGAAACATCCGGTCCGTAATGATGGCTCGAGGTCTCGGAGTTTGGCAGTGGATCAATCGTCCTTTCAAAAACAGCTCGCCGCCTTGCGTGACCACCGCGCGGCGGCGCCCGCCAGCATGCGCCAGGCCTTCGCCGCCGATCCCAAGCGGTTCGTGGAATTCTCCGCTGCCGACGGCGATCTGCTGCTCGACTGGTCGAAATGCGCGGTCGACGCGACCACCATGGAGCTGCTGGAAAAGCTCGCCCAGGCCGCCGATCTCGAAGGCCGCCGCGCCGCCATGTTCGCCGGCAAGAAGATCAACGTCACTGAGGACCGTGCCGTGCTGCACACGGCGCTGCGCAACCTGACCGGCAAGGGCGTCACCGTCGATGGCCAGGACGTCAAGGCTGACGTCATCGCCGTGCTCGACGCCATGGGCGCCTTTGCCGATGCCGTGCGCTCGGGCAAGGCGGCTGGCGCCACCGGCAAGAAGATCACCGACATCGTCAACATCGGCATCGGCGGTTCCGATCTCGGCCCGGCCATGGCGACGCTGGCGCTGGCGCCCTATCATGACGGGCCGCGCGCACATTACGTTTCCAACATCGACGGCGCCCATATCCACGACACGCTGAAGGGCCTCTCCGCCGAAACCACGCTTTTCATCATCGCTTCCAAGACCTTCACCACCGTCGAAACGATGACCAACGCCGAAACCGCTCGGAAATGGGTGCAGGAAGCACTGGGTAAGGAAGCGGTCGGCAAGCATTTCGCCGCCGTCTCCACCGCACTCGACCTGGTGGCCAAGTTCGGCATCGAGCCGGATCGCGTCTTCGGCTTCTGGGACTGGGTCGGCGGCCGCTATTCGCTCTGGGGCGCCATCGGCCTGCCGGTGATGATCGCTGTCGGCCCGCGGAATTTTCGCGCCTTCCTCGATGGCGCGCATGAGATGGACGAGCATTTCCGCACCGCGCCGGTGCAGGAGAACCTGCCGGCGCTGCTTGGACTGGTCGGCTGGTGGCATCGCGTCATCTGCGGCTACCCGGCGCGCGCCGTCATCCCGTATGACCAGCGCCTGTCCAGGCTGCCGGCCTATCTGCAGCAGCTCGACATGGAATCGAACGGCAAGAGCGTCACCCTCGAAGGCACAGAGGTGACGACGCCGGCCGGACCGCTGGTCTGGGGCGAGCCCGGCACCAACGGCCAGCATGCCTTCTTCCAGCTGCTGCACCAGGGCACCGATTTCATCCCGGTCGAGTTCCTCGCCGCGGCGGTCGGCCACGAGCCGGAACTCAAACACCAGCACGATCTGCTGCTCGCCAACTGCCTGGCGCAGTCGGAAGCGCTGATGAAGGGCCGCACGCTGGACGAAGCCCGCGCCCAGATGCTGGCCAAGGGCATGAAGCCGGCCGACGTCGACAAGATAGCGCCGCACCGCGTCTTCTCGGGCAACCGGCCCTCGCTGACCATCCTCTACCGCAAACTCGACCCACGCACCTTCGGCCGGCTGATCGCGCTCTACGAGCACCGCGTCTTCGTCGAGGGCACGCTGTTCGACATCAACTCCTTCGACCAGTGGGGCGTCGAGCTCGGCAAGGAACTGGCCACCGGCCTTCTGCCTGTCGTGGAGGGCAAGGAAAGTGCCGCCAAGCGGGATGCATCGACCGCTGGCCTTGTGGGATTCATCCACCATTTGCGTGGCGCGGAGTGAAAAGCTTGGCAGACATCAAGGGAATATTGTTCGACAAGGACGGCACGCTTGTCGACTTCAACGCAACCTGGCTCGGCGTTGCCGACTTCATGGCCATGGATGCGTCCGAAGGCGATCGCTGGAAAGCCGACAGGCTGCTGGCCGCCGCCGGCTTCGATTTCGCCAACAAACGCTTCAAGCCCGACTCGATCTTTGCGTCCGGCACCAATCTCGACGTCGTCGAATTGTGGTTTCCGCGCCTGTCCAACGAGGACCAGATGCTTGCGGTTGCCCGCTTCAACGAGATCACCTCTGTGCAGGGCTCGGCGATGGCCGTGGCGCTGCCGGGCATCGTCGACACGTTGACGGCCTTGCACAGGAAATCCTACCGGCTTGGCGTCGCCACCAATGATTCGACCAGCGGCGCGGAAAAGACGCTGGTGACGCTCGGCGTCGCCCAATTGTTCGACGCGGCCTATGGCTACGACGCGGTGGCCAATCCGAAGCCGGCGCCCGACACCATCCTGGCTTTCAGCGACCTCACCGGCCTCAGGCCGGCGGAGATCGCCATGGTCGGCGACAACAGGCACGACCTCGAAATGGCGCGTGCCGGTGGCTGCGGGCTGGCAGTCGGCGTGCTCTCCGGCACCGGCACCCGCGAATCGCTGGCCGGCATTGCCGATGTGATCTTGGATTCGGTCGCCGACCTGCCGGATTTTCTCTCGGCGCGGGTCAAGGAGGCGATCTGACGGCCGAGGCGGGGCAAAATCAACTTGGGCTTTCCCGCCAACGGCTGATTGGTGGAAAGCGGAACGGCAGGTTTCGGGGAAGCAGTTCAGGAAAGCAGACGTGCAGTTCGCTCGCTTCTATGTCTGTCATGGGGCCGGTGGCAGACAGGCCGCTATTGGGGGACGTTTATCGAGAAACGGACATACCGCCGATGAAAGCCTAGGGCCGGAAGTGGCCCAAAGCTGCCTCACACTTTGTGTAGCAGTGGGGGTGAGGAGCGCTGTTGCGCTCGTCACCCGGCGTTGTCTCAGCCCCGTTGATTGGCGATGCCGAGGTAGTGCCCTAGACGGTACTCGATATCGGAGCCCGCTTGCTGGATCAAGGCCTGGCTCCCAGCGGCACGCACGAGAAATCCTGGCAAGGTGAGTGATCGGCTGAACTCACCATACGCGGCGACCAGGTCGGCGTCGGGCGGCAGTACGGCACGATTGATCATCGCCTCCAGATTGATTGATTGTTTGGGTGTGCCGGATCGCCGTCGCGAGCTTCGCCAAGGTGCGGTCGGGCTGCGGGCCTTCGGTTTGCGAGCGTTAGCCGTTGAAGCCGTTATACCGATGCAGCATGCGGTCCATGATGCGCTGCGGCATGAACCGGCGCACCATGCTGAGCTGGCGGGCCTGTGGTCCTGCAGGATAACGCAGCCGGGGGTTGGCCGCGGTTGCGGCCTTCACCACAGCATCGGCGACCACCTGCGGATCATCGCCAGCATCCACCCATTTGCGCATCAGCTTCTCGCTGCGGTCGCGGCCGACGCCATAGACGTCAATAGGCTGGTCCGCCCGCGTCAGGTTTTCCTCGAAGGCGGTGTGCGTTACGCCTGGTTGGACCATGAGGACGCGGACGCCGAAGCCCCGCACTTCGTGATCCAGCGACTCCGAATAACCTTCGATGGCGTGCTTGGTCGATGCATAGAAGGCGTTGAACGGCGAGGGGATCAGGCCGAGAATGGAACTCATGTTGATGATCCGACCACTCTTCTGACGGCGCATGATGGGCAACACCGCGTTGACGACGCGGGCGACGCCGAACACATTGACGTCGAACAGTCTTTTAGTCTGGCCAATGGATGATTCCTCGGCGCCACCCAGCATGCCGATCCCGGCGTTGTTGACGACGAGGTCGATGCGCCCGGCGCGTCGCGCGATCTCGGCAACCAGCGCCTCCACCGATGCATCTTCAGTGACATCGCAGACCAGCATGGTGATCCCGTCGCGGTCTGCAACGGCCTTGCGGCTCGTGCCGAACACCCAGTAGCCCGCCCTGACCAGTGCCTTGGCGGTCGCCAGGCCGATGCCCGAGGAAGCGCCGGTCACCAGCGCGATTGCCTTGTTGTCTTTGCTCATTTGAATGTCTCTTTCAGTTGGTTCGATTTGTGATGGCAGCAAGCGCTGAGAAGCAGCTCGTCACAGGCTGCGGATAATCGTGCGGGTGATGGCATATTGGCTTGGCCAGTAACCGCTGTAGTGGGGGACGCCGTAATGCATGTCCTCGACGCGGCGGTGGTAGAAGACGTCGGCGCGAACGGGAGTCAAAGGCGCGGTCGGCCGCAGATTGAAGACCGGAATGAACATCAGCTGCAGGGAGCCTACCCCCGCGACCTCGACTACGGGCTTTCCGCATGTCCGGCATTTGCCGCGATTGAAGTTCGGCGGCGGGCGATACTTAGCGAAGGAGATGTTCGAGGCGTCATTCAGCGTGACATGCCTGGCCGGCACGACGACGACGTCGGAAAAGTGCCTGCCAGTGAAGCCTTGGCATATGAGACAATGACACCGGAACCTGCCCTTTGGCGCGACTTGGATTTCGAACGAGCAGGCGCCGCACTCGCACGAGCCGGTGAGCGGGAACGAGCTGTCGGCGGTCACGTGCTGATGCTTCTGGGTTTCATTTGGGGACGCCATTCCGGTCACCGCAGCATCATGTTGAGACTGATTTCGACCGGCCGCCCGGAGGGGGCGTGCAGGAGCTTGATGGTGTTCCACCGAACCTGCTCATAGATGCCCTTGGCATGGCTCAGGGCCTCGTCGCGCAGCTGGGCTGACAGAAAACCGCCTATGTGATCGGCGTCGGTGGTTTTTGATATGGCGTTCATGATCCACTCTGATGTAGACAAGAGAAACTTATGCCTCTACATAAGCCTTGAAGTAGTCACTGTCAACAATGTATCCACGAGAAACTTTGCTATCATGCCAGACCCGATTAGTCGCCCCTACCATCACGGTGATCTCCGTCGTGCAGTCATCGACACGGCACAGGACATGCTTCGGGAGGAGAAGGACTGGCAGTTCACGCTGCGGGAAGTCGCTCGCCGGGCCGGTGTGAGCCACGCGGCGCCCTATAAGCACTTTCACGACAAGTCGGCGTTGTTGGCCGAGCTGGCGAAGTTGGGATTTGCCGAACTAGCGGCAACACTCAACGGTGCGACACCAAAAAACACTGCATCATTGCGCGATGAGGTCGTGCCGATTGCACAGGCGTACATCGCCTTCGCCATGCAAAATCCGGCGCTCTATCGCCTGATGTTCAGCGCTGAAGAGGGACGATCGACAGGCCTCCACTTGAGCGATAGTGCTCTCAGCGTATTTGAGGTGACGGTCGAGCTGTTGCGACGGGGTCAGGCCGCCGGCCTTATTCGCAATCGACCAATACAGGGCCAGGCAGCGACGTGCTGGGCCTTGCTGCACGGCATCGCCATGCTTGCTATTGACGGCCTTCTCGTGCCCGAAAAGGTGGGGCCGAACCCCCTCGAGGCGGCACTGGACACTCTCATCGAAGGACTGGCGGTCGAGCAGGGGGATTGACCTAACTTGGTCATTTGCCAATGGCAGCTTCTGGCGCAAAGGTGCCACGGTGCTCTGCCTCGCCTTTGTCCGCTTCTGGGCAGCGGCCGTCACGACGGCAACGGCCGAAATGAGGCGCAAAACGGCCAACGTGGTGCAGCAGTCGAATGTCTGCTTTCAGGTAATGGCCAGCAACGTCGTTGCGGCAAAGATGGAGGTCGAACCCGGTCATTCCGACTGACTGGGTTTTGATCTCAGCGCCAGCGGTTATCCGCCTCGAAGGAAAACACACCGCTCGGCTTGCTCGCGGCACCCTTCGCGTCGCCGAAATCCGGCACCTTGTATTCGGCGAGCAACCGCAGCCGCGACAGCGGCAGGTCGTTGCGGCGGGGATCGCCGACCAGCACTTCGATGCCGGCTGCCAGGCAGCGGTCGAGGAACGGGATGAAGCGTAGAGCGACCTCGCGGCCATAGAACACGTCCCCCGCAAGCACGAGGTCGACCGGCGGCGGGGGAGCCGTCGTGATGTCCTTGTCGACAATGGTGATCTCGATGTCGTTGGCCGCGGCGTTAAGGCCGATTGCGGCAACGCCGTTGCGGTCGATTTCGGCGGCGATCACTTCGCGCGCACCGGCCTTGGCTGCGGCGATGCCAACGAGGCCGGAACCGGCGCCAAGGTCGAGCACGCGGCGACCGGCCACCGTTTGCGGGTGATCCATGATGTGGCGCGCAAGCACCGCGCCGCCGGCCCACACATAAGCCCAGTAAGGCGGCTGCGGCTCAGGTTCGTCCGCCTCGAATGTGTCGTCATCGGCGTCGGAGCCTTGGAGCGGATCGGTAAGCCGCCTCAGGCCGCTGGCCGGGTGCGGCGTGTAGAGCCGGATCTCAGGCACCGACGGCACCGGGGCGAGGCGCATGTTCGTCCTGATGAATTCTGCCGGGTCAGGACGGCAAGGTGCATTTACGGCATCCGCGCCGCCGGCTGCAATCATTCGCGCAAAGCTCGCCGCAGGATCTTGCCGACCGGCGTCTTCGGCAGCTCGGTCCTGAATTCTATGTATTTGGGCCGCTTGTAGCCGGTCAGGTTCTCGCGGCAGAAGGCGGTGAGCGTCTCTGCGGTCAGCGCCGGATCCTTCTTGACCACGAACAGTTTCGGCACCTCGCCCGAATGCTCGTCCGGCACGCCGACCGCCGCCACTTCGAGCACGCCCGGATGCATGGCCACGACTTCCTCGAGTTCGTTCGGATAGACATTGAAGCCCGAGACCAGGATCATGTCCTTCTTGCGGTCGACGATCTTGGTGTAGCCGCGCTCGTCCATGAAGCCCATGTCGCCGGATTTGAAGTAGCCGTCCTTGGTCATCACCTTGGCGGTCTCATCGGGCCGGTTCCAGTAGCCCGCCATCACTTGCGGTCCTCGGATGCAGACCTCGCCGACCTCGCCGAGCGGCAAATTGTTGCCGTCGTCGTCGCGGATGGCGATCTCGGTCGAGGGCAGCGGCAAACCGATGGTGCCGGTGAAGTCGCCGGCGGTGAACTTGTTGGCGGTGGCCACCGGCGAAGTTTCCGAGAGGCCGTAGCCTTCGGTGACCGAACAACCGGTCAGCGTCTTCCAGCGTTCGGCAACGCCCTTCTGCACCGCCATGCCGCCGCCCAGCGTCAGCACCAGCGGCTTGAAGTCGAGCTTGCGGAAATCCTCATTGTTGAGCAGCGCGTTGAACAGCGTGTTGAGGCCGGGAAAGATGTGCACCGGATACTTCTGCAGTTCCTTGACGAAGCCGGGAATGTCGCGCGGATTGGGAATGAGGACATTTCGGGCGCCTTGCTGCATGCCCATCAGTGCGTTCACGGTCAGCGCGAAAATATGATAGAGCGGCAGCGCGCAGATAAAGTTGGGGTGCGCCGGTTTCGGCTTGATCGTGTAGGCGTCCTCCATCCACTGCGCGTTCTGCGCGACGTTGGCGAGCACGTTTCTGTGCAGCAGTGTGGCGCCCTTCGACACGCCCGTGGTGCCGCCCGTATATTGCAGGAAGGCGACATCGTCGGCTTCCACCTTGGCCGGCTTGAAGCCCATGCCGGCGCCGGCCTTCATGGCGGCATTGAACTTGACATGGCCGGGCAAGGACCATGCCGGCACCATCTTCTTCACGCGGCGCACGACGAAATTGACGATGGTGCCCTTCAGGCCGCCGAGCATGTCGCCCATCGCGGCGACCACCACATGCTTGACCGCCGTCCTCGCGATCACCGCCTGCAAGGTGTTGGCGAAGTTTTCCAGGATGACGATGGCTTGCGCACCGGAATCCTTCAACTGGTGTTCGAGCTCGCGCGGCGTGTAGAGCGGATTGATGTTCACCACGACATAGCCGGCGCGCAAGATCGCCATCATCGCCACCGGATATTGCAGCACGTTCGGCATCATCAGCGCGACGCGCGCGCCTTTCTGCAGGCCCTTCGATTGCAGGTAGGCGCCGAAGGCCGCCGACAGCCGCTCGATATCGGTGTAGCTGATGGACTTGTCCATGCAGGTGAAGGCCGGCTGCGCGGAAAACTGCTTGCAGGCGCCGACGAGGAAATCGCCGATCGAGCTGTAGGGCAGGGCGCCGATCTCCGCCTGCACGTTTTTCGGATAGCTCTTGAGCCACGGCTTTTCCGGCAAGCCGGCGGCCAGCGCCGTCAATGCTTTCGGCAATCGGTTGGCGGTGGCGGCGGTCGGCCTTGCCGCCGGTGGGGCCTTCACCGCCGCCGCAGCCTTCGACGCCGGCCTGACAGCGGGCTTTGCCGCACCCGCTTTACTCCCCGGCGCCGTCTTTTCGGCCGCGGCCTTGGCCGGGGCTTTCACCGCCGGCTTTGTGCTTGCCCTTACGGGCGCCGCGGCCGCCTTCGGCGTGGCGACCTTGGCAACGGGTGCTTTCGGCTTGGCAGTACCGGCTGCTTTCGACGGCGCCTTGGCTCCCGCTTTCACCGTCGTCGTCCTTGATGCTTTTGCCACCCGTTCCTCCCTGGACAAGTCTTGTTCATTCGCGCCGCGCTCGCCCCTGAATTGACCTCGCCTCTGAATTGACAAGGGCGCCCTCCGCTGCGGCCGTTATACCCTATGTATTGCCTCCCTTGGTGACCGTGCAAGTCTTGCCCTTGCGGCAACACGGCGAAAGATTTGCCGTCGAAAGTCCTTGCCGCCGCCAGCGCTGCCAAACGGTGTTCTGGCGCATCCCTCGGCCGCTCGGAAGCGCGGGGAACATTATATCGTCAGCTTGGCGATCAATAAAAAAATTCGGTTGTTAATAATCTCGTGAATGGAAGAAACTGCTAATTTTTTCTCCAATTTGGCAAAATAGCGGATTTTTTTCCTGCTTCCCGCGGGGTAAGCAAACGGGGTGTTCCAAAGCCGGAAAAACGGTGCTTATATGCGCGCTTCGCGAGCCTGATAGAGGGGCTTGGAAGAACATCAGGGAGTGCTCAATGAATAAGAAGCTGACTTTTGCAGCCGCGTTGCTGGCTGCAAGCGTCCTGGGCGGCGTGGCCAATGCGAAAACTCTGGTCTACTGCGCGGAAGCTTCGCCGGAGGGTTTCGATCCGGCGCCGTATACCGCAGGCCAGACGTTCGACGCGTCATCGCGCACCGTCTTCAACCGCCTTGTCGAATTCGATCACGGCAAGACGACGACCTCGCCGGGCCTGGCCGAGAGCTGGACGATCTCCGACGATGGCAAGGAATATGTCTTCAAGCTGCGCAAGGGCGTCAAGTTCGCCGCGACCGACTATTTCACCCCGACGCGCGACTTCAACGCTGACGACGTGGTGTTCTCGTTCGAACGCCAGGTCGACAAGAACGGCCCTTGGTTTCAGTACATTCCGGGCATTGCATACCAGTATTACAATGACCAGTTCGGCGAAAACATCGCCAAGGTCGAGAAGGTCGACGACCTGACGGTGAAGTTCACCCTCAAGGAGCCGGCGATCACTTTCATTCCAACGCTGGGCATGGATTTCGCTTCGGTCGTCTCCAAGGAATATGCCGACAAGCTGCAGGCCGACAAGACGCCTGAGCTGTTCAACCAGAAGCCGATCGGCACCGGTCCGTTCATCTTCGTCGACTACCAGACCGACGCCGCCATCCGTTACAAGGCCAACCCGGACTATTGGGGCGGCAAGCAGAAGATCGACGATCTGGTCTTCGCCATCACCACCGATCCGGCGGTGCGCGCGCAGAAGCTCAAGGCCGGCGAATGCAACATCATGTCGTACCCGGCACCGGCCGACATCGCAGGCCTGCAGGCCGATCCGAACCTGAAGGTCGAGGAGCAGGAAGGCCTCAATGTCGGCGCGCTGATGTACAACACCCAGCAGAAGCCGTTCGACGACGTGCGCGTCCGCAAGGCGCTCAACATGGCCATCAACAAGAAGGCCATCATCGACGCCGTCTTCCAGGGCGCCGGCCAGGTGGCGATCAATCCGATCCCGCCGACCATGTGGTCCTACAACAAGGAAGTGAAGGACGATCCTTACGATCCGGATGCAGCCAAGAAGCTGCTTGAAGAGGCCGGCGTCAAGGACCTCAAGATGAACGTCTGGGCCATGCCGGTGTCGCGCCCGTATATGCCGAACGCGCGCCGTACCGCCGAGCTGATCCAGGCGGACTTCGCCAAGGTCGGCGTCACCGTCGAGATCGTCAGCTACGATTGGGGTGAATACCTCAAGCGCGCTTCCGCGGTCGATCACGACGGCGCCGTCATCGTCGGCTGGACCGGCGACAATGGCGATCCGGACAACTTCCTCGGCGTGCTCCTGAGCTGCGCTTCCGTCGGTTCGAACAACCGCGCGGAATGGTGCAACAAGGACTTCGATGCGCTCATCAACAAGGCCAAGACCGTTTCGGATCAGGCCGAGCGCACCAAGCTCTATGAACAGGCACAGGTCATCTTCAAGGAACAGGCACCCTGGGCGACGCTCGCTCACTCCAAGGTGTTCATGCCGATGCAGAAGACCGTCACCGGCTTTGCGATGGATCCGCTCGGTATCCACCGCTTCGACGGCGTCGATATCGCCGAATAAGGTTGCGAAACGGGGGCGCCACCATATGGTGACGCCCCCACTCGCCCGCCATGCTGCGTTATATCCTCGGCAAGCTCGCCCTCATCATCCCGACCTTCATCGGGATAACCATCCTCGCCTTTGGCTTCGTGCGCATCCTGCCCGGTGATCCGGTGCTGGTGCTTGCGGGCGAACGCGGCCTGTCGCCCGAACGCCACACGGCGCTGATGCACCAGTTCGGTTTCGACCTGCCGATCTGGCAACAATATCTGACCTATCTGACCAACATCCTCAGCGGTGATTTCGGCACCTCGTTTTCCACCAAGACGCCGGTGCTGAAGGATTTCCTGGTGCGCTTCCCGGCAACGGTCGAACTCGCCATCTTCGCCATGATCTTTGCCGTCATCCTGGGTGTCGCCGCCGGCATCTTCGCCGCCATCCGTCGCGGTTCCTGGTTCGATCAGCTGACGATGGGCACGGCGCTGGCGGGCTATTCCATGCCGATCTTCTGGTGGGGCCTGCTGCTGATCATCGTCTTCTCCGGCACGCTGCACTGGACGCCGGTTTCCGGCCGCATCGACCTTCTCTATTTCTTCAAGCCGGTGACCGGTTTCATGACCATCGATTCGCTGATCTCGGGCCAGAAGGGCGCATTCCGCTCGGCACTGTCGCACCTCGTCCTGCCCACGATCGTGCTCGGCACTATCCCGCTCGCAGTCATCGCCAGGCAGACGCGCTCGGCGATGCTCGAAGTGCTGGGTGAGGACTATGTCCGCACCGCGCGTGCCAAGGGCCTGGCGCCGCGCCGCGTCATCGGCCTGCATGCCTTCCGCAACGCGCTGATCCCGGTCGTCACCACCATCGGCCTGCAGGTCGGCACGCTTTTGACCGGCGCCATCCTGACCGAGAGCATCTTCTCCTGGCCCGGCATCGGCAAATGGATGATCGACGCCATTTCCAAGCGCGACTATTTCACCGTGCAGGGCGGGTTGCTTTTGATCGCGCTGATCGTCATGTCGGTGAACCTCATCGTCGACGTGCTCTACGCCGTCATCAACCCACGCATCCGGGCCAACTGACATGAGCAACGAAGGCCCAGCCACCATCGAAGCCGCGACCGTCGTCAAGCCGCAGGACGCCAGGCTGCAGATGTTCGGCGAGTTCTGGCATTACTTCTCCGTCAACAAGGGCGCGGTGATCGGGCTCTTCGTCTTTGCGCTGCTGATCCTGATCGCCATCTTCGCGCCGCTGCTGGCGCCCCATTCGCCGGACGATCAGTTCCGCGACTTCTTCCTGACGCCGCCGGCCTGGCAGGAAGGCGGCAACGCGCAGTTCCTGCTCGGCACCGACGCTGTCGGCCGCGATATGCTGTCGCGGCTGATCTACGGCTCGCGGTTCTCGCTCGCCATCGGCTTCGTCGTCGTCACGTCAGCGCTGATCTCAGGCGTCATTCTCGGCCTGCTCGCCGGCTACTGCCGCGGCTGGGTCGACACGCTGATCATGCGCATCATGGACATCATCCTGGCCTTCCCGTCGCTGCTGCTGGCCCTGGTGCTTGTCGCGGTTCTCGGCCCTGGCCTCGTCAACGCCATGATCGCCATCGCCTTTGTGCTGCAGCCGCATTTCGCCCGGCTCACCCGCGCCGCCGTGATGGCCGAGAAGACCCGCGAATATGTCGTCTCGGCCAAGGTCGCCGGGGCCAGCCATCTCAGGCTGATGCTGGTCACCATCCTGCCCAACTGCATCGCGCCGCTGATCGTGCAGGCGACGCTGTCCTTCTCCAACGCCATCCTCGAGGCGGCGGCCCTTGGCTTCCTCGGCATGGGCGCGCAGCCGCCGACGCCGGAATGGGGAACCATGCTGGCCGAAGCGCGCGAGTTCATCCTGCGCGCCTGGTGGGTGGTGACCTTCCCGGGCCTCGCCATCCTGATCACCGTCTTCGCCATCAACCTGATCGGCGACGGCCTGCGCGACGCGCTCGACCCCAAGCTGAAGAGGTCGTGAGCATGCCTCTGCTCGAGATCAAGAACCTCACCGTTTCCTTCGACACCGCGGCCGGACCGTTCATGGCCGTGCAAGGCATCGACCTCTCGATCGAGCCGCGCGAAGTGCTGGCGATTGTAGGCGAGTCCGGTTCCGGCAAGTCCGTGGCGATGCTCGCGGTGATGGGCCTGTTGCCCAACACGGCAACCGTCAAGGCAGACCGCATGGCCTTCGACGGCGTCGATCTCCTGAAGCTCAGCCCGTCCGAACGCCGCAAGATCGTCGGCAAGGACATCTCGATGATCTTCCAGGAGCCGATCGCCAGCCTCAATCCGTGCTTCACCGTCGGCTTCCAGATCGAGGAGGTGCTGCGCTTCCATATGGGTATGGATCGCGCTCAGCGGCGGGCCCGCGCCATCGAATTGATGAAGCTGGTCGGCATCGCCGATCCGGAAGAACGGCTGAGCTCGTTTCCGCACCAGATGTCGGGCGGCCAATGCCAGCGCGTCATGATCGCCATCGCTATCGCCTGCAATCCGAAACTGCTGATCGCCGACGAGCCGACGACGGCGCTCGACGTCACCATCCAGAAGCAGATCCTCGATCTGCTGGTTTCGCTGCAGGCCAAATACGGCATGGGCCTGATCATGATCACCCACAATATGGGCGTGGTGGCCGAGACCGCCGATCGCGTCATCGTCCAGTACAAGGGCCGCAAGATGGAAGAGGCCGACGTGCTGTCGTTGTTCGAATCGCCGAAAAGCAATTACACGCGGGCGCTGTTGTCGGCTTTGCCGGAGAACGCCGTCGGCGACCGGCTGCCGACCGTTTCCGACATGCTGTTCGAGCCGGCCCCCTCTGCCGCGGGAGCCGCCTCATGAACACCACGGTCCTCGAAGGCAAGAACATTGTCCGCGACTACCACATCGGTGGTGGCCTGTTCACCGGGCCGCGTACCGTGCACGCGGTCAAGGGCGTCTCGTTCAAGGTCGACAAGGGCAAGACGCTGGCCATCGTCGGCGAAAGCGGCTGCGGCAAGTCCACGCTCGCCCGCATCATCACGCTGATCGATCCGGCGACGTCAGGCGACCTGTTCATCGACGGCAACAAGGTCGATATCGCCAAGGGCGGATTGACCAAAGAGATGCGCCGCAAGGTCCAGATCGTCTTCCAGAACCCCTATGGATCGCTCAATCCGCGCCAGAAGATCGGCGACGTGCTGGGCGAGCCGCTTTTGATCAACACCGACAAGCCGGCGGCCGAGCGGCGCGACCTGGCGATGAAGATGCTGAAGAAAGTCGGCCTCGGTCACGAGCACTACAACCGCTACCCGCACATGTTCTCGGGCGGCCAGCGCCAGCGCATTGCCATTGCCCGTGCGCTGATGCTCAACCCAAGCCTGC
This sequence comes from Mesorhizobium sp. WSM4809, assembly GCF_055811655.1. Taxonomy (NCBI): domain Bacteria; kingdom Pseudomonadati; phylum Pseudomonadota; class Alphaproteobacteria; order Hyphomicrobiales; family Phyllobacteriaceae; genus Mesorhizobium; species Mesorhizobium sp. WSM4809. Next base: position 241,293 of record NZ_JBVVQW010000004.1, read on the forward strand.
TGGTGTTGGACGAGCCGGTCTCGGCGCTAGATCTTTCCGTGCAGGCACAGGTGCTCAACCTGCTCGCCGACCTGCAGGACGAGTTCCAGCTGACCTATGTCTTCATCAGCCACGATCTGTCCGTGGTGCGCTACATCGCCGACGATGTGATGGTGATGTATTTCGGCGAAGCGGTCGAATACGGCTCGCGCGACGAGGTCTTCGCCGACCCCAAGCACAGCTACACCAGGACGCTGTTCGCCGCGACCCCGCGCGCCGACGTCGCCTCGATCAAGGCAAGACTGGCGAAGAAGAAGGCGGCTTGAGCCAAAACCCAATTACTCTGAACGATTGAGTTTTGCCCGAACACGACTTACGTCTTCCGCGAAGTGGACGGCAGCTTTGCGCCCAAGTCGTCCACCAAACTCTGTTTGCGCGATGCCTGAAAGCTGATAGCAAACCGATCGCGTTTATCTGAGGAAGTCAGTGACCACTTTCACCGTGGCGACCGGATTCTCCTCCATGATCCAATGTCCCGAACCGGGAATGACGCCCTCGGTAACGTTGTCCGCGGCGAAGCGCATCACCGTCGCCATTTGAGTACCGAACGACATTTCTCCTCCGATTGCCAGCAAGGGCATCTTCAGCTTTCCTGACGTTTCCAGGATCGCCTTGTTGTCGAGCGCGTCCTGGTCGAAGGCTGCGAACTGCGCGAAGCCGGAGTGCATCGCGCCCGGCAAAGCGTAGAGAGCGGCATAGTGCTCACGGGACGCTTCGTCGAAATGTGATGGATCGGCAGAAAACTCGTTCCAAAATCGGTCGAGATAAATCCGCTCCCGACCTGCCACGAGCCGCTCCATATCCGGTCCACCGAACCTGAAATGCCAGAGAAGCGGGTTCTTGAGTATTTCTTCCCAGGGGCCGACGCCGGGAACAGGTGCGTCGATCAGCACAAATTTGGACACCTGATCCCGATGCTGCGCAGCAAAGGCAAAACCCACCATATTGCCAATGTCATGCGTGACGAGATCGACGCTTTGGATATTTAGGCTGCGCAGGACTGCTTCCATGTCGGCAGCCTGAGTTTTCTTGTCGTAGCCAGTCTCAGGATGAGACGACAGACCCATGCCACGTAGATCCGGCACGACGACCATGTGATCCTTTGCCATTTCAACGGCGAGCGGCTCCCACATGTCTCCCGTCTCACCGTACCCGTGCAGCATTAGTACCGCAGGACCGGAACCACCTACGCGCACGTGGATCGTCACACCGTCCGTCTTGACCTCGCGCGTTTCGAAGCTGGCCGGAAACGGTTTAACGTTGGCGCTGGCGGTCTGCGTGGCCAGCAACAGCGCAGTACAAAAGATCAACAGCTTCGACATCGCTTCACTTCCCCATTATCTACCGATCGGTATATAAAAGGCAGATCGATTCACGCGTCAAGCGATAATATACCAGTCGGTACAATAAAGAGAGTGAGTGACTATGGGCAGGCCGAGAGAGTTCGATACCGAGAAAGCACTCGTGCAGGCGATGCGGCTTTTCTGGCGCAAGGGCTACGAGGGCACATCGCTGACTGACCTTACTGAAGAGCTAGGCATTACGCGCCCCAGTCTCTACGCGGCGTTCGGCAACAAGGAAGAGTTGTTCCTGAAGGTGCTCGACCGCTATGACCGCGAGACGTCGCATTTCATCCAGAATGCCTTGGACGCGCCAACTGCACGCGCGCTTGCTGCGGGGCTGATATATGGTGCATGCGCGTTCCACTCCGACACGAGAAATCCGCCAGGTTGCCTTATGGTGCATGGTGCCCTGATAGGGAGCGACGACAGCGCGTCGGCCCGCAAGGAGACAAATCTTCGACGCGGGCAACTTAGAAACCAGATAGCTAAACGTCTCGAACGTGCTCAGATAGACGGTGATGTCGGCAAGGACACCGATACAGCTGCCCTCTCAGGATACCTGGTTGCAATTCTGCGCGGCATCGCCGTCGAGGCCGCGAGCGGAGCCCAGCCAGACGAACTCCACCGCATCGCTGATATCGCGATGAGAGCCTGGCCGACCCAATAGCCATTCTACCGATAAATGCTGACAGTCCGTTGTCGGCCCCGTTCCCATCGTTCCGAAATGCATATCCGAATGGCCGCTTCTGGCGCGGTCCTAGCGTCCATTTCTGACCAGCCATTTGCGGCTGCCAGCCGACCGAGTTTTGACTTGGAGCGTTTTCAGCTAGGTGGAATAACTTGGCGTCGCACCAAATGCGCTGAAGGTAGATGGAGCCCACGCCGGTTCGGCCTGACTGCATCTCGCTCTAGACGCCGATCACGACAGCTTGGCGATGATGGCGCGCAGCGCCTCGCCGAACTTGTGGATTTCGCCCACGGTGTTGTAGTGGACCAGGGAGGCGCGGATGGCGCCGCTGTCCATTGAGAGGTTGAGACGCTTCATCAGTCGCGGCGCGTACATGTGGCCGTCGCGGATGCCGATCTGCATCTCGGCCATTTCCTCGACGACCCGCTGCGGCGACAGTCTGCCGATGTTGAAGCAGAAGGTCGGCACACGCTCATTGATGCGGGCCTCGTCGGCAACGCCGTAGATGGTCGCGCCGCAACCTTTCAGCACGGCCAGCATCTCACGCGCCAGCACCAGCTCATAGTCGCGGATGGCGCCCATGCCGGCAACGATGTTGTCGCGCCGCGAGCGGTTGTTGGACGGCGCCAGATTGCGGCCGATCAGTTCAAGATACTGCACGGCGGCATCCATTCCGGAAACGTTCTCGTAGATGAAGGTGCCGGCCTCGACCTTGTAGGGCGGCTCGTCGGGGATGAAATCCTCGCGGAAGGTCGGCAGCCGCTTCAGCATTTCGAAACGGCCCCACAGGAAGCCCATATGCGGCGAGAAATTCTTGTAACCGGAGCAGACGAGATAGTCGCAATCCCAGGCCTGCACGTCGATCAGCCCGTGCGGTCCGTAATGCACGCAGTCGAGGAACACTTCGGCGCCGGCCGCATGTGCGATCTCGGCCACCGCGGCGACATCGACGATCGAGCCGATCGAATGCGCGGTGACCGTGCTGGCGACGAGACGGGTGCGGTCGGAAACCAGCGGGCGAAGGTCGTCGACATGCAGATTGCCGTCCTCGCGCATGCGCCACCATTTGAACTTTGCACCGGCGGACTCCAGAGCCAGCCAGGTCGCGATGTTGGCATCATGGTCCATGTCGGTGATGACGATCTCGTCGCGCTCCTGCAGCATCTGACCGATGCCGAGGCTGACCAGGCGGATGAACGAGGTGGCGTTCATGCCGAAGCAGATTTCCGCCGGGCTATAGGCGTTGATGAGCAGCGCGACGCTTGTCCGCGCATCGGCGACCGACTGGTCGACAGTGACGCTGCGGCCATAACGGCCGCCACGCTGCACATTGTGCGAAACCAGATGGTTGGTCACCGCGTCGAGCACGCTCTGCGGAATTTGCGCGCCGGCGGCATTGTCCAAGAAGATGAAGTCGCCAGCCCGCTGTAAAGCTGGAAACATGGCGCGGATGGCGTCGACGGGGAACGCGGTGGCATTCGCATTGTCGGTCTGGTGCTTGTTCACGGGTAGGCTCCTGCAAAGGACTTGGGCGGGGATCAGGTGGCGGAGGTCAGCGCTTCTTTTCGGTCTTGAAGCGCTCTTCAAGCAGGCTGACGAGGCGGACCATCGGCCAGAGGAAGATGAGATAGACGAGGGCTGCGCCGATCAGCGGCGAGGGGTTGGCGTAGAGCGACTGCGCGTTGGTCGCCTCCTTCAAGAGTTCCGGCAGCGCCACGGTGGAGGCGAGCGAGGTGTCCTTGAACATCGAGACGCAGTTGCTGGTCATCGGCGGGATGACGACGCGGATCGCTTGCGGCAGCACCACCTTGCGCAAGGTCAGGAGGAACGGCAGGCCAAGCGCCTGCGACGCCTCGAACTGGCCACGCGGAATGCTTTCGATGCCGGAGCGGAACACTTCGGCCGAGTAAGCCGACATGATGAAGGCGAAGGCAGTCACCGCCGACGCCCAGGACGACAGGCGTATGCCGAGGAAGGGCAGCGCGTAGTAGATCAGGATCAGCACGACCAGCACCGGCAGGGCGCGGAAGATGTCGGTGTAGCCGACCGCGAGCCAGCGCAGCGGCTTCGGCGCATAGAGCCGCACCAGGCTGATCCCCAGGCCGATGGGGATCCCGATGCCGATGCTCAAAATGCCGAGCAGCAGCGTGTTCAGGAAGCCGCGCAGCAGCGCCGGCAGGCTGGACATGATGACGTCGGGGTTAAAGAAGGTATCCAGCAGCGACATGGGAGCGTTCCCGAACCCGAGAGCAATCATGCTCAGGTTAAAACCAATATGCCTCGCAGATGGCGAGGCAGTCGGCGCGGAAGCCGGCGCTGGAGCATGAAATGAATCGTGCCGGCCTGGAAAGCCGGCACGATGTCAGCGCAGCTTTCAGATCAGGCCTTCGGCAGCGGCATTTCCTTCATGGTCGAGGAGTCGGCCGGCGCGTCGCTGCCGAACCACTTCTTGTGGATGGCGGCCAGGGTGCCGTCCTTCTTCATCGCGCTCAGCGCATCGTTCAGCTTGCCGAGCAGCGGGTGGTCCTTGGTCATCATCAGGCCGTATTGCTCACCGGTCTTGATGCGCTCCTTGACGACCAGGTCCTTCATCTTGGTGAAGGAATACTCCATGCCCGGAATGTCGCTGACGGCCGCATCGACGCGGCCGGCGCTGAGGTCGAGGAGCAGGTTCTGCTGCGTGTCGTAGCCCTTCACGTCGCTGAAGCCATCGGCTTCCTGATGCGCCTTGACCCAGGTTTCGCCGGTCGAGCCGGACAGCACGCCGATGATCTTGCCCTTGAGGTCGGCCTCGGCCTTGATCGCGCTGTCGGTCTTGGTGGCGATGCCCATGTCCGAATCATAATAGGGCTGCGTGAACGACTGTGACTTCAGCCGCTCCGCCGTGATGGTGATCGACGAGATGGCGACGTCGATGCGCTTCGAGGTGGTGGCGGCAAACAGTGCCTGGAAACCGAGATCGGCGATGTCGGTGGTCATGCCGATGCGCTTGGCGGCTTCGTTGACGATGTCGACTTCAAAGCCTTCGAAAGTGCCGCTCTCGTTCTTGTACTCGAAGGGTGGATTGGTCGGGTAGGCGCCGACATTGAGCACATCGGCGGCATAAGCGGTGGCGGGGCCGGCGGCGATGCCGATGGCGGCGGCGAGAAGAAGCAATTTGCGACGTGTGAAGCTCATTTGTGTTCCCTCTGTTGTTGATCGGGCGGGTTGCTCCCGCACGGTTTTTTGCCGCCCCGCACCGCAGGGCGTCAATTCATGGCAGCGACCAATGCGGTCATGGTTGGCGACGTTTTTTGTTGCAGATCGCGGATCTGCGCGCGCACGTCATCGAAGGCATGGCGCGCATTGGATGATGACTGGGACAGTATGAACGACAAGAACTGAGACTCCCACCCGGAGCACCCACGATGGACTGGCCGGCACGATGGACTGGTCTGCACGATGGACTGGCCGGCAAGCCCGTCCGGCAAGGCAATCGCCATCGACTGTGGAATGCTTATCCAAAGTGCGGCGCTTTTCAAGGCGAAAGTTTTAAGCTTAAAAAGCTGCGGTGTCGGTTGCGTGGCGGACACCGTGCGGCCCGCTGGAACCGATACCCGCGAGCGATGGCGACCCGAAGCTATTTCAGGCTTGAAATATCTCGGCACGGGCCTAGCGTGTGCTCTCTCGCCGGGAGGTCGCGACATGAACAAACCACACCCTTTGCACGGCCCGAACAGATTGAAGCTTGGCGTCTTTTCGACCAATGCCGATGGCGGCCTTGCTATCACAGACGTTCCGGAACGCTGGACGGCAAACTGGCAGGACAATGTGACCGCGGCCCAGATCGCCGACCGCGCAGGGCTGGAGTTCATGCTGCCGATCGCGCGCTGGCGCGGTTTTGGCGGCCGCAACAAGGTGCGCGAATGGTCGTTCGAAACCTTCACATGGGCGGCGGCGCTTGCTGTGGCTACCGAGCAGATCGGCCTGTTCATGACCGTGCATGTGCCGCTGGTGCATCCGCTCTATGCCGCCAAGGCGCTGGCGACGGTCGACCATATCAGCCAGGGCCGCGCGGGCTTGAACATCGTCTGCGGCTGGAACCCGAAGGAATTCGGCATGTTCGGCACGCCGCTGGTCGAGAAGGGCTATGACCAGGCGGCCGAATGGATCGAAATCCTCGAAAAGCTCTATGCCTCGGCCGAACCGCTCGATTACGAAGGCACCTATTATCGCCTCAAGGAGGCTGTCAGCCGGCCGGCCAGCCTGCAGGTTCCCCGCCCCGTGACCATGAACGCCGCATTCGGCGGGCCGGGCCGCGATTTCGCCGCCGCCCGGTGCGATTATCTGTTCACGACCTTTTCGGAAATGAGCGATGCCGGCAAGCATGTCGCCGATATCAGCGAGCGGGCCGACAAGGCAGGCCGTGATGTCGGTGTCTACACGGTGGCGCATGTCGTCTGCCGCCCTACCATGGAAGAGGCGCAGGCCTACTACACGCGCTATGCCGTCGATATGGCCGACCACGATGCGGTCGATGCCCATATGGCCGGCAAGAAGGAATTCTCGCAGTCCCACGACCCGCACGCCTATGACCGCTACCGGCAGCGCTTCGCCGGCGGCGCCGGCACCTACCCGCTGATCGGAACGCCTGAAACGATCGCCGCCGACATGGCCGCCATCGCCGGACACGGCTACCAGGGCATCGCGCTGTCCTTCGTCAACTACACGCAAGAACTGCCCTATTTCTGCGATCACGTACTGCCGATTTTACGGCAAGCGGGACTGCGCGTATAGCCGAAGGTGTGTTGAGATTCAGGTCAGGCCGAGTCGAAAACGGTGGGTTACGAGAACCGGAGCGGAGCGTACTTTTCGTACGCGAGCACCGGAAGCGCAGGAAGCTGCCGTTTGCAGACCGGCATCACCTGAATATCAGTACACCTATTCCGGGATGACGGCAGTTGCCTGAATCTCCACCTTGGCGCGGTCTTCGACCAGCGCCATCACCTGCATGGCGGCCATCGCCGGAAAGTGCCGGCCGATCACCTCGCGATAGGCCTCGCCAATGCCCCTGAGGTTGGCCAGATACTCGGCCTTGTCGGTGAAATACCAGGTCATCGAGGTGATGTGCTGCGGCCCCGCACCGGCCTCGGCCAGCACCGCCACGATGTTCTGAAGCGTCTGTCGCACCTGGCCAACGAAGTCGTCGGTCTCGAACTGGCATTGGCCGTTCCAGCCGACCTGTCCACCAACGAAGACGAGCTGTCCGCGTGCCGCGACGCCATTGGCGTAACCGACAGGTTTTGCCCAGCCTTCCGGCTGCAGAATCGTATGCATTCAAAACCTCCCGGTACCCAAAAAACCAAGTCTCAAAAATCGCTCGTCGATTTCCAGCCGTCAGGCCGCGCCCATCACTTGCCGCGCGATCACCACTTTCTGCACGTCGGAGGCACCCTCGTAGATGCGCAGCGAGCGGATCTCGCGATACAGGCTTTCGACGATATGGCCTTTGCGGACGCCGTCGCCGCCATGCAACTGCACGGCCTTGTCGATCACCTCTTGCGCCTTGTCGGTGGCAAACAGCTTGGCCATCGCCGCCTCGCGGGTGACCCGCGCGGCGCCCATGTCCTTGGTCCAGGCGGCGCGGTAGACCAGCAGCGCCGCCGCATCGATGTCGAGCGCCATGTCGGCGATGTGGCCCTGCACCATTTGTAGTTCGCCCATCGGGGCACCGAACAGCTTGCGCTCGGCCACGCGTTTGATGCTCTCGTCCAGCGCGCGGCGGGCAAAGCCGAGCGCCGCCGCACCGACGGTCGAGCGGAACACGTCGAGCACCGACATGGCGATACGGAAGCCGTCGCCGGGCTTGCCGATCCGCGCAGCGGCAGGCAGGCGGACCTGGTCGAAAGACAGGCGCGCCAGCGGGTGCGGCGCGATCACTTCCAGCCGTTCGGCGATGCCAAGGCCCCTGGCGTCGCCAGGCACGAGGAAGGCGGAAAGCCCCTTGGCGCCCGGCGCCTCGCCGGTGCGGGCAAAGACGACATAGAGGTCCGCGATGCCGCCATTGGAGATCCAGGTCTTTTCACCCGACAGAACGTAATTGTCGCCGTCGCGGGTCGCCGTCATTTCCGTGTTGGCGACATCCGATCCCGAGCGCGGTTCCGACAGGGCGAAGGCGGATATCGCCTTTCCGGCACGCGTCTTCGCAAGCCATTGCTGCTGGTGCGGCGTGCCGAACAGGCTGAGCGCGCCGGTACCAAGCCCCTGCATGGCGAAGGCGAAATCGGCCAACCCGTCATGACGGGCGAGTGTCTCGCGCGTGATACACAAAGTGCGGACGTCGAGGGGGCCAGGATTGTCTGGGTCGATCGCCGTCGGCTTCAGCCAGTCGTCTCGCCCGAGCTTGCTGACCAGCTCGCGGCAGGCGGCGTCGACATCATGGTGGGAGACCGGCAGGTTTTTCGCGCACCATACGTCGAGCTGCTCGGCCCACTTGCGATGGCGGTCTTCGAAGAACGGCCAGGAGAGGAAGGAGCGGTCAGGCATGGGTGCTTCCACCACTATTCTCCAGGCCCTGCGCTCTGCGGCGCCGGTAGGACAGAGGGGGGCGCTGTCCCGCCGACGTCTCCACGGAATGCATCATCCTCAATCGCCCTCGAACACCGGCTTTTCCTTGGCCACGAACGCCTTGTAGGCGCGCTCGAAGTCGCGGGTCTGCATGCAGATCGCTTGCGCCTGCGCTTCCGCCTCGATCGCCTGGTCGAGACCCATCGACCATTCCTGGTTGAGCTGCGTCTTGGTGATGCCGTGCGCAAAGGTCGGGCCGGAGACGATGCGCGCCGCCATATCGAGCGCGTCGTGCTCCAGCGAGGCGGCATCGACCAGCCGGTTGTAGAAACCCCAGCGTTCGCCTTCCGCCGCCGTCATGGTGCGGCCGGTGTAGAGCAGTTCGGCGGCGCGGCCCTGGCCGATGATGCGCGGCAGGATCGCGCAGGCGCCCATGTCGCAGCCGGCGAGGCCGACGCGGGTGAACAGGAATGCGGTCTTGGCTTCCGGCGTGGCGATGCGGATATCGGAGCTCATCGCAATGATGGCGCCGGCGCCGACCGCGACACCGTCGACCGCAGCAATGATCGGCTTGCCGCAATTCAGCATCGCCTTGACGAAATCGCCGGTCATGCGGGTGAAGGCCAAGAGCTCCTTCATGTCCATCTTGACCAGCGGGCCGATAATGTCGTGGACATCGCCGCCGGAGCAGAAATTGCCGCCATTGGAGAGGAACACCACGGCGTCGACATCGTCGGCATAGACGAGGTCGCGGAACGTGTCGCGCAGCTCGGCATAGCTGTCGAAGGTCAGCGGGTTCTTGCGCTCCGGCCGGTCGAGCCGGACCTTGGCGATCCTGCCCTCGACCTCCCACAGGAAATGCTTCGGCTTGCGCCCGGCCATTGCGGTCATTCGCGTCCCTCCCAGTTGCTGCGGAACGAGGTCAGCATGCCGGTCAGCCGGCGCGCGTCGTCCTCGCTGACCTTGCCCAGCAATTCGCCGATCCAGCCTTCATGCGCCGCAGCGATGGCGGCAAATGCCTGCGCGCCTTCCTCGGTCAGCCGCACCATCGACGTGCGGCGGTCGCCATTGCGCCTTGCGCGGGCGACAAGTCCTTCCGAAACCAGCCGGTCGACGATGCCCGTGACATTGCCGTTGGAGACCAGCAGGAAGCGCGACAGGTCGCTCATCAGCATGCCTTCCGGCATCCTATAGAGTGCTGCCATCACGTCGAAGCGCGGCAGCGTCGTGTTGAACTCCTTCTTCAGCCGCTCGCGCAGCTCGGCCTCGATCGTGCGGGAGGCTCGCAGCAGCCTGATCCACAGCCGCAAGCGGTCTTTGCCGGGTCCCGACGGCGCGGGCAGGGGGCCGGCTACCATGTTTCGCCTCCTGAGATGGAAATCGCCTGTCCCGTTATCGACTGGGCGGCGTCGCCGCACAGCCACAGCACGGCGGCGGCGACCTCATCCGGCTGGATGAAGCGGCCTTGCGGGTTGGTCGAGGCGAGGCTTGACCGCGCTTGCTCGACCGAGCGGCCGGTCTTCTCGATGATGCGCTGGATGGACTCTTCCAGCATTTCGGTTTCCACAAAGCCTGGGCACACCGCGTTGACGGTGACGCCCGATTTCGCCGTTTCGGCGGCAAGCGCCCGCATCAGGCCAACGACGCCATGCTTGGCGGCGACGTAAGACGCGACGTAGGCGTAGCCTTTCAGGCCGGCGGTCGAGGCGATGAAAACAATTCGTCCTGTTTTCCGCACGGCCATGCCGGCCAGCGCCGGCTTCACCGTCAGGAAGGCGCCGGTCAGATTGACGTCGAGCGTTCGCTGCCAGTCGCTGAGCGCGGTTTTGTGCGCCGGGGCGCTGCCGGCCATGCCGGCATTGGCGACGACGATGTCGAAGGGTCCGCGCGCGGCTTGCGCCGTCTCGTAGAGCGCCGCCATTGCCACTTCGTCGGTGACATCGGCGGCAATGCCGAAGATGCGGCCGTTCTCCCCGGCCACCTCAGTGAGCTCGGCTTCCCGGCGGCCGCAGATGGTGACATCGATGCCGGCAGCAGCCAGCGCCAGCGCGATGGCCCGCCCGACGCCGGAGCCACCGCCGGTGACCAGCGCATGCTTGCCGGGTATCGTCGCGGCGGTACTCATACTTTCAGCCCCGCTGCGGCGTCGCGCTCGGCCAGACGGTAGAGCTGGTCGCGCCCGGGCAGATAGGGATCTGGCCATTTGACACCACGGTCGCCGAGCGTCACGGCGGCATGCAGTGTCCAGTAGGGATCGGTGAGATGCGGCCGTGCCAGCGCCACCAGATCGGCGCGGCCGGCCATCAGGATCGAATTGACATGGTCCGGCTCGTAGATGTTGCCGACCGCCATCGTCGCCATGCCGACTTCGTTGCGGATGCGGTCGGAAAACGGCGTCTGGAACATGCGGCCATAGACAGGCTTGGCCAGTGCCGAGGTCTGGCCTGCCGAGACGTCGCAGATGTCGACGCCGGCCTCGTGCAGCAGCCGTGCGATCTCGACCGCGTCGGCCGGTGTGACGCCCTCGATGCCGACCCAGTCATTGGCCGAAATGCGCATCGAGATCGGCTTCTCCGCCGGCCAGGCGGCGCGCACCGCGCGGAAGATTTCGAGGGGATAGCGCATGCGATTATCTAGCGAACCGCCATATTCATCCGTGCGCCGGTTGGTGACCGGCGTGATGAAGGACGACAAAAGATAGCCGTGTGCGGCGTGGATCTCGAGCATGTCGAAGCCGCAACGAGCGGCCATCTCGGTGGATGCGACGAATTCGTCGCGCACACGGTCCATGTCGGCGCGATCCATCGCCTTCGGCACCTGATTCTGCGGCGACCACGCGACAGCCGAGGCCGCCATCACAGGCCAGTTGCCCGAGGTCAACGGCATGTCGGTGCCTTCCCAGCCGAGCCGGGTCGAGCCCTTGGCGCCGGAATGGCCGATCTGGGCGCAGATCTTCGCCTCGGTCTCGGTGTGGACGAAATCGACCAGCCGCTTCCATGCCACCTCATGCTCGGGCGCATAGAACCCCGGACAACCGGGCGTGATCCGCCCTTCCGGGCTGACGCAGGTCATCTCGATATAGATGAGGCCGGCGCCGCCCTTGGCCCGCTCGGCATAATGGGTGAAATGCCAGTCGGTCGGACAGCCGTCGACGGCCTTGTACTGCGCCATCGGCGAAACGACGACGCGGTTCTGCAGCCTCATGTCGCGAAGCTTGAACGGCGCGAACATCGGCGCGCGGCGCAGGCTGTTGCCGCCGGCGCCCGCCTGGCGCTGGAACCATTCCTCCGCGCTTTCAAGCCATTCGGCATCGCGCAGTCGCAGATTCTCGTGGCTGATGCGCTGCGAGCGGGTCAATAGCGAATAGTTGAACTGCACCGGATCGAGGCCGAGATAGCGCTCGACCTCCTCGAACCATTCCAGCGAATTGCGCGCCGCCGATTGCAGCTTCAGCACCTCGGTGCGGCGGGCATCCTCATATTTACGGAAGGCGGCATCCAGGTCCGGCTCGGTTTCGACATATTCGGCCAGCGCCACGGCACTTTCCAGTGCCAGCTTGGTGCCGGAGCCGATCGAGAAATGGGCTGAGGCCGCCGCATCGCCCATCAGCGCCAGATTCTTGTAGGACCAGCGCTCGCACAGCACGCGCGGGAAATTGATCCAGGCCGAACCTCGGATGTGGTTGGCATTGGTCATCAGCGCGTGGCCGCCGAGATGTTTTTCGAAGATCCGCTCACAAAGGGCGATCGATTCCTGCTGCGACATCGCGCCGAAGCCGAAGGCAGCCCAGGTTTGTTCGCTGCACTCGACGATGAAGGTCGCGGTGTCGCTGTCGAACTGGTAGGCGTGCGCCCACACCCAGCCATGCTCGGTCTTCTCGAAGATAAAGGTGAAGGCGTCGTCGAACTTCTGGTTGGTGCCGAGCCAGACGAACTTGCATTTGCGGGTGTCGATGTCGGGCTTGAAGATGTCGACGAAACTGTTGCGCGCCCTGGAGTTCAGGCCGTCGGCCGCGACAACCAGATCATGCGTCTCCATGTAGGGCTTGGGATCGGCGATGTCCGTCTCGAACATCAGCTTAACGCCGAGTTCGCGCGCCCGGCGCTGCAGCAGGACCAGCAGCCGCTTGCGGCCGATGCCGCAGAAACCGTGACCTGACGAGACCGTGCGCACGCCGTCATGGATGACGGCGATGTCGTCCCAGTAGGCAAAGTGCTTCTTGATCCAGACAGCGCTGACCGGGTCGTTTTTCGACAGATTGTCGAGCGTCTCGGCCGACAGCACGACGCCCCAGCCGAACGTGTCGTCGGCGCGGTTGCGCTCGAACACCGTCACATCGTGCGCGGCGTCCCTCAGCTTCATCGAAATGGCAAAGTAGAGGCCGGCTGGTCCGCCGCCGAGAACCGCAACCTTCATGTCTGCGATCTCCTCTTCGCTTGCTGGAGTTCAGTATCGCGCCGGCAACAAGATATTTCAAGCTTAAAGTTTTATATCAAAACGATTATCCTGACATGGCGAAAGCGCGCCTGCGTGTCATCGCGCAAGCGCGCTGCCGGATCACTTTTCCGGGTTCTTCGGGCTCCACAGCACCGTCTCGGCGTCCTTCTCATAGGCCATGCCATCGGGATAGCTGATCGCTTCCAGTTGCAGTCCCCACGGCGCCTGGAAATAGAGGATGGTCTGGCCGGCGGCCGGCCCTTCCTTGACCGGCAGCGGCCCCATCCGCGTCTTGACGCCCTTGCCTTCGAGATAGGCTTTGGCGGCAGCGACGTCGTCGACATAGAAGGCGATGTGGAAGCCGCCAATGTCGCTGTTCTTCGGCGTCAGGTCCTTCTGGTCCGGTGCTGTGTATTTGAACAGCTCTATGTTCGATCCATAGCCGCAGCGCACCATGGTGACCTCTTCGATCACCGCCTTCGGGTCGACGCCCAGGAGATCCTGCATGAAGGTGCCCTTGTCGTCGGCGAACGGACCGAACGACATCGCCTTCTTGCAGCCGACCACTTCGGTGAAGAAGTCGACCGCTTGCTTCATGTCGGGAACGGTGATGCCGGTGTGGTCGTGGCCGCGCATGCCCGGGATCGAATCCGCCGAGGCCATGCCGGCGCTGCCGAGCATCGCGGCGGCCAGCGTTGCAATTGCGATAGTGGTCTTCATGTCAGTCCTCTCCATTTGGCGGGACTTGGGTCTTTGTGGTCGCACGCCCGAGGCCCGCTCTTCGGCGTGCGTATGCATTCATGTCGGCGCCTTGGCGGCGGCGGGGATGTCCAGCCAGCCAGCATCGATCTCGGGCAGCGGAATGGCTGCGATCAGGTCGCGCGTGTAGGCCTGCCGTGGATTGTCGAACAAGACGTCGGTGGTGCTCGCCTCGACGATCACGCCCTCGCGCATGACGATCACTTGCCGGCACAGCCGCCGAATGACCGACAGATCGTGGCTGATGAAAGCGACGGTCAGGCCCATCTCCGCCGCCAGCTTCTCCAGCAGGGTGAGGATCTGCGCCTGCGTCGACACGTCGAGGCCGGAGACGATCTCGTCGGCCAGCACGAATTTCGGCGACAGCGCCAGCGCGCGCGCAATGCCGACGCGCTGGCGCTGGCCGCCCGACAGTTCGTGGCGGTAGCGGCTGGCGAAACTTTGCGGCAGGCCGACACGCTGCAGCGCCTCAGCCACGCGCGCCTTGAGATTGTCGCCGAGGCCATTCTGCTTGAGCGGTGCGGCGATGATGCTGGCAATGGTGCGGCGCGGGTTGAGCGACGACATCGGATCTTGAAAAATCATCTGCAGATTGCGGCGCAGAGGCCTGAGCTCCGCTTCCGGCAGATGCGTGATGTCGCGGCCGTCGAAAGTGATGCTGCCTGCGCTGGGTTCCAGCAGGCGCACCAAAGCGCGGCCGAGCGTCGACTTGCCGGAACCGGATTCGCCGACGATGCCGGTCACCGAGCCCCTGGGCAGGTCGAAATCCAGGCCCTTCAGGATTTCGACCAATGGCGCGCGGCCGATCAGTGGCTTGCGCGTCATGTCGGGCAGCGCGACCTTCAGCCCGCGCACGGAGAACAACGGTTCAACCATACGGCCGCCTCCAGGCTTGGTCGGCGGCAGCGATCTCCGAAGCAAGCCCGGCCAGCACCGCCTCGTCCACCGGCTTCAGCGAGGCGAAAGGATCGGTGTAGCGTGGCGTCGCCGCCATCAGCGCTCGCGTGTAGGGGTGCTGCGGTGCTGCGAAGAGGGCAGCCGTGTCGGCCTCCTCCACCACCTTGCCGGCATAAAGCACCGAGACTCTCTGGCTGATCTTGGCGACGACGCCGAGATCATGGGTGACGAACAGGATCGCCGTGCCATGCTCGCGCTGCAATTGCACGATCAGCCGCAGGATCTGCTTCTGCACGGTGACGTCGAGCGCCGTGGTCGGCTCGTCGGCGACGATCAGCCTTGGCTCCGCGGCGAAGGCCGCAGCGATCAGCACGCGCTGGCGCATGCCGCCGGAAAGTTCGTGCGGATAGCTCTTCAGCACGCGGTCGGGATCGCGGATTTGCACCTCGTCCAGCAATTGCCGGATGCGGGTATCGGCCTTCTCGCCACTCCAGCCGAGGATGCGCACCAGCCGGTCGGTCATCTGCGAGCCGATGCGCCGCGACGGGTTGAGCGCGGTCAGCGGGTCCTGCGGGATCAGCGCCGTGCGCGCCCCGATCAGCGTGCGTCGTGCCTTGGGTTGCAATTTGCCGAGGTCTTCACCCTCGAGCAGCATGTCGCCTTCGACAATGCGCACGCTCGACGGCAGCACACCGAGCACCGCCTTGCCGATCATCGTCTTGCCAGCGCCGCTCTCGCCGACCAGCGCGCGCACTTCGCCGGGCTGAACGGAGAGCGACACCGAGCGCAGCACGCGCTGGCCGTTGGGCAGCACCGCACTCAGATCCCTGATGTCGAGGCAGGCGCTCATCGCAGCACCGGATCGAAACGCGTCTTCAGCGCCTCGCCGAACTGGCTGAACGACAGCACGGTCAGGATCAGCGTGATCAGCGGAAACACCAGCACCCACCAGGCCTGATGGATCGACAGCCGGCCCTCGGCGATGATGCCGCCCCAGGTCGGATCGTCGGTCGAGATCGACAGATTGACGAAGGACAGGATCGCCTCGACGATGACGGCGATGCCCATTTCCAGCGACAGCAGCGCGACGATCGACGGCACCACATTGGGCAGCACTTCGCGCAGCATGATGCCGATGCGGCCGTAGCCGGCAATGCGGGCATTCTCGACATAGTCCATGCGCGACTGACCCATCGTCTCGGCACGGATCACCCGGCAGAAACGCGTCCAGTCGATGATGGCGATGGCCAGGATGACGGAACTCAAGCCCGTGCCGAGCACCGCCACCAGCAATATGGCAAACAGCACCGGCGGAAACGCCATCCAGACATCGACGATGCGCGAGATGATGCGGTCGGCCCAACCGCCGAAATAGCCTGCGATCAGGCCTAGCGTCGAACCGACCACGCAGGCGGCGATGGCTGCGGCGAATGCGACGATGAAGGCGATGCGGCCGCCGAAGATCAGCCTCGACAACAGATCGCGGCCGAGGCTGTCGGTGCCGAGCCAATAGCCGGGTTCGGCTCCATTCATCCAGAATGGCGGCAGTCGTTCCAGCATCAGATCCTGTGCCAGCGGATCCTGGGGCGCGACAAGCGGACCGAAGATCGCGGCCAACAGCGCCAGCAGCAGCCAGCCGCCGGCCAGCCACAGGCGTGGCGACACACCTCGCCTTCGAGCACGGCCCTCATCCATGGCGCAGCCTCGGATTGAGCAGCGCATACATCATGTCGACGCTGAGGTTGATCAGCACGAACAGCAGCGCGAAGACCAGCACGATGCCTTGAATCAAAGGCAGGTCGCGGTTGATGACCGCGTCGATCGCCATATTGCCGAGACCCTCATAGGAGAACAGCCGTTCGACGATGACGGTGCCGCCGATCAGGAAGGTGAACTGCACGCCGACCAGCGTCAGCGTCGGCAGCGCGGCATTCTTCAGCGCCTCGCGCAGGATGACCTGCGTTTCCGAAAACCCCTTGACCCGCGCCAGCACGACATAGTCGAGGTCGAGCACTTCCTTCAGCGACTGTTTCAGCAGCTGCGAGATGATTGCTGCCAGCGGCAGCGCCAGCGCCACGGCCGGCATCAGCATGTGCTTCAGCAGATCCCAGGTGAGGTCGAGGCGCAGGCGCAACAGGCTCTCGAACAGATAGAACTGGGTCACGAAGGGCAGGTCCAGTTGCGGCGACACCCGCCCGGAAATGTCGAAGATCGGCACCAGCACGCCGAACAGCAGGATCAGCACCAGGCCCCACAGGAAATCGGGAATCGAAAGCGCCGCGCCGCTGGCGATGTCGATGCCGGTCTCGACCGCCGTGCCGCGTTCGCGCGCGCCGATGATCGCCGTCGTGCCGCCGATCGCCACCGCCATCACAAGTGCGACGATGGCGAGTTCCAGCGTCGCCGGCAGCCGGTTGAAGACGAGGCCCAGCACATCCTGCCGCAGCGAAATCGAAGTGCCGAAATCGCCCCGGGCCACGCCCGACAGCCAGATGAAGAATTGCTGGACGATGGTCTTGTCGAGGCCGTAGAGCGCGCGCAGCCGGGCAATGTCGGCATCCGTCGCGCCGGGCGGCAGCATCATGGCGATCGGATCGCCGGGCGCGACGCGGATCACGACAAAGACGACGACGGCCACGCCGAACAGCGTGATCAGCATCGTCAGAAGGCGGATCAGGAATCGTTGCAGGAGCATGTAAATCTTTGCAGGAGCTCGTTGGCTCGTATGCCGGATAGAAATGCGCGCCGTCGCTATGGACGGCGCGCGGCAATTCCAGGCCGATGTCAGGCCGGGGTCATCAGGGCCGGCAGCAGCGCGCCGGACACATGCTGCACCACATTGACGCCCTTGGCATGCACGATCGGCTGCGCATACTGCATCAGCGGCAGCACATAGGCCTGCTCGGCGATGTATTTGTCGACACCCTTCCAGCCGGCGATGCGCTTGGCCTCGTCCTTTTCGCCCCACAGCGGGTTGATCATGTCGATCAGATCCTGGCTGTCCCACACCGAATGCGGGCTCGGGCCGTACATGGCAAAGCCGGTCGAGGTGGTCGGATCGCCGATGGCATTGCCCCAATTGTAGAAGGCGGCCGGCGCCAGCTTGTCGGCGGCGCGCAGTTCGTAGTGCTTGGCGATCTCGTAGACCTCGATCGTCGCCTCGATGCCGACCTTGCGCCACATGCCGACGATCGCCTGGATCATCTCATAGTCCTTGGGCTTGAAGCCCTTGGTCGTCTGGATGGTGAACTTGACCGGCTTTTCCGGCGAGTAGCCGGAAGCGGCGAGCAATTCCTTGGCCTTTTCCGGATTGTGCTCGACCTTGATCGACGCGTCGTAGGATGCGTATTCCGGCGTTTCCAGCGTATCGATCGGCTGCCCGTAGCCGCGCAGCAGGCGATCGACCAGCAGCTTCTTGTCGACGGCCATCACGGCGGCCTGACGGACGTTCTTGTCCAGCATCGCCTCGATATCGTTGAAGAAGATCATGCCGATGTCGGAAACGTTCTTGCACGAGCCGGCAAGCCCGTCCTTGGCGATCAGCCGGTCATACTCCTCATAGGGAATTTCGAGCGTCACCTGCGAGGAGCCGGATTCGATCTCGGCGACGCGGCTTGCCGCGTCGGCGACGAACTTGATCGTCACATTCTCGAAGGCCGGCTTGCCGCCCCAGTAGTTCGGGTTTGCCTTGAGCCGCAGGAAGGCGTTGCGCTCGAATTTTTCGACCATATAGGGGCCGGTGCCGATCGGCGCCTTCTCGAAACCTTCGGCGCCGACCTTCTCGTAGTAGGCCTTCGGCATGATGTAGCCGGTCAGGAACGACATCCATTTGAAATAGACTGGGTCGAACTGCACGACGTCGCCGGTGATCTTGTTGCCGTCGATCTTGAAGTTGTTGACGTTCTTCCAGACGAACTGGATCGGGTTGCCGGTCTTTTCGTCGCCTGCCCGCTGCAGCGACCAGACGACGTCCTCGGCCGTGAACGGCGAGCCGTCATGCCAGGTCACGCCCTCGCGCACCGTCATCATGATCTTGGTGCGGTCGTCGTTCCAGCCCCATTCGGTGAGCAGGCCCGGCGCGAAGGAAAGGTCGGGCTTCTGTGGGATGAACTGGTCGAACACCGACTGGTACAGCCCCTGGATGGTCGGGTTGACGGCCGAGGGGCCGGTGGTTGGATCCCAGGATGGCAGGTTGACGTTGTAGGCGATGGTCAGTTCGCCGGCAGCCGCCCTAGCGATCGACGGCAGGCCGACGGCGGCCACCCCGAGTGCCGCGGCGCTGTATCCCAGCAATTCACGTCTGTTGATTGTCATGGTCGTTCCCCTTGTTGGTTTTGTTTCTGCGCGCGGCGTCTTAGTTCATTGGTTCAGGCTTCTTGGGCAGCAGCGCCTTGCCCCTTGCAGCCTCAAGGAAATCCTCGGCTCCTACCTCCCGCCAAGCTGTTGTGCGAGCATGAAGCCCGACGCCGCACCGGTGCCGGCGCCCGGCCATGTCGCGGCCCCGGTGAGGTGCAGATTGGCCACCGGCGTGTTCCATCCGGCATAGCCGCGCGCCGGGCGGAACAGGAAATTCTGCGCCAGATGATGGCTGCCGCAGACCTGGTCGCCGCCGACGAGGTTGGGGTTCTCGCGCTCGAGATCGATGGGCGAAAACACGGCGCGGCCGAGGATCTTGTTGCGCAGGCCGGGCGCATAGGTCTCGATGATATCGAGGACACGCTCGGCGTAGGCTTCCTTCACCTTGTCCCAATGGTCCGGCGCGATCTTGCCGGCGGCATCGCCCAGGATTTCGGCGGGCAGCATGCGCACCTGCACCCACAGCACATGCTTTCCCTGAGGCGCCCGCGACGGGTCGATCGCCGTCGGCTGGCCTACGACCAGCACCGGCTCGTCCGGCAGCATGCCCGCCATCGCCTGCTGATAGGTGCGGGACATGGCGTCGAGCGACGGCGACAGATGCACATAGGCGAACTGCCGAAGCTCCGCTCCGGCACGCCAGTCGGGCAGATCGTCGAGCGCTAGGTGGATCATCATCGTCCCCGGCGCGTGGCGGAATTTTTGCATCGCCGTATCGAAGCCGGCATCGCCCGAACCGTTCGCCAGCAGCTTGCCGGTCAGCGCCTTGGGCGCGACGCCGGCAATGACCGCCTTGGTGGCGCTATGCGTTTCACCCGAAGCGAGCCGCACGCCGGTCGCCTTGCCGGCTGAAACCGTGATTTCCGCTACCTCGGCCCCGGTGACGATCCTGCCGCCGGCGGAGGTCACCATGCCCGAGAGGGCACGGATGATGGTGTCGGCGCCGCCCTTGCCCAGCACCATGCCGAAACTCTGGTTGGCCATCGATTCCAGATAAGGGAACACAGCACCGCCGGCGATGTCGGGCGCGAAGTCGAGATGCATGCCCCAGGTGGCGAGCGTTGCCCTGATATGCGGCGACTCGAAATTCTCCTCCAGCCAGGCGCGGGGCGAGGACAACAGCAGCCGGCAGGTGTCGACCGCCCCAGACATGCCTTTCTTGCGCCACAGGTTCCACGCCGTGCCGGCCAGCGCACGGGCGCTCATCGGCGATCCCAGCAGCCGGAACAGGTGTTCGGCCTCCGCCGGGAAGGCGGCGACCAGCCTGCGCCATGTCTGGGCGTCGGCGGCGGAGAAGGCGGCGATGCGCGCGGCGGTCTTTTCCAGATCGTTGCTGACGCCGAACCAGCGTCCGTCGGGGAATGCGCTGGCGAAACAGTCGACGACCGGGGCGAACTCCAGCCCCTGCGCTTTCAATTCATTTGCATATTTCCGGTGGAAGGCCGAGCCGGCGAAGAGGCTGAGATTCATCGCGCCGAAATCGTGGCGGAAGCCGGGGAGGGTGAATTCGCGCGTCTGGACGGCGCCGCCGATTGTTGCGCGGCGCTCGAAAATCCCGGTTTTCCAGCCTTTGAGCGCCAAATGCGCGGCGCATGCCAGACTGTTGTGGCCCGCCCCGACAAAGATGGCGTCGAACTCGCTCACGCCTCGTCCCCATTTCCTTTATGCTTAAAGATAATTGCAGATGCATATGTTTTCGTCTAGTAGGATATTAAGGGCCGAGACGAGCCTTGATCATCACACGAAAGAGGGAACTTCAAACCATGGACACGCAAAAACTCCTCGGCGAAGTCGCCAGCCAGCTTCTTTCAGGCGCCATCAAGGTGGTCGACCTGTCGGCGACGCTCGGGCCGGATACGCCGTTGATCAAGCTGCCGCCGGAACTCGCCGTCGACACGCCGAAGGTCGAGATCCACAATATCTCCCGTTACGACAAGAACGGTCCGTGGTGGGCCTGGAACTGGCTGAAGCTCGGCGAGCATTCGGGTACGCATTTCGATGCGCCGCAGCACTGGATCTCCGGCAAGGACTATCCGGACGGCGCCACCGACACCATTCCGGCGCAGAATTTCGTCGGCCCGGTCAATGTCATCGACTGTTCGAAGGAAGCCGCCGCCGACCACGATTTCCTGCTCACCGTCGACCACATCAAGGCTTGGGAAGCCGAGCATGGCGCGATCAATGCCGGCGAATGGGTGGTGATGCGCACCGACTGGTACAAGCGCAACGGCTCGGAAGCCGAGTTCCTCAACGCCAACGAGACCGGCCCGCACACGCCGGGGCCGACGGCCGAAGCCATCCAGTTCCTGATCGGCAAGGACATCAAGGGCTGGGGCTCGGAGACGATCGGCACGGATGCCGGCAAGGCCGGCGGCATGGAGCCGCCATTCCCGGCGCACACGCTGATGCACAAGGCCAACCGCTACGGTCTTGCCAGCCTCTGCAACCTCGACCAGCTGCCGCCGAAGGGCGCCATCCTGATCGCGGCGCCGCTCAAGATCGAACATGGCACCGGCAGCCCGATCCGCGCGCTGGCGCTGGTTTCGAAGGGCTAAGCGAAAGCGTTTGCCGTGACCCAGCCGGATCACATCATCGTCGGCAGCGGTATCAACGCGCTGGTCTGCGCGGCGATGCTCGGCGGCAAAGGGGCGCGTGTGCTCGTCCTGGAGCGCAACGACCGCATCGGCGGCTGCCTGCGCACCGAGGAGATCACCGCGCCCGGCTTCATCCATGATGTGATGGCGACGACCTTCGTGCTGTTCATCACCTCGCCGGCCTTTGCGGCACTGGGCGCCGACCTCGCGCGCCACGGGCTGGAGTTCTGCCACACGGGCACGCCGACCGGCGTGCTGCGGCCGGACGGCAGCCATGCCGTGCTCGCCACCGACCGTGCCGCCAACGTCGTCGCCCTTAATGCGATCGCGGCAGGCGAGGGTGACCGGCACGCGGATGATGTCGGCGGCATCGAGCGCAATGCCGGCCTGCTTTTCGGCCTGCTCGGCGGCAGCCTGTGGTCTTACCCGACAGCGAAGCTGCTTGCCGGTGATGGCTGGCGGCGGGGCCCGCGTGGCCTTGCCGCCTTTCTCGGCGAAGCGCTCGTGCCGGCGCGCGGCTGGCTCGAAAGCACCTACCAGTCTGAAACCATCCGTGCGCTGTGGGCGCCCTGGGTACTGCATGCTGGATTAGGCCCTGAAGATGCGTTCTCCGGCCAGATCGCCAGGGTTATCGCCTTCGCGCTTGAGGCGGCGGGCGCGCCGATCGTCAAGGGCGGGGCAAAAAACCTGCTGGCGGCCTTCGAGGCTTTGATCCGGGAACGCGGCGGCGACATCCGCACCGGCGCCGACGTCGCTTCGATCGTTCAAAGCAATGGCCGGGCAACCGGCGTGCTGCTGGCCTCGGGTGAGACAATCACGGCCAATAAGGGCGTCATCTGCTCGGTCACGCCGACGCAGCTCTATGGCAGGCTGCTTGGCGCGGATGCTCCCAAAGCCGATGTCGAGGCGACGCGGAAATACCGCTACGGCAAAGGCAATTTCCAGATCCACTACGCCCTGGACAAATCGCCAGCATGGCGGGGCGAAGGCCTGGACAAGGTGGCACTGCTGCATCTGACGCCTGGGCTGGATGGCGTCTCCAAAGCCTGCAACGAGGCGGCGCGCGGTATGCTGCCGGAGGTGCCGACCATCTGTGTCGGCCAGCCGCATGCGCTCGACCCGTCGCGCTGCCCGGAAGGCAAGGCGGTCCTCTGGCTGCAACTGCCCGAGGCGCCTCGCCACATCAAGGGCGACGCCGCCGGCAAGCTGCAGGCACCAGCGGACGGGCAATGGACCGATGTGCTGCGCGAAGCCTATGCCGATCGCGCTGAAGCGATCCTCGCCAGCCATATCGAGGGCTTCAAGGACAGCGTCATTGCGCGGCGCGCCTATTCGCCGGCCGATCTCGAGGCGATGAACATCAATCTGATCGGCGGCGATCCCTATGGCGGTTCCTCGACCATCGACCAGTCCTTCCTTTGGCGGCCGTTCAAGACCAGCCGCAACCATCAGACCGGCATCAAGGGCCTCTACCATATCGGCGCCTCGACCCACCCGGGCGCGGGCCTTGGCGGCGGTTCCGGCTTTCTCCTGGCGGGGAGGCTGTAATGGAAGAGAAGGTCACTGAGAAGCGCCAGCGCATTTCGACCCTGGGGCAGATCGGCCTGCAGCAATTCGCGCCCTATCTGATGAACCGCATCATGGGCCGCTACAACGCCACTTTGCGCGACGATTTCCGCAAGCAAGGCCTGACCATTCCGCAGGTCCGCACGCTGGCCGTGCTGTCGGTCACCGACGGCATCACCGTCAACGACCTCTCGGTCTATACGGTCATCGAGCAATCGACCTTGAGCCGGACGCTCGACTCACTGGAGGGCCAGGGCCTGGTACGGCGCGAACAGGGTGTCACCGACAGCCGCATCCGCCATGTGTTCCTGACCGACGAGGGCCGCGCCGAGTTCGCGCGCGCCTGGCCGGCCATGCATGACGCCTTCGAGGCGATGTTCGACGATATCAACGACGCCGAATATTCCGCACTCATCGCCACGCTTTTGAAGATGCTGAAGAACATTCGCAAGCACGACATCTAACATGACCCCGAAAAGTGGATCCCGGTTTTCGGAAGAGGTCATGCTCAAGCAGATAGACCTACGCGCCGCCAGCGCAGGGCGGCAACGGAAGGATTGAAAAATGGCCGAACGCTCTTTTGCCAGGGAAGTCGAAAAGCTTCGGCTCGGCGCCGGCGAGGAATTTGCCGGCGAAGGCATCCTCGCCATCACCAAGGCGCTGCTGCAATGCGGCGTCGGCTATGTCGGCGGCTATCAGGGCGCTCCGATCAGTCACCTGATGGACGTGCTGGCCGACGCGCAGGACATTCTGGGCGAACTCGGCGTGCATTTCGAAGCCAGCGCTTCGGAAGCCACCGCCACCGCCATGCTGGCGGCGTCAGTGCATTATCCCATCCGCGGCGCCGCCACCTTCAAATCGACGGTCGGCACCAATGTCGCCTCCGATGCGCTGGCCAACCTCGCCTCCGGCGGCGTCACCGGCGGCGCGCTGATCATTGTCGGCGAGGACTATGGCGAAGGCTCCTCGATCATGCAGGAGCGCAGCCATGCCTTCGCCATGAAAAGCCAGGTCTGGCTGCTCGACCCGCGACCCAATCTGCCGTCGATCGTCAAGGCGGTGGAGGATGGTTTCGAACTGTCCGAGATTTCCAACACGCCGGTCATGCTGCAGGTGCGCATCCGCTGCTGCCACGTGCATGGCCATTTCATCGCCAAGGACAACAAGCGGCCGCCGATGACCGTCGCCGATGCGCTCGACGCGCCGCGCCGCGACACCGGCCGCATCGTGCTGCCGCCAGCGTCCTTCCTGCATGAGAAGGAGAAGGTGCAGAAGCGCTGGCCGGCGGCGGTGGACTTCATCGCCAAGAACAAGATCAACGAGTTCTTCGGCTCGGATCATGGTTCGGTCGGCATCGTCCTGCAGGGCGGCATGTACAATTCGGTCATCCGCGCGCTGCAGCGGCTCGGCCTTGCCGACATTTATGGCGACACCGACGTGCCGCTCTATGTGCTCAACGCCGTCTATCCGCTGATCGATGACGAGTTCCTGTCGTTCTGCGAGGGCAAGCAGGCGGTGCTGGTCGTCGAGGAAGGCCAGCCCAACTACATCGAACAGGCCTTTGCTTCGATGCTGCACAAGGCCGGTCGCGGCACCAGGCTGGTCGGCAAGGAGTACCTGCCGATGGCCGGCGAATATACCGGCCAGGTCATGCTTGACGGCATCGGCGCCTTCCTGCGCGCCGAGGCGCCGCATCTGCTGCCCGGCGAAGTGCGCGCGCCCAACAAGGTCGGTGACGGCGTCGACGCAGCCGATCTGATCAATGTCGTGCCGGGCCGTCCGCCGGGCTTCTGCATCGGCTGCCCGGAACGGCCGATCTTTGCCGCGACCAAGCTGGTCGAGCAGGAGCTCGGCAAGCACCACATAGCCTCCGACATAGGCTGCCATCTGTTCTCGATCATGCCGCCCTTCGAGCTCGGTGCCACCACCATGGGCTATGGCCTGGGTCCGGCCTCTGCCTCAGCCTTCAACTCGCCCGATGCCAAGCGCCGTTCGATCTCCTTCGTCGGCGATGGCGGTTTCTGGCACAATGGCCTGACCTCCTCGATCGGCAATGCGGTGTTCAACAAGAACGACGGCGTCATCGTCATCGTCGACAATTTTTATTCGGCGGCCACGGGTGGGCAGGACATCCTGTCATCGCGCGCCGGCAACAAGACCAAGTCGACGAAGCACCCGATCACCGAGGCGGTCAAAGGCATGGGCGTCAAATGGCTGCGCCATGTCGACCGCACCTATGACGTGACCAAGGTGCAGGACACGCTGCGCGAAGCACTGACGACGGAGGAGAAAGGGCCGAAGGTCATCGTCGCTTCGTCCGAATGCATGCTCAACCGGCAGCGCCGCGAAAAGCCGCTGGTCGACAAGGCGATCAAGGGCGGCGAGCGTGTGGTGAAACCGAAATTCGGCGTCGATGAGGACATCTGCACGGGCGACCATGCCTGCATGCGGCTGTCCGGCTGTCCCTCGCTGTCGGTCAAGTCAACAGACGATCCGCTGCGCGACGATCCGGTCGCTCATATCGACCAGAGCTGCGTTGGCTGCGGCAATTGTGGCGACGTCGCCGATGCGGCGGTGCTCTGCCCATCCTTCTACCGCGCCGATGTCGTGCACAATCCGAGCCGCTGGGATCGCTTCCTGGAAGCCGCGCGCCGGGCCACCATCAGCCTGTTGCAACGCCGCCGCGAAAGCCGGCGCCTGACCTTCGCCGATGCTTGACGCCGTCCCCCCACTTCGCGCCCGCGCCGGCGCTCAGGATAGCGAGCGTGTCATCAAGCTCGCCGTGCTGGCGGTCGGCGGCCAGGGCGGTGGCGTGCTCGCCGACTGGATCACCGCTGTCGCCGAGCGCAACGGCTATGTTGGGCAATCGACCTCGGTCGCCGGCGTCGCCCAGCGTACCGGCGCCACCATCTATTATGTCGAGATGGCCCGCGACACCGGCCGGCTGCCGGTCTTCGCGCTGTCGCCGTCGCAGGGCGACGTCGACATCCTGATCGCCGCCGAATTGATGGAAGCCGGCCGTGCCATCATTCGCGGCTTCGTCACGCCCGACCGGACCACGCTGATTGCCTCGTCGCACCGCATCGCCGCCGTGTCGGAAAAGATCGAACCGGGCGATGGCCGGGCTTCGTCCTCCAAGGTGCATGCGACGGCGGAAGCCGCATCGAAGCGCTTCATCGCTTTCGACATGGAGAAGATCGCAGCCGACAATGGCTCGATGATCTCGGCCAGCCTGCTTGGCGCGCTGGCGGGGTCCGATGCGCTGCCCTTCACCCGCGAGAGCTACGAACAGGCGATCGGTGCCGGCGGCCGGGGCGTCAAGGCCAGCCTCGCTGCCTTCGGCGCTGCGTTTGACCGCGCGCGCGGCACGGCAGCGCCGGCGCCGAAGCCGGCCGAGCCCGCGATGGTCGAATCTGCCTTGGGCACAGGACAGGTGAGTGGCCCGCAAAACCTGCTGCAGGGCTGGCAGGCCTTGGCTGCCCGCATCGACCTGTTGCCGGTAGCCGTGCGCGACATGGCACTTCGGGGCTTGAGAAAGGTCGTCGACTATCAGGACATCGCCTATGGGTGCGAGTATCTCGACCGGTTGGACAAGGCCGTCGCGCTGGACGGGCCGCTTCAGGGCTATGGCTTGTCCATCGCCGCCGCCAAGCATCTGGCCAACGCGCTGTGCTACGACGACATGATCCGCGTCGCCGATCTCAAGACGCGCTCGACGCGCGGCAAACGTGTGCGCCGCGAGGTCGGCGTCAAGGACGGCTCGATCCTGCAGGTGACCGAATATTTCCACCCGCGCATCGAGGAGTTCTGCGGCACGCTGCCGGCGGGACTGGGAAGCTATATCGAAAGCCGCCCGAAGCTGGCCGCCTTTCTCGATCGCCGCATCAACCATGGCCGCCGCATCCGCACCGACAGTTTTGCTGGCTTTGCCGCTCTGTGGTTCATCGGCGGCCTGCGCCGCTGGCGCCGCAGCTTTCTGCGCCACAAGGTTGAGATCGCGCATCTCGATCGCTGGTACGCGCTGGCTCTCGACCAGGTGCCCCAGGATTACGCACTGGCCGTCGAGATCCTCAATTGTCGCCGGCTGATCAAGGGCTACAGCGACACCCATGTCCGGGCACAGTCGAAATTCGACCGCGTTCTGTCCGCGCTCGACCTGGTCAAGGGCCGCGCCGACGCCGCCGACTGGATCCGCCGCCTGCGCGAAATGGCGCTGAAGGATGAGAAGGGCGACATGCTCGACGGCGCGCTGAAGACGGTGGCGACGCTGGGGCCGGACCCAATCAGCTGAGATATCTAGCGGGCGTCCACGGATTGGAGCGGCGCTAACCTTAACTCCGGGCTGGCTGACAGGATTGCCCGTGCGCCGGCGCTGACGCGGGGCCAGGTGCCTGACCCCGCCGTGCTTTGATCAGTTATGGTGCCAGCGGCGCCAGTGATGGTGCGGGTGCCAGCCATAGACCGGAGCGTGCCAGTAGTGGTAACGCGGGCGCACGATGACGACGCCGTTCGGCACGCAACGGCCCCATCGGTTCGGGTGCCAGCCGATGCCGCACCCCCAGCGGACATGCTCGACCAATGCCGGGGCGGCCGGATGGGTTACAGACATGACGGGCATTGCGTTGGACGCGGTGGCGGTCACGACAGTTCCACTGACCGCCAGGATAGCGGCTGCTGCATAGTTTTTCAGGCGACTCATAATTGGGCTCCGAGTGCATTCGAGGTTGAAGATGGCCGCCCGGCACGGTGCGATCGGGCAGGCTTGTCCCTTCTCTTCGTTAAACGGCGTCTCCCGCCTTTTCCGTCGGTCGTCATGGCGATTTTTTCGGCGCCACGGCAGCGCGGCGTTCCATGTGGCGCAGCAATGCCTGTGCCAGCACGCTCCGGTTTTCGGGTGATGTGTTCGCCGCGAAGTCGACAATGGCCTGCTCGAGCCGGGTGCGAACCGTCGCGTCGGCGTTGCGTGCCCGCTCCAGGGCCGCCGACACGGCGGCCTTGTCTATGACAGGCTGTTGCAGCAGGTCCGCTGCCTGCTGCCTCGCCTGCTGGCCATCGAGAATGATCTGACGGGACTGCACGCGAACCTGGCGCAGCGCCTCGCGGAACGCCTTGCGATCCTGGTCGGGAAGCTGTCGGCCGGCCGATTCCAGCGAGACACCTGTTTTGGCATTTCTCAGCCAGACCGCACCGCCGACGAATGCGCCGGCAAGAAAGACGTTCAGCACCACGGAAGCAATAACCAGACCACGGACCCAGCGCGTGCTCATAGGCTTTCCTCACCGTTCTCGGCAGCGGGGCCGGCATCGCCAAACGCCGTCGCATTGGCATCCAGCACATAATGGTCCGGCTGGACCTCCGGCGTGACGATGGTCACCAGGGCCAGCCCTGCTACGGCACCGGCCACACCAATGCCGGCAAGTCCGAGTCCCAGCCACCAGAACCACTGGCGCCTGCGCTGGACGAGGTGCCGGCCGGCAGCCTGCAGAATGCTGCCGTGCAGTGCCTTGTCCGGGGCGTCGACGCGGTAGCTGTCGAGCAGCGCGTCAAGTGTCCCGGCCTGCCTCAAGATGGCCTTGCCCGCGCCGCTCGCGGCAAAGACCGTGCCGGCCATTCGCTCAGCCTCGGGCCATCGCCGCAAGTCGCCGCCATAGGCCTGGGCCAAGACGGCAAAGCGCCTGGCATCCATTGCGGGTTCGTTCCTGGATCCTTCAGCCATGTGTCGCCCCCTTGCCCGTCGGCGCCGGGCGCCAGGCGGCACCAGCAAGGCGCAATGGCCGTGGTGCGTTGGTGCTTGCCCGGTGCTTACTCATCGGCGCCATCCCCCGCCAGGATCGCCTGCAGCGACCGCCGGCCGCGCGCAAGCAGGCTTTCCAGGGCATCGACGCTGATCTGCAAGGTCGCTGCCGCCTCGATATTGGACATCTCCTGATAGTAGACCAGAACGATCGCTTCGCGCTGGCGCGGCGCTATGGCTTGCAGCGCCCGTTCGACCCGAAGCGCGTCCTCCTGGCGAGGGGCGTCGGGAAGTGCCGCAGGGTCGACCACGTCCGGCAGGTCGCCGGTCACCCACTCGCGCCTGCGACGCAGCCGGTCGTAGCAAAGGTTGAGCGTCACCCGGTGGGTCCAGCTGTCGAAGCGCGCATTGCCGCGCCGCCAGCTCGCGGCATGGCGCCAGATCCGCACGAAGGTTTCCTGCGCGACATCCTCGGCCTCCGCCGCATCGCCGAGCATGCGCACGGCAAGCGCCAGGATACGCGGCAGCTTGCGCGCGACGAGGGTTTGCACGGCTGCGGGCTCGCCGGCCCCAACACGGCGAACCAGCTCCTCGTCCGGATCCGCAGCCATCAGTCGGCGCACTCCCGATATTCATCGCGCGTCATTGCCTCTTGGTCATTGCCCCGGCTTGGGAGCGGTTTTATGGCCCGGCAGTTCGTCGGCCGTCAGAATGCCGTCGGCATTCTTGTCCAGCCTTGCAAAGCGCCTGGCGAAGAAGGCATCGAGTTCGGCGCGGTCGATGAAGCCGTCATGGTTGGAATCGATCCGCGCGAAGGATTTGGCGGCGTCGCCCTTGACGTTGCGCTTCGTCTGAAAGGCCTCCCATTCCAGCAGGCTGATCTTGCCGTCGCCATCCGTGTCGGCCGCCATGATCGCCTTTTCGCGCCGCTTCTGGAATTTTGGCCAGCGTGATGTCGGACCTGGCCACCGAGGCGCCTGGCGCGGCAAGTGGCGCGGCGGTCGGCGGTGCAGGCGGCGTCGTTGCCTGGGCGAGAGCCGCAACGGCCTGCAAACTCAAGGCAACGAATCGAACGGTTGATCATGTTGTGCGTCTCTCCAGGTTGGCGCGACGCAGACGGCTTGTGCCGCCATCGCGCTTCAACCGTTAAACGCCGCGACCCGGAAAATCCGTCGGTCGCGCCTGCTGATCCGTTCACGCCCGGACAAAAGAGGGTGCCCATCCCGACTCGATCGGGATGGAAGGAACTCTAGTCCGACTGGTCCGCCGCAATCAGTTGTTCCGGCTTGAACCCGGCATGTTGCGGGGTCCACACCTCGCCCTCGCGATTGAACCAGTGGCACAGATACATGCCCGAGGCTGCCCCATCGCTGATCGTCATCCTGGGACCTCCGGATTTCAGCCTGACGACGTCTCCGGTCTTGAAATTGTTGGGCATTTTTGACCTCCCATGCTGAGGCCATGATTTTCACACCAAACCGGTGTCTCGACAATGGCAGATCTGCCAGGCCGGCGCCGCAATCCTTTGCACCAGCTGCGAAGGGGCAGACAGACGACAAAAATGGAGGAGGAATGGTGCCGCTTGCGTGCACATAATCGCGATATCAGACAACATCATGTAGTGTCGGCAGTTTCGCCGGATCTTCGATGATGCTGATTTTGTTGCGAAATCTGCAACAAATCAGCGTCAAGCATTGTCATGTAGGATCGTTTCATCTACACCTAGAAGGTGGACCAAAGGGTGGACGAAGAAATGGCAAGGGCGAAAGACAGACTGTCGGCGGTGCAGATTAAGCAATCGCCTGCTGGCAAATATGCGGACGGCGGCGGCCTTTGGCTTGTGAAGTCCGACAAAGAAACCGGCAAGTGGGTGCTGCGCGCCGTGGTCAATGGCCGTCGCCGTGAGATGGGTCTTGGCTCGATTTCCGATGTCGGCTTGGCCGAGGCCCGCAGGTCGGCTGACAAGTGGCGTACAGTCGTGCGGGACGGCGGCGATCCCATCAAAGAGCGCGTTCGACAGAAGCGCGAGGCGGCGCGGAATCTCCATCTTTTGAAAGATGTCGCGGAAGACTGTTTCGAAGCGATCAAGGGCAATCTGCGGGGCCAAGGAAAGGCGGGCCGATGGTTCTCGCCGCTCGAACTGCATGTATTGCCCAAGCTCGGAAAGGTGCCGGTGGCCGACCTCGATCAGGTGGACATTCGCGATACCTTGAAGCCGCTGCGAGACACGAAATTCGAGACGATGCGTAAGGCTCTCAATCGCCTCGATATGGTTGTCCGTCATGCTGCGGCGCTCGGTCTCGACGTTGACACGCAAGTTGTGGACAAGGCGAAGGCGCTGATCGGAGCGTCACAGCACAAAGCCGTAAATATCCCAGCGATGCCTTGGCACGAGGTGCCTGCGTTCTATCAGAGCTTGAGCGACGGATCAGTGACGCACTTGGCATTGCGCCTGCTGATCCTTACGGGTGTTCGCTCGCGGCCCCTTCGATTCTTGCAGGTCGATCACATTGCCGGGGAAGTGTGGACCGTCCCTGCCGACCTGATGAAGGGTCGGGAGGGTACGACTGGCGATTTCAGAGTGCCGTTGTCGAAGGCAGCCCTGGCCGTGATCGAACAAGCTAAGCGCCATGCTCGCGGCGGCTTCCTGTTCCCGTCAATCAAGCGCGGTGTCGTCAGTGACATGACGCTGAGCCGACACATGGAGCGGCGTAAGCTGACAGCGCGCCCGCATGGCTTCCGGTCATCGTTGCGGGATTGGCTCGCTGAATGCACCGACGCGCCTCACGATGTCGCTGAAACGGTCCTAGGCCACAAAGTCGGTGGTGCCGTCGAACGCGCGTATCGACGGACGGACTTCATCGACCAGCGGGCCAAGCTCATGGAGCGGTGGGCAGACCATTGCACCGGCAAGGGCGGCAAGGTGGTGCAGCTGGTTAGCGCCGTCTGACCGTTCTCATATCGGGTGTTTTAGAAAGCAACCATCTCACCTTAGATCAGTCCGGGTCACTCGTGCAGCAAAGAGGCCCGACTATGAATTTCGAACACACAGACCCACTTCTCAGGGACGCAGAAGCAGCCGCCATCCTTGGCATGTCCAAGCCGACTTTCTGGCGGCGAGTGCGGGACAAAACCGCCCCGCAGCCGGTCAAGATTGGCGGTATGAGCCGCTGGCCGCGCTCTGAAATCCTCGCCGTGATCGAGCGGGCCAAAGCTGCTCGCGCTGCCGCGTGATCGCCGTGGCCGAAGAAATCGTTTTCTGCGCCAAGACCGGTCACCGGATTGTCGATGATAACGTTGTCCCGTTCCCTCACCTTGGCGCAAGGCCATCTCCAGCCGAGAGCGAAACCAAGCCAATCCCAGTCGAAACAGCCTCAGTCCCTGAAAATGATGACATTTGAAAAACGCGTCCTGATGTGTCCGGGACGACAAGAGAGGCGCGCTGTGCGTGAGATCACGCTCCTTCCACTGACGGACTTCCGTGACAGGTTTGCCGCCGCCGAATTTGCACAGCGCATTGTGTTGCCCGAAAAGTCCGCGGAAAGCCGCATGGCCACCGCTCGACGCTTCGCTGTCCTGTCCTGTCCTGAGTTCGTCACTGACACTCGCGATGATTGTGTGCCGTCCAGTCTCATGCACGATGTCGAGGCAACACTGCCGATTTATGTGGTTCGCGAAGGCGGTGACATTGTTGGTGCAGCAGTCTGTTCGGTTCTGACTTCATCGTTGCCGTTGCGGCTGCTTTGGCTTGCGGTCGATCCCGCCTTTCGCGCTCGCGGGATCGGTATGGCGCTGGCTCGGCACGTGGTGCGGTCTGCGCCGGTCGTGCATTTGAGCACCAACAAAGATCGCCTGATTGGCTTCTATGACAATGCTGGCTTCCGGTTCTGGCAAGAGGCTGGCCCGCCAGTCGCGCCCTGGTTCATCGGCTCAACAGCGCGGGAAAATCAAACACTCGCTTTCGGCAAGCCGCTGTTATCTGAATCGCCTCCCGTTTCCGCGTACCGTCCATCTGAAATGCGCGTACGCAACAGCTGGCGCATTGGCCGCGACCAATGAACTCGCATCCACGCTACACCTATTCCGATTGGCAGCAAGGCAAGGCCCCAAAGAAGGGCTGGGACTGCGCCGACGCGGTGGATGACGGATGGAGCAAGAGCCAGTTAGACGCCTTCATGCGCGCGACGGCTCGGCCTTGGTCGCCGCCACAACAGAAACCGGCAGAGAGCGGCGCTGAAAGTGTTTCGCCACAGACTGTGCGGTTGCCTAAGGGAGGCAATGACAACGGGCTTCCTGGAGCGCCGCGTGTTAAGCCCAAGATCGCAGTTGTGAAGGGCGAAATTCACCGGGCAGTAAACCAGGCTATCGCCGTCCTCTCAGCCCCGGAAGTCGGGATCTTCGCCCGAGCGGATGAACTTGTCCGGCCGGTGACGCACTTCACGCCCACTCAAACTCTGACCGTTGCAAAGCAGGGCGAGAACGTCAGTCGTCCAGACGGATCGGTGATCGTTACAACCATGACAGAGGCCGCGCTTATTGAGGTGCTGACGGAAAGAGCGCTATTTGTAAAGTTCAACAAGCGGGTACATGACTTCGAGCCGTGCGACTGTCCGCCTGAGGTGGCAAGAATGGCCCTTGCTCGAAAGGGGCACAACTGGACCATGCCCCGCCTAAGGGCGGTGATCAGCGCGCCAACGCTGCGCCATGACGGCACCGTGATCAGCGAACCGGGGTATGACACTGCGACGGGTTTGCTCCTGGTTGGAGACCGACTCTGGCGACACGTCCCTGACAGCCCGTCTAAACGCGAGGCAATGGAAGCTGTTGCTGTCCTGTCGGAACCGATCGCCGCGCTGCCTTACGTCGGCGAAAGCGACCGCGCCGCTGCCCTGGCACTGTTGATTACAAGCGTCATGCGACCCAGCTTGAAGACCGCGCCAATGTTCGCAGTGTCTGCACCTTCTGCCGGTACCGGCAAGAGCTTGGTTGTCGATGTCGCGGCGGTGATGGCGACCGGTCGGCGAGCCGCCGTTGTCACCCCCACACCTGACGAGGCGGAACTCGAGAAGCGCATTGGAGCCTGTGCGCTGGCTGGCGATCAGATCTTGAGCATCGACAACGTCACTCACATTCTACGAAGCGACCAGTTATGTCAGATGCTCACGCAAGACGAGGTTCAGGTTCGCGTGCTCGGTTCTTCAAAGAACGTCCGTATTCCCGCGACGAGCCTGATTTGCGCCACAGGCAACAACCTAACGGTATATGGCGATCTAAACCGGCGCACGATCCAGATCAGGCTAGATGCCAAGACTGAGCGACCCGAAGACAGGCTTTTCGAGTTTGATGCGGTTGACCTGGCCATGCGCAAAAGGCCGGAGCTTGTCGCGGCGGCTCTGACAATCATGCGCGCCTATCTCTCAGCGGGCACACCCAATCGAGCCTCACCTATGGGCAGCTTTGAAGATTGGAGCGACCTAGTGCGCTCCTCGCTGATTTGGCTTGGCCTGGCCGACTGCCGAGGCGACGTAGCCGCCCAGCGGGCGGCGGACCCTGAGAAGGACGAACTTGCGGAGATCATCGAAGCGCTGCCTGGCGGGCCGTTCACGTCGCGGCAAATAGCCCTCAAGGTCGGCGAAAACCCGCTGCTCAGGGAAGCGCTCGCATTCTTCATCGATCGAGGCGGTGTATTTTCCTCCAAGAAGTTCGGACGCTACCTGGCACGTTACGAAGGTACTCGAATTGGTGGGCGCTGGATTGAGCAGATGCCGCGTGACCGCAACACCAATAGCAGCGTTTGGCGGATCGCGGGCGGGGATAGCATGCATTCCACAGGGCAAGCGAGTTCCACGGAACCGGAGCTTGATAGCTGGTGAAAAAAGGGGCTGCATCTCTGTCAAAGCTGGCCTACTGAGCCTGCCCTTTCGCCCCGAGAGTCATCAGACGTTGCCCAAATACCTGCAATTCTTGATGAGGAATGGCGAATCCAATCGTTGTATCCCCAAAATGAAAAACAAGGTTGTGGTACCCTTGCGTTTGGCCCGGCGCTACATTTATTCCAGATGGGACAAGAACGCTGAAAGTCGGCCGCCCGGTCGAAGCGTAGTTTGCATTGGCGTCCTTTGCGGTTTTGAGCAAGAGAGCCGCAACAGTTCCGGCCTCTTTCGTTTTCATTTCGCAGAAAGCATTCTCCTTTCCGTTCTCTTCGATCGAAAAACGCATCATGCCCTTTTGCTCTACGAGAGCCGTAGCCTTAAACTTGCCGCCTGTGCCGCCACCCATTTCGGTCTCTCCACTCTGTATGCCGCCGCAGCGCTTAACTCGCCTCATTGTTGAAAGGCGAGAGTTCCCAGCTGAATTTGAAACCTCTGCGGCCCTCGACAGTCACGACCTCCGGTTCTCTCAGGTCGGGGACGGCGCTGGCGCAGAATTTTGTTTCGTGACTTTTCCCAAACACATCGTCGTAGAAAACGCGGCCAAATGCGTAGAGGCGTCGGCTTTTGTCGGCAACAACGGCAGCTACTTCATCCTTTGACAGAGGCTTCAAGCCATCGCCATTGCATGTGACTTCTGCTCCCGACGCAAGGGCATTAGCAGGAGTGATTTGGCCCTCTGCCGGCACGATCATTTCTCCGACAACTTGTCCGACCGGATGAGTATGGATCATTAAGATCGCTATGTGGCGCAAGTTAAAGGCGGGAGACGCGCCCGAATTCTTCAACTTGAATTCAAATCTCGGGACCAAGTCCTCGCCAAATTCCACCACGTCAGCAGGCAGGGCAGAAACGTAGGCTCGTACCTGAGCGTGGCCGACCTCACGATCGGTGCTGATGGCCAGCCGAGTTTGCATTAGCGACCAAAGCAGGAAGACCACGCCAATGAAGCTGAGGGCTACGCCGGTCGCTGTCGCCTTAAATGTCCAGTCAGCCCAATAGGCCATCTCCTGCTGCGCTTGAGCATCTACGTTGATGTCTCTGGTTTGCTCGAACGACTGGAGAGCATGAACCAGACATTCGGCGACGAAATCGGCGGGCGCGGAAGAAACGGCGCAATCCTGGCTAATACGGCGGGCAGCTTCGCTGCGCTGTGCTTCTGAACCCCTTTTTTCTTGTTGATAGGCTTGGATCTTCTCCGAGCGCAACAGCGCTAAGGAATCCCAACCACCTAGCCCAATGGCAACGAGCACGTAGATCATACCGGCAGACGCGCACAGTGAAGAAATGAACCGCGCCACATGCCACCACGTGACCTGGTGCAGGTGCTCTTTGGGCCATCCCGTTATGAAATAGGCAAACTTCTGGCTGAAAGGACTCTTTGACATCGAAGAAATATACCGCCCGCGAATCTTCAATCGGGCAAGTATCGCGTACAGCAGGCCTTGCAACAACTACCTTGGGCGATGGAAGCCCTGATTCTAGCTCCCAACCATCGGCTCCTATCGTGCCCGAAACACCTTTGGGCGCGAAAAAATCATGACTGTTCCAAGCGAAACCAACCGTTCCGGGCCCTACAGCGGGAACGGGGTCACGACCGTTTTTGATTATGAGTTCAAGATCACCAATGAGAACTATATCAAGGTGATCAAGGCTAACGCCGCTGGCGTTGAAACCATCCTGACGATCGATGCCGATTACATCGTTTCCGATGTCGGCAACCCGGCAGGCGGGCAAGTGTCGCTCACTGTGCCGTTGCCAACGGGGCAAACGCTCACGATGATCCCGAGCGTTCCATTCACACAGGAAATCGACCTGGAGAACCAAGGCGCATATTACGCCGAAACGGTCGAAGATGCCCTTGACCTCGCGGTTATGCGTGATCAGCAATTGCAAGAACAGGTCAGCAGGGCGGTGACAATCCCGGCCTCGGAAGACCCTGCCCAGCTTGAGGGCCTTGTCGCGGATATTCTTCGTCTGGCTGATAGCGCCGACGAGATCGATGCTGTTGCGAACAACATTGGAGCGGTGAATACTGCATCCGCAAACATGGCGGCGATCATTGCCGCGCCTGCGCAGGCATCTGCGGCGGCGGGATCGGCGGCTTCGGCAAGCGCTGCGGTCTTCGTAGCGAACAAGTGGGCAACGGAAGCGGAAGACGTTCCGGTCAATGACGGCGTTCACGCGGTTGGCTTCTCTGCCTTCCATTGGATGCGCAAGGCGCTGGGCTATGCCGCTTCCGCGTCTGTATCCGCGATCGCCGCTGCGGCGTCCGCCGCGTCTATTAATCTGCCGCCCATTGTGGCAAACGCCTTCCTACAGGCCAACCCCGGCGCAACCGGCTACGCAACCAAAACGGCGGTTGAGGTGCGCAATGCGCTTGCCGCTGCCGCTTTCGTCGCTAATCGTGCCTCGGTTAAGGCCCTTGATCCCACCAAGGATAAAGCCGCAACCACATACGGCGAGGGTCGCGGACGAAATGGAACGTGGGTCGCCTATCTCACGTCAACTCTGTCGGCCAGCGATCAATCCGCTGCGGCAGATGACGCGCAAGAGGGGATGTATCTCACCTCGGGCACGTACACTTGGATCCGGCAATGCCGGGGTCAAGCCGATATTGAAATGTTCGGTGCGGGAACGTCTGCCGCAGCGGCGGCTAACTCGACCGCAATTCAGGCCGCGATCAATCTGTGCCAGAAGTACAGTTTCCCGCTGCGCATTCCTGCCGGGGATTACAGCTACGATACCGGTCTCACGATTAAGAGTGTGATCCGCATGACCGGCGACGGCATGTTCCGTTCTCGGCTTGTCTACACGGGCGCTTTCTCGGCGATGTTCATCAATCCTGATGCGACTTTCGCTAACGACAACACCGGCTATTACTTCGCTGATTTTTCCGTTGCGCCATCCGCCCAGAACGGCGGCACCTATGGGATGATCTGGACCGTCGCCGGGACGGAATACGTTTCGAACTCTATGGTGGAGCGCTGCTACATCGGGCAGTTCGGGACCAACGGATTTTACTTCAACAACACAGGGACAACAGGCGGGTTCTTTTCCCTTCACGTCAACCGCTGCTTTATTGCCAACGGCTTCAAAGGCAACAATGTCGGTGACAGCGTCATGCTGTCCAGCACGACCATAAACGCTCAAGGGAATTTCATCGGCGTCTACCTTACTCAAGCGGCGGGCGCGCGCGAGTTCACGATTTGGGATTGCAACATCACCTGCCAGGGTGGCGGTATTCAGCTTGTCGGAACCACTGGGGTCAAAATTCTCAAGACCTGGATTGAACATCCCTCATATTGGGGTGATGCGCTTGGCGCTCTCGGCGCACAGGTGTTGCTGTCGGGGGCGCAGAAGACGGTCATTCGAGATTGCACGATCCAGCCCCTCGCTGCGCCGGTTGTGTCGACGGCCTATGCTCTTACAGTAGACGGCACTTCGAACGACACCGTTGTTGAGGATTGCGAGTTCGGCGTAGGTGAGACCGCTCACATATGGGTCGTTGCCGGGGCTCAACGGACGCAGATCAGGGACGGAAACAGCGATATTTCTGGCGGAGCGCTTGCTGTCGCGGATAACGCGGCCACTACGGTGTTCGGCCCAAAACTCCAGGCGCAGCCGTTGAAAGGCATCGGTTACTCAGCGGGCGCTGGCGGCACGGTAGTGCAAGCCACCAGCAAGACAACTGGCGTGACGCTTAACAAGGCGACAGGCCAAATTACGATGAACGCTGCCGCGCTCGCTGCCGGCACCATCGCTAGTTTTGTTCTGACCAACAGCGCCATCGCGGCTGGCGACGTGCTTATCCTCAATCATATATCTGGCGGCACGCGTGGGGCGTACTCGATAAACGCAAGCAGTGCGGCAGGATCGGCAACGATCGACGTGAGGAATAACACGGCCGGATCGCTGTCAGAGGCGATGGTAATTGCCTTTGCGGTAATCAAGGCCGTAACAGCCTAGAGCCCAATAGATACCTGGCGTGAAGGAAATATTCCTATGATTCGCGGAGACGGGCCGGCTCATGAGCAGCTGGTTTCAGATATCTCGCATTTCCTAGAGATGAGGGAACTCGGCGAGGAAACCGGAGACAAGGAATTTGAAGAGGCCCTGTCGTACAGGGCAGCGGCGACCGCTCTAATCGCGAGGGTATCCGGGTATCTTGACGTTTTGGGACGCGGCGGTCAGTGCCATAACCTCAAACCTGATTAACTTAGCGTCCTCAGACCATTGCTCGATGTGCTTCAAAGGGTATGAGATGGTGATGTCGCTGGCTTTTTTGTCGATCAGGGTCTTAATCCAGCCCAATCGGTTCTTCTTGTGCTCTGGCGGCGATGTCCGTCTGACATGCATAAGGGCGGCTTCTCGGTATCGCTTTCGAGAGGGGTTGAGGCGACATTCTACGAGACCCTCCTGTTCGAAATGCATCGTGCGCGGGCCGCCATGGACCAAGGCATCTCTTAGTTGCTGCAATTGAACAAGTTGGTCGTTACACTTGCGCAGGCGTTCGGTGAGGGAAGGAAATTCGGCGAAGGCTGTTTTGAGGGCTGCATACCAAGCCGTTCTGCGACGGTTGAATTCCTCGCCGAAGTCTTCAAGCGCTTTCATCGCGCCGCCAAGTTTGAAAGTTTCGCTGATCTCGTGCGTAGTGACAACGATTGTGCCAACGTAGAACATCAGCCGGTCAGCGGGGTCACAAAATTCCATGTCTGAACCTCCAAAAGGCCATAGAAACGCGAAAGGAAAAGGAAGCCCTAGTCAAGGGGCGCTGTGCTGGCGAGTTTTGGTCTACTTAAGCTTAGGGAACCGGCGCGCGTACCTTTCGCAGCCGCCGATGTTTCCGTCGTATTTCGTGAATTCAATAAGGCCTGATGACCCTACGATCACGTCGATCTTGCAGTGATAATCATAGGTTTCCGTCGCAGTGCCTTGCGACTGGACATAAATCGGCTGTCCGTTCACGTAAGCCGTGCTCGAATTGAATGTCGGAACCGTATAGGAGCCCAAATTTCGGCTTCCCCATGTGAACACTCGCTTGTCGTCTATCTTGTTTTCGGCGTCGGGGAAGCCGAGAACGTCGAACGCTGCCTGGTATGGTTGCCCGCGCAACGAGCTAAGGCCCGCATCCATATTTTCGAACGTCTGGCACCCCGCCACGATCGCAACCGCGACCAAGGCCCAAATATTCTGAATCTTCATGTAGCCCCCCCCTGCTTGCCCAAGTTGTTAATTTGAAAACAACCGGTGTCAAGCGGCCCGACATTACTCACCGGATTATCACCATTTCCGGATCAGTTTTGTCTACCTCTGTAAATTTCGCAGTATGGGTAGGTATAAATCGTCCTCTACTGCGAAATTCCCGCGTTTGGGAAAAACTGATCCGGATGAGCCGGAAATCCTAAGTGGCAAGATTTCACGTAATCGCCAAAAAGTTGCACGAAAGAGCAGCCTAGTTGGATGCTTTCCGATTGAAGCTTTCGACCGTCTCATTGAATTGCTTGATGGCTTGTTCTTGCTCGCTCGCCAGGCAGCGACCGTAGCCAGCTATTTTGCGCCGATATTCTTCAATATCAGATTTGCAGCTGTTGAATTGGTATTCGTCTGCGAACTGGAAGCCAGATGAAACGCAGTCAGGCGGCTCGGGCCGTTTGACCTGATCGTTTTCAAGCAAAGGCCGGTATCCCGAGCACTCCAGATCGAGACCGCCAGCAGTTGCCGAATGCGTGCAGATTACAAGCAAAATCCCGCCCAATAGAAGTCGCATGATACACCCGTCCCGATATCTCTGAATGGGCAGCTAACACATCTTCCAATGTGGGGAAATGTGGGTTTTGCAAATACGTAGTGGTGCAGCCAACCATTCGACCCACAAGCATTGATCATGCATGACATTACGCCAAAGCAAACGCGCTTCGTTGAAGAATACCTGATCGACCTGAACGCTACTCAGGCGGCGATCAGGGCTGGATATAGCGCTAAAGGAGCAGATACAGCCGGACCCAGGCTGCTGGAAAATCCCGAGGTTCAGGCCGCGATCGACGCAGCAAAAGCTGAGCGCTCCGAAAAAACGGAGATCACTTCCGAACGTGTCCTGGAAGAGATCGCCACCATGGCTTTCTACGATCCCGCCCAATTGATTGGCGCGGCGCGCGAGCTTGGCCCAGGCGATGAGCCGCTTGACGGCGAGGGGGTCGTTTCGATCGACGGCAAGCGCTACGCCGTCAGCGGTATCACTTCAGCCGTCGACATCCTCAAACTGCCGGAAAGCGTTCGCCGCGCAATCGTAGGCTGGGGCTACGACCGCAACCAGAATTTCACGCTCAAGCTCGCAGACAAGAGCAAGGCGCTCGATCAGCTTGCGCGTCACCTGTCGCTCTACAACGACAAGCTGGAACTTGGCGGGCTTGACGCTCTCGCCGATCGGCTGGCGCGTGCTCAGACCCGAGCCGACCACGAAACCTCTGTTTCAGAGCCAGCCGAATTGCCAGCGCTCAAGCCGGACAAAACCTGTGCACTTGAACAGGTTGCGCCAGCGCCGAAACCAGAGCCGGCCCCGCCGCCGCGTATTTCATCGGACTGGGAAGCGCCGAGGCCGCCCGCGCCGTATCAACCCATCCTGCCAGATCGGCAGGGCTTTGCCGACACTGACTACGAAAATGCTGATGACGGGTTTCTAAGCGCCCGCCGCAACACCTGAAAAGAAAGGGAACGACCAATGGCAGACATTGCCAGCAACATCGCAACGATCCAGTCGAAGGCCGCAGAGCTAGACGGACTAGTCACCCAGGTCCGAACAGCCAAGGCCATCATCGACGCCGCCGAAGCAGACATCAGGCGGCTTCGGCCCGTTTCCGAGCCGTCCAGAGCCTACCAGGAACGTCTCGCGCTCGTCGCGCTGGATGCCATTGCAAAGCCTTCCATCGCTGGCGACAAGACGATTACCGAACTCGCTGTCACTGCCTGGGCAGGGGTGGCCTAGATGACCCAGCAAACGTCACGCGAGATCAGCGAAAAGATCGCCGGGCTGGACAGGCTCGTCACTTCGCTTGGCCAAGCATTCGATGAGGTGGCAGTTGATGCGGTTGCCGGCGCTCCCGATGCTGCCCGCAAAGCCGCCGATATCAATCAGAGGCTGGAACGCTTAGCCGTGGATCGCCGCATCCTGTCGAGGGCGCTTGATCGCACCCAGGAGGCCGAAGCCGCCGCACGGGAGGCCAAAGAGGAAGTCGAGCGCCGGAAACACTTCGACATCGCCAAGACGCACGCAAGAGGCCTCCTAACCGCCGCAAATCGCATTGATGCGGCGATTGCCGAGTTCATCGCCGCGTTGCCCGACCTTTCGGATCATGAGATCGCCATCCGCCAGCACTTGGGCCGCGCAGCATTCCCTGTGTCTGGCAGTGTTGTTGGCCAGATGGGCTTGCCGGTCATGGCGATGGATAAGCTGTCAAAGCTTGCGAATGGCCGCGCGCGGCTCTCCGGTCCAGGCAAATCCATCGAAGAAATCGCTAGCTCGGCATGGGCCGTCTTGCTCACCGCCGACGCCGAACGGGAGACGGCGTGATGGCTGAGATTGACCACGCGAGCATCCTATTCCCCAACGATGCGCCGTCGAAGCCTGCGGCCGTGCCTGAGTGGGCGCGGGCACAGCAAACGGCTGCGGAACAACGATTGGTAGGCAATCACGGAAAGCCAGATCCTGCCGCTGCCGTGGTGTTCCCGAGCGAGCGCAAGGCTGATGCTCCGCCCTCTGCCGGCAAAGATGACGATGCTGCGACGGTCCTTTTCAGGGATGACGCGGCCCGAAAGGATGTCGATTACGCGGCGCACGTTGGTGGCGAATTGGATCAATTCACGCTCGACGCGATGAAGGACGGCGACGCTGAGCGGGCCAGCGCCTTGAAGGTAGCGACGGCAGCGCTGAGTGAGGATTTCCGAACTTCTGGAACCGACCCGGCCTCTATCCAGGAAGCCTTCACCATTGTCCGACAGAGCGCCGACAGCTTCTCGCCGCCGACGCCTGAACAGATCGAGGCGGGTTTCGTCGCCGGTATGTCTGAACTGACGGCTTCCGGGGTCGCTGAGGGCGATATCAGCATTGCGCGCCGGTTCATCGCGGACATGGAGTTGGTCAGCCCTGGCGTCGTCGCCAGCCTGGAGCGCCATGGCGCGGGCAATGATCCGCGTCTCGTCCGCGCGGCCATCAAAGAAGCCAAGAGGCGCGGATACCGGTGACAAACTTCAAGAGATCGACTTTGGCAACACTAGCTGAATATGAGGCTTGGAAGGCCAAGCGCCGTCAGAACGGTGTGACGGCAGAGACAATCGCGCTTCGAACAGCCGCAGGCCATGTCATAACCGTGCGCAAGGCGATCACTATTGCGGAGC
The DNA here is from genome assembly GCF_055811655.1 of Mesorhizobium sp. WSM4809. Taxonomy (NCBI): domain Bacteria; kingdom Pseudomonadati; phylum Pseudomonadota; class Alphaproteobacteria; order Hyphomicrobiales; family Phyllobacteriaceae; genus Mesorhizobium; species Mesorhizobium sp. WSM4809. The sequence continues at coordinate 284,576 of NZ_JBVVQW010000004.1, forward strand.
GCATCAAAGCCGCACTCTTTGCGACGGACACCATAAATCCCCACCAGCCAGATAGCATGCGCTCGCAATGTGCAGTCACCTACGGTTTACAGCCGCAGCGGCAATGGCATGTGCTGAGCGGACTCGATGCCACGCCTTTCCCTATTCCATATCCAAGCAAGCGACGAAAAGGGGGTAGGGAGGCACCAATTTACACGGCATTCTGCGACGGTGAGCTTGTAGGAGTAGTCGTCTGTTCGTGCGTCGATCATGTTTTGCCTCTTCGAATTATGATGGGTGCGGTGCGGCGTGATTTTCGTGGGTTGGGAATAGGAGGGCCGATTGTCCGACAAGTCCTGCAGCACATAATTTCCAGCACCCCAGTCGTCGGCGTCGTCATCAACCTCGATCATCTGAGAAAGAAAGCGTTCCTCACGCGCTGCGGCTTCAGTAATTGGTACCGAACTCCATCGTATGAGGGCGATTGGATAGGCCTCTCGCAGCCCTTCGGTATGCCCAATGGCCTGTGGTATGCCACGCCCGCTGCCGAACTCGACGAAAAGCTACCAAGACGATTTGCCAGACTGTTGCGACGATCCGCAGCTGAGGGCGACTCCCGTATAAGCGCCCTGCTTATGTGAGAAATCGAGCTTGGTGGCCTGTTGAGTCATGGCGGGCAATAGAATGGTTTGACCCGCGTGACGAATCGTTAATTTTGCGTTAAAGAGCTTGTGCGAAACCGGCTAAGCAAGTTTTCGCTGAGTCGAGAGTTATCGCCATGTCGCGCACTGAATGGGACGCCAATTTCCCCGATGTTTTTGTTCACGCCAAATGGCGGAGCTATGACAAAAAAGAGAATACTCTCCACTCGCACGCGCTGTACCCGGCTGCGAAGGGACAGCGCGACGTACAATCAGCAATCGATATAATTGATGACTTGGCGAATGAGCGAACCACGTATGCGCTGTTTGAGTTTGCAGAAGCGAAAGGCCGACCTACCCTCATTGCTCCTGCAACGCAGCGTGGTGATTCTAGCAATGCTCTCGCGATTGGCTACGCTGAATGGCTAGCAAAGGAATATGATTGGCCGGTCGAGGGTCGTGTCTTTCAGAGGAAGGCCGTCTCCCGCGACTTCTCTGGCGCGTGGCCTCGACTAGCGCATCGTTGCGAGTTTTATGGGCAAATTGACACGGATGCCGATTATGTAATAGTTGATGATGTCGTCACCATGGGCGGAACCCTCGCGGACCTCCGCTCGTTCATCCTCGGGAAAGGTGGCCGCGTTATAGCTATGAGTGCAATAGCATCTAACAATGGCGGCGACCAAACGATCAGGCTGGGAAATGACACTCGCGCAAGCATTGAACGTCTCTATGGGCAAGATCTCAAGCGTGTGGGGGAGCTACTGGGATATGACCATGCCTGCCTCACAGAGGCCGAAGGCTCAAAAGTCGCAGGATGCTACGGTTATGTCGACCTCAGAAATCGAATTTCACGAGCGCGTAACGCGTGAGATGCACGCCGAGGCACGCCGCATACTGGCAGAGCGCCCTAAGCGATTTGACTTGAAAAAGCGTAGCCGCGCCGCCTGATCCTGATCAGGCTATTTGCCCTTCTGCAAGAAGGGCCCACGCTTCGGCTAGGCGCGTGTCCCCTGAAGATGGGGCAGACCTCAAGCCAACAGACTATGCAGCTGCTGCGTCCGACGATCTCGCGCGCAGGGAGTGCTTACACGCCGTCCTGAGCAGGCTCAGCTTCGCGTCTTTCAACTTCGGCCTGTACAGCCTCGCGAATGAATTTCGCGCGTTGATTTTGTCCAACGAGGTTATCGACGCGCGCCAATATTTCGTCGGGAAACCGGACGAGTGTCGGCGTCATGTTGAGCGGTGGCCTTCCCATCGCCTCCGGTAAACGATATCGGATAGCATGTCAACGAATTGCGGCCGAAATAAACGATATCGTTTATTGACGGATTAAACGATATCGTTTACATCTTGGGTTTGTGAACACGGCGATCTCCTGACCGGTTCGAACCAAGTCGAAAGGACCACGATCATGGACAATGGCGTTATCTTCGAAGGCGAAATGAACTTCCTGGGCATCTTGCTACAGCAGGCCATGATGTATTCGAGGGCAAAGATTGATGCGTTGCCGGAAGACATTGAGGTTGATGACGAGTTCGCGGCGATCGACGCTGCGAGCGCGCCGGCCTTCGCCATTGCGCAAACGATCTCGTCTCTCCCGGCGCGAACCGTAACTGAAACTCGGATCAAGGCCACAGCTGCCGCCTGGATTGAAGGAACCTATTGGCAAGACAACGTCTATGGCGCGTTGAACGTCGAACACAGACTTGCAGGGTGAGACCAACCGTGTTGCGGCAGTGATGTGTATTGTTGCGCTTCCAGCAACACTTGCCAGCGGGGTGGAAAGTAAGGCAATAGCTCCAATTGGGCGGCGAAGAACATATGGAGCGAGGAGCGTTATATGAACACTGCATTTCTGTTGCTTGCACAATACAATGGATCGGCGATCATCCCTATCGAGGCTGTGTGCCGCGATTATTTCCAGCACCTCACGCCGCAGGTGCTCGCGCGCAAGACCACTGACGGCGAGATTGATTTGCCTTTGGTCAGGATCGAGGCGAGCCAGAAGGCGGCGAAGGGCGTGTATCTACACCACCTTGCCGCCTGGATTGACAAGCGCGTAGAGGCAGCAAAGAAGGAAAATGACCAATTGCAGGGGCGCAGATAGCGCGCCGCTTCCACTGTCCCAACGGTAGAGCAAAGGTGGCCTAGAGGGTGGACTGACCCTCTGGGAGATTTCCTAAAGAGTTGATTTTACTGCTTTCTGTGGTGAAGAATGGTGCCGCTTGCGTGACTCGAACACGCGACCCCCGCATTACGAATGCGGTGCTCTACCAACTGAGCTAAAGCGGCCCAGGAAGCCAAGGCCTCCAGGATGCGGCGGTGATAGACGCAACCGGGCGCGAATTCAAGATGCGACTTGGCAATTCCTGCGTCGGCGTCGTGGCACCCTCGAAAGCCGGCCGCCGCCTTGTCCGCCAGTCAGTCGCCAAGGGAATGCGGCGCACGGTGCGTGTGCTCCCTGTGCGCGAAAATCGGCGAAACATGCTGATTTTGTTGCCGGAACAGCGCCGGAATGGACTTTGCACACCTCTGCGAGGCAGAATGCGCCGCTCGCCCGTTGATTGATTGGTCGCCTGCGGCTAACGATCACGGCAAGGTTGGCAAAGACAGAGGGACCCGCTTGGACGCGATCGAAAAAGCGATCCGGAACGCCTTGGAGAAAGGCAATGCCGAGGACCGCGCGTTCCGCGAGAGGGTCTATCGCTCGGCTTTTGCCGCGCTCGATCGCGCGCTCAAGGCCAATCCCGGTGTGACCGTTGAGGTCGCCATCAAGCGCCGCAAGGCAATCCAGGCGAAAATCACCGAAATCGAATCCGAGTTCCTGCCGGCGGTGCCGGATGTCGGTCCGCAGGGCGATGCACCGGCGGTCGAACTCGGAGCGGACCCGGCGCCCGCGGTCGAAACCGGCCGACAGGCATCGTCCCCCGATGTCGTCGTCGACGGACCCGTGCAATCCGCTGCCGATGCGCCGCGCTCCCGCGTTCTGCCCGTCGTTCCCGACATCATGCCGGACGCCACGCTTCCCGATGCTCCGGCCATCGACATGTCGGTTCCGGCCTCGGCCGGCGCGACGACGGAGGTGGCGCCCGACCGCGATGAACGGCGCATAAGGGGGCGTCGCCTGCCGCTGACCGCCATCTTCCTGACCGTGACACTGCTCGCCGCGGTTGGCATCGGCCTGTTCTTCGCCGTGCAGACCGGCGTGTTCAAGACATCCGCGCAACTCGACACCGCCCCGCCGCAAGCGCCGCCGACCGTCAAGGACGACGATTTCACACCGGCCGACGGCGGTCCGGCAAAACCCGGCGCCGCGGACCAGGCGCGCGACTGGATCAATGTGTTTTCGCCGGCCGATGCATCCCATGTCAGCGCGCCGTCTGACGCCAGGGCCGAGGTGATGAAGGACGATACCGGTTCGTTCCTGCGCATCCGTTCCGGCGCGTCCGGTTCGGCGATCAGCTTCGACGTCGGACAAGGCGTGCTGGAGAAACTGGCCGGCAAACATGCCGTGTTCGACATCATTGCCCGCTCCGAAGAAGGCAAGGAGACGCAGATTTCGGTCGACTGCAATTTCGGCGAACTCGGCGACTGCGGCCGCAAGCGCTATGCGGTCGGCCAGCAGCAGAACGAATATCTGTTCGATGTGCAGTTTCCCGACAAGCGTCCGGGCTCGGCCGGCACCATTGCCATCAATTCCGACTTCGACAAGCAGGGCAAGGCCGCGGACATCTACGAAATCCGCGTTTCGATCGAGCCGTAAGAGCGCTGAACGGTCTAGCGGTCGAGCAGCGCCTGCAGCGTCTCGATGCGGTCGGCCTCGTTGGCCGGCTTGTCCCAGCGCAGCCGCGAAATGCGGGGAAAGCGCATGGCGACGCCGGATTTGTGCCGGGTCGAGCGGTTCAGCCCTTCGAAGGCGACTTCCAGCACAAGGCCGTTGTCGCGGTCGGCCCGCACCGAGCGCACCGGCCCGAAACGCTCGATCGTGTTGTCGCGGACATATTTGTCGATCTGCTTCAACTCCTCGTCGGTGAAGCCGAAATAGGCCTTGCCGACCGGCACCAGTTCCTCTTCGCCTTCGGCACCTGTCCAGACGCCGAACGTATAGTCGGAATAGAAGCTCGAGCGTTTGCCGTGGCCGCGCTGGGCATACATCAGCACCGCGTCCACCGTGTGCGGATCGCGTTTCCATTTGAACCATGGACCTTTCGGCCGGCCGGCGACATAGGCTGAGTCCCAGCGCTTCAGCATGACGCCTTCGATGATCGGATGCGGCGGCACCCGGCGTAGTTCCTCAAGCGTTTGCCAATCCGTGAAGTCGACGAATGGCGAAAGATCGAAACGGCTCGGGTCGAGCGTTCCGACAAACGCTTCCAGCCGGCCGCGCCGCTCGCGAAACGGCAGCGCGCGCAGATCCTCGCCGCCGACCTGGAGCAGATCGTAGCAGCGCATGAAGGCCGGGTATTGCTGCTGCATCTTCGGTGTCACCGTCTTGCGATTCAGCCGTTGCTGCAGATCCGAGAAGGTTCCCGTCGCCTCTCGGGGATCGCCGACAAGCAGTTCGCCGTCCAGCGTTGCGGAGAAATGCATGGCATCGGCGAGGTCCGGAAAGGCGCCGGAAACATCGTCACCGGTGCGCGAATAGAGCCGGCGGATGCCGCCCTCGGCCACCGCCTGGACACGGATGCCGTCCCATTTCCATTCGGCGGCATAATCCGCCGGATCGAGCTTTTCGAGATCGCCGTCACCGACCGGGTTCGACAGCATCACCGGGCGAAACAATGCCAACGCCGTGTTCCTGGGCTTTTCGGCCTTGCCTTCCAGCCACGCGAACAGCGCTGTGTAAGGCGGCGTCAACCCGTGCCAGAGTTCCTCGATCTCGGCCACGTCGACCTTGCCGAAATCGGCCAGCGCCTGTTTGGCCAGCCGCGCCGACATGCCGATGCGCAAGCCGCCGGTGACCAGCTTGATGATCGCGAAGCGCGCCGAGATGCCCGCGCTGTCGAGCAGCCCGGCCAGCACCTTCGGTCCGTCGGAGCGGCTTGCCGCCTGCAGTTTGGCCACGACTTCGCCAAGCGTCGGCTCGCGGTTCGCGATGTTCCCAGGCGTTTGCGGCCAGATCAGCGACACCGTTTCGGCGAGATCGCCGACATAATCGTGGGAATAGCCGAACAGCACCGGATCCATGCGTTCGGTGACCAGCATGCGCAGCATCGCCGGCTTGACCGCGGCGATGTGGAGATCGCCGGTGATGGCAGCCAGCGCCAGCCCGCGATCGGGATCCTCCACGGCGCGGAAATAGTCGGTCAGCAAGGTCAGCTTGCCGTTGCGCGACGGCGTCAGCACCAGGCGGTCGAGAAGCTCGGCGAAGCGGTTCATGGCTTCAATCGCCCTCGTCTTCGTAGCCGACCAGATGCAGCGGCCGGGCGGCGATGCCTTCGAGTTCGCACCAGCGCACCAGCGCTTCCTCGCGGCCATGGGTCACCCAGATCTCCTCGGCTCCGGTCTCCTTGATCGTGGCGGTCAACTCATCCCAGTCGGCATGATCGGAGATGATCAGCGGCAGCTCGACGCCGCCTTGCTTGGCGCGCTGGCGAATGCGCATCCAGCCCGACGCGAAGCACGAGATCGGATCGGGAAAACGCCGCGCCCAGCGGTCGGCGAAGGCCGATGGCGGGCCGACGACGATGGCGCCGGTAAAATCATCCTTGCCGCCGCTTTCGACGGTCGCCGGTTCGAGGGTGCCGAGATCGATGCCTTGGCTCTGGTAGTACTCACTGAGTTTGGCCAGCGCGCCATGGATGTAGAGCGGCCTGTCGTAGCCGGCGTCGCGCAACAGCCGCATCACCCTTTGCGCCTTGCCCAGCGCATAGGCGCCGACCAGATGCGAGCGCTCGGGGAACTGCGCCGCCGATTTCAGCAGGCGGGCGATTTCTTCGGTGTCGGGCGGATGGCGAAACACCGGCAGGCCGAAGGTCGCTTCGGTGATGAACACATCGCACGGGATCGGCTCGAATGGCGCGCAGGTCGCGTCCCTCTGCCGCTTGTAGTCACCGGAAGCGACGATGCGCGTGTCCTGATGCTCGACCAATATCTGCGCCGAGCCCAGCACATGGCCGGCTGGATGGAAGCTGACGCTGATGCCATTGAGTGCAATCGTCTCGCCGAGCTGTGCCGCTTGCGTTGTTCCCGCGAAATCCTCGCCGTAGCGCAGGCCCATAATGTCGAGCGTCTGCCGCGTCGCCAGCACCGAGCGGTGGCCGGAACGCGCGTGATCGGAATGGCCATGCGTGATCAGTGCCCGGTTGACCGGCCGGACCGGGTCGATGAAGAAATCGCCCGGCGGGCAATAGAGGCCTTCAGGCCGGGGATGAAGCAGGTCGCTGGCGCGCATGATCTCCAAGATAGGATATAATTCCGCGGCGGGAAGCCTGTTGTAAGTCACTGCTGACTCCGGCATAGAGCACCGCCGGCTCGATCCGCCGGCAGGATCCATCGTCATGAAACCGCTTCAGGCCTCGTCCGGCGACTTGAACGCCGATCGCCGTGCCGATTATGCCGAGATGCTGCACGCGGATGGCGATCATGCGGCGGCGGCGGAATTGCTGCTCGGCGCCCTGGAAATGACACCGCTATGGGCGATGGGCTGGTTTCGCCTCGGCGAGATGCAGCAGGCGGCGGGCGCGGCGGAGCTGGCCGCGCAGGCCTGGACGATGTCGCTGCAACTCGATCCATCGGATCGTCAAGGCGCTGCACTGAACCTGCAATTGATCGGCAAGGCGCCGGCGCCCGACGCGCTCCCCAGCGCCTTCGTCGAGACCTTGTTCGACCACTATGCCGAGAGCTTCGATGAGTCCCTGGTCGGCAGGCTGGGTTACCGCCTGCCTCGGATGCTCGACCAGGCCATTCGAGCGGCAAGGCCGGGACGCTTCCCGCTCGCTCTGGATCTCGGCTGCGGCACCGGCCTGATGGGGCAGAGGCTGCGGCCGATCGCAGACCGGCTGGAGGGTTATGACATTTCGGCCAAAATGCTGAGAAAGGCGCGGGCCAAGGGCGTCTACGATTTCCTCGACAAGGCCGATCTGCGGGATTTTCCCTATGCCGGTCCGAAAGCCGATCTGGTGACGGTGGCCGATGTTTTCATCTATGTCGGCGCGCTGGACGGCGTGGTGAAGACGATTGCCCGCTTGCTGGCGACGGACGGCCTGTTCGCGTTTTCCGTCGAGACGCTGGCTGGCGATGGCGATTTCGTGCTGCTGCCGTCGCGCCGCTACGCGCATGCGCAACACTATATGCGCGACGTCCTGGCCGCCAACGGGCTTTCGGTCCTGTCACTGGAGCCAACCGTCATCCGGCAGGATCGTGGGGAACACGTCAACGGGTTGGTCGTTGTGGCCGGGGCTCCGAACTCAGCCCGACAAAGGACCTGACGCCAGCCAGTTCGGCGGTGTCGGCAGCTTTTGCCGGCAGCGATAGGAATTTTTTCTTGACACCCTGCCCTCAGCTATGGTACATTTTCGCCCATGGTGCTGATTTGCGCCAGTGACCCGCCGCGCAGGCGGGTTTTTCGTTTGATGCTCCGTCAGCCACGCGCCAGCGGAGGGGCAGCCTCGCCGCTTCTTGCTGTGAAAAAGTCCGATTTGCATGCGCGACTGATATTTGCGATCTGCTCGCATCAGGGCGGGATATCAGGAGGAGCATAGCCGATGCGCTGGAACATGATGATCTTGGCCTCTTGCCTGCTGACCGCCGGCTGTGTCGGCGGCACCTCGATGTCGGAACAGCAGGATGCGAACGTCCAGTCCTCCCTGCAATACGACACCGTGCCGTGCGATCAGTTGCTGGCGCAGCGCAATGGCTTGGCGCAGCAATACAACCTTCCGGCGAAGGCCAAGCCGACATTCTCCAACCCGGCGATGGGCTTCGGCCCGTTCACGCCTGACATGCGCTCCAAGGCCAAGCGCGATACCGACAAGGCAAGCGGTGAGATCGATGCCATGAACCGGTCGATCGATCGACGCGACTGCGGCCAGCCGGACAAGCAGAAGAAGATCGCTCTGCCTGGCTAGTACCCCGCCTTGCGGTCCACCAGATTGTCCAGCTTTTCACCGCGTTCGAAGGCGTCCATCTGGCGCAGCATGATCGGCGCCAGATGCACCGGATCGGAGGTCGCTGCCGCGTGCGGCGTCACAAACACTTTTGGATGCCCCCACAGTGGACTGGTCTTCGGCAGCGGTTCGACCTCGAACACGTCGAGGCTCGCCTCCTTCAATGTGCCGTCATCCAGCGCCCGCAAAATGTCGGCATCCTTCTGCAGACGGCCGCGCCCGGCATTGATCAGCACCGAACCGCCGAGGCCGTTGCGCTTCCGCAATTCCTTCAGCACGCCGTAGTTGATAATGCCCTTGGTCTCCGGCGTCAGCGGCAAAAGCACCACCAGGATGTCGGTGGCCTTGAGGAAGGGGATCAGTCCAGCCTCGCCGGAATAGGTCGCGACTCCTTCCATGGCCTTGTCGGTGCGCGACCAGCCATTGACGGCAAAGCCGAGCGACAAAAGCACCGAGGCCGCGGCGCGGCCGAGACTGCCGAGGCCCATGATGCCGACCGAAATGTCACCGGCAGGCCTCTGCTGCGGCTCGTGCCAGATCTTCTTCGGCTGCTGCGACCGGTAGAGCAGGCCCTGGCGGTGATGATCGAGAACCCGCCAGACGACATATTCGGTCATGTACTGGGTGAGGTTGTCGGCGACGACCTTGACGATCGGCACATCGGGCAGGCCGGGATCGGCGAAGATATGATCGACGCCGGCGCCGATCGAAAAGATGGCGCGCAGATTGGGCAGCGACGACAACAGGTTCGGCTTCTGCTTCCACACCACGGCATAGGTGATCGACGGGTCGCTGGCGCCGTCGGGCTCCAGCACCACCTCGCGCTCGGCCGACAGGAGCTCGCGCCAGCGCTGCGGATGAAAGCCGGTGACGGCAAGCAGGATACGGCCTTTTTCCATTGCGGTCTTTTAGTCCCTCTCTACGCAAATCACTCGCTGACGATGCCGACCGGTGCCGTCTCGATCTTGAAGGCGGCCGAGATCAGCGCCCGAGTATAGTCGGTTTGCGGATTTTCAAAAATCTGCTGGGAAGGACCGGCTTCGACGATCCGGCCATTGCGCATGACGATGACGTCGTTGGCGAGCGCCCGGATGACTTTCAAATCATGGCTGATGAAGAGATAGGCGAGGTCGTGCTTGGCCTGCAGGCTGCGCAGCAGATCGACGACCTGCGCCTGCACGCTCATGTCGAGTGCCGATGTCGGCTCGTCCAGCATGACGAAGCGCGGGTTGAGCACCATGGCGCGTGCGATGGCAACGCGCTGGCGCTGGCCGCCGGAAAACTCGTGCGGATAGCGGTTGCGTGTCGCCGGATCGAGCCCGACCTCCTTCAGCACGGCGGCCACCTTGTCGTCGCGCTCGTCGGGCGACAGCTTCGGCTCGTGGATCTTGAGGCCTTCTTCGATGATCTCTGCGATCGACATGCGCGGGCTGAGCGAGCCGAACGGATCCTGGAAGACGATCTGCAATTCGCGCCTGAGCGGCCGCATGGCGTTGAAAGTCAGCTGGTTGATGTCGCGACCGTTGAACTGGATCGTTCCGGTCGACGAGATCATTCTTGCCAGCGCCAGGCCGAGCGTCGTCTTGCCGGAGCCGGATTCGCCGACCACGCCAAGCGTCTGGCCGGCGCGCACGGTGACATCGATGCCGTCGACCGCCTTCACATTGTCGACGGTGCGGCGGAAGAAGCCCTGCTTGATCGGGAACCAGACCTTTACGTCCTTGCCGGTCATGACAGGCTTGGCATCGGCATTGGCGGCCGGCGGCTTGCCCTTCGGCTCGGCCGCCAGCAGATGCCGCGTATAGGCATGCTGCGGATTGGCGAAGATCTCCTTGGTCGGCCCTGTCTCGACGATCTTGCCCTTGGTCATCACGCAGACACGGTCGGCGATCTTGCGCACGATGCCGAGATCATGGGTGATGAACAGCATCGACATGCCCTTGCGGCTCTTCAAGCCTGCCAGCAGTTCGAGGATCTGCGCCTGCACGGTGACGTCGAGCGCCGTCGTCGGCTCGTCGGCGATCAGAAGTTCGGGCTCGTTGGCCAGCGCCATGGCGATCATCACGCGCTGGCGCTGGCCGCCGGACAACTGGTGTGGATAGGCATCGAGGCGCTTGTGCGGATCGCGGATGCCGACCTCGTTGAGCAAGGCCAGCGTGCGCTCCTTGGCCGGGCGGTCGGCCATGCCCTGGTGCAGCTTCAGGATCTCGACGATCTGCTGCTCGATCGTGTGCAGCGGATTGAGCGAAGTCATCGGCTCCTGGAAGATCATGGTGATCTTGTTGCCGCGCACCTGCCGCAACTGCTTCTCGTTCATCGCCAGCAGGTCGGCGCCCTGGAACAGGATCTTTCCCGAGGGATGGCTGGCGCTTGGATAAGGCAACAGCTTCAGCACCGAAAGCGCCGAGACCGATTTGCCGGAACCGGATTCGCCGACCAGCGCCACCGTCTCGCCCTTGGCGATGTCGAACGAGATGTGGTCGACCGCCGTCGACTGGCCGCCGCCCTGGCTGAAGGCGACGCTGAGGTCCTGTACGCTGAGCAAGGGGGCTTCGCTCATCTGAACGTCTTGCGCGGATCGAAGGCGTCGCGCGTCGCCTCGCCGACGAAGACCAGCAGCGACAGCATTAGCGAGATGACGACGAAGCCGGAGATGCCGAGCCACGGCGCATTGAGGTTCCGCTGCGCCTGCTTGAGCAGTTCGCCGAGCGAGGCGGAGCCGGGCGGCAGGCCAAAGCCGAGGTAGTCGAGCGAGGTCAGCGTCGAGATCGAGCCTGAGAGCAGGAAGGGCATGAAGGTCAATGTCGCCACCATGGCGTTGGGCAGCAGGTGCCGGAACATGATGGTGCGGTTGGGCACGCCGAGCGCCCGGGCCGCGTTGACATATTCGAAATTGCGGGCGCGCAGGAACTCGGCCCGCACCACGCCGACCAGCGCCACCCAGGAGAACAGCAGCATCAGGCCGAGCAGGATGAAGAAGCCCGGCGGCAGGATGGCGGCGACGATGAGCAAGAGGTAGAGCACGGGGATAGCGGACCAGATTTCGATGAAACGCTGGAACAAGAGATCCGTCCAGCCGCCGAAATAGCCTTGCACGGCGCCGGCCGCGACGCCGATCAAGGCCGAGCCGGCGGTCAGGATCAGGCCGAACAGCACCGAAATGCGGAAGCCGTAGATGACACGTGCCAGCACGTCGCGCGCCTGGTCGTCGGTGCCGAGCCAATTCCAGTTGCCGACCATGCAGGCCGGGTCGGCGGCACCCTGCGGATACTGGTTGCAGCGCTTCGTGGCGTCATACTGCCAGGACGGCCTGGCCGGTGCTGCTTCCGGAATGGCGTTGTTGACGGTCTGATAGGAGTAGCGCACCGGTGGCCAGATCATCCAGCCATTGGCGTTGATCTCGTCCTGGATGACCGGGTCGCGATAATCGGTGACGGCATAGAAACCGCCGAATTTTTCCTCGGGGTAGGCGACCAGCACCGGAAACAGGATCTCGCCCTTGTAGGAGGCGATGATCGGCTTGTCGTTGGCGATGAACTCGGAAAACAGCGACAGCACGAACAGGACGAGGAAGATCCACAGCGACCAGTAGCCGCGCCGGTTGGCTTTGAAATTCTGCAGGCGCCGCTTGTTGAGCGGCGACAGAAACGGCCGCTTTATCCGCGCGGGTGCCGCGTCCACGGGGACTGTAGCCTCCGACATCAGACGTCTCTCCGCTCGAAATCGATGCGCGGATCGACCCAGGTGTAGAGCAGGTCGGACAAGAGACCGACGAACAGCCCCAGCAGCGAGAAGATATAGAGATTGGCGAACACCACCGGATAGTCGCGCTCGACCACCGACCGGAAGCCGAGCAGGCCGAGGCCATCGAGGGAGAAGATGTTCTCGATCAGCAGCGAGCCGGTGAAGAAGGCCGAGATGAAGGCGCCGGGAAAGCCGGCGATGACGATCAGCATGGCGTTGCGGAAGACGTGGCCGTAGAGCACCTGCCGTTCCGACAGACCCTTGGCCCGCGCCGTCACCACATACTGTTTGCGGATTTCTTCGAGGAACGAGTTCTTGGTCAGCAGCGTCGTGGTGGCGAAGGCCGACAGCACCAGCGCGGTCAGCGGCAAGGTCATGTGCCAGAAATAGTCGACGATCTTTCCCCACCAGGACAATTGATCCCAATTGTCCGAGGTGAGGCCGCGCAACGGAAACCAGTCCCAGAACGACCCGCCGGCAAACAGCACCATCAGCATGATGCCGAACAGGAAGCCCGGAATGGCATAGCCGACAATGACGACGCCGCTGGTCCAGACGTCGAAGGGAGTGCCGTCCTTGACTGCCTTGCGGATGCCGAGCGGGATCGAGATCAGGTAGGACAAAAGCGTGATCCACAGCCCGATCGAGATCGACACCGGCATCTTCTCCAGGATCAGGTCGAGCACCGAAATGTCGCGGAAATAGCTGTCGCCGAAATCGAAGCGGGCATAGTTCCACAGCATCATGCCGAAGCGCTCGAGCGGCGGCTTGTCGAAGCCGAACTGCTTTTCCAGCTTCTTGATGAATTCCGGATCGAGCCCCTGCGCCCCGCGATATTTCGAACTGACGTCACCGGCGACATCCAGGTTGCCCCCAGAACCCGCGTCGCCGCCACCGCCGCCGAGGCGGTCGCTGCCGCCCTGATTGGTCAGCCTGGCGATAACCTGCTCGACCGGGCCGCCGGGGGCGAACTGGATAACGGCGAAGGATATCGCCATGATGCCGAACAGGGTCGGGATCATCAACAGGATGCGGCGCAGGATATAGGCGCCCATCAGGCCTTTTGCCCCGCTTGAGCGAACATCTCAGCCTTTGCCAATTTTTGCCGCCTTGCCCTTATCGAACCACCACAGCGTCTCGACCGGAAAGCCGAAATCGGGCTTCTGTTCGACAAAGCCGAACATGTCCCAATAGGCGACGCGGTGATTCGCCAGATAGTATGTTGGAATCCAGTCCAGCCGCGCGCGCAAGACCCGGTCGAGCGCTCTGAGCGCCGTGACGAGTTCTATACGGTCTTTCGCCTTGCCGGCTGCGGCGATCAGGGCGTCGATGGCCTTGCTTTCCGTGCCCGGATAGTTGCGCTGCCCCGGGATTTTCGCCATTCGGGAATCATAGAGCATCTGCAGGCTGTCGTCGGTCGGCGTCGCCCCGATCGACCAATGCAGCAAGGCAAGATCGAAGTCGTAATTGCTGTGCCGCTGCTCATACTGCGCCGAATCGATTTGCCGGATCGATGCGTCGATCCCGATCGCCTTCATATTCTCGGACCAAGGGGTGTAGATGCGAACGATGCCGTCGTCCTCCGCCAGCATTTCGACCCGCAGCCGCTCACCCTTGTCGTTGACGACGAAACTGCCATCGCGCTTCCAGCCGGCCTGCGCAAGCAATCTCGAAGCCTCGCCCAGCAGCTTGCGGTCATGGCCCGAACCGTCGGAAAGGGGCTGCGTCACCGCTTCACCGAAAACCTCTGGCGGCAATTCGGCCCGGAACGGCTCCAGCAGGGCCAATTCCTCAGGCGAGGGCAGGCCTTCGGCCTTGTAATCCGACCGTTCGAAGTTCGATTGAGAACGCTCGTAGGAGCCGTAAAACAGCGCCCGCTTCATCCATTCGAAATCGAAGCACCTGGCGATCGCCCGCCGCACCCGCTCATCGCGGAATTGCGGACGACGCTGGTTCAGTGCGACGCTCTGCATGTCCGGCGTCTTCTCACCGGGAAATTCCCGTTTGACGACCTTGCCGTCCTTCAGCGCCGGAAAGTCGTATCCGGTCGCCCATACCCGCGAGGTGAATTCCTCGCGGAAATGCGTGTCGCCTTTCTTGAAGGCTTCGAACGCCGCCTGCCGGTCAAGATAGAAGTCGATGCGGATGCGGTCGAAATTGTAGAGGCCGCGGTTCACTGGCAGATCGCGGCCCCAATAGTCGGCCACGCGGTCATATTCGACAGTCTGTCCGGCCGCCACGCGTCCAATCTTGTAGGGACCCGAGCCAAGCGGCGGTGTCATGGTCGAGGCATCGAAATCATTGGCCGTGTAAAAGGCCTTGGAGACGATCGGCATCCCCACGATCGCCAGGATGTTTTGCGCTGACTGTTCGCCGTTGAAAGTGAGGTTGACGGTGGCGGGATCGACCGCAACCGCGTCGGTCATGTACCGCAACGCCTGGGAAAGGTTCGGATGGCCCTTGTCCTTATAAAGCTTCAGCGCGAAGACAACGTCGTCCGCGGTCAGCGGCGAGCCGTCATGAAAACGCGCTTGCGGTCGCAGGGCGAAGCGGAAACCGTTGCGGTCTGGCGACAGGGTAACGGTTTCGGCGAGCAGGCCGTAGGCCGCATCCGGCTCATCGAGCGCGCTTGTCATCAGGGAATCGAAACAGAGTTCGGCGCGCGGCGGAGCCTCTCCCTTCAACACCAGGAAATTCAGGGTGTTGAAGGTCAGGAAGCTCTGATTGAGGGTCGAGTTCGGCGGCGCGAAATTCATCTGGCCGCCCTTTCGGGCGTCAGGATTGACGTAGTCGAAATGCGCGAAATCGGGTTTGTATTTGAGGTCGCCGAAGGCCGACAGGCCGTGCAGCTTGGTGCCGGTCGCAGTGTCGGCGAAGGCCTTGCCGGGCAGCAAGGCGGCGGCTGCCGCGGCACTGCCCAGGGTCAGGAAGTCGCGGCGGGGAAGGGCCGCCATCAATTGCCACCCTTGTACTTGGCCGCCAGCGCCTTCTCCTTGTCCGGGTCGATCCACCAGGAATCGATGTCGGCTCCGGCATAGGCAGGCTGCTTGTCGGGGAATTTGAACTTGTCCCAATAGGCCAGCCACACCGCCGACCGGTAATATTGGGGAACCACGTAGAAGTTCCACAGCAGGATGCGGTCGAGCGCATGGGTGGCGGCGACGAGATCGTCGCGATCGGTCGCGAAGATAATGCGATCGACCAGCGCGTCGACGGTCGGGTCCTTGATGCCCATCAGATTGCGCGAACCGGGCGAGTCGGCAGCTTTCGAGCTCCAGAAGTCGCGCTGCTCGTTGCCCGGCGATTCCGACTGCTGCAGCATCCCGGTAACGACATCGAAATCGAAATTGTTGACGCGGTTGATGTACTGCGTCTGGTCGATGATGCGCAAAGTGGCGTCGACGCCGATCTTGCGCAGATTGGCGATGTAGGGGCTGGCGATGACCTGGTCGGTGTCGTTCCAGCCGAGGATTTCAAACTTGAACGGCGCGCCGGTCTTGGCATTGACCATCTTGCCGCCCTTGATCACCCAGCCCGCCTTGGCGAAGAGATCGACCGCCTGTTTCAGGTACTTCCGTTCCGCCTGCGGTGAATCATAAACCGGCAGCTTGAATTCCTGGGTGAAAAGTTCGGGCGGCAGCTTGTCTCGGTATTTTTCCAGGATTTCCAGTTCCTTGCCCTGCGGCAACCCGTTCGAGGCCAGTTCGGTGCCTTGGAAATAGCTCGACGTGCGGGTGTTGAAGCCGAAGAACAGTGTGCGGTTCATGCTCTCGAAATCGAACGGAATGGTCAGCGCTTCACGCACCAGCCGGTCCTGGAACAGCGGCCGCCGCTGGTTGAGGACGAAGCCCTGCATCGGTTCCGGCGCCTGGGTCTGGAAATCCTTCTTGATGACATCGCCGGCTTGGAATGCCGGGAAATTGTAAGCCGTCGCCCATTTGCGCGAACTGTATTCGCGGTTGATGTCTTCCAGCCCACCCTTGGTGAAGGCGAGCCAGGCAGCGTTGTCGTCCAGGATATAGGTGTAGCGTCGGGTGTCGAAATTCTCACGGCCGATCTTCACCGGCAGCTTGGCCGCCCAATAGTCCGGCACACGCTGCCAGATGATTTCCGAACCCGGCTTGAAGCTGGCGATCTTGTAGGCGGCCGAACCGAGCGGAATTTCCAGCGTCGGCTTGGTTACGTCTCGCTTCTTGCCGTTGGCATCGGTGCCTTCCCACCAATGTTTCGGCAGCACGGCAAGGTCGCCGATGATCTTGGGCAGTTCGCGATTGCCCTTCTGGTTGAAATGGAACTCCACCTCGCGATCCGAAATCGCCACCGCATCGGTGACATTTTCAAAATAGCGGCTGTATTGCGGGCTGTTGGCCTTGAGCACATGAAACGACCAGATCACGTCATCGACGGTGATCGGCTGGCCGTCATGCCATTTGGCGCGCGGATCGAGCCGGTAGGTCGCGGAGGAATAATCATCAGGATATTTGTAGGCATCGGCGATCAGCGGATGGCTGGTGCTGCCTTCGTCGGTCGCCTGCTCCATGAGCGTGTCGTAGAGCAGGCCGCCGCCGAACCCGACCAGGCCCGCGGCCGGTGATCCCTGGACGATGTAGGGGTTGAAGCTGTCGAATGTGCCTGGCACCACCGAATTCAGCGTGCCGCCCTTGGGCGCGTTCGGGTTGACGTAGTCGTAGTGCTGGAAATTGGCGCCGTATTTGGATTCGCCGATCAGCCATGAGGTGGTGCGCCATTCGTCGGCGCGGGCAGCCTGCAAGCCCGCCGCCAGAAGGGCTGCCGCCAGCAACGACTTGAGAAGCGTTCGGCCAACCGTCATGCACTATCCTCTTCGCAATGCCCGTTCATGGCAATCTAGATGATTTGGCGCTCGTGAAAACCGCCATGCGCGGCTTTGTCGCCGCCTATGCGGTTTTCCCAACAAAAAAGCCGGGCTGAACCCGGCTTTTTCAAGGTCGTCGAGATGATATCTGGCTATTGGGCAGGCGCCGGTGCCGGTGCGGCCGGAGCCGGGGCGGCGGGAGCGGCCGGCGCGGCACCCTCAGCCGGCTTTGCCGGAGCGGCTGCATCGGCAGGCTTGGCGGGCGCGCCTGCATCGGCGGCGGCACCCGGTGCCGGCAGCGGCTTGGGATTGTCCGACAGCGTGCGCAGATAGGCGATAACGTTGGCGCGGTCTTCTTCCTTCGGCAGGCCGGCAAAGCCCATCGCTGTGCCTTTCACGTCCTTCTTGGGCGACGTGATGAAGTGGTTGAGGTTATCGTAGGTCCACTTCTCTGTGCCGCCCTTGGAATATTCCTTCATCCCCGCCGAATATGCGAAGCCCTCGTGAGAGGCGACCGGACGGTCGACGATGTCCCACAGGTCGGGGCCGACTTTGTTCGGACCGCCTTTTTCGCCGGAATGGCAGGCCTGGCACTTCTTGAAGATGGCAGCGCCTTGTTCGACACTTGCGTTGGCCAAAAGATCTGCGATCGGCTTTTCGGCTGCTGCAGGAGCGGCCGGGCCGCCCTCGGCGGGCTCGGCGGCCTCGATGGCGAAACCGGGCTTTTCCGGCGCCGGCGAGGCAAACAGCGCGTCCGACACAATGCCGACCGAGAAGACGACGAAAACGGTTCCGAGCAATCCGGCGAGCAGTTTGTTGACTTCGTTGGAATCCATACGCCCCTTGCTCCCTTTTCCGGCGGACAGAACCGTCCACTCCGTCCGTCGGTATCGTGACCCGTCCTGCCAGGGCGGTCAAATCGGGCGGAAACTAGGTCTTTTGCTGCGGCGTTGCAACACCTATAAGGGCGCTTCCAGTGAGACCTTTTGCCACTTTCCCTGTCCTCTTTCGAGACGCCTTGCACCCGAAATGTCCACGCTGATCCTGATCCCGGCCCGCATGGCTTCGACCCGCCTGCCGGGCAAGCCGCTGGCCGACATCGCAGGCGCCCCGATGATCGTCCATGTCGCCCGCCGTGCCGCCGAAGCCGGCCTTGGACGGGTGGTGGTGGCGACCGACACCCAAAGCGTGGCGCAGGCGGTGCGCGCGCACGGTTTCGAGGCCGTGATGACGCGCATGGACCACGAATCCGGCTCCGACCGCATCCACGAGGCGCTGATCGCGCTCGACCCCGGGCGCAAGGTCGAAACCATCGTCAATGTGCAGGGCGACCTGCCGACGATCGATCCCCAGATCATCGCCGCGTCGCTCAGGCCTTTCGAGGACGGTGCGGTGGATATCGCCACGCTCGGCGTCGAGATCGTCCGCGATGAGGAAAAGACCAATCCCAATGTCGTCAAGATCGTCGGCTCGCCGCTTTCCGGCAGCAGGCTGAGGGCGCTCTATTTCACCCGCGCCACGGCGCCTTGGGGCGAGGGGCCGCTCTACCATCATGTCGGCCTCTACGCTTACCGCCGCACCGCATTGGAGCGTTTCGTCGCGCTGAAGCCGTCGCAGCTCGAACGGCGCGAGCGGCTGGAACAGTTGCGGGCGCTGGAAGCCGGCATGCGCATCGACGCCGAGATCGTCCAGTCGCTGCCGCTCGGCGTCGACACGCCCGAAGACCTCGAACGCGCCAGAACAATCCTTTCAACCTGAGATATCGGCATGCCTGAAAAGACCAACAGAATATCCTTCCAGGGCGAGCCGGGCGCCAATTCCGACACCGCCAGCCGCAACATGTTCCCTTCGATGGAGCCGTTGCCCTGCCCGACCTTCGAGGATGCGTTCAGCGCGGTCGAGACCGGCAAGGCCGACCTCGCCATGATCCCGATCGAGAACACCATTGCCGGGCGCGTCGCCGATATCCATCATCTCCTGCCGGAATCGAAGCTGCACATCATCGGCGAATATTTCCTGCCCATCCATTTCCAGCTGATGGTGCTGCCGGGCGTCAAGCGCGACGAGATCAAGACGGTGCACAGCCACATCCACGCGCTTGGCCAGTGCCGCAAATACATCCGCAAGAACGGCTGGAAGGCGATCGTCGCCGGCGACACGGCTGGCGCCGCCAAGATGGTCTCCGAGGTCAAGGACCGCAGCATGGCGGCGCTGTCGCCGGCCCTGGCAGCGACCCTCTACGGGCTCGATATCATCGAGCAAAATGTCGAGGACACCGACTCAAACGTCACCCGCTTTGTCGTCCTGACCAAGAACAAGCTATGGGCCGAGCGCCCGTCGCCTGACGTCAAGATGATGACGACCTTCATCTTCCGTGTCCGCAACGTGCCGGCCGCGCTCTACAAGGCGATGGGCGGCTTCGCCACCAACGGCATCAACATGACCAAGCTGGAGAGCTACCAGCTGGGCGCTTTCACGGCGACGCTGTTTTACGCCGACATTGAGGGCCATCCCGACGACCCGCTGGTCAAGCTGGCGCTGGACGAGCTTCGTTTCTTCTCGCGCGAAGTGCGGATTCTGGGCGTCTATCCGGCCAGTGAGTCGCGTGAGCAGTGGAAGGTGGCGGACTGATCGCTACTGGGCATGATCTCCGGACAAACGAACCGTTTGTCCTAGAAAACCGGTTTCCCCTTTTCGGGACCATGCCCTAAATCACCGCGCCTAGCGGCACATAGTCGATCTCCATGAAGGTCTCGACCTCCGGCACCCAGCGGTCGCGCACGAAGGCGACATGGTCGGGATGGTCGTTGTACCTGTTGTAGGCAGCCTGGTCGGCGAACTCCATCGAGAAGCCAAAACGATAGTCGTTCTTGGGGCTGATCTGCCGCAATTGCTCGAAATGCGTGACGCCCCTGATCGCGGTGAGGATTTTCTTGGCGTCGACCAGGAACCGCTTTTCCTCCAGCGAATGCGGCGGATGCTTCAGCGTGAAAACGACGGTGTGACGGATCATGTCCTGCTCCTGCAATGTCTTTCGGTGTTCGCTGCCATCATTCCGAGTCGACCCAGGCGCGGATAAGGTGATGCGCAATGGCGCCTTTCGGCGGCGTGACCAGATTGTCCTTGTGCGTCCTTTCCAGCATCAGGCGCACCTCGTCGCGAAAAAACCAGCGGCAGTCCTCAAGCTCGTTGAGATCGGCCTGGATGTCGTCGTTGAGCGGCTCGCCGAAGCAGCCGATCATCAGCGAATAGGGAAACGGCCAGGGCTGGCTGGCGTGGTAGACGACGCGGCCAAGCCGGATGCCGGCCTCTTCCAGCGTCTCGCGGCGCACCGCCGCCTCGATCGTCTCGCCCGGCTCGATGAAGCCGGCAAGGGCCGAGTACATGCCCGGCGCGAAATGCCGGCCGCGCCCGAGCAGGCACTTCTCCCGCGTTGCCGTCAGCATGATCGCCACCGGGTCGGTGCGCGGAAAATGCTCGGTGCCGCAATTCGGGCAATGGCGCTTGTAGCCGCCCGCCCGCATCTGCGATTCTGTACCGCATTTGCTGCAGAAGCGATGGCTGGCATGCCAGGCAAGCAGGGCCGCCCCTTGCGCCATCGCGCCAGCCGCCGCCTCGTCGATCAGCCCTTGCATGTAGACCGAGCGGTAGTCGATGGCCTTGACTGTTTCCGGAAGCTGTTCGGGTTCGACGCCGGCGGGCACGGCCAGCACCGGTCCTCGTTCGGAAAAGCCGAGCAGGATGCCTTGCGCCAGGGAAACCTTGAAGGGCTCGCTCTCGGTGGCGCCGAACCAGGGATCGAGAGCGCCGCCATCGCCGAGCTTCAGATAGAGCCGGCCGCCATGCATCAGAAGCAGCCGCGTCGCCGGATCGGCCAGCGCCTTGTCGACCGAGTCGTCGGCCCGGTTCTCGGACTGCCGGTCGATCGTGTTGCCGGCGAAGCCGACGAACTGGCTCGGCTCGCGCAAAGGCGCGTCAAACAGGCGGAAGCTCATGGGGACTCTGGAATATGTTGAGGGATGGACACTGGGAACGCTTATAGCGCCGCCTTGATCGTTTCGGCAAACCGTCGCAAGTCGGAACGTTGATAGGGCTCTCGCAGGCCATGTCCCCACACAGGGCCTGGCCAGCCGGGATCGCCTTCCGAACGCGCGATGACATGGATGTGCAGCTGGCGCACGATGTTGCCGAGGGCGCCGGTGTTGATCTTGGCGCAGCCGGTCGCCTTCTTCAGCGCCTGCGCCACCATATTGGTCTCGAAGGTCAGCATCGCCTGGTCGAGCGGCGTCATGTCATGGATTTCCTCCGCGCCGGGCCGCTGCGGCACCAGCAGCAGCCATGGCCAGCGGCGGTCGTTCATCACCCGCAATTCGCACAGCCCAAGCCACATCAACTGTTCGCTGTCCGCCTCCAGCCGTGCGTCCAGCGTAAATCCGGCCTCCAGGCCCGGCAACATCGGCGTTTCCCTTGCTTTTCTTGGTTTGCTCAACACATGAAGGCTAGAGCGGCGGCAAGGGGGCTGCAAGCGAATCATTGCGCCCTCACGGTTTGGTGCGCCGATTCGACATTTAACGATTTCTTCGGCGGACTTGCATTTCGTCGCGCAATTGCCGATATGGAAAGCGGGAGGTTGGTGGTGGACGATCCACTCGCCAACCGGGTCAGGTCCGGAAGGAAGCAGCCCTAACGAGCCCGGAACGGGTCATTGTTCCAGCCTCCCACCTCATCGGCCCCTCTCGCGACATTGACGACGCATTGCAGCGCGGGCGAGACTATGCGCAGGAATCGGCCGCCTTCGGGCGCGGCCATTTGGAGCTTTACGGGCGTATGAGCGAAGCCGGAAATTCGGGACCAAAAAGCCTGGAGATAGGCAAGGCCGCCGCCTATCGCGTGCTGGCGCGCAAGTACCGTCCTTCGAATTTTTCCGAGTTGGTCGGCCAGGAGCCGATGGTGCGCACCCTCACCAATGCCTTTGCCACCGGCCGCATCGCCCAGGCCTGGATGCTGACCGGCGTGCGCGGCGTCGGCAAGACCACGACGGCGCGCATACTCGCGCGGGCCCTGAATTATAAAACCGCCGATATCGACCAGCCTTCGGTCGACCTCGCCGTCCTCGGCGAACATTGCCAGGCGATCATGGAAGGCCGCCATGTCGACGTCATCGAGATGGACGCCGCCTCGCACACCGGCATCGACGACATCAGGGATATCATCGAGCGCGTTCGCTATGCGCCGGTCTCGGCCCGCTACAAGGTCTACATCATCGACGAAGTGCACATGCTGTCGACGCAGGCCTTCAACGGCCTGCTGAAGACGCTGGAAGAGCCGCCGCCGCACGTCAAATTCATCTTCGCCACCACCGAAATCCGCAAGGTCCCGATCACCGTCCTGTCGCGCTGCCAGCGCTTCGACCTGAGGCGCATCGACGCCGGCGCGCTGGTCGCGCATCTGTCCTCGATCTCGGCCCAGGAAGGCATTTCTGTCGACGACGACGCGCTGGCGATGATCGCGCGCGCCGCCGAAGGCTCGGCCCGTGATTCGCTTTCCATCCTCGACCAGGCGATTGCCCATGGCGCCGGCTCTGTCGGCGCCGATGCGGTTCGGGCGATGCTCGGGCTCGCCGACCGCGCCCGCATCGTCGACCTGTTCGAACATGTGATGAAGGGCGATGTGGCGGCAGCCCTTGGCGAATTCCGTGCGCAATATGACACCGGCGCCGATCCAGCCGCCGTGCTGACCGATCTTGCCGAATTCAACCATCTCGTCACCCGGCTGCGTTTCGTGCCGACGGCCATCGAGGATGCCTCGCTATCTGAGGACGAGCGGCAGCGCGGCGCCGATTTCGCCAGGACGCTGTCGGTCAGGGTGCTGTCGCGGACATGGCAGATGCTGCTCAAGGGCATTCCCGAAGTGCAGTCCTCCAACCGGCCGGTCAGTGCCGCCGAAATGGTGCTGATCCGGCTGGCGCATGCCGCCGATCTGCCGACGCTGGACGAGGCGCTGAGATCGCTCGAGGGCGCTGCCCCCATGCAGAATGGCGCGCCGCGCCCGAATGGGACGCCGGCAAGTTCCGGCAATGGCGGTGGTGCCAGCGCGGTGGCGCAGACGCGCATGCCATCCGGATCGGGCGGGGCACAGAGCATGCGGCTGGTCGAAGCCTCGCCTGCTGCCGTTGCCTACGTCGCTCCGCCGGAGCCTGCCATGGAATCGGCGCCGCTGAAATCGCTGGCCGACATCATTGCGCTCGCCGATGCGCAACGCGACATCGCCTTCAAGGTGCTGGTCAAGAGCTGCATCCGGTTCGTGCGTATCGAGCCCGGCCGCATCGACGTCGGCCTGACCAGCGATGCGCCCAAGATGCTGCTCAACGACCTGACGACGAAGCTTCGCGCCTGGACCGGCCGCAGCTGGCTGGTCTCGCTGTCAAAGGAAGAGGGCGGCCAGACGCTCGCCGAAATGGAATCGGCCAAACGCGAGACGGCATTTCTCGATGCCAAGAGCGATCCCACCGTGGCCGCCATCCTGGCGCGCTTTCCCGGTGCCAAGATCATCGACGTGCGCATTCCAGACGCGCCGGAAGCCGAAACGACAGAGGCTGAAGTGCCGGTAGAGCCGCCGGCTGACGACGATGAAACCTGATCCAGCCACGAATCCGCAAAGGACCCGACCATGAAAGATCTTCTCGGCCTGATGGGCAAGGCGAAGGAAATGCAGGCCAAGTTCCAGGCCATGCAGGACGAGATCGCCACGCTGGAAGCGTCCGGCCAGGCCGGCGGCGGCCTGGTCAATGTGACGCTGACCGGAAAATTCGAGATGAAGTCGCTGAAGATCGATCCGTCTCTGTTCAAGGAAGACGATGTCGAAATCCTGGAAGACCTGGTGCTGGCCGCTCACAACGACGCCAAGACCAAGGTCGAGCAGATCATGCAGGAAAAGACCAAGGCGCTGACCGCAGGTCTGCCGATCCCGCCGGGAATGAAACTGCCCTTCTAGCATTCGGCGCGCGCGCCCATGATCGCCATGACCGAAGAGCCCTCCGAAAGACTGATCGAGCAGCGTATCCGCAACAGGATCTACGAGATCCTGGAAATCCTGGCCGATTGTGACGACGGCGTCGATCTCGTCGGCATCAAGGGTTATTTCTATCTGTTCGAGGATTTCGTCCATCGCCCGTCGATCGAAGCCGGCACATCGGCGCTTTCAAAGGACGAGCGCGCGATCGTGCTGGAGATCGCCGAATTCCTGGAGGCGGCAAGCGAGACAAATCCGGACTTCACCAAGGCTGAGTTCATAGACAGCGACTGGCCGGCAAAGATCGCGCCGACGGCCAGGGAGGCGCGGACGCTGTTCCTCCGGCGCGGCCTGTTTTCGGAGAAGGTCGAGGAGCTTGAGCCCGGCCAGCCGGCGGCCATTACAGTGGGGCACTAATTCACTTTTAGGCCATGCAGCTGTACCAATTTGGCAACAGAGCCTCATCAATAACGTTTTGGCCATCATTTTGCCCGAAAGTGTCTCATTCTTGCCGCAGCCTGGGGGCGGGGCATGGAAGTGAGAGGGTTACCTGTTGATTGCCACGCGATGGAAGACGCCGCTGTTGCTCTGCGCCGTCATTTCACCCCTGTTTTTGGCTGCCTGCAGCCAGACCACGTCACACGGCATGTCCGTCGCCAGCCTGACCGACGCCATCACGCCGGGTTTCCTCAGCTCACGGGCCTACAGCC
This sequence comes from Mesorhizobium sp. WSM4809, assembly GCF_055811655.1. Classification (NCBI taxonomy): domain Bacteria; kingdom Pseudomonadati; phylum Pseudomonadota; class Alphaproteobacteria; order Hyphomicrobiales; family Phyllobacteriaceae; genus Mesorhizobium; species Mesorhizobium sp. WSM4809. Next base: position 309,606 of record NZ_JBVVQW010000004.1, read on the forward strand.
ACACGCCGAAGGACAAGGAATGCCTGGAACGGGCGATGTTCTTTGAATCCAACCGATCGAGCCGCGACGGCATGATCGCGGTCGGCACGGTGGTGATGAACCGGCTGCGCTCCGGCAAGCACGGCAGCACCATCTGCCAGGTGGTGGGCGAGCGCGGGCAGTTCGCCCCCGGCGTCATGACAAGGCCGATGAATTCACGCGCAATGCCCGATGTCGAAGAGGCTGCCGAGGCGGTGCTCAAGGGTGAGCGCAAGGCCAAGCTCAAGAACACCATGTTCTTCCACACCGCCGGCTTACGCTTCCCCTACAAGAACATGCACTACACCATGGTTGCCGGCGGCAATGCCTTCTACGAGAAGCGCGGCCGCAACTGGCAGCCGCTGCCGGACGAGCCGCAGGTCGCCATTGCCTCGGCGGCGCCGCAGAAGCCAGCGGAGCCGGTGACGATGGTCGCGTCCGCCGAGCCGGTGCGTCCGGCCAAGCCGGCCACCGTCCGGTCCGTCCCTGCCCAGCAGACCTATATGACCGCAGCCGCCGCGCCGACCGCGAAATCCGCGCGTGTCTCGGCGGAGCCGACGGTGGTGGCGATGCAGGAGCCGATGGAGGAACCGGATGCCGCCCGTTTTGGCGGAACCTTGAACACAAGGACAAGGGTCATCTCCTCGGTCGAGGAAGCGCCGCAAGAGGCGTCTATGGGATTCCAGTCGACGCCTGAGAACACCGACGCTGTCGGCGCGATGATCGTCAGCCAGGGCCGGCCGCTCGAAACCAACTGATCTGCTCTCCATGGTCCCCATGGGCCCCGCCCATTTTGGTCCGCCAAGGCCAATATGGCGGTCATGCATATGCGGATGTTCCAAAGCGCTCTGAAAAATCCTAGATCAGAGCGATGTCGAAGCGAATCGCCGGTCCCGAGATCGAACGTCTGATCCAGCTCCTGGCCAAGGTGCCGGGGCTGGGTCCCCGGTCGGCCAGGCGTGCGGCCCTTCATCTGATCAAGAAGAAGGAGCAGCTTTTGTCGCCGCTTGCCGCCGCCATGGCCGAGGCGGCCGACAAAGTGCGCATCTGCTCGACCTGCGGCAATGTCGACACATCGGACCCTTGCATGATCTGCACCGATCCGCGCCGCGATGCCGGCACCATCATCGTCGTCGAGGACGTCTCCGACCTGTGGGCGCTGGAACGCGCGGCGGCGATGAATGTGCGCTACCACGTACTCGGAGGCACATTGTCGCCGCTCGACGGCATCGGCCCCGACCAGCTCAACATGCGCTCGCTGGTCGACCGCGTTGCCGGTGGCGAGGTCAAGGAGATCATCCTCGCCGTCAATGCGACGGTGGAGGGCCAGACGACCGCGCATTACCTCACCGATCAGTTGTCCGGCTTCGACATCAAGGTGACACGGCTCGCGCATGGCGTGCCGGTCGGCGGCGAACTCGACTATCTCGACGAGGGCACGCTGGCCGCGGCGCTACGCTCGCGGACGGCGTTTTGACGCAATTGGCGGGGATGCTTGCTGAGATGACTGCCACGGAACGCAACCTTCGCAATCTCATCTCTGCACTTCTTCTGGCCGCGCTAGCCAGTCTCTTCATTTCCACCCCCGCCTCCGCCGCAAAGATCGACGACCAGTTCCGCGCCTGGCTGCAGAACGACCTGTGGCCGCAGGCCAAGTCACAAGGCATTTCCAAAACCACCTTCGATGCCGCCTTCGACGGCATCAAGCCCAATCTGAAGCTGCCCGACCTGGTCAAGCCGGGCGATAAGGCGACCACGCCGCGGAAGCAGCACCAGGCCGAATTCGGCTCACCCGGCGCCTATTTCGCCGAGAAGACCGTTCGCGCGGTGACGGCGGGCGGGCGGGCGCGCGAAGCCACCAATGCCAGGACACTTGCATCAATCGAAAAGCGCTACGGCGTGCCGGGCGAAGTGCTGCTGGCGATCTGGGGCCGCGAGACCGGATTCGGCGCGGCAAAAATACCCTACGACGCCTTCGAGGTGCTGGGCACCAAGGCGTTCATGTCGACCAGGAAGGACTTCTTCCGCACCGAGTTGCTTGCTGCACTCGAGATCGTCGAGCGCGGGCTGGCTCCGGTCGGCGCGATGAAATCGTCCTGGGCCGGAGCGCTCGGCCAGCCGCAATTCATGCCGACCTCGTTCCTGAAACATGCCGTCGATTTCGACGGCGACGGCCGCGCCGACATCTGGAACTCGACGCCGGACGTGCTGGCCTCGATCGCCAATTATCTCGTCCATTACGGTTGGGTAAAGGGCCGTGGCTGGGGTTTCGAGGTGACGGTGCCGGAAAGCGTTTCCTGTTCGTTGGAAGGCCCGGACCAGGGCAAGAAAATCTCGCAATGGGCTGATATCGGCATCAAGCGCGTTGGCGGCAAACCGTTTCCGGCAAGTGAGCTGAAGGCCGAGGGTTTTCTGTTGATGCCGGCAGGGCGCAGCGGCCCGGCCTTTATCGCCACACCCAATTTCTACGTGCTGAAGCAATACAACACCAGCGACCTCTACGCGCTGTTCATCGGCCACGGCGCCGACCGCATCGCCCATGGCGATGGCAATTTCGCCGGCAGCTGGGGCGCGGTTGGCGGGCTCCACCGTTCGGACATCGCCGCTCTGCAACGCGCGCTGGAAGCCCAGGGCTATGATGTCGGCAGCGCCGATGGCCTGCCCGGCTTCAAGACCCGCCGTTCGATCGGCACTTGGCAAGCCAAGAACGGGCGCGCCGCCACCTGCTTCCCTGACGCCGGCCTTGTCGCGGCTCTGAAGTAGCCGCGACATTCGCCAGATTTTCCCGATCGGCAGCCTCTATTGGCTGGCTTATGCGTCGACATCCACCGGCCTTTCTGGCCCATTGAGCCGTCGTATAAATGCTCGTTGCCCGCCACGAGGCCGCCGGATATGGTGTTGACCAACTGGACAAAAACCGCAACGGTAAGAGGTCAGTGGGGCCGTCTCAAGGCCCGAAAAGAATTCCACAACCCTGAGCCGGGAACTCAGGTCAACAAACAACAAAACAGGGAACGATCACGATGATGATGGAAAAGTTTGCTCTACGCTCTCGCTTCCTGCTCGCGGGTGCAGCCATGTCCGCGCTGCTTCTGGCCGGCGCACCCGCCGGTGCGGTCACGCCCGCCGACACGCTGGTCGAAGGTTTCGCGATCGACGACATCATCTCCATGGATCCGGGCGAGGCGTTCGAGCTGTCGACCGCCGAGGTCACCGGCAACACCTATGATCTGCTTGTCCGTCTCGACCTCAGCGACACCTCCAAGGTCAAGGGAGACCTTGCCGAAAGCTGGACCGTCTCCGACGACGGCCTGACCTACACATTCAAGCTCAAGCCCGGCCTGAAATTCGCCTCCGGCAATCCGATCACCGCCGCCGACGTCGCCTGGTCTTTCGAACGTGTGGTCAAGCTCGACAAAAGCCCGGCCTTCATCATCGGCCAGTTCGGCATCAACGGCGACAACGTCGCCGAGAAGGCCAAGGCGGTCGACGAGACCACCTTCCAGTTCACCGTCGACAAGGCCTATGCCCCGAGCTTCGTGCTGAACTGTCTGTCGGCAACGGTCGCGTCGGTGGTCGACGCCAAGCTGGTCAAGGAACATGTCGCTGCGGTGACGCCGAGCGCCGACTACAAATGGGACAATGATTTCGGCAATGCCTGGCTGAAGACCGGCTATGCCGGCTCCGGCGTCTTCAAGCTGCGCGAATGGCGTGCCAATGAGGCAGTCGTTCTCGAGCGCAACGACAATTACTACGGCGAGAAGGCCAAGCTTGCCCGCGTCATCTACCGCAACATGAAGGAAAGCTCGGGCCAGCGCCTGGCGCTCGAAGCCGGCGACATCGACGTTGCCCGCAATCTCGAGCCGAACGATCTCGACGCCATCGCCAAGAATGCTGATCTGACCTCGACCAGCGCGCCGAAGGGCACGGTCTATTACATCAGCCTCAACCAGAAGAATGCCAACCTTGCCAAGCCGGAGGTACGCCAAGCGTTCAAATACCTGGTAGACTATGATGCGCTGAGCTCGACGATCCTCAAGGGCATCGGCGAAATCCACCAGACCTTCCTGCCCAAGGGCGTGCTCGGCGAATTGGATGAGAATCCGTTCAAGCTCGATGTCGCCAAGGCCAAGGAATTGCTGGCCAAGGCCGGTCTGCCCGACGGCTTCAGCGTAACCATGGACGTACGCACCGGCCAGCCGACGACCGGCATGGCGGAATCGATCCAGCAGACGCTTGGCCAGGCCGGCATCAAGCTCGAGATCATCCCGGGCGACGGCAAGCAGACGCTGACCAAATATCGCGCCCGCAACCACGACATCTATATCGGCCAGTGGGGCCAGGACTATTTCGACCCGAATTCCAACGCCCAGACCTTTGCCTCGAACCCGGACAATTCGGATGCGGGCAAGTCCAAGACGCTCGCCTGGCGCAACGCCTGGGACATTCCGGACCTGACCAAGGAAACGGAAGCAGCACTGCTCGAGAAGGACGCCGGTAAACGCGCTGACATGTACAAGGATCTGCAGAAGAAGATCCTGGACACCAGCCCCTTCGTCGTCATCCACCAGCAGCTGGAAGTCGCCGGCCTGCGCAAGAACCTCAAGGGCTTTGCGCTCGGCCCGAGCTTCGACAGCAATTTCGTCGGGCCGGTGTCCAAGGAATAGTGCTCGCGGACACGCCGCATGAGCACGGTTGAAAAGGAAGTGGCGGCGGGGCGTGGCAGCGCCCGCGCCGTCGCTATTGCGTCATCGCTTGGCCGTTTCCTGGTCATTGCGATCACGACCTATCTTGGTCTGCTCGCGGTCACCTTCTTCATCGGCCGCGTCATTCCGATCGACCCGGTGCTGGCGGTGCTCGGCGACCGGGCGCCGGCCAATGTCGTCGAGCGCACGCGCCGGGAGATGGGCCTCGACCTGCCGTTGATCGAGCAGTTCTACATCTATGTGAAAAATGCCCTGAACGGTAATTTCGGCATCTCCGTGCTGACCACCAATCCGGTCATGACCGACATTCGCCGGGCGCTGCCGGCCACCACCGAACTGGCGACGCTGGGAACGCTTATCGGGGCGCTGTTCGGCGTGCCGCTCGGCGTGCTGGCGGCGGTCAAGCGCGGCAGTCTCATCGACCAGATCGTGCGCATCATCGGCCTGATCGGCTATTCCGTGCCGATCTTCTGGCTCGGCCTGCTGGCGCTGGTGCTGTTCTATGCCAAGCTGCAATGGGTTGCCTTCCCGGCGCGGCTCGACGTCGTCTACGAATACACTTTTACGCCGATCACCGGCTTCTATCTCCTCGACTCCGCGATGCAGGGGCAGTGGGACGTGTTTTACGACGCCTTCCGCCACATCATCCTGCCGGCATCGCTGCTCGGCTACTTCTCGCTCGCCTATATCAGCCGCATGACGCGCTCGTTCATGCTCAACGAACTGTCCCAGGAATACATCGTCGCGGCACGCGCCAAGGGCCTGTCGGAAACCCGCATCATCTGGGGCCACGCGCTGCGCAATGCGGCGGTGCCGATGGTGACGGTGATCGCGCTCTCCTATGCCGGGCTGCTCGAAGGCTCGGTGCTCACCGAAACAGTGTTCTCGTGGCCGGGCATCGGCCTTTACATCACCAATTCGCTGCAGAACGCCGACATGAATGCGGTGCTCGGCGGCACCATCGTCATCGGCTCGGTTTTCATCGCCATCAATCTCCTCTCCGACCTGCTGTATCGGGTGCTCGATCCGAGGACGAAGGTTCAATGAGCAGAGGTATTCCACTTTCGGGCCTAGAGCAGTTCACCGTTTCACGGAAACGGCGACCCGCTCTAACTCCTTATTTTTACGCAATTCCGGACGGAAAACCGTTTCACACTTTTCCTGGAATTGCTGCGGCCAATCACCCCCACTCCGGCCCTTCGGGCCACCTCTCCCCCTGCCCGGGGGAGAGGAAAAGCCGGTCGCACGCCCGGCGCCTTTCATCTCCCCCGTCGAGCGGGGGAGAGGTGGTCTGCGAAGCGGGCCGGAGTGGGGGTCGACAGTACCAAGAGGCATCGTCATGACCGCCTCCGACGCCCGCCCTCTCTCCCGTCGCGACTGGCTGCTCAGCGAGCGGCCGGCCTCGCGCATGCAGGCAAGGCTCGGTCGCGCCTATGTGGCGTGGCGGCGCTTTTCCGCCAACCGTCTGGCCTTTCTCGGCCTGCTCATCATCGTTGCCCTGCTGGTCGTTGCCGCCCTTGCCGGCGTGCTGGCACCTTATTCTCCGACGTTCGGCGACCTGAAGAACGCGCGCCTGCTGGCGCCGAGCGCCGAGCACTGGTTCGGCACCGATGATCTCGGCCGCGATATCCTGTCGCGCATCCTCTACGGCTCGCGCTGGACCCTTTATGTGGTCATCCTGGTCGCCATCATCGCGGCACCGATCGGCCTTCTGGTCGGCACGGTGGCCGGCTATGCCGGCGGCTGGACCGATGCCATCCTGATGCGCATCACGGACATCTTCCTCGCCTTTCCCAAGCTGATCCTGGCGCTGGCCTTTGTCGCAGCACTTGGCCCCGGCATCGAGAATGCGGTGCTGGCCATCGCCATCACCTCATGGCCGCCCTACGCCCGCATCGCGCGGGCAGAGACGCTGACGGTGCGCAATTCCGATTACATCAAGGCGGTGCAGCTGATGGGCGCCTCGCCCTTCCGCATCGTGCTGCGCCATATCATGCCGCTTTGCATTTCGTCCCTGATCGTCAGGGTGACGCTCGACATGGCCGGCATCATCCTGACCGCCGCCGGGCTCGGTTTCCTCGGCCTCGGCGCGCAACCGCCGCTGCCCGAATGGGGCACGATGATCGCGTCGGGTCGCCGCTTCGTGCTCGACCAGTGGTGGGTGGCCGGTGCGCCGGGCTTCGCCATCCTCATCGTCAGCCTCGGCTTCAACCTGCTCGGCGACGGCCTGCGCGACGCGCTCGATCCTCGCAGTGGTGACCAATGAGCAGGGAAACGAAGACGCTTCTCGACGTCGACGACCTGCGCGTCACCTTCCCGACCCGCACCGGTCTAATCGAGGCGGTGCGCGGCGTTTCCTTTTCGCTCGGCCGCGAACGGCTCGGCATCGTCGGCGAGTCGGGCTCGGGAAAATCGCAAACCGGCCGCGCCATCATGGGGCTGACGCCGCCGCAGGCCTGGATATCGGCCAACAAGCTCGCCTTCGACGGCATCGACCTGCTCAGCGTCTCGGCGCGCGAACGTCGGAAGCTGCGCGGCAAACGCATCGCCATGATCCTGCAGGACCCGAAATATTCGCTCGACCCTGTCATGAGCATCGGCCGCCAGATCGTCGAGACCCTGCGCACCCATGAAAAGGTCGGCAAGGCCGAGGCACGCGACCGCGCATTGGCCATGCTGGAGGCGGTGCAGATCCGTGATCCCTCTCGCGTCTTCAACCTGCATCCGCATGAAGTTTCGGGCGGCATGGGCCAGCGCGCCATGATCGCCATGATGCTGATCGCCGGTCCGGAAATGATGATCGCCGACGAGCCGACCTCGGCGCTCGACGTCACCGTGCAGCTTGATGTGCTCGGCATTCTCGACCGGCTGGTCAGTGAGCGCGGCATGGGGCTGATCTTCATCTCGCACGATCTGCGCCTGGTCTCGTCCTTCTGCGACCGCGTCATCGTCATGTATGCCGGCAAGGTGGTAGAGCAGCTCAAGGCGTCCGAACTCGGCCATGCCCAGCATCCCTACACGCGCGGCTTGCTCAATTGCATGCCCAAGATCGGCGCCGACCGCCACCCGCTGCCGGTGCTCGACCGCAAGCCGGAGTGGGCGGTATGACTTCCGCGATTGCCGTCGACAGGCTGGAAGTGATCTTCGACCGTTTTCGCGCACTGAAGGGCGTCAGCCTCGACGTGCAGCCGGGCGAATCCTTCGGCCTGGTCGGTGAATCCGGCTCTGGCAAATCGACGCTGCTGCGGGCCATCGCCGGCCTTGCACCGGTCGCTTCGGGCGGCATCGCCGTCAACGGCAAGACGCTCGGCGCACGCCGCGACAAGGCCTTCTACCGCGAAGTGCAGATGGTCTTCCAGGATCCGTACGGCTCGCTGCACCCGCGCCAGACCGTCGACCGTCTGCTGCAGGAGCCGCTTGCCATCCATGGGTTTGCCGACGGCGAAAAGCGCATCCAGCGGGCGCTCGACGAGGTCGGCCTCGGCAACGGTTTTCGGTTCCGCTATTCGCACCAGCTCTCCGGCGGCCAGCGCCAGCGCGTGGCGATTGCGCGTGCACTCATTCTCGAACCGTCGATCCTGCTGCTCGACGAGCCGACCTCGGCGCTCGATGCCTCGGTGCAGGCGGAAGTGCTCAACCTGTTGGAAGAGGTACGCAAGCGGCGCAAGCTGACCTTCCTGATGGTCAGCCACGACCTCGCCATCATCACCCATATGTGCGAGCGGCTGATGGTGATGCAAAGCGGCGAGGCGGTGGAGAATCTGGCGGCGGCTGAACTTGTCGAACGCCGCGTGACCAAGGATTATACGCGCAATCTTTTGCGGGCCAGCGATGGGTTTGTGAGAACCGCCTGAATTCGTTTTCTCTTTTGCGCCGAACAACCATCTTGGGGACTGCCCGTGGAGGAATGGAAATTTGCGGATCCGCCCAATCTCGCGGTGTTGTCGGACAAGAGCCTATTTAAACGTGGCGACTGGATCGCATACGTTGTGCATGAAGATGACGACGACGACAGCTACAACGACGAAGGTGGCAGTTGGCAATTCTACAGTAGCGACATTCGAGATTGGGATGAACGCGAGATAATGCTCGTAGGCCTGCAAGAGGTGGTTCAACTGGATGAAACCATCCTGGAGTTGGCCGATTTGCCGAAACGTTGGCGTGCTTGGCGCGCCTCGAAATCGTTGCCATGGCGGCGCGCCAAGTCACGCCCCGTACCCTCCAACGACAACGAGTGACCCGCCAAAGCCTTAAGTCTGGGCTTGCACCGGTTCGCCGCTCTCCACGGGTGGCTCTTCCTGGGCTTTCGGCTCCTTGATCCTGAACCACGTCACATAAAGCGCCGGCAGGAACAGCAGCGTAATCGCCGTGCCGGCAATGATGCCGCCCATCATGGCATAGGCCATCGGCCCCCAGAACACTTCACGTGCGATCGGGATCAGCGCCAGGCTGGCGGCGGCGGCCGTCAGCGCGATCGGCCGCATGCGGTGTTCCGTCGCTTCGATGACAGCGGCCCAGCGGTCCTTGCCTTCCCGGACGAGATCCTCGATCTGCACGATCAGGATGACCGAATTGCGGATCAGGATGCCGATCAGCGCCAGCACGCCGAGGATGGCGACGAAGCCGAGCGGTGCTCCGCTCGGCACCAGGGCCGCCACCACGCCGATCAGGCCGAGCGGCGCCACGGCCACCACCAGGAACAGGCGCTGGAAACTCTGCAACTGCACCATCAGGATCGTCGCCATGACGAACAGCATCAACGGCACGACGGCGGCGATTGGTCCCTGGCTTTTGGCACTCTCCTCGACCGAGCCGGCGGTGGCGATCGAATAGCCCGGCGGCAGCTTGGCGGTGAAGGCATCGACCGACGGCTTCAACTCGTTGACGACGGTGGCCGGCAGCACGTCGCCGACCAGTCCGGCGCGCACGGTGATGGTCGGGATGCGGTCGCGTCGCCACACCGTTGGCTGCTCCAGATCGTAGCGGAAGTTGGCGACGGCCGCGAGCGGGATCGCCTCGCCGGTACTGGTCGGCAGCTGCATGTTCTGCAAGGTTTCGATCGAGCCGCGTTCGGACCCACGCGAGCGCGCCACGACATTGATCAGATAGGTGGCGTCGCGCACCTGCGTGATGGTGGCGCCGCCGACCGTACTGTTCAGCGCGCTGGCGATGTCGGAGGAGGTGATACCGAGCTGGCGTGCCTTGTCCTGCAGCACGTCGACCCTCAGCACACGCTGCGGCTCGTTCCAGTCGAAGGTCGGCGCTGCTAGCTTTGGATTGGCGGAGATGACACCGGCGAATTGCTGCGCCAGTTCGCGCACCGTCTGGATGTCGGGACCGCCGACGCGATATTGCACCGGGCGGCCGACCGGCGGTCCGAGTTCGAGCGGCTTGACGAAGGCGTCGGTGCCGACGAACTCCTCGCGTAGCAGTTTTTCAAGCGCCGGCTTGACCCGGTTGCGGGCCGCGATGCTTTTGGTGACGATGACGGTCTGGCCGAAATAGGGGTTGGCCGGCTGCACGTCATAGGCGAGCACGAAACGCACCGCGCCCTGGCCGATATAGGACGAAAAATGGTCGATGTCGGGATTGCCGACCAGCGCCCGCTGCTCGAACCGCTCCATCTGGTCGCGCGTATCGGCGATCGAGGCATTCTGCGGCAGGTTCCAGTCGACGATCAGCTCCGGCCGGTCCGATGGCGGAAAGAACTGCTGCTGCACCAGCCCGAAGCCGGCGATCGAGCCGGCAAACAAAAGCACGGTGACGATGATGGTCAGCCAGTGATGGCGCACCGAGCCGACAAGCACGCGCCGGAAAAGCGAGGTGAAGCGGCCAGGCTGGTCGTGATGCTTGGCTTTCATTGTCGCCGGCAGGATGGTGACGCCGAGCAGTGGCGCAAACAGCACCGCAACGATCCATGACACCAGCAGCGAAACGGCGATGACCACGAACAGGGTGAAGGTATATTCGCCGGCGGCGCTGTTGTTGAGGCCGATCGGGATGAAGCCGGCGACCGTCACCAGCGTACCGGTCAGCATCGGAAAGGCGGTCGATGTGTAGACATAGGTCGCCGCCTTGCGCAGATTGTCGCCGACCTCCAGCCGCGCCACCATCATCTCGACCGCGATCATCGCGTCGTCGACCAGAAGCCCGAGCGAGATGATCAGCGCCCCCAGGGAAATACGCTGCAGCGAAATGCCGAGATAAGCCATGACCGTGAAGGTGATGGCCAGCACCAGCGGGATCGACAGCGCCACGACGAAGCCGGCGCGCATGCCGAGGCTGATGAACGACACGGCGAGCACGATGGCGACCGCCTCGAACAGCGCGCGCGTAAAGCCCGAGACGGCCTCCTCGACGATGACCGGCTGGTCGGCCACCAGATGCACGCCGACACCGACCGGCAGGTCGGCCAGCACCTTGTCCATCTCCTTGTGCAGCGCCTCGCCGAATTCGAGCAGGTTGGCGTTGGGTTTCATGCCGATGGCGAGCCCGATCGCGTCCTGGCCGTTGAAGCGGAATAGCGCCGTAGGCGGATCGACATAGCCGCGCGTGATCGTCGCCACGTCGCTGAGGCGGAAGAAACGGTCATCGACCCGCAGATTGATGGCGCGCAGGCTGTCTTCGGAGGTGAACTGCCCGCCGACACGCACGCTGATGCGCTCCGGCCCGGACTGGATGACGCCGGACGGCGTGATCGCGTTCTGCGCCTGCAGGCTCGCCACGATCGCTTGCTGGTTGAGGCCGAGGGCGGCGATCTGGCGGGTCGAGAATTCGAGATAGATCGCCTCGTCCTGGGCGCCGACGAGGTCGACCTTGCCGGCGTTGGGCACGGTCAGGATTTTTGTTCTGGCGTCCTCGACATAGTCGCGCAACTGGCGCGGCGTCAGCCCGTCCGATGTGAAGGCGTAGATGTTGCCATAGACGTCGCCGAAGCGGTCGTTGAAGAAGGGTCCCTGCACCCCCTGCGGAAACTGCGCCGCGATGTCGTTGACCATGTTGCGCACCTGAATCCAGTTCGGCACGACATCGCGTGCCTTGGTGGTGTCCTTCAGGTTGACGAAGATGACGGTCTGGCCGGCCGTGGTGACGGACTTGGTGTAGTCGAGGCTGTCGAGTTCCTCGAGTTTCTTCTCGATACGGTCGGTCACCTGCTGCACGGTTTCCCTGACCGAGGCGCCCGGCCAGTTGGCCTGGATGATCATCGTCTTGATGGTGAAATTGGGGTCTTCTTCACGGCCGAGATTGAGGTAGGAGAACACGCCAGCCACGACGAAGACAAGCATGAAATACCAGACCATGGAGCGGTGGTTGAGCGCCCAGTCGGAGAGATTGAAGCCTTTCATGAGGCCCCTCCCTCGGGCACTGTCACCTTCTGGCCTTCGCTCAGGCTGTGGACGCCCGCCGTGACAACACGCATGCCGGCCTCCAGCCCCTCGGCCACCGTGAAGGTGCCGCCATTCTTCGACGCGACCTTTATGTCGCGTGCGTTCACGCTGGATGTCTGCGGGTCGACGATCCACACTTTCGCGGCACCATTCTTTTCGAACAGCGCCGACATGGGCAGTTCTATCGTCGGTGCCACCTTGGTCACGCGGGTCGCCGTCACCGTCGAGCCGAGCCGGAAGGCCTGTGGCGGATCCGTGAGCGTCAGCTTGACGCGCCGCGTGCGGGTCGAGCCTTCGGATTGCGGTGCGATCTCGCGCAGCTTGGCCCCGGTCTGGATCGTCGGCAGCGACTGCAGGATCACCTGGAAGGGCGTGCCGGCCTCAAGATCACCGGTCAATTGATCGGGAATGTCGACCACCGCCTCGCGCAGGTCCGAACGCGCCACGGTGACGACGGTCTGGCCGGGCGAGACCGTCTGGCCAACTTCGGCGCCGACCGCGGTGACGACACCGTCGAAATCAGAGAACAGCCTGGCATAGCCGAGCTGTTCCTGCGATTTGGCAAGCGAAGCCTTGGCCCGCTCGACACCTGCCTCCGCAGCTTTGCGCGCCTGCTGCGCGGCATCGAAGACAGCTTGCGTGGCGTTGGCCGAGGCGAGCAACTGGCGCTGCCGTTCCTCGCTGGCGGCGGCGTTGGCGAGCTGCGCCTCGGCATTGGACAGTTCCGCCTTGGCCGCCTGGAGGCCCAACTCCAGTGCGGTCGGATCCAGTGCCGCTATCGTCGTGCCCTTGCTGACGATGTCGCCGACCTGGACGTCGCGCGAGACGACCCGGCCAAGCAGGCGGAAGGCCAGGTCGGCGCTGACCTGCGGTTCGACGGATCCGACAAAACCGAAGATTTGCGTGGTGCGCGGCTCGATCACCATCGACAGCACCGGTCGGACGATCTCGGGCGGCTTTTCCTCCGACTTGGAGCAGGATGCCAGCGCGCCGAGCATGAGCACGCCGAGCAGGATGCGTGGCGTCCGGCTCATTGGCCCGCTCCCGATATCTCGATCGTCTGTCCAGGGCTGAGCAGCTGTCCTCCAGCGGTGACGACGCTCTGACCCGCGTCCAGCCCCTTGGCGATCACGACCGTGCCCGAATTGAACGCCAGCACTTCGACCAGCGCCATCGTCACTGCCTTGGTCGAGGGATCGACGATCCAGACCGCCGGCTTGCCGCCGCTGGACGTCAGCGCCTGCCAAGGCAGCAGGATCGCCTTCGCCGGCTTGGCGCTTACCGTGCCGATGACGGCTGCCCCAAGCGGCATGCCGGCGGGCGTGTCGGGAATGGCGATTTTGACCCGGATCGAGCCCGAAGCCGGGTCGACCGCAGGCGAGATTTCGCGGACCTTGCCCGTCGCCCTGACCTGCGGATCGGACAACAGCGTGATCGTCACCGCAGGCGACGCCGGTGTCTTGGCGATCAGCGTCTCCTGCACGTTGAACACGGCGTCGCGGTCACCGTCCTCGGCGACGGTGAAGACGGTTTGCGCGGCTTGCACCACTTGGCCGGTTTCGACTTGGCGGGCGGTGATCACGCCGGCGGCGCCGGCCTTGAGCTCGGTGAAGGACAGGTTTTGCTGGGCGTTGGAGAAAGCGCTCTGCGCGGCATCGACGCTGCCTTGTGCCACCTTCAGGGCGTGGTCCGCGGCGTCATAATCGCGCCTGGTGGTAAAACCTTGGGCGAGCAGCGTCTTCTGCCGTTCGAAGGCGGCGGCGGACTGGGTCAATTGCGCCTGCGCCGCGTCGAGATCGGCCTGCGCCGAGCGCAAATCGGATTCCTGCTCCTGCGGATCGATCCGGGCGAGCACCGTGCCTTGATCGACATGCTGGCCGACATCGACAAACCGTTCGGCGACGCGACCGCCGACCCGGAACGACAGATTGTTCAGCGTACGCGCCGCGATCACCCCGGTCAGCGAGGTCCTTGGCGCATAGTCGGCCATCGCCACCGTTTCGGTGCGCACCATGATCTGCAGTTTCTTGTCCACCGCTTCCTGCTTCTGGCAGCCGACCAAAAGCAGCGCAGCCGTGCAGGCGAAAAGCGCCGGGGCGGCTGGAAAAGACAAAAGACCGGGAGCTGGGACCGATGGCTGCGAGACGGGCGAAGTCACGTTCCTGCTCATGGGCTCCCCCGGCCGCGGGCCGCCCGCTGATCGCGATGCCTCGTGGACATCCAGAGGATAGTCGATCCCCGGGAAAAGGAAACCGGTCTCGTACGTGTATCGCCTGACTGGTTAAGCGCCGGGATCTGCGCGTCGCAGGCCCAATCGCCTGCCGGTGGTGCCGACTTGAGGAAAACGTGAAATAAGGTCAGAAGACGTCTCAACGGCATCAAACAGGACGGGCGCCGGCCCGGTGAGGGATACGATGAAGAATTCAGCCATTTCCGAACGCAAGAACCAATCGATTTCCCGCGGTGTCGGCATGACCACGCAGATTTATGCCGACCGGGCTGAAAATTCGGAAATCTGGGACGTCGAGGGGCGTCGTTATATCGATTTCTCGTCGGGCATCGCCGTCGTCAACACCGGGCATCGCCATCCCAGGGTTATCGAGGCGGTCAAGGCACAGCTCGACCGCTTCACCCACACCTGCCACCAGGTGGTGCCCTATGAGAGCTATGTGCGCCTGGCCGAACGGCTGAACGGCATGCTGCCCGGCAAGTTCGGGAAGAAGACGATCTTCGTCACCACCGGGGCCGAGGCGGTAGAGAACGCCATCAAGATCGCCCGCAATGCCACCGGCCGTCAGGCGGTCATCGCCTTCGCCGGCGGCTTCCATGGCCGCACCTTCATGGGCATGGCGCTGACCGGCAAGGTCGTGCCCTACAAGGTCGGCTTCGGCGCCATGCCGGGCGACGTCTATCATGCGCCGTTCCCGGTGCCGCTGCACGGTGTCTCGGTCGCCGACTCGCTGGCCGCGCTCGACCGGCTGTTCAAGGCCGATGTCGATCCGGCCCGCGTCGCAGCCATCATCATCGAGCCGGTTCAGGGCGAAGGCGGTTTCTACGACGCGCCGCGTGACTTCCTGGTTGCGCTGCGCAAGCTTTGCGACCAGCACGGCATGCTGCTGATCGCCGACGAAGTGCAGACCGGCTTTGCCCGCACCGGCAAGATGTTTGCGATGGATCACCATGAGGTGGCCGCAGACATCACCACCATGGCCAAGAGCCTGGCCGGCGGTTTCCCGCTGGCCGCGGTCACTGGCCGCGCCGAAATCATGGATGCGCCCGGCCCCGGCGGGCTCGGCGGCACCTATGGCGGCAGCCCGATCGGTGTTGCCGCCGCGCACGCCGTGCTCGACGTGATCGAGGACGAAAACCTGTGCGACCGCGCCAACACGCTGGGCGCAAGGCTGAAGCAGCGGCTGCAGTCGATCCGCGACGACGTGCCCGAAATCGTTGACATCAGAGGCCTCGGCTTCATGAATGCGGTCGAGTTCAACGACGTCAAGAAGGGCCTGCCGTCGGCCGAGATCGCCAATGCGATCCGGTTGAAGGCGCTCGACAAGGGCCTGATCCTGCTGACCTGCGGTGTCTACGGCAACGTCATCCGCTTCCTGGCGCCGATCACCATCCAGGACGAAGTCATGAACGAAGCACTCGACATCCTGGAAAGCTCGATCCGCGAAGTCTGCGCCGCCTGAACTTCTACCTCCCCCTTGTGGGGAGGTCGGGCCGAAGGTCCGGGTGGGGGCTTGGCGCCCACCCCCACCCCGCTGCTTCGCAGCGACCCTCCCCACAAGGGGGAGGGTAAGCGGGGGGCTAGCCCGCAGCCCTTGCAGGCTCATCCTGCTGAAATGCGGCCAGCGCCGCCTTCAGACCGTCAGGTCCCTCAGCAACCAGCTGCGGCGTCGGCGAGAAGCCGGCGCCGAGCATCTTGCGGCCAAGCATGTGGTCGCCGGGGCGGTTGACCGATTCGATGCCGAGCAGCCGGTCGCCGGCATAGTGGTAGATCGAGAACTTGTTTTCGGGCAGGTCGCCCAGCACGACATGGCTGTCGCCGCCGGCGGTCAGGCCGACCATCTGCAATTTCATGTCGCCGATGTCCGACCAGAACCATGGCACCGCCGAATAGGGGTCGGTGTGGCCCGATATCGTGCGCGCGGCAAGCCGCGCCTGGTCGGTGGCGTTCTGCACCGATTCCAGCCGCACGTCGCCGCCGGTGAACCAGTGACGGTAGGAGGCAGCATCGCCAATGGCGAGAATCTCCGGCATCGACGTGCGCATCTGATGATCGACGCGAATGCCGTTGGCGATGCCGAGGTCCGCCGCCTGCGCCAGTTCGACATTCGGCACGGCACCAATGCCGACGATGACCATGCGCGCCGGCAGCCTTTCGCCTGATGAGGTGATGGCGGCCGTGACATGACCGTTTTCGCCATCGAGCCTGGCGATCGAAGTGCCGGTGAGGATGCGCACGCCTGTTGCTTCCAGCCGTTGCCGGACGTGGCTCGCCACGACCGGCGCCACGGCGCGGCCGAGTAGCCGGTCCACGGCCTCCACCACTGTCACCGTGCGACCGGCGGCCCTCAACGTGGCTGCGATCTCCAGCCCGATGAAACCGCCGCCGAGGATGACGACTTCGTCGCTTTGCGCGCTGAGGTCGCGGATCAGCCGCGCATCGGCCAGCGAGCGCAGCGACAGCACACCGGACAGGTCGGCACCGGGCAGCGGCAGCGTGCGCGGGCGCGAGCCTGTCGCCAGGATCAGGTGGTCAAAGGCCAGCGCACCACCGCCGGCAATATCCAAACTGCGGCGTCCGGCATCGATCCGATCGATCCTGACGCCAGGCCGGTAATCGATGGCGCTGCCGGTGTAAAAGGCCTCGCCGCGCAAGGGTTGCGGCTTGGCCTCGGCATCCTTGATGAAAGTCTTCGACAGCGGCGGTTTGTGATAGGGAAGTTCGTCCTCATCCCCGACGAGGATCACCGGCCCGTCATAGCCGTCTTCGCGCAGACTGGCGGCCGCTTGCACGCCCGCATGACCCGCGCCGACAATGACCACACCGTTCTTCATCGCATTCCAATCCCGCTTCTATCCTAGGATGTCTCGCCAAGTGGCAATTGTCTGGTGCCGCCGCAAGAGAGCTTTTGCGGGTCGCACCCGGAATGGCAGCTGTCAATCGTACAGTTCAGTGGCAAGACCGGTGCAGAAGATGCATAAGTTGACAGTCGTAGTTTAGAATAATTCTAAACTGTTGTTTCAATTGACTTTTCCTACGGATTGTCATTGACATCCGACGATGTCGCAGCTTTATGGAGGCTCGCGCGTCAGCGCATCCCTTTAATGTCTGGGCCTTGAACCCTTTCGATTGGAGGCATTTTGGTGTCTTTCTTCCGCGAACCGCGCGATGGCGCGGCATCTCTTGCGCCCAATGGCCCACAGATGGCCTGGCGCCGGTTGTTGCGCGCGCCGTTTACAGAATTTCCGAGAAACTGGAGAGTGATTATGACAGCACGATATGGCAGCAGGCTTGCGGCGATCGGCGCCACTGCCCTGCTGACGGCGGCGGTATTCGTGTTGCCGGCAAAGGCGGAAACCGATGCAAAGGCGGTCATCAAGACCTATTCCGACATCGCGCTCGCCAAATACGAGGATTCGTTGACCACCGCGCAGGCGCTCGACAAGGCGGTCGATGCGCTGCTCGCCACGCCATCGGTGGAAACCCTCAACGCTGCCCGTGACGCCTGGAAGGCATCGCGCGTTCCCTACCAGCAGACCGAGGTCTACCGCTTCGGCAACAAGATCGTCGACGACTGGGAAGGCAAGGTGAATTCCTGGCCGCTGGATGAAGGCTTGATCGACTACGTCGCCAAGAGCTACGGCACCGAATCGGACGCGAATGCGCTCTACACGGCCAATGTGATCGCCAACAAGGAGATCGAGATCAACGGCAAGAAGGTCGATGCATCGAAGCTTTCGCCGGAATTCCTCTCCGGCACGCTGCAGGGAGCCGGCGGCATCGAGGCCAATGTCGCCACCGGCTACCACGCCATCGAATTCCTGCTCTGGGGCCAGGACCTGCATGGCACCGGCCCGGGTGCCGGCGAGCGCCCCTATACCGACTACGACCTCAAGAACTGCACCGGCGGCAATTGCGATCGCCGCGCCGAGTATCTGAAATCGGCCAGCGACCTTCTGGTTTCGGATATTCAGGAGATGGTCGGCGACTGGAAGGAAGACGGCGCCGCCCGCAAGGCTCTCGTCGATGGCGAGCCGAACCCGGCGATCTCGACCATCTTCACCGGCATGGGCTCGCTGTCCTACGGCGAACTGGCCGGCGAGCGCATGAAGCTCGGCCTGCTGCTGCATGATCCGGAAGAGGAGCACGATTGCTTCTCCGACAACACCTACAATTCGCATCTCTACGACGCCATCGGCATTCGCGCGGCCTATCGTGCGAGCTACACGCGTCTCGACGGCACCGTCGTTTCGGGTCCCTCGGTGGCCGATATGGTGAAGGCGGCCGATCCGGCGATCGACAAGGAACTGTCTGACAAGCTCGATGTCACCGTCGCCAAGATGGAGGCGATCAAGGCGCGTGCACTGGCCGGCGAGGCCTATGACCAGCAGATCGCCGAGGGCAACGTTGAGGGCAACGCCACCGTGCAGGCGGCGATCGATGCGCTGATCGATCAGACCAAGTCGATTGAGCGCGCCGTCGGCTCCCTGAAGCTCAGCACCATCGCCTTCGAAGGGTCCGACAGCCTCGACGCGCCGGACAAGGTGTTCAAGTAAGGGCCGAAAGACAGGAGACTGATCCGGAGCCGGACAACCGGCTCTGGAACGGCCTCCGCTAGAAAATCAAGCCACACGGCGCGGGAGACGCCGTCAGCCAGCCGAGCAAGCCAATGCTGATTTGTCATTGCAATATCATCACCGAGAAGGAGATCGAGCAGACGATCGTCGGGCTGCTGGACCAGGATCCCTGGCAGCTGATCGTGCCGGCGAAGATCTATCATGCCATGCAAAAGCGCGGTCGCTGTTGCGGCTGCTTCCCAAATGTGGTGGAAACGATCATTCGGGTCACCGAAAATTACCACGCCCGCTCGGAGGCGAGCGGCGTGGATGTCGTTTCACACCTGGATCGCGTCAGAGGCCTGCGCGTCCAATACGGGAGCAGAATTCATGAAAGGCGATCCGCAGATCATCGAGCGGCTTAACGAGGCTCTTTTTCTGGAGCTTGGGGCCGTCAATCAGTACTGGGTGCATTTCCGTCTGCTTGAGGACTGGGGATACGCCAAGCTGGCAAAGAAGGAGCGGGCGGAATCGATCGAGGAGATGCACCATGCCGACAAGCTCGTCGCCCGTATCATCTTCCTCGAAGGCCATCCGAACCTGCAGTCCGTGGCGCCACTGCGCATCGGGCAGAACGTCAAGGAAGTGCTCGAATCCGATCTTGCCGGCGAATATGACGCACGTACCGCCTACAAGCGGTCGCGCGAAATCTGCAACGACGCCGGCGACTACGTGACGATGAAGCTGTTCGAGGAATTGCTCGCCGACGAGGAGGGTCACATCGACTTTCTCGAGACGCAGCTCGACCTGCTTGCCTCGATCGGCGAGGAAAAATACGGCCAGCTCAACGCCGCATCGGCGGACGAGGCGGAGTAAGGGCATGCGGGAATGCGGCGCCTGCTAGAATTCGTGCGCCGCTCGCGGCGGGCCAATGGCTCGCCGCTCCTTCGCAAGACGCCGGCCGGATTGGCGCGTCGGCGCTATGTCGTGCTCGTGTTGGCGCTTGCCTCTTCGGCGATGGCCGGTGATCTTCAGCCTGCCGGGCTCGCCACCACGCGCACCGACCTCAATGCGAAGGACCAGGCGCGCGTCATCGCCGTCACGAGGCCGACCGCGGATTTTTCCAGGCCAGAGCAGTTCGAACTGATGCAAGGTGGCGCCGGCACGTCCCGGAAGGACGTCAGCCGCGATTCCTTCTCGCAATCCTCGGCCAACATCACCTTCGAGGAAGAGGGCGACTTCAAGCTCGGCAATGCCCTTTTCCGCAAGAACTGGGTCTCGTCGCCATCCTCGACGCAGGCGTCGGACGGGCTCGGCCCGCTGTTCAACGAACGTGCCTGCCAGAACTGCCATCTGAAGGATGGCCGCGGCCGCCCGCCGCAAGGCGACGTCGGCACCACGTCGATGTTCCTGCGGCTGGCCCGTGACGCCAGCAGCGCGGAAGAGAAGGCGGCGCTTGCCGACCACGAGGTGCTCAACTTCCCCGACCCGGTCTACGGCAGGCAATTGCAGGAGCTCGCCGTACCCGGCCTGCCCGGTGAAGGCAGGATGCATGTCGACTACCAAGAACGTAAGGTAGAGCTGACGGACCGCACTGTGATCTCCTTGCGCAAGCCGAGCTATTCGGTTGACGGCCTTGGCTACGGGCCGCTTGACCCACGCACCACGCTGTCGCCGCGCCTGACCCCGCCGATGATCGGCTTGGGCCTGATCGAACAGATCGCGCCGGCTGATATTCTCGCCCACGCCGATCCAGACGACAGGGACCGCGACGGCATTTCCGGCAGGCCGAACATCGTGCGCGATAGCCTGAACGGAAAACTGACGCTTGGCCGTTTCGGCTGGAAGGCACAGACCGCGTCGATCCGCCAGCAGGCGGCGGACGCCTTTGCCGGCGACATCGGCATCTCGACGCCCGAAGAGCCGAAGCATTGGGGCGATTGCACTGCTGCGGAGGCAAAATGCCTCGACATGCCGAACGGCGTGCAGCAGCGTCTTGGCCCGGTCGAGGCGCCGCCGCCGGTGATGGATCTCGTCACCTTCTATTCGCAGAACCTGGCCGTGCCGTCGCGCCGCGACCTCGACCGGCCCGACGTGCTCGCGGGCAAAAAAACATTCTACGAGATCGGCTGCATTGCCTGCCACACGCCGAAATTCGTCACGCGCCGCGATACGCCCAACAAGGCGCAGGCCTTCCAGTTGATCTGGCCTTATTCCGACTTCCTGCTGCACGACATGGGGCCTGATCTGGCCGATGGCCAAGCCGTGGGAGATGCAACGGGCAATGAATGGCGCACGCCGCCACTATGGGGCATCGGCCTGACCGGGACGGTCAACGGCAATTCCTTCTTCCTGCATGACGGGCGCGCGCGCAGCCTGACCGAGGCGATCCTGTGGCATGGCGGCGAGGCGCAGAAAGCGCGCGACCGCTTTGCCGCAACCAATGCGGCCGACCGCAATGCGCTGCTCAAATTCCTGGAGTCACTGTGATGTTCAAGCGTTCTGCATTGTTTCTCGTTCTTGCGCTGGCATTGCTGGGCGTTGCCCCTGCGTCTGCGGCGGTCAAAGCCTCCGATATCATCCAGCGCGCGATCGATGGCTTCGTCCGCCCGGCCTATGCCGGCCTGCACGAGCATGCGGAAGCCTTGACCGGATCCATGCGCAAGCTGTGCGTCACGCCCTCGCAAGGAAAACTCGATGCCGCACGCGCCGAATTCTCCGCCACCGTCTATGCCTGGTCGTTAGCCGAAATCATCGGCTTCGGACCGATCAAGGAGAACAACCGGCTGGAGCGCATGCTGTTCTGGCCGGATCGCAAGAGCATCGGCCTGAAACAGGTACAGGCGGCGCTGTCCGACAAGGATCCGACCGCGACCGATCCGGCACAACTGGCCGGCAAGAGCGTTGCCATGCAGGGGCTGGGCGCGCTCGAATTCGTTCTTTACGGCGACGGCGCCGATGCACTTGCCGGCAAGGATGATCCCTACCGCTGCGCTTATGGCACTGCCGTTGCCGGCAACATCGAAACCATGGCCGGCGAGGTCAGCGCCGCCTGGAACAAGCCGGACGGCTTTGCCGCGCTTTGGGCCAATCCGGGGGCGCAGAACCCGCTCTACCGCGACGGCAACGAAGCGGTGACGGAACTGGTCGGCGTCTTCATCAACGAACTGGAAATGGTCCGCGACGTGCGCCTGAAAGGGTTTTTCGGCGGCAAGCCGGATGCGGACAAGCCGAAACAGGCAATCTATTGGCGCTCGCAGAACACCACCGCGTCACTGGCCGGCAATCTCTCCGGCATCGATACGCTGTTCCAGGCCTCGAAACTTGGCGATGCTCTGCCGGCCGATGCGCGCTGGATGGCCGAATCGATCCACATCCAGCTGGTCAACGGTGTCGCCACCGCCAAGGCGGTCAGCGGTCCAATCGACAAGGCGCTTGCCGATCCGGCGCTTCGTGACAAGCTCGATCATTTCGCGCTGATCACCTCCAGCCTGTCGGCCTTGATCGGCACGAGGTTGACCTCCGAATTCGGACTGACCGCAGGCTTCTCCTCGCTGGATGGGGACTGAATTGAAAACCCCTCTGATAGATCGCCGCGACTTCCTGAGAGCTGCAGGCGTTGGCTTCATGGCGACGATGACGCCCTCGGCCCGGGCAACCACGCTTGTGGCCGACGCCGTCTTCGCCACGGCTTTCGTCAAACGCGACGGCAGCTTTGGCGCTGCCGTCCTGTCCGAGGCCGGCAAGGTCCTGCATGCGATCGACCTGTCCGATCGCGGCCACGATGTCACCTTCGATCCCATATCGAAACGCTCGGTGGTCTTCGCGCGTCAGCCCGGCACCTTCGCCGTGGTTTTCGATCACTCGGGCCGTGACGCGCCGCTGACCATCGCCAGCATCGCCGGCCGGCATTTCTTCGGCCATGGCGTGTTCTCGGCCGACGGTGCGCTGCTCTATGCCACCGAAAACGACTTCGACAACGCCGCCGGCGTCGTCGGCGTCTACGATGCGCGGGCCAAATTCAGCCGTGTCGGCGAATTCCCGACCTATGGCGTGGGTCCGCACGAGCTTCTGCTCCTGGGCGATGGCAGGACGATCGCGGTTGCCAATGGCGGCATCGAGACCCATCCGGATTACGGCCGCGCCGAGCTCAACATTGCAACCATGAAGCCGTCCTATGTGCTGATAGACCGCGTCACCGGCGATCTTATCGAGAAGCACGAATTGCCGGCCGCACTGCATCAGCTGTCGATCCGCCACATGGACACCGATCGGTCCGGAAGCGTCTGGTTCGGCTGCCAGTACAGGGGGCCGGGCACCGATCGACCGTTGCTGGTCGGTCGCGCCGCCCGCGGCAAGGAGCTGCAGTTGCTGGACATGCCGCAGGACGTTTTGTCCGGCTTCCGCAACTACATAGGCTCGGTAGCCGCCAATCGGGCTGCCGGAACCGTCGCCGTTTCCTCGCCGGAAGGCAACTCGCTCGTCGTGATCGATGCGGCCAGCGGCCGGGTCGTTGCGAACAGCGCATTGGTCGAGGTCTGCGGCGTGGCGCCCGATGGAACCGGCTTCATGGCCACCACCGGCGCCGGCGAGATCGTCGAGGGCAGCGGCGCGACACGCTCCGAACCGGACTATGTCTGGGACAACCACATGCTGCGTATCGAACAGGCCGCATAGGCTACAAGCGAAGCCGCTTAACGAATTATGCACTATCCCCTTGCGGTGGCGGGCCGTGGCGGGCACAGGGAATTGTTTTCGAACCGGTTGCCTCATGAAATTGCTTGCCATCGACTGTGCCGCCAATCTCTGCGCCGCTTGCGTCTATGACGCGACGGCGAAGCAGGAGCTTGGCCATCAGGTGCTCGATCTCGGCAAGGGCCATGCCGAGCAACTGATGGCGGTCATCGCCGAAGCGCTGGAGGCAAGCGCAACCGACTATGCAGGTCTTGGCGCCATCGCCGTCTCTGTCGGCCCCGGTTCTTTCACCGGTCTGCGCGTCGGCGTCTCGACCGCGCGTGGCCTGGCGCTGGCGCTGAAGATACCGGCAATAGGGGTGACGACACTGGAGGCGCTGGCCGCCGAAGCAGCAGCGGCATTTCCCGGTCGCGCCGTGCTGGCGGCGCTCGATGCCGGCCGTGAAGAGATCCACGCGGCCTTTTACGACGAAAGGTTAGTCTTGACTTACGGTCCGGCCGCGGCCACGCTGGCTGACGTGGTGGCTATGGCGAAGGAAACGTCTCCGGTGCTTGCCGGCACCGCGGCAGCGCTCATCAGCGCATCGGCCGGGCGCGAATTTGATGTCGGCCCTCGGACGGCCACCGCCGACATTGTCACCTACGCCCGCCTGGCTGCCGCCAAGGGCGCGGGCGAACGGCCGAAACCGCTCTATATGCGCGGCGCCGACGCCAAGCCGCAGGCTGGCTTTATTCTATCAAGGCAAGAAAGATAAATGCGCATACCTTTTCTCCAACCACGCCGCCGGGACTACGCGCTCGAGCCGCTGAGAATCGCCGACAGTCCGGCGGTCTCGCTGCTGCATCGCGAGGACTTTGTCCGCCCCTGGACCGATGGCGAATTCGCCGCCCTGCTCGAACAGGACACCGTGTTCGGCTATGCCGCGCGCGAAACCGGACAGGGCTCCAAGCCGCCCGTCGGCTTCGTGCTGGCGAGGCTTGCGGCAGGCGAGGGCGAGATCCTGACCGTCGCGGTGGCGCGATCGCATCGTCGCCAGGGGCTGGGCTGGCAATTGATGGACGCGGTGTTGCGCGAACTGCACGCGCAGCGCGCCGAAGCGCTGTTCCTCGAGGTCGACGAGACCAATGTCGCGGCGATCGCGCTTTATCGTCGGCTGGGCTTCCGCGAGGTCGGCAAGCGGCCGAATTACTACAGATCGGCCGAACACGGACCGACCGGCGCGCTTGTCATGCGCCGCGATCTTCGCTAGCGAGACGGCCGGGATGGGGCGATGATCAAGAAAATCAGGATTTTCCTGGCGCTGGGCCTCGTTGTCGCCGGTTCGTTGGTCCTCGTGCCGCTACAGATCCTGTCGATGAAGACTGGCTGGTGGCCGGAAACCTTCATCCTCAAGGTCTGGCACAGGCTGATCGTCAGGGCGCTCGGCATGCGCATCCATGTCAAGGGAGCGCTGTCCGACAAGCGCCCGCTGCTGGTTGCGTCCAATCACATCTCCTGGACCGACATCATGGTGCTCGGCTCTTTTGCCGACGTAAAGTTCATCGCCAGGGCGGATATGGAAGGCTGGCCGCTGATCGGCATGCTGTCGAAGCTGCAGCGCACCGTCTTCATCGAGCGCGAGCGCAAGCGTTCGTCGGGCGACCAGGCAAGCGAGATTGCCAGCCGCATGGCCAAGGGCGATGCGATGGTGCTGTTTGCCGAGGGCTCGACCGGCGACGGCAATATGGTCCTGCCGTTCAAGAGCACGCTGTTCGGCGCCGCCTCGATGGCGATTTCCGAAGGCGCGGCGGAACAGGTGTTCATCCAGCCGGTGGCGATCGCCTATACGCGTCTGCACGGCGTGCCGCTCGGCCGCCGGCATCGCCCGCTTGCCGCCTGGATCGGCGATGAGGATTTGATGCCGCATCTCAAGGTTCTGCTGGCGGAGGGCGCGCTCGACGTCGAGGTGCATTTCGGCGAGGCAATCGCCTTTTCCAAGGGTTCGAACCGCAAGGAGACGTCGAAACTGATGGAAAGCCAGGTGCGTGAGATGATGCAGGCGGCGCTTGCCGACCCGCGGCCGAGCCGGTAGCTCCGGCACGCTCTTGCTGGCGCGGGCCGAGAATCGTCTGTTTTTTGTCACGGAAAGGCGTTAGAAGCCGCCTTATGGACTTGAACACGATAGAAAGCGACGACATCGGCACTACGGCTGGACAGCCGGCGGTGCTTCCCGCGGCAGCGAGAAAAGTCTTCATCAAGACCTATGGCTGCCAGATGAATGTCTATGATTCACAGCGTATGGCCGATGCGCTGGCTGCCGACGGCTATTCCGCGACCGATGCCATTGGCGAGGCCGACCTGGTGCTGCTGAACACCTGTCATATCAGGGAGAAGGCGGCCGAAAAGGTCTATTCCGAGCTCGGCCGTATCCGCGATATGAAAGCCGAACGTGCCCTGGCCGGCCGTGAGATGCTGGTCGGCGTCGCCGGCTGCGTGGCGCAGGCCGAAGGCGCCGAGATCATCCGCCGTTCGCCGGCAGTCGACCTGGTCATCGGTCCGCAGACCTATCACCGGCTCCCGGACGTGCTGGCGCGGGTGCGCGGCGGCGAAAAGATCGTCGAGACCGATTACGCCATCGAAGACAAGTTCGAGCACCTGCCGCAGCCCAAGCGGGCCGAGGTCATCAAGCGCGGCGTCACCGCCTTCCTCACCGTGCAGGAAGGCTGCGACAAGTTCTGCACCTTCTGCGTTGTGCCCTATACAAGGGGCTCCGAGGTCTCCCGGCCGGTGGCGCAGATTGTCGCGGAGGCTGAGCGCCTGGCCGAAGCCGGCGTGCGCGAAGTGACGCTGCTCGGCCAGAACGTCAATGCCTGGCATGGCCAGGGCGGGAGCGGTCAGGAGTGGGGGCTTGGCCGCCTGCTGTTCAGGCTGGCCGAAATCCCCGGGCTGGCGCGTTTGCGCTACACCACCAGCCACCCGCGCGACATGGATGACGAACTGATAGCGGCCCATCGCGATCTGCCGGCATTGATGCCCTATCTGCATCTGCCGGTGCAATCCGGCTCCGACCGCATCCTCAAGGCGATGAATCGCCGGCACACGGCGAGGGATTATCTGGCGCTGCTCGACCGTATCCGTACCGCGCGGCCTGACATTGCGCTCTCCGGCGACTTCATCGTCGGCTTTCCCGGCGAGACCGAGGCGGATTTCGAGGCGACCATGGAGCTGGTGCGTCAGGTGAATTACGCCTCGGCCTTTTCGTTCAAATATTCGCCGCGCCCCGGCACGCCGGGCGCCGAAATGTCCGATCACGTGCCGGAAACGGTCAAGGACGAGCGCTTGCAGAGACTGCAGGCTCTGCTTGTGAAGCAGCAGCAGGATTTCGGTTTGAGCCTCGTCGGAAGCACCATCGACACGCTGATCGAGAAGCCCGGCCGTCAGGCCGGCCAGAAGGTTGGCCGCTCGCCTTGGCTGCAGCCGGTTATTGTTGATGAAAAGGCCGGCGAAATCGGTGACATTATCCAGGTGCGAATCACGAAGACGGGCTACAACAGCCTGTTCGCCGAATTGGCCTGAGGGTCTCGGCAGATGAGGAGAGACGGTTGAGCGCAGCAGAGCTGAAGAACCTGCCCCCGGTACCGGCATCTGGGGCTTCTGACATGGCGCACATCGTTCTGACTTTCGACAACAACAAGCTTGCCAGCGCCCTTTATGGTCAGTTCGACGAAAACCTCGCCAGGCTGGAGCAGAAGCTTGGCGTCGACATCCGCTCACGCGGCAACCAGCTGACCATCAAGGGTTCGGCGTCGGCCGCCGAGCAGGCGCGCCGCGCCCTGGACAACCTCTACGGCATTCTCCAGAAAGGCGTCGATATCGGCCAGTCCGACGTCGACGGCGCCGTGCGCATGGCGATCGCCGCCGACGATCAGCTGACCCTGCCGACGCTGGAGCGCAAGGGCAAGGTTTCCGCCGCCCAGATCACCACCCGCAAGAAGACGATCTATGCCCGTTCACTCAACCAGGACGCCTATATGCGGGCGCTGGAACGGTCGGAACTGGTGTTCGGCATCGGCCCGGCCGGCACCGGCAAGACCTATCTGGCGGTGGCCCATGCGGCGATGCTGCTCGAGCGCGGCATGGTCGAGCGCATCATTCTCTCGCGGCCTGCGGTCGAGGCCGGCGAACGGCTGGGCTTCCTGCCCGGCGACATGAAGGAGAAGGTCGATCCCTATCTGCGGCCGCTCTATGACGCGCTCTACGACATGATGCCCGCCGACAAGGTCGAGCGCGCCATTGCCGCCGAAGTGATCGAGATCGCGCCGCTCGCCTTCATGCGCGGCCGCACGCTGGCGCATGCCGCCGTCATCCTCGACGAGGCGCAGAACACCACGCCGATGCAGATGAAGATGTTCCTGACGCGTCTGGGCGAAAATTCGCGCATGATCGTCACCGGCGATCCGACCCAGATCGACCTTCCTTCGAACACCAAATCGGGACTGGTCGAAGCCTTGCGGGTGCTGGACGGCGTGGCGGGCGCGGTCACCGTGCGCTTCAACGACGGCGATGTGGTCCGCCATCCACTGGTGGCGGAAATCGTCAGGGCCTACGACCGGGACGCCAAGCTGGCGCGCGGCCTCGGCGCCGAGAATTGATGTTGACGATGCGGCTTCATGCCTGAGGACATAACATCCGGCGACGGGAATGTTCCCGTCGACATCGACATATCGGTTGAGGCGGGCAACTGGCCCGACGAGGCAAGCCTGACGCGGCTGGTCGATCGCGCCGTCAAGGCGGCTTTTGCCGAAACCGGCGTGGCGGGCCGTTCCGAACTCAGCCTCGTTTTTACCGACGACGCCCATGTCCGGGTTCTCAACGCCGGCTGGCGCGGCAAGGACAAGCCGACCAATGTCTTGTCTTTCCCGGCTTTTCCGTTTGTGCAAGGCGGACCGTTGCCGCCGATGCTGGGCGACATCGTGCTCGCCGCCGAGACGGTCGCGCGTGAAGCGGCACTGGAAGACAAGCCGGTCGAGAACCATATCACCCATCTCGTCATCCACGGCCTGCTGCATCTGCTGGGTTACGATCACGAGACCGACACTGAAGCCGAGGCGATGGAAGCCGTCGAACGCGCGGCGCTTGCAAGGCTTGCCATTCCCGACCCCTACGCGTAACTACATCTGATCAATTGACCGGACGACGATGAACGACAAACCAGAAACTGCCGCCCGCCCCGACGCCGGCAGTGCGACCAAGGCTTCCGACACGTCGGAAGAGGGATCAAGTCCGAGTACCGTTACCTCTGGTGCTAACAGTACCTCTGGCGCTAGCAGTACCTCTGCTGTTGCCGGTGCTGGCAGCGCTGCCAGCGAGACGTTGCCTGCCGGTCCCTCCCTGTTCGACCGCGTTCTGGGCCTGTTTCGGCAACGCAACGGAACCAGCCTGCGTGAGGAAATTGCCGGCGCGCTTGCCGAGACGACGAGCGATGCCGGCGCCTTCTCGCCCGGCGAACGCGCCATGCTCAACAACATCCTGCGGCTGCGCGAAGTGCGCGTCGAGGACGTCATGGTACCGCGCGCCGACATTCAGGGGGTCGAAATCACGACGACGCTCGGCGATCTCCTGGGCACTTTCGAACAATCCGGCCATTCCCGCATGCCGGTCTATTCCGAGACGCTCGATGATCCGCGCGGCATGGTCCATATCCGTGACGTGCTGGCCCACATCACCAAGATCGCGCGCGTCAAGAAGGGCCGCACGACCAGGAAAACCCCCGCTGCCACGGTTCTCGATCTTGCCCAGGTCGACCTCGCACGCACCATTGGCGACCTCAATCTGATCCGCCCGGTGCTGTTCGTGCCGCCGTCGATGCTTGCCTCCGACCTGATGGGCCGCATGCAGACGACGCGCACGCAAATGGCGCTGGTCATCGATGAATATGGCGGCACCGACGGTCTTGCCTCGCTGGAAGACATCGTCGAGATGGTGGTCGGCGACATCGAGGACGAGCATGACGACGACGAGCCGATGATCACCCAGAGCGGCGACGGCGTGTTCATCGTCGACGGCAAGGCCGAGATCGACGACGTGGCCAAGATGATCGGCGGGGATTTCGCCGCCGGTGAACATGGCGAATATGTCGACACGATCGGCGGCATGATTTTCAACACGCTTGGCCGTGTTCCGGCCCGCGGCGAGGTGGTGCAGGCCATACCCGGCTTCGAATTCCACGTCCTCGATGCTGATCCGCGCCGCGTCAAGCGCGTGCGCATCGTGCAGAGCCAGAAGGGTGAGCGCCGCCGGCGCGCCACCGCGCGCACCGAACAGGCGTGAGCGTCACGCTCGCCCGATGACTGTCGACGACCCGTTCAAGCATCCAAGTCTGGGGTCTGGTGTCTTCTACAAGGACCCTCGTGCCGCGCTGGATTGGCTGGAAGCCGCCTTCGGCTTCGAGCGCAGCATGGTGGTCAGCGATGCCGAGGGAAAACTCATCCATGCAGAGATGCGGTTCGGCGACAGCTACATCATCGTCGATTCCGAATGGAGCGATTATGTCGCCAGCCCGGCTTCGGTCTCGGGCAGCAACACGCAGTCGATCTATATCAGGCTGAAGGACGGCCTGGATGCGCATTGCGAGCAGGCGCGGGCGACCGACGCCGGGATAATCCAGGAGCCGGCGGATCAGTTCTACGGTGAGCGCCAGTATCGTGCCCGCGACCCCGAGGGCCATGTCTGGACCTTCACGCAGACCATCCGTTCGGTTCCGCGCGAGGAGGCCGAGCGGCTGGGGAGCGTTCAAATCGAGGGTTGGCACTGGTAGGGCAGGGCCGGAGCTGTGCATCTCAGCCAGCCCATCCGCCGTTTGGAGCGCGGAGCGCAGCCTGTTAAATCTTGTGTCCTGATTCGCGACTCGGAAGTATGCATGGAGCGCCTCACCGGCCGGATAATTCTGCTTTGGGGTTGGCGGCGTGCGCTCGTGGCGTTTCTCGCAGGTGCCTTGGCGGTGCTTGGTCAGGCGCCTTACGATTTCTTCGCCGCCTGTTTCGTCTCGTTTCCGCTGCTGGTCTGGCTGCTCGACGGCGCCACCGGTGAAGCTTCCGGCAGTCTGTTCCGGCGTCTACGGCCGGCTTTTGCCGTCGGTTGGTGGTTCGGTTTCGGCTATTTCCTCGCCGGCCTCTGGTGGATCGGTTCGGCGCTGCTGGTCGAGGCCGACAGCTTTGCCTGGGCGCTCCCCTTCGCCGTGGTCGGCATTCCTTTCATGCTCGCCTTTTTCTACGGCTTTGCGGCAATCGTTGCCCGGCTGCTGTGGAGCAACGACATTGGCCGCATCGCCGCCCTTGCCTTCGGCTTCGGCCTGGCGGAATGGCTGCGCGATTTCCTGTTCACCGGTTTTCCCTGGAATGCCGTCGGCTACGCGGCCATGCCCGTGCCGCTGCTGATGCAGAGCGTCTCGGTGACGGGCATGATCGGCATGAACGCGCTCGCCGTGTTCGTCTTCGCACTGCCGGCACTGCTGGCGGCACGTCGGCACCTGCGCCTCGGCGCGGCACTGTTTGTCATGCTCGCCGCCGCCCATGTCGGCTTCGGCTATGTCAGGCTTGGCGCTCCCGAACCGCCAGCTTCACGCAGCCTGGATGTCCGCATCGTTCAGCCGGCCGTGGACCTGTCGGAAAAATGGGATGCCTCGGTGCGCGACCGCATCTTCGCGGTCCTGATGGGGCTCTCGGCCAAGGCGCCGGACCCAGGCCATCAAAAGCCGCAGCTGATCCTGTGGCCCGAAACCTCGGTGCCTTTCCTCTTCACCGAGCGTCCGGACGCATTGACGGCGCTGGGAGACATGCTCGGATCCGGCCAGATGCTGATTGCCGGCGTCGTTCGCGAGGAAGGCGGTTCGGCCGCGAATGCCGACAGCCGTTACTACAACTCCGTGGTGGCGATCGACGACAAGGGTGAAATCGCTGACGCCGTCGACAAGGTTCACCTGGTGCCGTTCGGCGAATACCTGCCTTTCGCCGATCTGCTCCAGCGTTTCGGCATCGAGCAACTGGTTGCCGGGCCGATGAGTTTCGCGGCCGGCAATGAGCGGCACGCCATCACGCTGCCCGATGGCATCCGTGCGCTGCCATTTATCTGTTATGAGGTGATCTTTCCCGATCTTGTGGCAGTTGACGCTGCGTCAGCGCAGCTTATTGTGAACGTTACCAACGATGCGTGGTTCGGCGACACGCCGGGTCCGTATCAGCATTTCAGGCAGGCCCAGATCCGCGCGGTGGAAAATGGATTGCCATTGGTACGTGCTGCCAACAACGGCATCTCGGCCGTCGTCGATCCGCGCGGGCGCATCGTCGATGCGCTTGCGATCGACGCACGCGGCGCCATCGATGCCCACATACCGATTTCCGGACAGGCGCTCATATCTCCCGGCCAACGGCGCATTAACGGAATGCTGATCATGTTGCTGTTTGCCGTTGGGGCAGCGCTGTTGAACGTAAGGCAAAGGCTACGGGTGAATTGACAGCCAACACATTAGAAACTCATACTGTAAGTGCCTGAAAATTTCTCGAAGCCGGTGGATCGTTCTGTTGGGGCAGTTGCCTCCGGCTTTGTTTGGGCAAGAAAAAATAGAGAAAGCCGAAAAAATTCGGCGAGGAAAAAATGACAGAAGACAACAAGAAGAAACCGAATCCGATCGACATCCATGTTGGCAGTCGCATCCGGCTTCGCCGCAACATGCTGGGAATGAGCCAGGAAAAGCTGGGAGAAAACCTCGGCATCACATTTCAACAGATTCAGAAATATGAAAAAGGCACCAACCGCGTCGGCGCCAGCCGATTGCAGGCGATAGCGTCCATACTCGGCGTGCCGGTCGCCTTCTTTTTCGAGGATGCGCCCGGCCAGGAGCCCGTGGCGGGCCGTGGATTTGCCGAGGACGCGTCGATGGCTTTCGCTGTCGAATTCTGCGGCAGCCCTGAAGGCCTTCAGCTCAACCGGGCCTTTGTCAAGATCGCTGATGCCAAGGTGCGCCGCAGGATTATAGACCTGGTCAAGTCCCTCTCCGCCGACGATCCCGACTGACCCTCAATCACGCCAGCACCGGCGGCGTCTTGCCGCTGGTGGCACAAGATAACTGCATCGACATTCATGCCAGAGCCGAAGCACCGCTTGACGAGCGGCGCTTCGCCCCGCTAACACGTGGCGCGCCAAAATCGGCAGCCTGCCGATCGTTTTTCAAGAGGGGACACCCGTGACGCGGCAGAACTACTTCTTTACCTCGGAATCCGTTGCCGAGGGCCATCCCGACAAAGTCTGTGACCGGATTTCCGACGAGATCGTCGATCTGGTGTATCGCGAAGCCAAGAAGACCGGCATGGACCCGTGGAAAGTCCGTGTCGCCTGCGAGACGCTGGCCACCACCAACCGTGTCGTCATCGCCGGCGAAGTGCGTGTTCCCGACACGCTGCTCAAGAGGGACAAGGCAGGCAATATTCTCAAGGATGCCGCCGGGCATTCGGTCGTCAATCCGGCCAAGTTCAAGTCGGTCGCCCGCAAGGCGATCCGCGAGATCGGCTACGAGCAGGCCGGCTTTCACTGGAAAACCGCGAAGATCGAGGTTCTGCTGCACGGCCAGTCGCCTGACATCGGCCAGGGCGTCGACAATGCCTCCGACCGTCAGGGCGAAGAGGGTGCCGGCGACCAGGGCATCATGTTCGGCTACGCCTGCCGCGAGACGCCGGATCTGATGCCGGCGCCGATCTACTACAGCCACAAGATCCTCGAATTGCTGGCAGCCGCCCGCCACGAGGGCAGCGGTGAAGCCGGCAGGCTCGGACCGGATGCCAAGAGCCAGGTCACCGTTCGCTATGTCGACGGCAAGGCCGCCGAGGCGACGCAGATCGTGCTGTCCACGCAGCATCTCGATGCGAGCTGGGATTCGAAGAAGGTCCGCAAGGTCGTCGAACCCTATATCCGGGAGGCGCTGGGCGAGCTGAAGATCGCCGACAACTGCATGTGGTACATCAATCCGACCGGCAAGTTCGTCATCGGCGGGCCGGACGGCGACGCCGGGCTGACCGGCCGCAAGATCATCGTCGACACCTATGGCGGTGCCGCACCCCATGGCGGCGGTGCCTTCTCCGGCAAGGACACCACCAAGGTGGATCGTTCGGCGGCCTATGCGGCGCGCTACCTGGCCAAGAACGTCGTGGCGGCGAAACTCGCCGACCGCTGCACCATCCAGCTTTCCTACGCCATCGGCGTTGCTCAGCCGCTGTCGGTCTATGTCGACTTGCACGGTACCGGCAAGGTCGACGAGGCAAAGCTCGAGGACGCGCTGCGCACGGTGATGGATCTGTCGCCGTCGGGCATCCGCCGTCACCTCGATCTCAACAAACCGATCTACGCCAAGACGTCGTCCTACGGCCATTTCGGCCGCAAGGCCGGCCGTGATGGGTCTTTCTCCTGGGAAAAGACCGATCTCGCCAAGGCGCTCAAGGACGCGGTCGCCGCCTGACAGCGGCGCCGCAAAGTCCCACCATGGATCCGAAGGACAGACCAAGCCGCGCGACCGAAGCCTTTTTCGGTCGCCGGCGCGGCAAAACCATGCGTCCGCAGCAGGCGGCCGCACTGGAAAGCGGCTTTGGCACATATCGGCTCGATCTGACGGCTGAACCGCCGGCTGATCTGCACGCTCTGTTTGAGACGGATGTCCGCGCGGTTCGCCTTGAGATTGGCTTCGGCGGTGGCGAGCATCTCCTGCATCGTGCGATCGAGGCGCCTTCGATCGGCTTTATCGGCGTCGAGCCCTTCGTCAACGGCATGGCCAAGATGATGATGGCGGTGCGCGAGAAACCACTCGCCAATCTGCGGGTCTATGACGACGACGCCACAAGGCTGCTCGACTGGCTGCCGCAAGCCTCGCTCGACGGCATCGATCTGCTCTATCCCGACCCCTGGCCGAAGAAGAAACACTGGAAGCGGCGCTTCGTCAGCCCGGTCAATCTCGAGCGGTTCGCGCGTGTGCTGAAGCCTGGTTCAAAATTCCGCTTCGCGTCCGACATCGACACCTATGTCAATTGGACCCTGCTGCATTGCCGCGCGCATGGCGCGTTCGCATGGCAGGCTTGCGAGGCGGCGGACTGGCACCTATCCTATGAAGGTTGGCCGGGCACCCGTTACGAGGCCAAGGCCATTCGTGAGGGCCGGCGGCCGGCCTATCTTACCTTCATTCGGAAATAAGCTCGCGGTCTTAGAGAAATTCCTGGAAAGTGTGAAACGGTTTTCCGTCCGGAATTGCGTCAAAGCTAGAAGCGGCGGCCGATGCGATCGAAGGCGGCAGGCTCGACGCCGAGATTGCGCAGGTCGTCGGCGCGCGGCCTGCGACCGGCTTCCACGGCCCGCGAAGCGGCCACGGCGCTGCCGAATACGGTGAAGAAGTCGCCTATTGCAGAAAATATCTTGCGATTGCTCATGATCATGTCCTTTCGCGCACGTGTGACGCGCGGTCACATTTGTGCAGCGCAACATAGG
The DNA here is from genome assembly GCF_055811655.1 of Mesorhizobium sp. WSM4809. Classification (NCBI taxonomy): domain Bacteria; kingdom Pseudomonadati; phylum Pseudomonadota; class Alphaproteobacteria; order Hyphomicrobiales; family Phyllobacteriaceae; genus Mesorhizobium; species Mesorhizobium sp. WSM4809. The sequence continues at coordinate 344,701 of NZ_JBVVQW010000004.1, forward strand.
TAGGTGCGTTTCGGCGCCAATCCCATGGGTATCGCCGCATAGGCGCCATGCGTCCCATGCAACGCTGGCGCGGGCCGCCTCGATGGCGGCGCTGCCCGACCAGCACAGCGGGCTTGAAACACAGGCCGCGATCGTCTATATCAGCCTCAAATTCTTGGTCGGTATGACGAAGAGTGGGTCCACCCGGTCCCGCTCTTTTTTATTACCTGCCGATAACTTCGTAGAGAACGACAGGATTTCAATGACTGCAACGGCAAGCGAGGGCGACGATCGCATCATCCGCGAAAGCGGCATCGATGCGCGCATCGCACTGATCGTCCAGCCGGTTCTGCGCGGCATCGGCTTCCGCCTCGTGCGGGTGCATCTGTCGGGCCAGAACGGGCTGACGCTGCAGATCATGGCCGAACGCGAGGACGGCACCATGACCGTCGAGGATTGCGAAGAGGTCAGCCGCGCTGTGTCGCCGGCGCTCGACGTCGATGATCCGATCGAAAAGGCCTATCACCTCGAAGTCTCGTCGCCCGGCATCGACCGGCCACTGGTCCGTAAATCGGATTTCACGACCTGGACGGGTCATCTGGTGAAGATGGAAACATCGATGGTCGTCGCCGACCGCAAGCGCTTCAAGGGCAAGATCGCCGAAGCCGGCGAAGACGATGTGCTGATCGAGCGCGACAAGGCAGCCTATGGCGAGGAGCCGACGGTGCGTGTCCCCTACGATGCGATTGCCGACGTGCGCCTGATCCTGACCGACGATCTCATCCGCGATGCCCTGTCGAAGGACAACAGGGCGCGCAAGGAAGCCAAGAAGCGCCGCGGCGAACCGGACGACGACGAGTCGGGTGCGGAAGCGGACGCCACGGAAGACCACGAACAGGAACTATGATTGAGCTGCCGGGCGCAAAGGCCCGGCAAACAAGCTCCGGAGAAAAACGATGGTTGTAAGCGCCAACAGACTTGAATTGCTGCAGATCGCCGACGCGGTCGCGCGTGAAAAGTCGATCGACAAGTCGATCGTCATCGCCGCCATGGCCGATGCGATCCAGAAGGCGGCGCGCTCGCGTTACGGTCAGGAGACCAACATCCGCGCCGACATCAACCCGAACACCGGTGAGATGAAGCTGCAGCGGCTGATGGAAGTGGTCGAGAAGGTCGATGACTACGCCACGCAGATCGCCATTTCGTCGGCTCGCGAGCGCAATCCCGACGCCCAGCTCGGCGACTTCATCGCCGAACAGCTGCCGCCCATGGATTTCGGCCGCATCGCTGCCCAGTCGGCCAAGCAGGTCATCGTGCAGAAGGTCCGCGAGGCCGAACGCGACCGCCAGTATGACGAGTACAAGGACCGCATCGGCGAGATCGTCAACGGTACCGTCAAGCGCGTCGAATACGGCAACGTCATCGTCGATCTCGGCCGCGGCGAAGCGATCATCCGTCGCGATGAGCTGATCCCGCGCGAGAACTACAAATATGGCGACCGCGTCCGCGCCTATGTCTACGATGTGCGCCGCGAGCAGCGCGGCCCGCAGATATTCCTGTCGCGTACCCACCCGCAGTTCATGGCCAAGCTGTTCACCATGGAAGTGCCGGAAATCTATGACGGCATCATCGAGATAAAATCGGTCGCCCGCGACCCAGGTTCGCGCGCCAAGATCGCCGTCATCTCGCGCGACAGCTCGATCGATCCGGTCGGCGCCTGCGTCGGCATGCGCGGCAGCCGCGTCCAGGCCGTCGTCGGCGAATTGCAGGGCGAGAAGATCGACATCATTCCGTGGTCGCCTTCGGCGGCGTCCTTCATCGTCAACGCGCTGCAGCCGGCGGAAGTCGCCAAAGTCGTGCTCGACGAGGATGCCGAACGCATCGAAGTCGTGGTTCCCGACGACCAGCTGTCGCTGGCCATCGGCCGCCGCGGCCAGAACGTGCGTCTGGCTTCGCAGCTGACCGGTTGGGATATCGACATCCTCACCGAGGCCGAAGAATCCGAGCGTCGCCAGAAGGAATTCGTAGAGCGTTCGTCGCTGTTCATGGAAGCCCTCGACGTCGACGAGATGGTCGGCCAGGTGCTGGCCTCCGAAGGCTTCACCAGCGTCGAGGAAGTCGCGTATGTCGATTCCGGCGAGATCGCCTCGATCGACGGTTTCGACGAGGACACCGCTTCGGAAATCCAGACCCGCGCCCGCGAATATCTGGAGAAGATCGAGGCCGAGCACGATGACAAGCGCAAGGCGCTCGGTGTTTCGGACGAGTTGCGCGAAATTCCCGGCGTCACCACCGCCATGATGGTGACGCTTGGCGAGGACGGCGTGAAGACGATCGAGGATTTCGCCGGCTATGCCGCCGACGACCTGACCGGCTGGAAGGAACGCAAGGACGGCGAGACAAAGGTCTATCCGGGCGTGCTGGCCAATCATGGCGTGACCCGCGCAGACGCCGAACAGATGGTTCTGGCCGCCCGCCTCAAGGCCGGCTGGATCACCGAAGACGAGCTTGCAGCCGAAGAAGTCTCGGCTGACGAAGCCGTTGGTGCGTGAGGTGAAACCGCATCGCACCGAACCCGCCCCTGGACGAGATGAACGATCGCACCTGCATCGTTACGCGCAAACAAGCCGAACCGGATGATCTGATCCGGTTCGTCGTCGGCCCGGATTCGGCCGTCGTTCCCGACATCAAGAGAAATCTGCCCGGCCGCGGTTGCTGGGTGAGCGCCGACCGCCTACATATCGACAAGGCTGCGGCGAAGAACCTCTTTGCCCGCGCCTTCAAGGCACAGGTGGTCGTGCCGCCCGATCTTGGCGGCATGATCGACGGGCTGCTTTCCAGGCACGCTCTGGGCATGCTTGGTCTTGCCCGTAAGGCAGGCGCAATTTCGCTTGGTGCTACCAAGGTCGAAAGTGCTGTTCGCGGCGGATTGGCGCTTTTCGTGCTCCACGCGACCGAGGCGTCCGATGACGGCGTGCGCAAGATCAGCCAGGCGCGACGGGCGACAGTCCATCTCGGCGGGCCCGCCATCCTTGCCTACAAACTTTTCTCCGAGGCCGAGTTGAGCTTGGCATTGGGGGGTACAAATGTGATACATGCTGCCGTTCTCGCGGGAGACGCGGGCAGGGCGGTCCAGAAGCGCATGGTTGCGCTCGACCGGTATCGGGGCGGTTCCCCGGACGATCTGGCAATGCTTGCGGCTGTTGCTGACGAAGATGATGCCGCAGAGGATATGGAATGAGCGATACGAAATCGGGTGACGACAATACGCTGAGTGTGACGCCGAAGAAGACCTTGACGCTGAAGCGCCCCGGTATGGAACAGGGCACTGTGCGCCAGAACTTCTCGCACGGCCGCACCAAGCAGGTCGTCGTCGAAACCAAGAAGCGCAAGTTCTCGATGCCCGGCGACAAGCCGGAGCCTGTTGCCGCCCCGGTCTTCACACCGAAGCCGGCGGTCGTGGCCGCACCCGTCGTCGTGCCGGAAGCACCGAAGGCGCCACCACCGCCACCGGCCCCGGTCGAACGCAGCGGCATGGTGCTGAACGAGCTGTCGCGCAGTGAAATGGAAGCACGCCGCAGGGCGCTCGAGGGCTCGAAGGTTCGCGAGGTCGAGGACCGCCAGCGCGCCGCCGAGGATGCCAAGCGTCGCGCCGAGGACGAAGAGCGCCGCAAGCGCGAACGCGATGAATCCGCACGCCGCCAGGCCGAGGAAGAGGCGCGGTTGCAGACCGAGGCCGAATCCCGCCGTCGGGCTGAGGAAGAGGCCCGTCGACGCGCGCCATTGGCTGCCGAACTGGCAACGGTCGATGACGAGGAAGTGGCCAAGCCGAAGCGTGTTGGTGCCGGCGCACCGGTGCGCCGTCCGGTCACGCCCGAAGTGGCGCGTCCGGCCAAGCCGACCAAGGCCGAGGAAGACCGCCGCCGCGGCAAGCTGACGCTGAATTCAGCATTGTCCGACGAAGACGCGCGAGCCCGTTCGCTGTCGTCGATGCGTCGCCGCCAGGAAAAATTCAAGCGCGCGATGCACAATGAGCCGCGCGAGAAAGTCATGCGCGAAGTGATCCTGCCAGAGACCATTACCATCCAGGAACTGGCGCAACGCATGTCCGAGCGCGCGGTCGATCTGGTCAAGTTCTTCATGAAGCAGGGCCAGATCCTGAAGCCGGGCGACGTCATCGATGCCGACACGGCCGAGCTGGTTGCTACCGAATTCGGCCACACGGTCCGCCGCGTCGCCGAGTCCGACATCGAGGAAGGCCTGTTCAACATCGCCGACAATGCCGAGGACCTGGTTTCGCGTCCGCCGGTCGTGACGATCATGGGTCACGTCGATCATGGCAAGACCTCGCTGCTCGACGCGATCCGCAACGCCAATGTCGTCTCCGGCGAAGCCGGCGGCATCACCCAGCATATCGGCGCCTACCAGGTCGAGAAGAACGGTCACAAGATCACCTTCATCGACACGCCCGGCCACGCCGCCTTCACGGCGATGCGTGCTCGTGGCGCCCAGGCGACCGACATTGCCATCCTGGTGGTTGCCGCCGACGACAGCGTCATGCCGCAGACGATCGAATCGATCAGCCATGCCAAGGCGGCCGGCGTTCCGATCATCGTGGCGATCAACAAGATCGACAAGCATGATGCCGATCCGCAGAAAGTGCGCTCCGAACTGCTGCGCCACGAGGTTTTCGTCGAATCCATGGGCGGTGAAGTTCTGGACGTCGAAGTGTCGGCGACCAAGGGCACCAATCTCGACAAGCTGCTCGAGGCGATCCTGCTGCAGGCCGAAATTCTCGACCTGAAGGCCAATCCGGATCGTACCGCCGAAGGCGTTGTCATTGAAGCCCAGCTCGACAAGGGCCGTGGCCCCGTCGCCACCGTGCTGGTGCAGACCGGCACGCTGATGCCGGGCGACATCCTCGTTGCCGGCAACGAATGGGGCCGGGTGCGTGCGCTGGTCAACGATCGTGGTGTGCAGATCAAGGAAGCGCCGCCGGCGATGCCGGTGGAAGTGCTTGGCTTGCAGGGCACACCGCAGGCCGGCGACCGCTTCGCCGTGGTCAACAACGAGGCCCGTGCCCGCGAGATCACCGAATACCGCCAGCGGCTGGCGCGCGAGAAGGCGGTTGCCAAGCATGCCGGCCAGCGCGGTTCGCTCGAGCAGATGATGTCGCAATTGCAGACAAGCGGGCTGAAGGAATTTCCGCTGGTCATCAAGGGCGACGTGCAGGGCTCGATCGAGGCGATCAACGCCGCACTCGACAAACTCGGCACCGACGAAGTGCGTGCGCGCATCGTCCATGCCGGCGCCGGCGCCATCACCGAAAGCGACGTGTCGCTGGCGGAGACTTCGGGTGCCGCGATCATCGGCTTCAACGTCCGCGCCAACGTCCAGGCGCGTGCCGCCGCAGCGGCGGCTGGCATCGAGATCCGCTACTACTCGATCATCTACAACCTCGTGGATGACGTGAAGGCGGCTCTGTCGGGCCTGCTGTCGCCGGAGCGTCGCGAGACCTTCATCGGCAACGCGCAGATCCTCGAGATCTTCGACATCACCAAGGTCGGCAAGATCGCCGGCTGCCGTGTCACCGAAGGCAAGGTCGAGCGTGGCGCGGGTGTGCGCCTGATCCGTGACAACGTCGTCATCCACGAAGGGACGCTGAAGACCCTGAAGCGCTTCAAGGACGAAGTTTCGGAAGTCCCCGGCGGCCAGGAGTGCGGCATGGCCTTCCAGAACTACGAAGACATGCGCGTCGGCGACGTCATCGAGTGCTTCCGCGTCGAGATGGTGACCCGGACACTCTGAGTTCGAGTGACTTGTCCATACCGGGCGGTGGCCGAAAGGCCGCCGCCCGAGGTCTATTGAGAACGACCCATATGAGACATGCGGCACGGTCCCATCCCGCGCCTCACGCTTCAGGATAGAGAAAAATGCCCCGTCCAACCACATCCAGCCCATCCCAGCGCATGCTGCGCGTCGCCGAACAGGTGCGCCATGCGCTGTCCGAAACCCTGCAGCGCGGCGAGATCATCGATCCGCTGATCGAGAACACCGTGGTGTCGGTCTCGGAAGTGCGCATGTCGCCCGATTTGAAGGTCGCTACCGCTTTCGTTTCGCCACTCGGCGCCAAGGATACCGATGCGGTGGTCGAGGCGCTGAACAAGCATGCGAAATTCATCCGTGGCCGTGTCTCCGGCGCGCTGCGGCAGATGAAATTCATGCCGGAGTTTCGCTTCAAGCTCGACACCTCCTTCGACAATTTCGCCAAGATAAACGACCTCTTGAAATCGCCGGAAGTGGCGCGCGATCTGGATCCTGAGGACCAGCAAAACGCGCACCAGGACAAAGACGACAACAAGGACACCGAATAGTGGCGCGCCGCGGCAAGAAGAAGGGCCGGCCGATCTCGGGCTGGCTGATCCTGGACAAGCCGGTCGGCATGGGCTCGACCGAAGCCGTCTCCAAGATCAAATGGCTGTTCCAGGCCGAAAAGGCCGGCCATGCCGGCACGCTCGACCCGCTGGCGTCCGGCATGCTGCCGATCGCGCTTGGCGAGGCCACCAAGACCGTTCCCTACGTGCAGGACGGCGCCAAGATCTATCGCTTCACCGTCGCATGGGGGCAGGAGCGCTCCACCGATGACCTCGAAGGTCCGGTGACGAAGGAGTCCGATCTGCGTCCGTCGGAAGCCGAGGTGCTCGCCCTGCTGCCGAAATACACCGGCGTCATCATGCAGACGCCGCCGCAATTCTCGGCCATCAAGATCGCCGGCGAGCGCGCCTATGATCTGGCCCGCGACGGTGCGACGGTCGACATACCCGCGCGAGAGATCGAGATCGGCCGTCTGGACGTTGTCGAGCATGGCGCCGACCACACTGTTTTCGAGGTCGAATGCGGCAAGGGCACCTATGTGCGCTCGCTGGCCCGCGACATGGGCCGCGACATGGGCTGTTTCGGCCATATCAGCGAATTGCGCCGGGTCGAGGTCGAACCGTTCACCTCGGAGGACTTCGTTACCATCGCCGAGTTGGAAGCTGCCCGTTTCGGCGTGGTGGAGGGAAACGCGGACGCGATTGATATCGCCGACGCTACGGTAGCCGCCGACACGGCAGAGGCTGCCGACAAGGTGGAAGTGCCAATCGACTTCGATGCCATCGATGCGCTCCTGGTCGACACATCGGCTGCCCTCGATTGCCTGCCGCAGATCGCCATCAGCGACGATGCGGCGACCAAGATCCGCCTTGGCAACCCAGTCATCATCCGCGGCCGCGATGCACCGGTGGAAGCCGAGGAAGCCTGCGCCACGGCGCGCGGCAAGCTGGTCGCCATCGGTGCCATCGAGCAAGGCATGTTCAAGCCCAAGCGGGTCTTTGCCGGGTGACGGCTCTCGTCTAACTTCAGTTCGACTCTACGCTCGAGGGGCACATGGCAAAGGCCGAAGCGGTGAACAAACGGGCGCCGGTGAAAACGCGCCGGCCGCCGGTCGGTGCGTCGCCTGGCACGCTGATCGCCGACCCCTCGGCGCGTCGCAGCGAACTCAGGCTGACGCTGATCTCGCCCGAAAAATTCAAGACCATCGAAAATGCCAGCATCGACGACCTCAACACCCATTGCGACAAATGGCCGGTCCTCTGGCTCGACTGCACCGGCCTCGCCAACATCCCGCTGATCGAGGAAATCGGCCGCATTTTCAGCCTGCATCCGCTGGCGCTGGAGGACGTCGTCAACACCGGCCAGCGGCCGAAGGTCGACTTCTTCGAGGACCATGCCTTCGTCGTCGTCAGGATGATCGACGACGTCACCTCGCATCGCTATGAGCAGATCGCCGTCTTCTTCGGCAGCAACTTCGTCGTCACCTTCCAGGAGCGGGAAGGCGATCCGTTCGATCCGGTGCGCAAGCGCATCGAAAGTTCGGCGCCCAACCGGCTGCGCGCCCGCGGTGCCGATTACCTCGCCTATGCGCTGATCGATGCCATCGTCGATAGCTACTTTCCGCCGATCGAGGCCGCCGGCGATACGGTCGACAGCATCGAGGACGAGATGCTGCATTCGCCGCACAAGCATCAGATGCGGCAACTGCATGAATTGCGGCGCGACGCCAACGTGCTGAAAGGCGTGCTTTGGCCGATGCGCGATGCGCTGGCGACGCTGATCCGCAACGATGTGCCCTATGTGAAGGCCGAGACCAAGATCTTCCTCAACGACACGCTCGACCATGCGCTGCGGCTGATCGAACTGGTCGAAACCCAGCGCGACATGCTGACCGGCCTGATCGAAATGCACCTGTCGCTGAGCCAGGCGCGCACCAACGACGTCATCAGCTATCTCACCATCGTATCGGTCATCTTCATGCCGCTCACCTTCCTGGTCGGCATCTGGGGCATGAATTTCGACCCGGAGTCTTCGCCCTGGAACATGCCGGAACTGAAGGCCTATTATGGCTATCCCTTGTCGCTGCTGTTCATGGCGCTTGTCGCGTTCGGGCTGATCGCCTTCTTCAAATGGAAGAAATGGCTTTGACAAGGATAAACCTGCCATTTTGGGCCTGAAAAGCCGGCTGGTGAATTGGGCTGGTGTTTTCCGGGGAATTGCACTATATGCGCCGCAGCATAGCGCTGTGACGCTTTGCTTGCACCGGCCCCTGCTGGACGACATCCCGGCTGAGGGCGACCCGTTTCCTCAAACAGATAAGGAAAAACACGATGTCGATTACTGCCGAGCGCAAACAGGAATTGATGGGTGAATTCGCAACCGCCAAGGGCGATACCGGGTCTCCGGAAGTCCAGGTGGCCATCCTTTCCGAGCGCATCAAGAACCTGACCGACCATTTCAAGGACCACAAGAAGGATAACCATTCCCGCCGTGGTCTGCTTGCTCTCGTCTCCCAGCGCCGCAGCCTGCTTGATTATCTCAAGCGCAAGGACGACGCGCGCTACCAGACGCTGATCGAGAAGCTCGGTCTGCGTCGTTGACGAATTGACCGGCGGGCTTTCGAAGGAGAGCCCGCCGGTCGCGCATTCTGCCAGTCGTATCGACTGGCCAGACCCGGTTTCGATCGTGCAGAGGGCACTCGAAACCGCCCATGGACGGTCATGGGGCAGGATTGCAGGACGCTCGCGCGCGCAGTGCGCCGAAATCACCCGAGCTTCCCGTTGTCTTGCCCGTGGCTGCCCGAGAAAGGAAGCCAGGGAAAGGGCATCCGCGCACCGTGAAACGGCGCGGCCCTTTCCTCATATTAAGGACAAGACATGTTCAATCACCACAAAGTGGAAATCGAATGGGGCGGCCGTCCGCTCATCCTCGAAACCGGCAAGATCGCACGCCAGGCTGACGGCGCGGTGCTCGCCACCTACGGCGAGACCAAGGTTCTCGCCACCGTCGTTTCGATGAAGGAGCCGAAGCCCGGCCTCGATTTCTTCCCGCTGACCGTCAACTACCAGGAAAAGACCTACGCCGCCGGCAAGATCCCGGGTGGCTATTTCAAGCGTGAAGGCCGTCCGAGCGAGAAGGAAACGCTGGTTTCCCGCCTCATCGACCGCCCGATCCGCCCGCTCTTCGCCTCCGGCTACAAGAACGACACGCAGATCGTCGTCACCGTCGTCCAGCATGACCTCGAGAACGATCCCGACATCCTGTCGATCGTGGCCACCTCGGCTGCCCTGACGCTCTCGGGCGTGCCCTTCATGGGCCCGATCGGCGGCGCCCGCGTAGGCTATATCAACGGCGAATACGTGCTCAACCCGCATGTCGACGAGATGCAGGAATCGAAGCTCGACCTGATCGTCGCCGGCACCACCGACGCCGTGCTGATGGTTGAGTCCGAGGCCAAGGAATTGGGCGAAGAGCTGATGCTCGGCGCCGTCATGTTCGGCCACAAGGGCTTCCAGCCGGTCATCGACGCCATCATCAAGCTGGCCGAAGTCGCCGCCAAGGAGCCGCGCGACTTCACCGCGCCGGATTATTCCGCCCTTGAAGCCGAGATGCTGAAGATCGTCGGTGACGAACTCAGCAATGCCTACAAGAACGTCGACAAGCAGAAGCGTTACGCCGCCGTCGATGCCGTCAAGGCGAAGGTCAAGGCAGCGTTTGCCCCGGCCGAAGGCGAAGATGCCAAGTACACCTCCGAGCAGATCGGTTCGGTATTCAAGGAACTCCAGGCCAAGGTCGTGCGCTGGAACATCCTCGACACCGGTTCGCGCATCGATGGCCGTGACCTGAAGACAGTCCGCAAGATCGTCTCTGAAGTCGGCGTCCTGCCACGCACCCACGGTTCGGCGCTGTTCACCCGCGGCGAGACCCAGGCGCTGGTCGTTGCCACGCTCGGCACCGGCGAGGACGAGCAGTATGTCGATTCGCTGACCGGCATGTACAAGGAGAAGTTCCTTCTTCACTACAACTTCCCTCCCTACTCCGTCGGAGAGACCGGCCGCATGGGTTCGCCGGGCCGCCGCGAAATCGGCCATGGCAAGCTCGCCTGGCGCGCCATTCGCCCGATGCTGCCGAGTGCCGACCAGTTCCCCTACACTCTGCGCGTCGTCTCGGAGATCACCGAGTCCAACGGTTCGTCGTCGATGGCCACCGTCTGCGGCACCTCGCTGGCGCTGATGGATGCCGGCGTGCCGCTGGCAAAGCCGGTCGCCGGTATCGCCATGGGCCTGATCAAGGAAGGCGAGCGTTTCGCCGTTCTGTCCGACATCCTTGGTGATGAGGATCACCTCGGCGACATGGACTTCAAGGTCGCCGGCACCGCGAACGGCATCACCTCGCTGCAGATGGATATCAAGATCGAAGGCATCACCGAGGAGATCATGAAGATCGCGCTGGACCAGGCCAAGGATGGCCGCCAGCACATCCTCGGCGAAATGGCGCATGCTCTGACCGGCGCGCGTTCGGAACTGGGTGAGTTCGCACCGCGCATCGAAGTGATGCACATCCCGACCGACAAGATCCGTGACGTGATCGGCTCGGGCGGCAAGGTGATCCGCGAGATCGTCGAAAAGACCGGCGCCAAGATCAACATCGAGGACGACGGCACGGTCAAGATCGCTTCGTCCAACGCCAAGGAGATCGAGGCGGCGAAGAAGTGGATCCACACCATCGTCGCTGAGCCGGAAGTCGGCGAGATCTACGAAGGCACGGTCGTCAAGACCGCCGACTTCGGCGCTTTCGTCAACTTCTTCGGTCCGCGTGACGGCCTCGTCCACATCTCGCAGCTTGCCAACGACCGGGTCGCCAAGACCTCGGACGTGGTCAAGGAAGGCGACAAGGTCTGGGTCAAGCTGATGGGCTTCGACGAGCGCGGCAAGGTCCGCCTGTCGATGAAGGTCGTCGACCAGGCCACCGGCAAGGAACTCGCCCGCGACAAGAAGACCGAAGGCGAAGAAAACGCCGCCTGAACGTCTTGAGTTCATGAATTGAAGCGGGCGCGGCTTATGTCGCGCCCGTTTTCATTTCAGCCCCGGTTTTCACTCTCAAATCGCCCAGACAAGTCGAGATCGAACAATGTCCGCCGAGCCGTTGAAGACGCTTTTCCATCCCTTCGAGGCCGAGGCTGTTGCTTTGCCGGGAAAGGGCGAGCGCGTGCTGTTTCTCGGCGCTGAGCCGGGTTTTCGCCTGCCTGAAGGCTTCGAGGCGACGCTTCACCTCGTGCAGGGCTTTCGGCCGCATTTTAGCGCGCTGCAGGCGTCTGGCTGCGTCGTCACCGCGCAAGTGGAAGGCGATGGCTTCGATATGGCACTTGTGCTGGCCGGGCGACATCGGGGTCTGAACGAAGTGCGCCTCGCGCAGGCGCTTGAGCGTGTGGCGCCGGGCGGCTTGGTCGTCGTTGGCGGCGGCAAGGATGATGGCATTGCCAGCCTGCGCAAGCGCGTCGGCGAACTTGTGCCGCTGGAGGGCCATCTGCCAAAATATCACGGCATCGCCTTCTGGTTACGCCGTCCCGCGGACCTCGCCGCCGCGGAAGAACTGCGCGCCGCCAATCCCGCTCTGCTGGTTGAAAACCGGTTCCCCACCGGGCCCGGCATGTTTTCCTTCGACCGGATCGATACCGGCTCCAAATTGCTGGTCGAGAACCTGCCCAATGATCTGCGTGGCAACATTGCCGATTTCTGCGCCGGCTGGGGGTATCTGGCTGCCGAGATCGCCGTCCGCTCACCGGGCATTTCGGCGCTCGACCTCTATGAGGCCGATTTCGCCTCGCTCGAAGCCGCGAAGCTCAATCTGGCAGGGGTCACCCAGTCGATCGCCAGAAACTTCTTCTGGATCGATCTGCTGAAGGAACCTGTCGAGAAGCGCTACGACGCGATTGCCATGAACCCGCCCTTTCACCGTAGTCGGGCGGCCGAGCCGGAGATCGGCGCCGGCATGATCCGCGCGGCGGCCAAGGCCTTGAAGCCGGGTGGGCGGCTGTTCATGGTCGCCAACCGCCAGCTTCCCTATGAGCCGATCCTGGCGGCCGCCTTTTCGAGCCATGCCGAACTCGCCCGCGATGGCATGTTCAAGGTGCTTGTCGCTCGTCGTTGATACAATGCACCGCGTTCAATGCAGATTGGCGACGCGTCGGACCTCATCGGTGACATGCACGTCGCCGACCCTGATCTTGAGGGGGGCCGGCCTGCCGTAAAGATAGCCTTGCACCACCTCGCAGCCGGCCGCCCTGAGCAGCGTCGCCTGGCTTTCGGTCTCGACACCTTCGGCAATGATGCTGACGCCGAGCGCGCGCGACAGCCCGACGATGGTCGAGACGACCGCACCCGAGCTGGAATCGGTGTCGAGGCGGCTGACGAAGGACCGGTCGATCTTCAGCTTGCCGAACGAGAAATCGATCAGGTAGCTCAAATTGGAATAGCCGGTACCGAAATCGTCGACGGCGACCGAGATGCCCATATCCGCAAGCTCCTTCAGGATGGCGGCGGCGCGGTCGCGGTCCTGCATCATCGCCGTCTCGGTCACTTCCAGCTCCAGCCGCGACGGCTTGATGCCGGTGCTCGTCATGGCGTCGCGCACGATGCCGACGAAGTCCTTGGTCATGAACTGCACGGGCGAGATGTTGACGGCGACGAAGCAATCGTCGGGCAGATGCCGGGCGTCGCTGCAGGCTTTGCGCAGCACCCATTCGCCGATCGGGCCGATCATGCCGGTTTCCTCGGCGATCGGAATGAACTCCATCGGCGGGATCATCCCGCGTTCCGGATGCCGCCAGCGGATAAGCGCTTCATACCCGACGATGCGGCCGGTCGGGAGATCGAGCTGCGGCTGGTAATGAAGGTCGAAGTCACCACGCTCGAAGGCTATGTGCAGTTCGGATTCGATCCATTGGCGATGGTCGGCGACCCTGCCCATTTCGGCATGGAAGACCGACCAGTTGCCGACGCCGCTGGCGCGCGCGTTCTGCAGCGCCAGATTGGAGCGGCGCAGGATGAGGACCGGATCGACGCCGTCCTTTGGCATCGCCACGATGCCGACCGACAGGCTGACCGATTGCAGGTGCGTACCGAGATCATAGGGCTCCATCATCTCGTCGATGAGTCTCTCTATGGTGCTTTCCAAGGACCCTGAGACTTGATTGTCGGGCAGCAGGATCGCGAATTCACCGGCGCCGATGCGTCCGATCAGCGCGCGCGGTGGCACGCACGTCTTCAAGCGCTTGGTGAAGGCGCGGATCAACTCGTCGCCCTGGCTGTAGCCGATGGCGTCATTGATCTGCTTGAAGCGGTCGATGTCGATATCGATGAGGAACATCGGCTCGCCGGTCCGGCTGGTCGCGCATGCCGCCTCGGCAATCTTGCCGACCATCGCCGGGCGTGCCACCAGGCCGGTCAGCTTGTCGAAATGGGTTTCCGTGAAGACGAAATCCGCCGATTCATCGACGCCGGCGAAGAAGGACATCGCGGCGACCGACGCCGCCAGTGCGCAAAGAGCGGCCATCACCGGGACCATCAAGTCCGCGGAGATGCCGGCAAAACCATCGCCGAGACCGAGCTTCAGGCCCCAGAGCCCGAGGACGAAACTGCCGAGACCCGAACTCGCTATGGTGAGCAGTCGGAACACCGGTGTTCGCTTCGGGTTGCTGACGGCGAGCATTGAAAGTTCCCCTGAGTACGGGGCTTTCTAGCGGATATCTCCTTAAAATGAGTTTCCGCGAATGAATCCAATTTTATTGGACCGAAAGTATTTCTTGAGCGGATCAATGCGCCTGGCGCTGAAACGATTCAGTTGGCGCGCTTTAAGCTTCGTGTCTTCAAATGTCCGCCATTTCAAAACCGTCGCGCACCTTTGGCCGGAAGGCGTTAGTCTCGTCCGCCGTCGGTCTGCTTCAATTCGTCGAGCGTCGGCATGGAAACGATATGATAGCCGGAATCGACATAGTGGATTTCGCCGGTAACCCCGGAAGACAGATCCGACAACAGATAAAGCGCCGAGCCGCCGACCTCGTCGATGGTCACCGTGCGGCGCAGCGGCGAGTTTCGCTGCTGGTAGGAAAACATGTGGCGCGCATCGGAAATGCCGGCGCCGGCAAGCGTGCGCACCGGTCCAGCCGATATGCCGTTCACCCTGATGGCGCGCGGACCGTAGTCGTTCGCAAGATACCGGACACTCGCCTCAAGCCCTGCCTTGGCGACGCCCATGACATTGTAGTTCGGCATGACGCGGACCGACCCCGCATAGGTCAGCGTGATCATCGATCCGCCGTCCTTCATCAAGGTGGCCGCATGGCGGGCGACCTCGGTGAAGGAGTAGCAGGAGATCACCATGGTGCGGACGAAATTGTCCCGGCTGGTGTCGGCGTAGAGGCCTTTCAGCTCGTTCTTGTCGGAAAAGCCAATGGCGTGGACGACGAAATCCAGCCCGCCCCATTCCTTGCCCAGAGTCTCGAACGTGGCCGCGACAGAATCGCTGTCCTCGACGTCGCACGGCACGACCAGCGAGGCGCCGAGCTTGTCGGCCAGCGGCCTGACCCGGCGTCCGAAGGCATCACCCTGATAGGTGAAGGCGAGTTCCGCCCCATGTTCGGATAATTTCCGGGCGATGCCCCAGGCGATCGAATGATCGTTGGCGACACCCATGACAAGCCCGCGCTTGCCCTTCATCAATCCGTCCATGGCCGGCAAATCCTTATGCGGAATAGCGCTGGAAAACGAGCGTGGCGTTGGTGCCGCCGAAGCCGAACGAATTGGACAAGACAGTGTCGATCCTGGCGTCGTCGATGCGCTTTCGCACGATCGGCATGCCCTCGAATTCGGGGTCGAGGGTCTCGATATGTGCGCTTTCGCCGATGAAGCCGCCCTGCATCATCAGGATCGAATAGATGGATTCCTGCACGCCAGCCGCGCCCAGCGAATGGCCGGTCAGCGACTTCGTCGAGGTGATATACGGCATCTCTGAGCCGAACACCTCGCGGATCGCGCCCATTTCCTTGGAATCTCCCACCGGCGTCGAGGTACCATGGGTGTTGATGTAGTCGACCGGTGTGGAAACCGTGGCCAGCGCCTGGCGCATGCAGCGGACCGCGCCCTCGCCTGAAGGGGCAACCATGTCGTGACCATCCGACGTCGCGCCATAGCCAACGATCTCGGCATAGATTTTCGCGCCGCGCGCTTTGGCATGCTCAAGCTCTTCCAGCACCAGCACCCCGGCGCCCCCGGCGATGACGAAGCCGTCCCGATTGGCGTCATAGGCGCGGGAAGCGGTCGATGCCTTGTCGTTGAATTTCGACGACATCGCGCCCATGGCGTCGAACAGGTCCGACATCGTCCAGTCGAGATCCTCGTGGCCGCCGGCAAAGATGATGTCCTGCTTGCCCCACTGGATCAATTCATAGCCATTGCCGATGCAATGCGCCGAGGTCGAACAGGCCGACGAGATCGAGTAGTTGACGCCGTGGATCTTGAACCAGGTGGCAAGCGTCGCCGATGCAGTCGACGACATTGCCTTCGGCACCGCGAACGGACCGATGCGCTTGGGACTGCCGTTCTTCAGCGTCGTTTCGGCAGCTTCGACGATGGTGCGGGTGGATGGCCCGCCCGATCCCATGACGATGCCGGTGCGCTCATTGGTGATGTCGCTCTCGCCGAGGCCCGCATCCGCGATCGCCTGATCCATGGCGACATGGTTCCAGGCAGCCCCCTGGCTCAGGAAGCGCATCGCACGGCGGTCGATCATGGCCGATGGATCGAGCGTCGGCGCTCCCCAGACCTGGCAGCGGAAGCCGTGTTCGGCGAAGGAATCGGAGAAGCTGATGCCGGATCTGGCGTCATGCAGAGAGGTCTGCACCTCGTTGGCATTGTTGCCGATCGACGACACAATGCCGATGCCTGTGACTACGACACGTCTCATTCGCAACTCCTTCCAGGGGTGCTGGCCAGAGAGCTGGCCAGGGATGCCGGTCAGCCAACCGCCGACTGCTTGGACAGACCGACTTTCAAATCCGTTGCCGCGTATATGGGTTCGCCATCCGCCTTCAGCCAGCCATCGGCGATGCCGAGCACCAGCCGGCCCCGCATCACGCGCTTGAAGTCGATGCCATATTCGACCTTCTTCACCGAGGGCGTGACCATGCCCTTGAATTTCACTTCACCGGTCGACAGCGCCATCCCCTTGCCGGGTTCGCCCAGCCAGCCAAGATAGAAGCCCGTCAATTGCCACATGGCGTCGAGGCCGAGGCACCCCGGCATGATCGGATTGCCGATGAAATGGCAGGCAAAGAACCACAGGTCCGGCTTGATGTCGAACTCCGCGCGGATGAAACCCTTCTCGAAGGCGCCGCCCGTCTCGCTGATCTCGGTGATGCGGTCGAACATCAGCATCGGCGGATAGGGAAGCTGGGCGTTGCCCGGTCCGAACAGTTCGCCGCGGGCGCAGGCCAGCAATTCGTCGTACTCGTAGCTGGATTTACCCGCCATCAATCTCATCCCCATATCGTTCCGGGCTATCGGGTGCCCTTGTCGTTGGTTTCCTAACACAATCTGTTTCAGGCCGGAAACCGGCGTTTGCGCTTAACCTGCTCGTCTGCCTGGGTCAATGCGCGCTATTGATCGCATTCGGACGACAGAATATATGTCCTGAGAGGTCCGGTTTCGGCAGACGTTCATTTTTTTGCCATTCTGGGCGTGTCTTGGGGCGGAACTGTGGGGTTCGACGAGAAGATGGACCTGGACGGCCGGAAGGAAAATGTCGCTGTGGACAAGCGGGTCCGTGAAGCTGGCCTGAGGCCGACGCGTCAGCGCATTGCGCTGGCCGATCTGCTTTTCGCCAAGGGCGACCGGCATCTGTCGGCCGAGGAACTGCACGAGGAGGCGGTTGCCGCCGGCGTGCCGGTGTCGCTGGCCACCGTCTACAATGCCCTTCACCAGTTCACCCAGGCGGGACTTTTGCGCATCCTCGCCGTCGAGGGCGCGAAAACCTATTTCGACACCAACACCTCCGACCACCACCATTTCTACATCGAAGGCGAAAACCGCATATTCGACATCGACAGTGGTCCGGTGACGGTCGCCAACCTGCCGGAGCCGCCGGAAGGGATGGAGATCGCCAATGTCGATATCGTGGTGAGGCTGCGCCCCAAACGCCGAGAATGACCGGCGAGGCCCCCTTACCGTGCCCGTGCTGTTGCTGCTCGGCGGGCACATGTGGGGCAATGCGGCCGCGATGGCGGTTGCGCTGATCTGGATCGCGCACATCGCCATCGACCGTGCGCTGGCCCATGGCCTGAAGCTGCCAACCGGCTTTCAGGACACCCATCTCGGCCGTATCGGGCGCTAGGCTGACCTGAATTTCAACACACCCAAACCGGGCCGTGAGGGATCGGGGTTAAGATTCTGGGTCAAGAATCAGTCCTTGACCCGTTCGCCGGGATAGGCGCCCCAGACGATCGACTGGGCAAGCCAGCCTGTGTGGCCATCGAATGTCATTTCGCACCACTGGCCGTCGCAGGATTTGATCGTGCCCATGACGCCCGGCTCGACCATCGCGACCACCCTTGCGTCCTTGTTGGGGCTGTTGAGAAGGTTGATCTGGGCACCCTTGCCGCGCTGCCACGGGGCAACGATTGCAGTGCGCCGGCCGGAAAGCAGCGACTGGTTGATCCAGCCTTCCGAACCATCGGCATCGCGCACGCGGCGCCATGTGTCGAATTCCTGGATGATCTCCATCGGCAGGCCGGCCTTCATATACATCCAGTCGACCGAGTAGTTGGCCCCGGGACCGACGCGCGAGTTGACACGGCCGGATTTCAGGCTGACGAAGCGCGGCAGCGGCAGGCCACTCGGACCAAGCGTGACGACGCCCTGGGCAGGTGCAGCGGCACTCTGCGCCACGGCAAGCGGAGAATAAAGCAGAGCGCCGAGAAATGCTGCGCTGAGGGTCAGGCGAAGCGACGCGAAACCAGACACTTTCATTCCTTTCGGCGCTTGCCCATCGGCCTCGGCGCCCCTTTTTCTTTGTCTTCGGCGGCACCGCTTGTTACAGGGAGTAATCGGCACCGCGACCGGCTTTCAGTTTCGCCGGTCTTGGTTAAAGAGGTCTCAACGAGGGAAACAATGGCAGGCAAAAAGAAGCCTCTCGTGGTCATCACGCGAAAGCTGCCCGACCCGGTCGAGACCCGCATGCGCGAGTTGTTCGACGCCAGGCTGAATGTCGAGGACAGGCCGATGACGCAGCCGGAACTGGTCGCGGCGGTCAAGGAGGCCGACGTGCTGGTGCCGACGGTAACCGACCATATCGACGCCGCACTGATCGCCCAGGCCGGCGACAACCTCAAACTGATCGCGAATTTTGGCAATGGCGTCGACAAGATCGATGTCGCGGCCGCGGCCAAGAGGGGCATCACCGTCACCAACACGCCGAATGTCCTGACCGAGGACACCGCCGACATGACCATGGCGCTGATGCTGGCGGTGCCGCGGCGGCTGGCGGAAGGCGCTAATGTGCTCACCGGTGACAAGAAATGGGCCGGCTGGTCTCCGACCTGGATGCTGGGCCGGCGCATCTGGGGCAAGCGGCTCGGCATTGTCGGCATGGGGCGAATCGGCACCGCCGTCGCCAGACGGGCCAAGGCCTTCGGCCTGTCGATCCACTATCACAACCGCCACCGCGTGCTGCCGGCCGTGGAGGACGGGCTGGAGGCGACGTATTGGGAAAGCCTCGACCAGATGCTGGCCCGCATGGATATCATCTCGGTCAACTGTCCCTCGACGCCGGCAACCTTCCATCTGCTTTCAGCGCGGCGGCTGGCGCTGCTGCAGCCCACCGCATATGTCGTCAACACCGCGCGCGGCGACATCATCGACGAGGAAGCGCTGGTCAAGCTGATTCAGGACGGCAAGATCGCCGGGGCCGGCCTCGACGTCTACGAGCATGAGCCGGCTTTGAACAGCAAGCTGCTGAAGCTCGCCGCCAAGAACAAGGTCGTGCTTTTGCCGCATATGGGCTCGGCGACGCTCGAGGGCCGCATCGATATGGGCGAGAAGGTCATCATCAATATCCGTGCCTTCGTCGACGGCCACCGCCCGCCGGATCGGGTGCTGCCGCTCAGGACCTGACGCTGTCGCGGCCCACAAACCCTAAGATAAACCTTACTAGATAGCTTTGCGCATGGTGATCGAGGTCGGCCTGGCATAGCCCTCATGCGCCGTCCGTTCAGTTTCGCGAAAGCCGAGGCGAGCAAAGGCCTCATGATTCCCGGTCAGCTCGATCCGCGTCTGAAGCGCGACGGCGGCCTTGCCGCGGCTACGGGCAAGGTCTTCGACTGCCTGCATCAGCCGCCGGCCAATGCCTTGTCCCTGGCGGTCCGGCGCGACCGCGAACTTGCCGACATAAAGGTCCGCCGCCCTCTCAAGGGCAAAGACGCAGCCGACGATCCTGTCGCCCTGCACCGCCACGAAGCCGGTCTCCAGCCGCGCCTTGTCGCTCAGGGTGTCGGCGGTCAGATGGTGGGCCGAGGAGGGCGGGTCGACAACGCCGTCCATCGAAGCGAAAGCGCGCATGATCAATGCGAGCACATCGTCCCAACGGTCGAAATCGGTCGGGATCCGCGTGATGGAGACAGCTTCGTTCCGGTCCAAGAATTCAGCTTCTCTTGTAGCGGATGGTGTCGAAGCGCGCCGCCAGCGCATCATAGAGCAGCAGCCGGCCGACCAGCGGCTCGCCAATGCCGGTGATCAGCTTGATCGCCTCCATCGCCTGCAGCGTACCGACGACGCCGGTCAGCGCGCCAAGCACGCCGGCTTCGGCACAGGACGGCACCAGGCCCGGCGGTGGCGCCTCGGGAAACAGATCGCGATAGCTTGGGTTGGGCTTGCCGTCCTTGCCGTCTTCGAATGGCTTCAGCACCGTTACCGAACCATCGAAGCGTCCGACGGCGGCATGCACCAGCGGCTTGCCTTCGCTCGCGCAGGCATCGGCCACGGCATAGCGCGTTTCGAAATTGTCGGAACCGTCGACGACGATGTCATAGCGGGCGACGAGGGCGGGCGCATTGTCCGTGGTCAGCCGGAACGTATGCGGTTCGACTGTGGTGTTGGGATTGATGCGAGCGATTGCCGGCTTGGCGCTATCGGTCTTCAGCAGGCCGACAGTGTCGGTACCGTGAATGACCTGGCGCTGCAGGTTGGACAGCGAAACGGTGTCGTCATCGATCACGCCGAGTGTGCCGACGCCGGCGGCGGCAAGATATTCAAGCACCGGCGCGCCCAGTCCGCCAGCGCCGATGACCAGCACCCGGGCCTGTTTCAGCCTTTGCTGGCCGGCGCCGCCGATCTCCGGCAGCACGATGTGGCGGGCATAGCGTTCGATCTCGTCTGCGGTCAGGGCGGCAGTGGTCATTGCCTGATCATACAGGGACTGAAAAACCTTGTCAGGGGCCAACGCACCTGTTGATGTCGCCCAGGAACACGAGGCACAATGGTCTAGATCGTTGGCCCAACCGTCCCATGGTCGACAGTCAGGAATTGCGCGCGCCCCTGGAGACTGGAAAACAGCGCTGCATCGGTTCCTGTCATGAACGCCTGGCAGTTCAGTTCCTCCAGGATGGAGAACAGCGCCGCGCGCCGCCGGCTGTCGAGATGCGCGGCGATCTCGTCGAGCAACAGGATCGGCGTCATGCCCGACATTTCGCCGGTCAGCCTTGCGTGCGACAGCACGATGCCGACCAGCAGTGCCTTCTGCTCGCCGGTCGAGCAGAGTTCGGCCGGCATCGCCTTGGGGCGGTGTCGAACCACCAGATCCGAACGGTGCGGGCCGTCGAGGGTGCGCCCGGCGGCGCGATCGCGCTCACGGCCCCCGGCAAGCGTCCGACGGAAGCGCTCCTCGACATCGACCGCCGGC
Source organism: Mesorhizobium sp. WSM4809 (assembly GCF_055811655.1). Lineage (NCBI taxonomy): Bacteria > Pseudomonadati > Pseudomonadota > Alphaproteobacteria > Hyphomicrobiales > Phyllobacteriaceae > Mesorhizobium > Mesorhizobium sp. WSM4809. The sequence continues at coordinate 366,004 of NZ_JBVVQW010000004.1, forward strand.
GCGGCGGCGATTTCGGCTTCCAGATCGCCCGAAAGGCCGATATCGGCCCGCGGAAATGGTCCCGTGTCGGGCAGCCTGTCGATCATGGTGGCGAGCAGCCGCACCATTTCGGCCCGCGCCGCGGCTATCGCCACACCGGTTTCGGCCATCTGCGTCTCGATAGCGTCGAACCAGCGGTCGTCCCGGGAGTTTTCGGTAAGCAGCCGGTTACGACCGCGCATAGCCTTCTCGTAGTCGATCGCACGTTGCCCGTGCCCGGGATCGATCGCCAGCACGAGCCGATCGAGAAATCGCCGGCGATCCGCGGCCGGTCCGGTGAACAACGCGTCCATGGCTGGCGTCAGCCACACCACGCGCAGCCATTCCAGCATGTCTTCGGCCGAACGCGCCGACGCTCCGTTGATGCGCACCCGCCTGCCGCCTTCGCCGGCGGTGTCGCCGCCGGAAATGCCTGTTCCGATCTCGACCTGGCCGTCAGGTCCGTCGAGCCGGGCATGCAATGCAAAGCCGCCGTCGCCGCCCTCGCGTGCGACATCCACGTAAGGGGCGCGGCGCAAACCACGCCCCGGTGTCAAAAGGGAGATTGCTTCGAGGAGATTGGTCTTGCCGGCGCCGTTGTCGCCGGAAAAAACCACGGCACCTGGCGCCAGATCGATCGTCAGCGCCGCGTAGTTTCGGAAATTGGTAAGTGTAAGCTTACTTATGTGGTTCTGTGCCGGCAACCGCTATCCGCCTATAGAGCGTTCCATCGTTTCACGGAAACGCAAAACCAATCTATCTCTTTGTTTTAACGCAATTCCCAAGGGAAAGCGCTATGCGCCTTTCCCGGGAAAACCGCTTCACATTTTTCCTGGAATTGCTCTAGAAGTTGCCGTAAATATCGCGCTTGCCGGTCCACAACAGGACCGAAGTGCTGACACCGCGCCGCTACACCCGCATCGGCATCAGCACATAGAGTGCGGTCTCGTCGGCCATGTCGTGGATCAGCGTCGGCGAGCCGGCGTCGGCCAGCATGAACTTGGCTTCCGTGCCGGTCAGTTGCGCGGCAACGTCGAGCAGGTACTTGGCGTTGAAGCCGATCTCGATCGGATCGGATGAATAGTCGGCGGACAGCTCTTCGGTGGCGCTGCCTGAATCGGGATTGTTGACCGCAAGCGTCACCTGACCCTCGCTGATCGACAGCTTCACCGCGCGGCCGCGTTCGGAAGAGATGGTCGAGACGCGATCGACAGCGGCGGCAAAACTCTGGCGGTCGATGATCAGCTTCTTGTCGTTGCCGGTCGGAATGACCCGCTGATAGTCGGGGAAGGTGCCGTCGATCAGCTTCGAGGTCAAAACCACGCTGCCGATCGTGAAGCGGATCTTGGTGTCCGACAGTTCGGTGGTGACCGCGACATCCGGATCGTCGACGAGCTTCTGCAACTCGCTCACCGTCTTGCGCGGAATGATGATGCCCGGCATGCCTTCGGAACCCGCTGGCGCATCGATCTCGGCGCGCGCCAGGCGGTGGCCGTCGGTCGCTACCGAGCGCAGCTTCAACTTGCCGCCGACCTCATGCGTGTGCAGATAGATGCCGTTCAGGTAATAACGCGTCTCCTCGGTGGAGATGGCGAATTGGGTCTTCTCGATCAGGCCTTTCAGGGCAACCGAGTCGAGACGGAAGATATGCGAGAACGATCCGGCCGAGAGCTCCGGGAAGTCGGATTGCGGCAGGCACTGAAGGCGGAAGCTCGAGCGGCCAGACGTCACCGTCATGGCGTTGCCGTCCTCGTCCGTCTTCAGCATCACCTCGGCGCCATCGGCAAGCTTGCGCACGATGTCGTAGAGCAGATGTGCCGGGACTGTCGTCGCCCCGCCGCGCTCCACCTTGGCGGGCGTGGCTTCGGTCACCTCGAGGTCGAGATCGGTCGCCTTCATTTCAAGGCTGGCGCCTTCGGCGCTGAGCAGCACGTTGGACAGGATCGGTATGGTGTTTCGCCGCTCGACCACACGATGGACGTGGTTGAGCGACTTCAGGAGATTTGACCGTTCCAGGATAACACGCATGACGAAACAGGCTCGCTTGAATGAATGACGGGTCACCAGTGAGCGGCGTCCCGCGAAAGGTCTGAACAGGTTCAGAATCTGCGTAAACTGACAGGAAAAAACCAGCAAACGCAAGCCCGCGCCACCGGTTCAGGCCGGCTACGCGGGCTTTCTGGGGATAACGCGCCCGAAGTCCGCGAGCCAGTGTCGTAAAACCGAAATCCAGATCGCTTCCAGGCGGCGCCACGAGCCCGATCCAGGCCCAGCGCCGCACTGGCAAGCCATTGAATTCCGGTATTGTTCCGGCTCGGCCATCCCCGGAGGATCAGGCCTGGTCGTTGATCAACCGCCTCAGAAGCTCAAGTTCCTGCGCCAGCGTGTTGTCGTTGCCGGAAAGGTCCTCGATCTTGCGCACGGCATGCAGCACCGTGGTGTGATCGCGGCCGCCGAAACGCCGTCCGATCTCGGGTAGCGAGCGCGGCGTCATCACCTTCGACAGGTACATGGCGACCTGCCGCGGCTTGACGATGGTGCGCGTGCGCCGGTTGGACAGCAATTCGGTCTTCGACACATTGTAGTGACGCGCCACGATGCGCTGGATGTCCTCGATACGGACACGCTTCGGCTCGCCGGTGCGATAGATGTGGCCGAGGATTTCGTCGATCCGGTCGATGGTGATCTGCGGCTCGAAGGATTGACGGAACAAAAGCTGATTGAAGGCGCCTTCCAGCTCGCGTCCGCTGCCGGTCACGGTGCGGGCGACGTGATTGAGGATCTCCTCCGAAATGTCGAGCGATGCGTCGTCGCTCCTGGCCGTGGCAAGGCGCAATTTGAGCATGCCGAGGCGCATGGCGAAATCGGGCGCCGACATTTCAAGCGCGACACCGCCATTGAGGCGCGAACGGACCCGCGGTTCGAGCGATTCCAGTTCCGATGGCGGCCGGTCGGCGGCGACGACGACCTGCTTGGCGCTGTCGAGCAGCATGTTGATGAGGTGGCAGAATTCATGCTGGATCGACTTGCCCTGCAGAAACTGCATGTCGTCGATGATGAGCAGGTCGATGTCGCGCAGCTGTTCCTTGAGCGTCAGCGCGTTGTTGTCGCGGATCGCGGTGGCAAAGCGCCACATGAAATACTCGGCCGTGAGATAGACGACGCGCGACTTGGGGTTTTGCTTCAGCGATTCCGCAGCGATGGCCTGCAGCAAATGTGTCTTGCCGAGCCCGACGGTTGCGTGAAGGAAAAGCGGATTGAAGCGCACTGCGCTCGATTGCGATTCCGCTACCGCCTTGGCGGCGGCGAAGGCCACCCGGTTCGACGGTCCCTCGATGAAGGAGCCGAACGTGTAACGCGGATCGAGCGGCGACCCCAGCACGTTGTGGCGAAATTCGCTCTCGATCGGTGTGCCCGGACGCGGAGCCGGTGCGCGCTCCACCCGGCTGGGGCTGACTGTGCCGGCGGCAAGTGCCGTCTGCGTCTGCCGTGTCATCTTGCTGCGTGCTGGCGTTACCTCTGGCTCGGCCTGGCTGCGTCCCTGACGGGTTGCCGTGCGCACGACGATGTCGATCTTGAGGAGATCGGCATCCTCCTGCTTCCACAGCTCGGAAATGAGGTCGAGATAGTGGCCGTTGATCCATGAACGTAGGAAGGCGGTAGGCACGGAGATGCGGACGATGCCCTTGGAAGCCTCGGCGACCTTCATGCGGCCAAACCAGCTCGAATAGACTTCGGTTCCCAGGCGCGCCTTCAACTGGGTCTTGACCCGGTCGAATTTCTGTTCCGCGTCGCTGGACACCGCCATGTCGTTTGCTCCGATCAAAGTTCCAGGAAATGGGAGGTCGCCCGTAAGTTCCCTTTCAATGCCGCTCTGCATGATCTTTTCCTTGTCCTTCCGTACCTGTTTTCCACCGGGGATGCGCCTCCTGCATCCGGTTCCGGCGACCTAAGTCTTTGCTACGATGTCCGCTGCCGCCGCCGGCAGATGAACGTCGCCCATTATCCGTGGGAACCGGTGCCGGCCCATGGAAGCCAGTCCGCGTTGGGTATGTCAGGGCAATACAACACCGCCCGGCGAAAAGAGCGCCGGCGCGCCGTCTACCTGCCATGTCTAGTTACGCCAGTCCCCTACCGTATCGACAAACCAAAGCCGTCCGCGGACTTAATCCGCGTTGCAAATCCCGCCAATTTAAGCTGGCCGATTCAGGCTTAGGTTAAGAGCCAGAGCCCGTCCCTTTCGATAGATCGACACTACCGAAATCGCTGTGGATAGGGCAAGGCCACGTCTAACGGATTTTTAAGGAATCTGGTTAGTGGAGGCGGGTTCGAATGGCGTGCCGCGACGGCACATTTTAACAAAGCCATTGTGATTCAAACCCTTTTCCGGCGAATATGAAAAACCGGGCGCTGACAGAAATATTCTGAAATAATTCGCTTGACAGCGACTTCTCCCCGATCGGGCCGGTCCGGTGTGGACAAGCTGTGGATCACCATCTGTAAGTCACTGAAAGGTATAAGCTATTTCTGACAGTTAAGAATCTTTAGGTCGGCCGTTTCAAGCATGCCGATCACCAGCAGGCATGCATATGCCGGCAAACTATTCCTAATTGTGAAATGCCGCATAAGACGCCGTTTCCGGACATTCTTTTTAAGTGCTTGCCGGCAAACGAAAAAACCCGGCACAAACGGCCGGGTTCGAAGAACGTCAGTCTAGGCAAGTAATGTCAGGCCGACAGTACCTTGACCCGCTGAGCCAGTCGCGACACCTTGCGGGACGCCGTGTTCTTGTGGATCACGCCCTTGGTCGCGGCACGCATCAATTCCGGCTCCGCGATCTTGAAGGCAGCCTGTGCGGCAGCCTTGTCACCGGAGGCAAGGGCCTCTTCGACCTGGCGGATATAGGTGCGGACGCGCGAGCGGCGGTTCTTGTTGATCGCTGCGCGGCGGACGATCTTGCGCGTTGCCTTTTTGGCCGAGGATGTATTGGCCATGATGCCTCTCTTCTGATCTGGTCGGCGCATGCGGGATGCCGCAGGGCGCAAAAAACAAACGGGCAGCCACGGGGCCGCCTCGGTTGGTGCGGCTTATAGTTCAGCTTTTCCGGCGCGTCAACGCTGCCCGGCCTTCTTTTTGGCGGCCAGCAGCCATCTTCTTCGCGGCCAAGGGATTGGCGTCAGCGGTTGGTGAAATTCGGCTTCCGCTTCTCGGCAAAGGCCGCCATGCCTTCCTTCTGATCGTCCAGTGCAAACAGCGAGTGAAACAGCCGGCGCTCGAACCGCAATCCCTCGGCAAGCGTCGTCTCGAAGGCGCGGTTGACAGCCTCCTTCGCCATCATCACCGATGGTAGCGAGAAAGCGGCGATCTTGGCCGCGGCCTTCAGCGCCTCCTCGACAAGCTCGCCGGCAGGCACGACCCGCGACACCAGGCCAGACCGCTCGGCCTCGGCGGCATCCATCATCCGCCCGGTCAGGCACATGTCCATCGCTTTCGACTTGCCGACGAAGCGGGTCAGCCTTTGTGACCCGCCCATGCCTGGAATGACGCCGAGGGTGATCTCGGGTTGGCCGAATTTGGCCGTGTCGGCGGCGATAATGAAATCGCACATCATGGCCAGCTCGCAGCCGCCGCCGAGTGCATAGCCCGCTACCGCCGCAATAATAGGCTTTCGCGCCCGCGTCAGTTCCTCCCAGCCGACGAAGAAGTCCTGGGCGTAGGCGTCCGCGTAGGAGATGGACTGCATCTCCTTGATATCGGCGCCGGCGGCGAAAGCCTTTTCGGAACCGGTGATGACCATGGCGCCGACACCGGGATCGGCGCTGAACCCGTTCACGGCCGCCACCACCTCGGTCAGAATCTGCGAATTCAGCGCGTTGAGCGCCTGCGGCCTGTTCAGCGTGATCAGCCCGACCTTGCCGTGCGTCTCGGTGATGATCGTCTCATAGGTCATGGCTGCTTCTCCTTGCTCACGCTCGTCTAGAGCGGTTCATCGTTTCACGGAACGCAGAACCGCTCCATCTCCTTGTCTCGACGCAATTCTCGACGGAAAACCGTTCCCACTTTTCCTGGAATTACTCTGACTCATCGCTGACATGTCCGGCAATAAAAGGTCGATCGGCCGCTCTGCACGACACGTTCGATGTGGCCGCCGCAGCCGGGTTTGGAACAGGCCTCCCCCTCGCGGTCGTAGACGGCGAAGGCGTGCTGGAAATAGCCCAGCGACCCATCGGTCTGCATATAGTCCCGCAGTGAGGAGCCACCGGCTGCGATCGCATCCGATATCACCGAACGAATGGCTTGCGCGAGGTGTTCGCTTTGGGCCTGGGCTTTCTTTCCGGGCCTGGCGATCGTGCCCGCCTCGCGCAGCGGCGACAGGCCGGCACGCCACAACGCCTCCGACACATAGATGTTGCCGAGCCCGGCGATCAGCCTCTGGTCGAGAAGCGCTGCCTTCAGTGGTGATCGCCGCCCCTTCATCAATGAGGCGAGCAGCGCACCGTCCAATGTGTTGCCCGTTGGCTCGACGCCAAGTCCAGCCAGCATCGGATGAACGTCCGGCCCATCCGCAAACAGCATGAAGCCGAAGCGGCGTGGATCATTGAAGATCACGCGGGATCGGGCGCCGGCCGGAGACACGACATGGAAGACGACGTGGTCGTGATTGGAGCTCTTCGAACGGTCGTGCTGGAAGATGCCGGGCATCTCGCTGCCATCCGCCGTCTCGATGCGAAATGAGCCCGACATGCCGAGATGGCAGATCAGCACGGGGCCGCCTTCCAGGTCCATCGTCAGATATTTGGCCCGGCGGCCGAGTGCCGTGATCGTCTTGCCGGTCAGCCGCTGCGCGAATTTCTCGGGAAATGGAAAGCGCAGATCCGGTCGGCGCGCCTCGACGCGGGCGATGGTGGCGCCTTCCAGAACCGGCTGCAGTCCGCGCCGGACGGTTTCGACCTCCGGCAATTCAGGCATGACCGCCGATCGCCGTATAGAAAGACGTGCCGTAGCGTCCGGGCGCCATCCCGAGATGCTCGGCCACGGTCTCCCCAATGTCGGCGAATGTCGTTCTCAGTCCGATGTCGCCGCCCTTGAGACCCGGTCCAGTGCCGATCACCGGAATGCGCTCGCGAGTGTGATCGGTCCCGCCCCAGGTCGGGTCGTTGCCGTGGTCGGCCGTCAGGATGAGAAGATCGCCCTGCCGGAGCCTCGCAAATGCCTCCGGCAGCCGCAGGTCGAAGGCCTCGAGCGCGGCAGCATAGCCTGCGACATCGCGGCGGTGACCGAATTCGGTGTCGAAGTCGACGAAATTGGCGAAGACGAGGTCACCGTCGCCGGCATCATCCATCGCACCCAGCGCCTCGTCGAACATCGCCATGTTGCCTGCCGCCTTGCGCACTTGCGAAATTCCGCGATGGGCGAAGATGTCGCCGATCTTGCCGACGGCGATGACACGGCTGCCACGTGCCGTCAGCCGGTCGAGCAGGGTCGGTTCCGGCGGGGGCACGGCGTAGTCATGACGGTTGTATGTCCGTTCGAAAGTGGCGGTGGTTTGGCCGACGAATGGCCGCGCGATCACCCGTCCGATCCTCAGCGGGTCAACCAGCCTGCGCACCACCTGGCAGAATTCATAAAGCCGGTCGAGGCCGAAATGGACTTCATGCGCGGCGATTTGCAGGACCGAGTCGACCGACGTGTAGCAGATCGGCTTGCCGGTCCGGATGTGCTCCTCGCCGAAGCGCTCGATGATCTCGGTGCCCGGCGCATGGCAATTGCCGAGAATGCCCGGCACCTTGCCTTCGCGAATGATAGCCTCGGTCAGTTCGGCCGGAAAGGCCGGAACCGTATCCGGGAAATAGCCCCAGTCGAGGCGCACCGGCAGGCCGGCGATTTCCCAATGGCCCGATGGTGTATCCTTGCCGCTCGAAACCTCCTGTGCGGCGCCGTGAAAGGCAGTTGGGAGCAGATCCGCCCCGCTGTTGGCAAACCCCAGCCCCGTCGCGGTTTCGGCGGCCTTGCCAAGCCCGAGCGACGCCATGTGAGGGACAAACAGCGGTCCACTGCGAAGCCCTTCGCGATCCGCACGGCCCTCCGCACAGGCCTCTGCGATGTGCGCGAATGTGTTGGCGCCGGTGTCACCGTAGCGGTCAGCGTCGGCCGCGCCGCCGATGCCGAAGGAATCCAGAACGAAGAGGAAAGCGCGCGCCATCGATTTGTTGCCAGTTTGACCGACCAGACATAGGGTTCCGCGACTTCATTGGCAATTCGGAAACCAAACGGCAACGGCTTGGCGTGATAGTCCAGTGCACTGGGATGGGCATGGATCGAGGACAACAGACCCGTGGTTCCTGTCATGAGGGTTGCGCTGAAGATTTATGCCGCTCTCATGCTGGCGCAGGTCGGGCTCTGGTCCAATCCGGCGCATGCCGACTGGCGCGATGATATCGGCACGTTTCGCATCGGCATCGTTGCCGAGCCAGGCGCCGGCAACTCCGTTCCGGGGCTGGCACTGTTGACCGACGCCTACACCAAGGCCTTGGGCATGAAGGTCGAGTTTGTCGTTGCCCGCAACTATGCCGCGCTGATCGAGGCGCAGGCCAATGCCCGCATCGAATATGCAATCTATTCGGCCACCGCCTATGCGACGGCTTCGCAGCGCTGCTTATGTATCGAGCCGCTTGTCGCTCCGGTCGATTCAGACGGCGCGATCGGCATCCGCTCCGTTCTGCTGACGCGAGACGGCAAGCTGCCTGCCCTGGGGGCGATGGACCGCCATCGTATCGCCATGGCGCCTTCGGACAGCGTCGGCGGTTCTCTCCTGCCATTGGCGGCGTTGGCCGCGGAGGGCCGCAAGATCGCGGAAGATGCACCGTTTCTGGTCCATGCCGATTCGGCCGCGGCGGCCGAGACGATGCTGGTCGACGGCAAGGCCGATGGCCTGTTCGGCTGGGTGACGGCCGCTGCCGACGGCCTGCGAGAACCGTCGGGCACGCAGGCCAGGTTGGATGCGGCAGGGGTCTCAGTGACGGCGCTTCGGATCGTATGGACGTCGGGCCTGTTGAGATACGGCCCCCATGCGGTCCGCAGTGATCTCGACCCGGAAGCCAAGCGCCGGCTTGCCGTGTTCCTCACCAACCTCAAGTCGACCACGCCCGATATCTACGACCTCCTGGAATCGAGACATTCCGGCGGCTTCGCTCGCGTGGCGCCAAAAGATTACGAGATGGCCGCTGCTATCGTGCGCTTCGTTTCGGACCGTGGGCCGCAGCAGTAGCTGGAGCGGCCTGCCCAGCGCCTGGCTGCTTCTGTGTTCAACAGTCGCTGCAAGGGATCGCCATGCTTCTGCGGGGGCGCAGGTAATAGGTTTCGCCCATGGTTATGTTGCTGAAAGCCGAGGTCAGCCCAAGCTTCTGTTGACTGCTCGCGCTCCACGCGATGACCGGCGTGTAGCCGAGGTTGCTTTCGACGCGAATGAGAAACGTGTTGGCGACCTTGAGCGACGCTGGGACCGTTGTCTCGGTGGTCGCGGCGGCGCCCGCGCTGGCGACACCAGCGACCAATTTGCGAGACCAGACCACCAGTGCCTGCGTCGCATCGGCCGAGACCTGGATTGCCGTGATGGTAATGGTCGGGTCTGAGCGGTTGTAGGGCTGAAGGGTGACGCTGCCGATCTGCATGATGGCGTCGACATCCGCCTTGGCGACGTTCGTCTGCTGGGTGACGAGATCGGCCACCATGCTGCCGATACGGCTGACCTTCTTGCTGGTCTCGATGGCTTGCGACGCTTCCATCGTGAGGAAGTACATGATCAGCAGAATCGGCATGATCAACGCGAATTCAACCGCCGCGATGCCACGCCGATCGGACCAGAATCGACTTGCTTTCCGCCAAACTCCCGTAATCATAAGATGTGCCCCCGCACGCATCATGCCCATTACCCTTTTCTTATACTGCTCGTGCATTCCGCTCAGTTGTCGAACGGCTCGTTCTGCCAGGTCACCGATGCGAAATGCAGCGTCTTGTTGCCGCCCATCGACTGCGCCATGAGGTCGGTCATGATCGGCCACTTGTAGAAAACCCGCAGCATGTTCCTCGACTCCGCCGCACCCGCTGTCACTGAGAACGATTGGGTTGCGGTGCCTTTCGTCAGTACGACATCGCCGTTCTGGATCTTGAAGCCTGCCGTGGCCGCATCGGCGAACGATGTATATTGGCGAAGATCCACCAGCAGTTGATTGGGACAATCCTGGGAGACGATGATCTGCAGTTTCGTGCAGATCATGTCCCGCAAATTGGTTCCGGCAACGTCAGCCGCCCTCAACTGGCCGGTGCGCAGTTTGCGCGCTACATCGTCGGTGACGTTGGCCATCACCTCCTGGCCGGCAAACGAGATGCAGCTTTCCAGAATGGCAAAGACAAGCAGCGCGAAGGGGACTGAAAGGATCGCGAATTCGATTGCCGTGGCGCCGCGCCGGTCACGAAGGAAGCGGGCGAAAAACCTTGGGCGTCTCACCCTGTGGTCGCCTGCGCGGCCGAATTCCTTGCTCATGTCCGATCCTGCCGATCTCTATGCGGTCTCGGAAGGAGCACTAGCGCAAACCGATTGAGGTCCGGTTTGGATGATCGTTAAAGTCGGCGCAGGCCTCTTAACCAGACAATAACCGGAACGGCAGTCGGCAACGCCACCTATCGGCTGACGCTCATCTCCGCTTCCGAAGACTTTTCCGCCTCGCTCTTGTATGAGCTTTCGCAATAGGGTGTGCACGACATCGTCTGGATTTCGGCGCGCCGGTAAATGCGCACGGACGAGGCGGCTTGCCGCACCACGGTAACCTGCTCGTCCACGATGGGGCTGCCGTCCGTATCGAGCACGACCAGATTGGTGACCCCGAAGCCTTTGCCGGTGAGCACGATCGTCGAAGCGTCCTGCACCGAAGCGTCGGCGATTGCCGGGTTGCCGACCACGATGGTGTCTGCGGGACGCGACAGTTTGACGATCTTGGCCTGGTTCATCGTGACCTCGATGCCGGCGCCGGCCATGGCGGGCGCGACGAAGCTCGAGACGGCAAGAAGCGCGGCAATCAGGATTGACGATCTCGGCTGGGCCATTGAGGCGCTCCACGCAGGCGGACTGATCAACGGAACATGAACGAGATTGGTGAACCAACGGTTAAGCATGCGATGTTGCCAATCGTGCAATGGCCGCCAAGGGCGCCCGCGACGCGCGGTCCGGTCGGGTCGCAAGCCTACCAAATCCGGTCTGGAAGGCTCAGCGATACATTAGCCCGAGGTTAACCACGCAATATGTTCGAACCGGGAAAGGAATCGGTAAGGCTGTTTCTTAAGCCGATCGAAAGAGCTTCTCCCTAGATTGGCAGCATCCGATCAACCATCACAGAAGTTGACGGAAGTGCTGTAACACGTGGAGTAGGAGCTCTCGAATGTCTAATCTCATCGCACGTTTTGTGAAGGACGAATCCGGCGCGACCGCGATCGAATATGGTCTGATCGCCGCTCTCATCGCGCTCGCCATCATCACTGGCGCCGGCACGCTCGGCAATGCGCTGAACGCCAAGTTCACCAACATCGGCAGCACCCTGAACGGCACGCCGAGCGGCAGCTGATCGGCTTATCGCCGAGCATTTAGATTGCGTTCTGGAAAAGGGCCGCCGCGTGGCGGCCCTTTTTCTATGCCGCTGGCGATATAGGTCGTCTTTCGTTCCTAGCCTCATCAATCGTTAATCGAACATGCTTAGATTGAGCCCCATGAAATCGGACAATAGGCGTGGCGCCGATGCTTGAAGCCCTGATCTTCGTCGTTTTTCCGTTCTGCATGCTGTTTGCCGCGATCTCCGACATGCTGTCGATGACGATCGCCAATCGCGTGCCGGTGCTGCTTGTCGCCGTTTTTGCGCTGGTCGCGCCCCTGACAGGCATGGACTGGGCGGCCTATGGCGGACATTTCGCCGCCGGCGCCCTGGTCCTGGCCGTGACGTTCGGCCTGTTTGCGATGGGCGGCATGGGCGGCGGCGACGCCAAGCTTCTGGCCGCCACCGCGATGTGGATGGGCCTCAATGTCAATCTCGTGGAGTATCTTGTTGCCTCGACAATCATCGGCGGCCTGCTGACGCTGGCGATCATCCTCTACCGGAAGTCGCTGCTTGCGGCCGTTACCGGCCAAAATCCGTTTCTGCGCCATTTCGCCGACGAGGCAAAAGGTGTTCCATACGGTGTCGCGCTCGGCCTTGGCGGCTTGCTGACCTATCCGGATTCGCCCTTGATGGCATGGGCGGTTGCCAGGCTGGCGGCCTGAGCGCGATCTTATTTTATTTTATTGTCTGTCAGCATTGCCGAAACCCCGTTCTGAACAGGGCTGGCCCGGCCATTTTGGCCGGTCAGGCCACATTCCGGCTAATTTATGTAAACCTTAAATTAATCACGATCGTAAGCATTACATTAACCTTGTTTTGACGATTGCCGCTGCAAAGTCCGGCCTGGCTACGTGGTTTGCCAGGGCAAGGGTTCGGACAAATGCCAGCATCGCGATTGATAATTCTGAGCGTGGCGGTGGCCGCGGCGGGTGGCGCTGGATATGTCGCGAAGAACATGGTGGCACCGCCGCCCCAGGTCGTCGTCGATTCCGGCCCCCAGGCCCCGGCGGTGGCACTCCAGGATGTGCTTGTGCTTTCAGGCGACGTTCCGATGGGCAGCCCGATCCAAAACAACATCGCCTGGCAATCCTGGCCCGCCGACGGCGTCAACGCGAATTTCATCACCCGCACCGCCGAGCCCGAGGCACTGGACAAGCTGAAGAGTTCCGTTGCCCGTGTGGCGATGTATGCCGGAGAACCGCTGCGGCGGTCCAAGCTGATCGGCGAGGGCCAGAGCTTCATGTCGTCGATCCTGCCTTCCGGTATGCGGGCGGTCGCCACGGCCATCTCGGCCGATACGTCGGCCGGGGGCTTCATTCTTCCCAACGATTTCGTCGACGTCATCATGACCCGCAGGGCCGATGCCGCCGGCGGCGCCGCCGGCTTCAACACCGAGACCATCCTCAAGAACATCCGTGTCCTGGCCATCGACCAGACCATTCAGGAGGACGAGGAAGGCAAGAAGACCAGGGTAGGCCAGACCGCCACGCTGGAACTGACGCCCAAGCAGGCGGAGATCATCACCGTCGCCCAGCAGATGGCGGATCGCCTGACCCTGGCGTTGCGGGCGGTCGCGGACACGCAGGAAAAAAATCTGGGTGAGGCGGACTATCTCGTTTCCGGCAATGGCCGCAGAGGAACGGTGAGGCTGATCAAATCGGGTGAAGTTTCCGAAGTGGGAGCAAGGAAATGAAGCTAGGTGGCAAACTGCCGGCAATCGTAGCCGCGGCATTCGGCCTGCTGCTCGTCGGAACGAATGTGCAAGGCAGCGTTGTCGAGGCAAAGAACGCGCAGGTCACGGCATCGACGGCCACCCAGCGTGTCAAACTCGGCCTCAACAAGTCGGTGGTCATCGACCTGCCGAGCGATGCCTACGACATTCTCGTGGCCAACCCGGCGGTTGCCGATGCGGTGACCCGCACTGCAAGGCGCATCTATCTGTTCGGCAAGTCGGTCGGCGAGACGAACATCTTTGTCTTCGGCCCGAATGGCGAGCAGATCGTCAGCCTGGACCTGGCGGTCGAACGCGACGTTGCCGGTCTTGAGGATTATATCAGACGCTTCCTGCCGACGTCGGCCATCAAGGTGGAACTTCTGAATGACAACGTCGTCCTGACTGGAACGGTCGACACGCCGCTGGACGCAAAGCGCGCGGTCGACCTGGCGACGATCTTCGTTTCGGGTGGTGAAGCGACGACAGGACAATATTCGCAGACCGCAGCCGGCGGTTCGGCCCAGAGCGGTGTCGACATCGACAACCCGGACCAGGAGCGCCGCACCAGCAAGATCGTCAACCTGCTGCAGATCATTGGCGACGACCAGGTCACGCTGAAGGTCACGGTCGCCGAAGTCAGCCGCTCCGTGATGAAGCAGCTCGGCGTCAACATGGTCGGCAGCGGCGGCAGCAACGGCATCAGCTACGGTGCGCTCAGCGACAATTTCACCGGTCTCGGCAAGCAGCTGTCGAATTCAGGCTTTCAGATCGGCTCGTCGGCGCTGCAGGCCTATGTCAACGCCATGGAGCAGTCCGGGGTCATGAAAACCCTGGCCGAGCCGACCTTGACCGCCGTATCCGGGGAGAAGGCGACCTTCAAGGTCGGCGGTGAATACAATATGGTTTCAGGTGTCTCAGCAAACGTATCGCAGGACAACCAGACCGGCCTGAAGACCTACACCATCGAAAAGATCGAGTACGGCATCGGCCTGGAATTCCAGCCGGTGGTGTTGTCTCCCGGTCGCATAAGCCTGAAAGTTAGGACGTCGGTTTCCGAGCCGACAACCGAGGGGTCCGTATCGCTCTCCTCAGGCGTGACGAGCCCCGGCATGAATGCCCTGTCGCTGCGCAAACGTCTTGCCGATACGACCGTTGAACTCCCCTCGGGCGGCTCCATGATGATCGCCGGCCTGGTTCGCGACGATGTCAGGCAAGCCGTCAACGGGTTGCCCGGGCTGACAAAGATCCCGGTGCTCGGCGCGCTCTTCCGCAGCAGAGATTTCGTGCGCAACGAGACCGAACTCGTCATCATCATCACGCCCTATCTGGTGAAGCCGGTGGCGCGCAACGACCTTGCCAAGCCGGACGACAATTTCAACGCCGCCAGCGATGGCGCTGCCATGTTCCTTGGCCGAGTCAATCGCGTCTACGGCACCATGCAGACCGACAAGCCCAACGGCCGCTACCACGGCGTCGTCGGCTTCATCTACAAGTGAGCGGGGAAGCGGACATGTCTCAGTCAGCATTGAAGGCAAGCACCATCGCCGCACCGATGCGCTTTGGCCGCTCGCAGGTCTGCCGGCGGTTCGTTCCTGTCCTGGCGGTTGCGGTGGCGGCGCTGCTCACCGGCTGCGCCCAGCGCGACAGCATCACGGTCGGCGCCATCCCGGACGATTATCGCACCAACCATCCGATCGTGATCGCGGAGAAGAACCAGAAGATAGACCTGCCGGTGGGCGCCGGTGACCGTGGCATGACGGGCTCTCAGCGTGACACGCTTTCGGGCTTTCTCGACGGCTACGACAGGAGCGCCGCTCCGGCGGTGACGATCGCTATCCCTGTCGGCTCGGCCAACGAGATCGCGGCGGCCGCTGCCAGCCGCGATTTTGTCAGGCTGGCGGTTGCCAGCGGCATCAAGCGCAACCGGATTGTCATGACCTCTTATCAGTCCGCTTCCGCCGAAGCCTCGGCCCCGATTCGCGTCGCCTATATCTCGGTGAAAGCTCAGACCGACAAATGCGGGCGTTGGCCCGAAGATCTGGTGGAGACCTCGGAAAACAAGCACTACGCCGATTTCGGCTGCTCGTATCAGAACAACCTCGCCGCCCAGATGGCCAATCCGGCCGACCTGCTCGGACCGCGCAAGCAGGCACCTATCGACGCCGAGCAGCGTGGGAAAGTCATCGATGGGTACCGAAATCAACCCTTCTTTGATTGGGAAGCAGAAGGCGAAGTTAGCTACTAACGATCGCAGTTCGGAGTACACGAACATGAACAATCTGGCCTATGACACTCCTGTAGACGGCAGCGATACCTCGCAGCAGGACATCGCCGCGATGCAGGCGTTGCGCCCGATCCCGCGCATCTCGATCCAGGCATTCTGCGAGACCGAGGGTGTTGCCAATCCGGTCGAGCGCGCCGGCGAGGACCGCCGCATGACGAAGGCGCATCTCAAGGTCCATATGGGCGGCGTTCCCACCGCCATCGAATTCTACCAATCGGCGCCGACGCCCAACCTGATCCTGCTGGAATCGCGCAGCGAGCCCAAGCAATTGCTGGAACAACTCGCCCAGCTCTCGGAATATTGCGATCCGACGTCGAAGGTGGTGGTGATCGGCCACTACAATGATGTCGGCCTCTACCGCGAGCTCATCCGCAACGGCATTTCCGAATATGTGATCGCTCCGGTCTCGATGGCCGACATCGTCAGCGTGGTGTCGTCGATTTTCATCGATCCGGAAGCCGAGCCGCTCGGCCGCTCGATCGCCTTTGTCGGCGCCAAGGGCGGTGTCGGCTCCTCGACGATCGCCCACAATGTGGCTTGGGCGATGTCCTCCCTGTTCAAATCCGAAGTGGTCGTCGCCGATCTCGATCTGGCTTTCGGCACCGCCAACATCAATTTCGACCAGGATCCGGCGCAAGGCATCGCCGAGGCGGTGTTTTCACCGGAACGCATCGATGAAGTCTATCTCGACCGGCTGCTGACCCAGTGCGCCGAGCATCTGTCGCTGCTCGCCGCGCCTTCGACGCTCGAACGGGTCTATGATTTCGATCCCGAGGCCTTCGCGCAGCTCATCGACACCGCCCAGCGCAGCGTGCCGCTTCTGGTGCTCGACGTCCCGCATGCCTGGACGGGCTGGACCAAGAACACCCTGGTCAAGGCCGACGAGATCGTCATCACCGCGACACCGGAACTCGCCAATCTGCGCAACACCAAGAACCTCGTCGATATGCTCAAGCGGCTTCGTCCCAATGATCCGCCGCCCAAGCTGATCATCAACCAGGCCGGCGTGCCGAAGCGCCCGGAGATTTCGCCGTCCGATTTCGCCGAGCCGCTCGGCCTGTCGCCGATGTCGGTCATTGCTTTTGATCCGTTGCTGTTCGGCAATGCCGCCAACAACGGACGCATGCTTGGCGAAATGGATGCGAAGAACCCGGTTGTCGCGATGATCAACGAAATGGCGCATGTGCTGACCGGGCGCAGCGAAATCAAGGCCAAGAAGAAGGCCGGGCTCGGCAGCCTGCTCGGCAAGCTCTCGCGCAACAAGAAGTGACGCTTCAGCAGTGGAACCGGTAGTCGATCATGTTTGGTAAAAGAGGCAGCGACGACGGCAACCGGTTCACGCCGGAATTTCGCCAGCCAGCACCGGCGCCGGTTGCGCCGCCGGCTGCAAGTTCCATGGACACGGCGGTTCTGACCCGGCCCGCGGCGGCGCCAAGCGCGCCTGTCGCGCCGCCGGCGCGCCGTGCCGTCGAGGCACCGCCATTGGCGCCTGAGCCGAAGCGGGCACAGCGCGAAAAGAGCGAAACTTATTACGATACCAAGAGTCAGGTCTTCTCCGCGCTCATCGACACCATCGATCTGTCGCAGCTTTCCAAGCTTGATCCTGAAAGTGCGCGCGAGGAAATCCGCGATATCGTCAACGACATCATCGCGATCAAGAACTTCGCAATGACGATCGCCGAGCAGGAAGAGCTGCTCGAGGACATCTGCAACGACGTGCTCGGCTATGGGCCGCTCGAGCCGCTGCTCGCCCGTGACGACATCGCCGACATCATGGTCAACGGCTCCAGGAACGTCTACATCGAAGTCAACGGCAAGGTCGAACAGACCGGTATCCGCTTTCGTGACAATCAGCAGCTCCTCAACATCTGCCAGCGTATCGTCAGCCAGGTTGGCCGCCGCGTCGACGAATCCAGCCCGATCTGCGACGCGCGCCTTCCCGACGGCTCCCGCGTCAACGTCATCGCGCCGCCACTCTCCATCGATGGCGCCACGCTCACCATCCGCAAATTCAAGAAGGACAAGCTGACGCTCGATCAGCTGGTCAAGTTCGGCGCCATCTCGCCGCAGGGCGCCGAAGTTCTCAAGATCATCAGTCGTGTTCGCTGCAACATCGTGATCTCGGGCGGCACCGGTTCGGGCAAGACCACGCTGCTCAATTGCCTGACCAACTATATCGACCGCGAGGAGCGCGTCATCACCTGCGAAGACTCGGCCGAGCTGCAATTGCAGCAGCCGCATGTGGTGCGCCTCGAAACCCGCCCGCCCAATCTGGAGGGCGAGGGTGAGGTGACGATGCGCGACCTGGTCAAGAACTGTCTGCGCATGCGGCCAGAGCGCATCATCGTCGGCGAAGTGCGCGGACCCGAGGTGTTCGATCTTCTGCAGGCGATGAACACCGGCCATGACGGCTCGATGGGCACGATCCACTCGAACAGCCCGCGCGAATGCCTGAACCGTATCGAATCCATGATTGCCATGGGCGGCTATTCGCTGCCGCAGAAGACAGTGCGCGAAATCGTCGTCGGTTCCATCGACGTGATCATCCAGGCGGCGCGCCTGCGCGACGGATCGCGCCGCATCACCCACATCACCGAGGTGATCGGGATGGAAGGCGACGTCATCATCACGCAGGATATCGTCCTTTACAACATCAAGGGTGAGGACGCCAACGGCAGGCTGTTGGGTGAGCACGTATCGACGGGCATCGGCCGTCCGCATTTCTGGGAGCGTGCACGCTATTACGGCGAGGAGCAGCGTCTCGCCATTGCGCTTGAGGCGATGGAGAAACGCGCTGACTGACGCATGCTGGGGTGTAAGGGTTCGGGCCAATGTTTGGAATTGACGGCACAGTACTGGCGTTTGTCGTGCTCGCCGGCTTCAGCGCCGGCGCCGTCGCCTATGCATTTCTGTTCACCCGGATCAGCAACGAGAAACAGGTCGGCAAGCGGCTCGAAACGATCAGGACCGCCGAGACGGATCGCTCCGTCGTCAAGGCCTCGCGTGACCGCGTGGCGGAAGCCGTCAAGCGGCGCAAATCGGTTCAGGATTCGCTCAACGAACTCGACGCCAAGCAGAAAACCAAGGACAGCCGCGTCAAGAAACCGCCGCTGAAAGCCCAGCTTCGCCAAGCCGGCCTCAAGACCACCATCGAGCGTTTCTATATATACTCCGCCGTATGCGGCATCGTTTTGACGATTGTCGCCTTTGTGGCCGGAGCCCCGCTGATCGCCTTGCCGGGCGTGCTGTTGGCCGGGGGGCTGGGCCTGCCGCGCTGGTTCGTCACGTTTCGTCGCGCCCGCCGGGTCAAGGCATTCCTCAACGAATTTCCAAACGCGCTCGACATCATCGTGCGCGCGGTCAAATCCGGCCTGCCGCTGAACGACGCCGTGCGCCTGATCGCCAACGAATCGCCCGAACCCGTGAAGACCGAGTTTCGCCGCATCGTCGATTCACAGCAGATGGGCCTCTCTATCCCCGACGCGACCTTGCGCATGCCTGAAACCATGCCTTGCACCGAGGCAAGCTTCTTCGGCATCGTTATCCAGATACAGTCGCAGGCCGGCGGCAATCTCTCCGAGGCGCTGGGCAATCTTTCGCGCGTGCTTCGCGAT
This sequence comes from Mesorhizobium sp. WSM4809, assembly GCF_055811655.1. NCBI lineage: Bacteria > Pseudomonadati > Pseudomonadota > Alphaproteobacteria > Hyphomicrobiales > Phyllobacteriaceae > Mesorhizobium > Mesorhizobium sp. WSM4809. The sequence goes on from NZ_JBVVQW010000004.1 coordinate 385,279, forward strand.
CGCAAGAAGATGAAAGCCAAGGTCGCGGCGCTGTCGATGGAAGCGAAGGCGTCCGCCGCGATCATTGGTGCGCTGCCCTTCATCGTCGCCTTTCTCGTCTACCTGTCGAGCCCGGCCTACCTGATGCCGCTCTTCAACACCAGCGTCGGAAACCTGATCCTTGGTTGCTCTGCGGTCTGGATGTCGATCGGCATCCTGGTGATGCGCAAGATGATGAACTTCGAAGTCTAGGATGCTGGCATGACCGAGCAAGTCATCAAGACCCTGACGGATCCGAGCTTCCTGATCGCGATGCTGGTCGCGATAGCGGTGTTTGCGACCGTCTTCACCTTGCTTCCGGCGTTTGGCGGAAACCAGCTCAAATCACGCATGAAATCCGTTGCGCTGGAACGCGACGAACTGCGTGCGCAACAGCGCGCCCGGCTTGCGGTCGAGGCCGACCGCCGTCGCAAGGGCTTGCGCGAGGAACAGTCGGTCGGCATGCGCAACATTGTCGACCGGCTGGATCTGAGACGCGCGCTCGCCGATGAAGGCACCTTGCAGAAACTCAAGGTGGCCGGCTTTCGTGGACAGAATCCGCTGACGCGGTTTCTTTTCTTCCGTCTCGTACTTCCTTTCGTCGGTTTCGCGCTGGCCGCAATCTACATCTTCGCGCTCGGAGGACTGCCCGACAAGCCATTGGTCATCAGGCTGTTCGTCTGCGTCCTCGTTGCTTACGGCGGCTTCTACGCGCCAGTCATCTACGTCAACAACCGCGCCACCAAGCGCAAGCAGTCGATCCAGATGGCATGGCCGGATGGGCTCGATCTGATGCTGATCTGCGTCGAATCGGGCATGTCGGTGGAAGCGGCACTGCGCAAGGTCGCCGACGAGATCGGCGCGCAATCGGTGGCGCTGGCGGAAGAGTTCATCCTCACCAACGCCGAGCTTTCCTATCTGCCGGAGCGCAAGCAGGCCTACGAGAACCTGGCAAGCCGCACCGGGCTGGATTCGGTCAAGTCGGTGTCGCAGGCGCTCGTCCAGGCCGAGCGTTACGGCACGCCGGTGGCGCATGCACTGCGCGTGCTTGCCGCCGAAAGCCGCGACATGCGCATGAATGCGGCCGAGAAGAAGGCGGCCGCCCTGCCGCCAAAGCTCACAGTGCCGATGATCCTGTTTTTCCTGCCGGTGCTCTTCGCCATCATCCTGGGTCCCGCCGGCATTCAGGTCAGCCAGCGCGGTATCTTCGGCGATCATGCGGCGCCGGCAACAAACGCCCAGTAGCGGTAAGGCAAATTCCTGCATTCCCTCAAACGAAGAAGCCGCGCATGCAGCGCGGCTTCTTCGTTTGAGGTTGGTGGGATTGTGGTCTCAGTTGGTCGCGGATTTCGGCTTGTCCTGGTCCTTGAGCTGGCTCCAGGCATTCTGCTGGGCCAGCATCTGCCTGAGATAGGCGACATTTGCCTGCGCCTGTTCGGGCGACAGTTCCTGCGAGGCGATCTTCTCGGCCTCGTCGAAACGGCCTTGCAGGCCGACGACCAGTGCCAGGTTCTGGCGGACGCGGCTGTCCGCATTCGGCTGCTGCGCGGCCGAGCGCATATAGGTTTCGGCGGTGCGCAGGTCACCTTCCAGCACATACGACATGCCAAGATTGGAGAGCACGGAAGGCTCGTTCGGCTTGAGGTCGAGCGCCTTGCGGTAAAGCTGGCGCGCATCGTCCTTCTGGCCGGTCTGGTCGAGGATGGCCGCTTCGGCCGACACCAGCTTCCAGTCGGGATATTCCGGTGTTTGAGCGCGGCGCACGGCGTCGAGTGCCGCCTCGAACTGGCCATTGGCGGCCAGCGCCTTGCCGTAGGAGGCAAGAACGTCACGATCCTTGGGCAAAGCGATGGCGAGCTTGCGCATCACGGCCAGCGACTGATCGGCGTCGCCATCCATCTGCAATGCCGCCGCATAATTCGTCGCGATCCGCTTGTCGTTGGGGTTCTTCGCGTAGGATTGGCCGAGTGCGCCGGTGGCATTGTGCAGTTCCCCGGCCGACATGCTTTCCAGCGGTTTGCCGCTGGTGCGTGCGATAGAGCCGGTGGAGATCTTGTCGGTTCCGCAGCCGGCGACGCCCGCCGCCAGCGCCAGCACAAGGGCCGTGGTGATGAGCCGTTTTCCCCTGGCGTTGATCCTGCGGTTGGTCGGCATGGCCACCTAAGCCTCCATTCATGCGCGGCCATTGCGTGGCCGTCTTCCCTCCCGCAGAAATATTCTGTTAACCCTAACGGACGGTTAAGAACGGCGACTCACACGGAGAACATCGCATGCCTGTCGAACTCGTCGGGAAGACATTGCCGGGCGCGCTGCCGGTCCATCTGGTCGCCAGGGACGGTCTGGACGCGGCCGGCCTTGCGCCGGCCGCTGTCGTCTGGGCCAGGGCCAACGGCTTTTCCGGCGAGGCAGGCAGGACGCTGGTCGTGCCCGGCGAAAACGGGGCGCTCGGCGGCGCCTTGTTTGGTATCGGCGATGGCGAAGGCGCGCTCGCCTTTGGCGCGCTGTCGAAAGCCTTGCCGGAAGGCGACTGGCATTTCGCCTCGGCGCCGGCCGAGCCGGACCTCGCGGCGACCGCGCTGCTGCTCGGCGGCTATGTCTTCACCCGTTACGGCAAGAAGTCAGGCAGGGCGCTGCGCTTCGGCCTGCCGGCAGGCGTCGATGCCGGGCGCGTTCGCCGCATTGCGGATGGCGTCTTCCTGACACGCGATCTGGTCAACACGCCGACCAGCGATATGGGTCCGGAAGATTTGGAGCAGGCGGTGCGGGCCCTGGCCGCCAGGCACAAGGCCGAAGTCTCGGTGGTCAAGGGTGACGATCTCCTCGAACGGAATTTCCCGATGATCCATGCTGTCGGCCGTGCGTCGGCCGGCGCGCCGCGCCTGATCGATATGCGATGGGGGCAGCAAGGGGCGCCGAAGGTGACCCTGATCGGCAAGGGCGTCTGCTTCGACACGGGCGGTCTCGACATCAAGCCATCGTCCGGCATGCTGTTGATGAAAAAGGACATGGGCGGTGCTGCCAATGTCCTTGGCCTTGCCTCGATGATCATGGATGCCGGGCTGAATGTGCGGCTGCGCGTGCTCATTCCCGCGGTTGAGAATTCGATTGCCGGCAACGCCTTCCGGCCCGGAGATGTGCTTGCGAGCCGCAAGGGCATCACTGTCGAGATCGGCAATACGGATGCCGAGGGGCGGTTGGTGCTGGCCGATGCGCTGGCGCTGGCCGACGAGGAGGAGCCGCAGCTTCTGGTCGACATGGCGACGCTGACCGGGGCTGCCCGCGTCGCGCTCGGCCCCGATCTGCCGCCGTTCTACACAAGTGACGAAGCGCTGGCATCCGATCTTGCGGCGGCTTCCGTCGCGGCCGAGGACCCTCTGTGGCGCATGCCGCTGTGGCGGCCCTATGATGCAAAACTGTCGTCGAAAATTGCCGACATCAACAATGTCACATCAGACGGTTTCGCCGGCTCGATCACGGCGGCGCTGTTCCTGAAACGCTTCGTCGAAAAGACCGAGGGCTGGGCGCATTTCGACATCTTCGCCTGGAACCCGGCCGATCGTCCGCATGGCCCCGCCGGCGGCGAGGCACAAGGCATCCGCGCCCTAGAGCGGATCATCGCGAAACGCTACGGCTGACGGTTGCAGGCGGAGCCGGCAAAATTGCCTCGACTGAAACGGAACCGAAACAATTTGCCGTCATGCTGGCGCGATGTCGATTGCTATGCGCCCGAGCCAGGCCTTGCGACTGTGGCAGCAAGTGATGCTGTCACAGGTGCGCGACGACGCGCCCGATCTGACCATGCGCCAGACGGCAATCCTGTTCACCATCTATCTCGATCCGCCGCCACACACCGTGCGCGGGCTCGCCGCGCGCCTCAATGTCACCAAGCCGGTGATCACCCGCGCCCTCGACACGATGGGCGCTTTGAAACTTGTGTCGCGCCATCGCGACGAACTCGACAAGCGCAATGTTCTGATCAGGCGCACGGTCGAGGGCGCGCTCTTTGTCGAGCGCTTCGGCGATGGTATCATCGCCAAGGCGCTCGAACTGCCGATGTGAGCGCATTACCTTTTCAACAGAGTGTTCGATTTGACTGCCAGGGATGCCCGCCTTCACGCTTTTCGCTCCGACCTCGCCGATGCAAGGCTGAAGGGCGAGGTCACCGCCGAGCGCTTCGTCGCCGGCCGGCCGGCGCGGGTCACCGCGTCAGTGGCCGATATGCGCAAGGCGCCGCGGCCGGACGCCGGCGTCAACACGCAAGCGCTGTTCGGCGACGATGTCCTGGTCTTCGATGTCGCTGAGGGCTGGGCGTGGGTCCAGGCCGAACGCGACGGCTATGTCGGCTACGTCGCCGACACGATGCTGGGCAAACGGGACCATGCGCCGACGCACATCGTCTGCGTGCCGCGCACCTTCCTCTACCCCGGGCCGGATCTGCGCTTTCCAATCGCCGGACAATTGTCGATGGGATCGACGGTGACGGTGACGGAGGCCGCCGAGACACGCGGTACGCACTATGCGGTCCTGCCTTCCGGGGAGACACTGATTGCAGGTCATCTGCGGCCGCTCAGTGAAGCTGCCTCCGACTATGTCGCAGTTGCCGAAGCGTTTCTCGGCACGCCCTATCTCTGGGGTGGCACTTCCGGTTTCGGCATCGACTGTTCGGGTCTGGTGCAATTGGCGATGCGCATGGCCGGCAGAGACGTGCTGCGCGATTCCGACATGCAGGCGGCGACACTTGGCGAGCCGCTCGAACCGGGACCTGATTTCTCCGGGTTGCGACGCGGCGATCTGGTGTTCTGGAAGGGCCATGTCGCCGTCATGACCGACGCCGACACGATGATCCACGCCAACGGCCACACCATGCTGGTGTCGCGCGAAGGACTGAAGGACGCCGTCGCCCGCATCGGATATCTTTACGGCGGTCCGACCGGGTTCAGGAGGCCGTAGCCTTTCTTCCTTCGCCCCGTTCACGGGGAGAAGGTGCCCGAAGGGCGGATGAGGGGCAGTGCCAGCATTTGAAGGTTCGCGCTGCCCCTCACCTGCCTGCCGGCATCCTCTCCCCGTAAACGGGGCGAGGAAAGCTCACCTCGATCACCTTTTGTTCCGATTTTCCTTGGCGTTCGCGTGCCGTCGCGCTACCTCTGGCGGGTGACAGAGCAGCCGCGCCTTGCCGAACAGAATGCCGCCGTGGCCCTGCCCGAACCATTCCTCAGATGGTTTGGCGAGAAAGGCTGGTCGCCGCGCGCCCATCAGATCGAACTTCTGGCGAAAGCCCAGGCCGGGCAATCAGTCCTGCTGATTGCGCCGACCGGTGCCGGCAAGACGCTGGCCGGGTTCCTGCCTTCGCTCACTGAACTGGCCAACCGGCCCAAGAGAAAGCCGGGCCAGGCGCGTCGCGGTATCCACACGCTCTACATCTCGCCGCTGAAGGCGCTTGCCGTCGATATTGAGCGCAATCTCGGCAAGCCGGTGGAGGAAATCGGCCTTCCCGTCACCATCGAGACGCGCACCGGCGACACTCCCGCCCACAAGCGCCAGCGCCAGAAGCTGGTGCCGCCCGACATCCTGCTGACCACGCCCGAGCAACTGGCGCTGCTGATTGCGGCAGGCGATGCAAGACGCTTCTTCGAGGATCTGCGCTACGTCGTGCTCGACGAGTTGCACTCGCTGGTGACGTCGAAACGCGGGCATCTGCTGGCGCTCGGCCTGGCGCGGCTGCGCAGCTTTGTCCCCGGCCTGCAGACGATCGGCCTGTCAGCGACGGTGGCCGAACCGGACGAGTTGCGGCGCTGGCTGGTCAGCCAGAATCCGCCCAAGGGTCCGACCGGCCATAGCATGGCCGAACTGATCGTCGTCACCGGGGGAGCTAAACCGGAGATTTCCATCCTCGATTCCGAAGAGCGCGTGCCTTGGGCGGGACATTCCGCGCGCTACGCCACGCCGGAAATCTATCGCGAGATCAAGCGCCACAAGACGACCCTGCTGTTCGTGAACACGCGCAGCCAGGCGGAGTTGCTGTTCCAGGAATTGTGGCGGGTCAACGAGGACACTTTGCCGATCGCGCTGCACCACGGTTCGCTCGACGTCGCCCAGCGCCGGCGCGTCGAAAAGGCGATGGGGGAAAACGCACTGCGCGCCATCGTCGCCACCTCGACGCTCGACCTCGGCATCGACTGGGGCGATGTCGATCTGGTTGTGCATGTCGGTGCGCCGAAGGGGGCGAGCCGGCTGGCGCAGCGCATCGGCCGCGCCAACCACCGCATGGACGAGCCGTCCAAGGCGATCCTCATTCCCGCCAATCGCTTCGAGGTGCTGGAATGCCGGGCCGCCCTCGACGCCAACTATCTCGGCGCGCAGGACACGCCTCCCTTGATCGATGGCGGGCTCGATGTGCTGGCCCAGCATGTGCTCGGCTGCGCCTGCGGCGCGCCATTCCGTGCCGATGACCTGTTCGAGGAAGTGCGTACGGCTGCGCCCTATGTCAGCCTCGACCGGACGACATTCGACCGCGTCATCGATTTCGTCGCCACCGGCGGCTATGCGCTCAAGAATTACGAGCGCTACGCCCGCATACGCCTGAACAAGGATGGGTTCTGGCGGGTGTCCAATCCTCGTATCGCCCAGCAATACCGGCTGAATGTCGGCACCATCATCGAGGTGCCGGCGCTTAACGTGCGCTATGTGCAAGCGGGCAGCAAGGGCGCGGCGTCGCGCGGCGGCAGGGTTCTCGGCAAGATCGAGGAGGCCTTCCTCGAAACGCTAACGCATGGCGACACCTTCATGTTCGCCGGCAAGGTTCTCCGCTTCGAAGGCATCCGCGAGAATGAATGCTTCGTCTCGAACGCGCCCGGCAGCGATGCCAAGGTGCCTTACTATGGTGGCGGCAAGTTCCCGCTTTCGACCTATCTCGCCGAACAGGTCCGCATCATGCTGGACGACCCGCAGCGATGGAAGAAGCTGCCCGAGCAGGTCGCCGACTGGCTGCGATTCCAGGCCGACAAATCGGTGCTGCCCAAACGCGATGACCTGCTGATCGAGACCTTTCCACGAGGCAACCGCCATTATCTGGTGGCTTATCCGTTCGAGGGCAGGCTGGCGCACCAGACGCTCGGCATGCTGCTCACCCGCCGTCTCGACAGGGCAGGAGCCAGGCCGCTCGGCTTTGTCGCCACCGACTATGCGCTGGCGATATGGTCATTGGGCGACATGGGCGCGATGTTCAAAGCAAGGAAGCCCTCGCTTGGCGCCCTTTTCGACCAGGATATGCTGGGCGATGACCTCGAAGCCTGGCTGGCCGACAGCTGGCTTCTCAAACGCACCTTCCGCAATTGCGCGCTGATTTCGGGGTTGATCGAGAAACGCCATCCGGGCCAGGAAAAGAGTGGTCGCCAGGTCACGGTCTCGACCGACCTGATCTACGACGTGCTGCGCAGCCATGAACCGGACCACATCCTGCTTCAGGCGACACGTGCCGATGCGGCCACCGGCCTGCTCGATGTCAGCAGACTTGCCGACATGCTCTCGCGCATCCAGGGTCGAATCGTGCATAAGGCACTCGAACAGATATCGCCGCTCGCCGTGCCGATCATGCTCGAGATCGGCAAGATGCCGGTCCATGGCGAAGCCGATGAAACGCTTTTGATGGATGCGGCGACTTTGGTCGAGGAGGCCATGGGGCCGGAAATGGCTGAGGAATGAATTTTTCGCTGGCGCGCACATCGCTGATTGCCGAGGCCGACCTTGTCGGCATATCAGGCGAGCGCGCCGTCTGCGACCCGCGCGGCGTGCTTTATTTTCCGGATCTGCGGCTTCTGGCCGTGTCCGACCTGCATCTGGAAAAGGGTTCGTCGCTGGCACGCCGCGGCACGCTGATCCCGCCCTACGACACCGGCGCGACCTTGTTGCGGCTTCAGGCCGTGATATCAGACTACCAGCCGTCGATCGTCATCAGCCTGGGCGACAGCTTTCACGATGGCGGCGGCGCCCAGCGTATGCATGCAAGCTTCCGCGAGCGGCTGGAAGCGCTGATATCAGGCCGAGACTGGTTCTGGGTCGCCGGCAACCATGACCCGGAAGCGCCAGCCGATCTCCCCGGCGAAACGGTGCGTGAACTTGCTATAGGCTCGCTGCTGTTCCGGCATGAGCCGTCGAAGCAGCGTGTCGAAGGCGAAATAGCGGGCCATCTGCATCCCTGCGCCCGCATAGTCCAGCAGGGACGCTCGGTGAGGCGGCGCTGCTTTGCCGGCGATGGCGGCCGCATGATCATGCCGGCCTTCGGCGCCTATACCGGTTCGCTCAACGTGCTCGACCGCGCCTATGCCGGGCTGTTCCGGCTGGACACGCTGATGGCTTATATGCTGGGCGCCCAACGCATCTTTGCCATTTCCGGCTCGATGCTGCGGCCGGGCTAAACAGCCTTACCTGCCATAGTAGAGCGTAACCGTGTGCTTCGCCTCGGCGAAGAACAGCCAACGTTCGACCAGCATGCCGGCGAACTGGATTGCAGCAGCAAGTACCGACAGCAACGCTGCCAGCGGCCATGGCAGGGCGAACGCAATGGCGAGCACCCCCAAGGGCAACGCGAAGGCCAGAAGCTGCGTGATCTGGCGCAGCCGCGCGCCGTGCTTGCGCGCGATGCGAAAGCCCATTTCCTTGAGCAGATAATTCTCCTCGGTATGCGGCCATTCCAGCGACCGCACCGTGCCGCCGACCAGCCCCGTCGCGGTGTTGGCGGTGGTCGGGATTTCCAGTTGGTCGTTGTGGCGCCAGGTCGCCAGCTTCCAGCCCCAGCCGAACAAGGTCAGCAGCAGGCAAGCCGCCAGCTGCACCTTCGAACCAAGCGCAAAGCCCTGCAGCAGCGCGTTCAGCAGCACGCTGCCGGTCATCGCCGAAAAGATGAGGTAGCCGGGCAGGGTGAAGTGGCTGTGCCATTGGGCGATCGGCTTCAGCGACGCATAGATCATGCCGGTGGTGCAGACGGTGATGATTGCGCCGATGGCGGCCAGAGATCCGGCGATGCCGGCCCAGCCATCGGTCTTGCCGAAGAATATCCAACCGATGCCGAACAGTCCCGCCGGAATGAAAGTGATGACCGAGGCGACGCCTTCGCGCGACAGCCATGAGCTGCGCCACTGCGAGAACGCCCGCCAGGCGCGTTCGGGGCGGCCGAGATGACCCGTTGAGGACAACAGGCCGGCCACGATCAGGCCGAGTGCCAGCCCCATGCCGATGAAGCCCAGCCAGAAATCGGGGGGGATGAACTGGAAGCCTCCGAGCACGCCCAGCAGCGCGAGCAGGCCGTAGCCCGCACCGGTGGCGGTGGTGAAGAACACGACGGAGAAGGCCGGATGCATGGGCTAGTTCGAAAGCATGCGGTCGACCCAGCCGAGGAAACCGCCTTCGGCCCGCACCGGTTCCAATGCCGGCGCGGCCACCGATGCGGCGCGCTTGCTGTGGGCGCGCGGCGGCAGATATTTGTTGGTTGGGCGATAGCCGAGCTCAGGCATCAGGTCGACGCCGCCACGCTCCGCCACCAGTTGCGAGACAGCCGACAGGGGATCGCCTAGGTCGCCGAAATGCCGGGCGCTGGTCGGGCAAGCGGCGACGCAGGCCGGCACGCGGTCTTCCTCGGCCAGATTGTCATTGTAGATGCGGTCGACGCACAGCGTGCACTTCTTCATCACCCTGACATCGGTGTCGAATTCGCGTGCACCGTAAGGACAGGCCCAGCTGCACAATTTGCAGCCGATGCACTTGTCCTCGTCGATCAGCACGATGCCGTCCGAGGCCCGCTTGTAGGAGGCGCCGGTCGGGCAGACGGTGACGCAGGCCGGCGTCTCGCAATGCAGGCAGGAGCGCGGGAAGTTCACCGTCCGTCCGCCCATCTCGGTGGTGTGCTCGTAAGCGTGCACGCGGTTGAACCAGACGCCGTCGACATGGCCGCCATAGGGGTCGATGTCGGTCAGCGGCGCCATGTGGCCGCCGGTGTTCCATTCCTTGCAGGCGGTGACACAGGCCTGGCAGCCGACGCAGGTATCGAGATCGATGACGAGGCCGAGCTTCTTGCCGCTTTGACTTGGCAGACATGTCATTTTGCCGCCTCTCTTGCCCGGCGGAATTCAGCGCCGAAAGTCAGTCTGTCGGGCGAGGGTTCGAAATGCGGCGGCTGCTGGAAACGTTCGAACTGCGGCTCGGTGAAGCCGGCTTCTTCCGCTGCGCATTTGACGATGCGCACGCGTAAATCGAACCACGCCGCCTGGCCGGTGACCGGATCGGAATTCGAATAGCGTTTGCCCTGAGCGTCGGCCGAGGTCTGGTCGCCGATGATGTGGTTGAGCAGGAAGCCGCGGTTGGATTCCGCCGCATCGTCCTTCAGCCCCCAGCTGCCGCGCCTTTTGCCGATGGCGTTCCAGGTCCAGACCGTGCTTTCGTTCACCCCGTCGATCAGCTTGATCTGCCCCTTCACTTTGCCGTTGATGCTCTCGATCCACACCCAGTCGTCATCGACCAGGCCGAGGCCAGCTGCCGTCCGGTGATGCACGAACAGCCGATTCTGGCTGGTGATTTGCCGCAGCCACGCATTCTGCGATCCCCAGGAATGGTACATATGCATCGGCCGCTGCGTCAGCGCATGCAGCGGATATTTTCCAAGGTCGACGACCGCTTCCTCGAAGGGCATGTACCAGAACGGCAGCGGGTCCATAAAGGTCTCGATGCGCTGGCGATCAGCCGCCGGCGGCAAGACGCGACCGTGCCCACGCGCGGCCAGACGGAAACGCTGCAGCGGCTCGGAATAGAGCTGGAAGACGATCGGCTCGGCCTTGGGGATAGAGCCCATCTGCACCGCAAAATCGAGATAAGAGCGGTTGGCCATCTTGTAGTAGCGCTGGTCGTCGGCGAAATCGTGGTGCCAGAAGCCGCCATTGTCGATGTAGCGCTGCAGCTGGTCCGGGTTGGCCTCGCCCCTGCCGGTCGAGGTCCCATCCTTGCCGCGCCAGCCGGCGAGCGGGCCGATGCCGGGCGTGCGCTCATGGTTGACGATGTAGTCGGCATAATCGCGGTACTGGGCCGCGCCGTCCTCATTGATGAAACCGGGCAGGCCGAGCCGCGCGCCGAGTTCGATCAGCACCGACTGGAACGGCCGGACGTCGCGATCAGGTTCGACGACGGGATGGCGGATGGCGTCGCCGGGTCCGTCGGCATGGCTGATCGGCCGGTCGAGCAGGCTGATGCAGTCATGCCGCTCAAGATAGGTGGTGTCGGGCAGCACGAGGTCGGCGAACGGCACGGTCTCGGAATAATAGGCATCGGAATAGATGATGAAGGGGATCTTGTAGTTGCCCGCATCGTCATGGTCGGTCAGCATGGCGATTGTCTCGACGGTGTTCATCGAGGAATTCCACGCCATGTTCGACATATACATCATCAGTGTATCGATCGGGTACGGGTCGCCGTCCCAGGCATTGCGGATGACGGTGTGCATCAGGCCGTGTGCCGCCAGCGGTGCGTCCCAGGAATAGGCCTTGTCGATGCGAAGCGGCGTGCCGGCCTCATCGACCAAAAGATCGTCCGGCCCACAGACGAAACCGAGCGGCATGCCGTCAAGCGGCGTCATCGGCTTGACGGTCTTGCCGGCTGGCTTGGGACCGGGCGGAGCGGAGCGGGGGTAGGGCGGCTTGAAACGGAAGCCGCCAGGGACATCCACCGTGCCCAGCAACACCTGGAGGAGATGGATGGCGCGGCAGGTGTGAAAGCCGTTCGAATGGGCCGAGATGCCGCGCATGGCGTGCATCGAGACAGGCCGCCCCTTGATCGTCTCGTGCCGGCGCCCGGCCCAATCGGTCCACGCGATCGGCAACTCGATCGTCTGTTCGAAGGCGACATGCGCAAGTTCGGCGGCGATCCTGCGGATCGTATCGGCGGCAATGCCGCAGCGCTCGGCGACCGCGTCCGGCGCATAGCTCTCATCGAGGTAGCGGTCGGCGATGAGCTGGAACACCGGGACGCTGTGGCGCCCGCCGATCGTGAAGCTGCCCGTCAGTGCCGGCTTCGCACCGGCATCGGTGGCGCCGACAGGCGTCTTCGCAACCCTGTCCCACGCCAGCGGATTTCCGTTGGCGTCGCGCACGAACAGCCCGTCATCGGCGGCACCCGGCTCCTGCACGACGAGAACATGGGCATTGGTGTAGCGCAGCAGATAATCGAGATCGACGCGGCCCGCCTTGAGCAATTCGTGGATGAGCGCGAACACGAACAGCCCATCGGTGCCGGGCCGAATGCTGATCCAGTCGTCTGCAATGGCATTGTAGCCGGTGCGGCACGGGTTGATCGAGACGACCTTGGCGCCGCGCGCCTTGAGTTTGCCGAGGCCGATCTTGATCGGGTTGGAATCGTGATCCTCGGCGACGCCGAACAGCATGAAATACCGGGTGTTGTCCCAGTCGGGCTCACCGAACTCCCAGAACGAACCGCCGATCGTATAGAGACCACCGGCCGCCATGTTGACCGAACAGAAGCCGCCATGGGCGGCAAAGTTCGGCGTGCCGAACTGGCTCGCCCACCAGCCGGTCAAGGATTGGGATTGATCGCGGCCGGTGAAGAAGGCCAGCTTCCTGGGGTCGGTCCGGCGGATGGCCGAGAGCCGTTCGGTGGCGATCGAAAACGCCTCTTCCCACTCGATCTCGCGGAATTCGCCGGAGCCGCGAGGGCCGGTGCGCAGCAATGGCTTCTTCAGCCTTGCCGGACTGTAGTGCTGCATGATGCCGGAGCTGCCTTTGCCGCAGATCACGCCGCGATTGACCGGATGGTCCTTGTTGCCGTTGATGTAGCGGACCTTGCCATCCTTGATGTGCACGTCGATGCCGCAGCGGCAGGCGCACATGTAGCAGGTCGTCTTGGCGATGCTGTCGGAAACATCAGGCGAGGTGTCGACGCCGTCGCCTTCGTCAGGCGCCCGCGTGTCGGCAAGCGGGCGTTGCGATGGTGCCGAATTCGCGCCGCGCGGCGGTCCCTGCATCATGATCCGGTGGCGCCTGTACGGCCCATGGATTTGGCCCGCGTCTTCGGTCCGGGGCCGCGCATGTAATGCTCTTCCGGGTGGTAGCGATCACCGGCCAGCCGCCGTCTTATGCCGCGGGTCCAATGCGCAAGCAGGGATCTGAACCGCCCGATCATTCTGCTCTCTGCGATCTCTCGGCGAATTTTTTCTAACTTCACGAGGAAACTTAGAATAAAGCTATCGATCCGTCTAATCAGTTGTTCTTGTAAATTCGATCGATATTGATTCTTAATACAGACATGACCCTGGACCAGTTGCGCATTTTCGTCGCCGTCGCCGAGCGCGGCCATATGACCAAGGCGGCTGAATTGCTGGGCATTTCGCAGTCGGCCGCATCGGCCGCCATCCGGGCGCTTGAAGAACAGCACGGCGTCCACCTGTTCAACCGCGTCGGCCGCAACATCGAGCTTGCCCAGACCGGCCACCGGTTCCTGCCCGAGGCCAAGGCCGTGCTCGAGCGGGCCGCCGCCGCGCGCAATGTGCTGGAGCATGTCTCGCAGACCGTCACCGGCAGCCTCTCGATCGCCGCCAGCCAGACCATCGCCAGCTACTGGCTGCCGCGCCGGCTGGCTTCCTTCCACGAAGCCTATCCGGCCGTCAGGCTGAGCGTCTCCATCGGCAACACCAGGCAGGTCGAGGCCAATGTCCTCGATGGCGCGGCGGATCTCGGCCTGGTGGAGGGGCGCACCGAGTCCGACATATTGCGCCGCACCAAGGTCGACGTCGACAGGCTGATCCTGGTGGTTGCCAGCGCGCATCCGGAGATCCCCGAAATCGCGCCCGGCCGCCCTGACATCACGGGCCTGCGCTGGATCATCCGCGAGGGTGGTTCGGGTACGCGCGAGGTGCTGGAGGATCTGGCGCGCCACGAAGGGATTTCGCTCGCCGACCTCCAGATATTCCTGGTGCTGCCGAGCAATGAAGCTATTCGCCAGGCCGTCGAGGCGGGGGCCGGCGCCACCATCATTTCCGAACTTGTCGTGGCGCGCGCCGTCGCCGAAGGCAGTCTCAAATCGGTGCCGCTCGACTTGCCGAAACGCGACTTCGCCATGATCACCCATCGCGATCGCCAGGCAAGCCTGGCCCAGATGGCGCTCAAGGCGCATCTGGGTACGTCGGATCAACGGTGAGGGTTCGCTGAGATTCAGGTCAGGCCGAGTCGAAAATGGCTGATGCCGAGAACCGGAGCGGAGCGTACTTAAAGTACGTGAGCACCGGAAGCGCAGGTATCAGCCACTTGCAGGCCGGCATCCTGAATATCAATGGACCCGGTCAACCGAACTTTCGCTGCGCATCCAGCGCCAGGCCAAGTCCGACCGAGCCGAACATGTCGCCTTCGATGACGGATGCCTGCGGCACCAGCGACAGGATTTCTCGCCTTGCCAGCGGGATCGCGGTCGATCCGCCGGTCAGGAACACCGCGGTGATATCGGATGGCTTCACCTCAGCGTCCCGGATGGTCTGCGCTACCGTCGCCGTGACCCGCTCGATGTCCCTGGCGATCGTGGCATCCAGCCCGTTGCGCGTGATTTCGGCGGCGAACTCCGCACCCGGCAGCTTCACCACGACCTCTGCGGATGACCTGTCGGTCAGCTCTATCTTGGCTTTTTCGACAAGTGCGGCCAGCGCGTGTCCATAGCGGTGTTCGACGATGTGGATGAAACGGTCGACCAGGTCGGCGCGCTCGGCCTCGTAGCGGATCTGGCGCAGATGCGTCATCGCCTTGGCGGTGTAGACCAGGTTGATGCGCTGCCATGTCGCGAGGTCGATGAAGTAGCTTGCCGGCAGATTGCGCTTGCCGTCCTTGGTCGGCGTCAAATAGCCGAGTTGCGGCATCACATGGGCGATGCTCAGCAGCCGGTCGAAATCCGTACCGCCGATATGGACGCCTCGGCTGGCCAGGATGTCGTCCTTGCGGTCGAGCGAGCGGGAGCGCTGCGGCGAGACGCGCACGATCGAGAAGTCCGACGTGCCGCCGCCCATATCGATGATCAGCGCCAGTTCCTCGCATGTCACCTTTTGTTCGTAGTCGAGCGCCGCCGCGATCGGCTCGAACTGGAAAGCGATGTGCTTGAAGCCCTGGCCACGGGCGGCGTTCTCGAGTTCGCTTTGCGCCTTCGCGTCGGCCTCGGCATCGTCGTCGACGAATTGCACCGGCCGGCCAAGAACGACGGTCTCGACCGTATCGCCGGCATCTGCTTCCAGCCTCATCTTGAGATGTCCGAGGAACATGCCGACGATGTCCATGAAGCCGATCGACCGCGATTTGATGCGGGTCTTTTCATGGGCCAGCGAACTGCCGAGCACGCTCTTCAGCGAACGCATCAGCCGGCCTTCGATGCTGTCGGTGTAGTTGGCGATGGCGTGACGGCCAAAGCAGGTGCGGTTGTCCTCGAAGTTGAAGAACACGGCACTGGGCAGTGTCACCTGGCCGTCCTCCAAGGCGACGAGGCGCGGCTGCCCGTTGCGGACCACGCCAACGGTGGAGTTCGAAGTGCCGAAGTCGATGCCGCCGAAGGCTGGTCGCATGACAAGTTCCTGTATTTGTCGTCGGCGAGCCGACAGGCGCCGAGAAATCGCGCGCTGCCCGGGGACGGGCTGCGCTGCCGAACCGAATTGTTTGTGTCTGCCATTTGGCTGGGGAGCGCGGTCTACCGCATGCCCCGGTAAAGGGAAACCACTTTTCGGGAAAAATTCTGAAGTGCGTCGCGTTTGAGTGGATTCACGCGACGCACTTCAGGTCTTGATTCGATGCATGTCGCTCGCCCAAAACCGGGCCACTTTTGGGCGACATGCATTAATCCCGCCGGAAGATCAGCCTTCCGAGCCAGCCGGTCAGCATGGCCAGCGATATCGCGAAGACGCCGTAGAGAAAGGAATAATTGTGGGCGACACGGAAGATCGACTGTTCGAAACCGGATTTGCGGATTTCGAGCTGGGCCGAGCTTTCCTTGATGAACAAGCCGCTCTTGAACAGGAACGCGCGGGCTTTATGGGTTCCAACTGGCACATTTGGCGCCAGCCTCACTGTGGCGCGGAAAAGGTTCTGCGACAGGAATTGCACGCCGCCGACATTCTCGCTGTAGAGGCCGGTCGCCGACTTGCGCTCCCGCAGTGCCGCCGTGAACTCCTCGATCGTCGCCGGGCTGTCGCCGGCATCGGCGGGCTGCATGTAGAGGTTGGAGGCGCCGAGCGACAGCTGCTTGTAGCTGTTGGGTTCGGTGATGTCCTGTAGCGGCCGCGTCGTCGCCACCGAATAGGAGACCGGCACGTTCTCGAAGGTCTCGGAATCCAGATTGACCCAGACGCCTAGCACCCTGTCCTTGCGGCGCACCACCACCGGTTTGGGCGGACCTTCGAGCACGACGATGACGTCGTAACGGCCTTGGCGCGCGACAAGTGGATCCGGGTTTTCCAGCGAACCGAAAATGGTCAGGTCGGCCCCGGAAAAGCCGGCGGTGATCGAGACATTATCGGTGGAGAGACCGATCTGGATGCCTTCGGTCAGCGGGACCTGTGCCTTCGCCGGCACGGCGGCCGCAAGCAGCGTCAGGACAATGGCGGTTGCGAATGTGTTGCGAGCCATCATCAGTTGAGGCCCGCGGCAGACAGCGAATAGAGGTTGGGCGGGGTGACGAAAAGATCGATCGCCAATCGTATCGCCACCGCCAGCACCAGCAGCGCCAGCAAGGCCCTGAGTTGCTCGCCGCGCAGCCGCTGGCCTGCCTTGGCGCCGTACTGCGCACCGGCGACGCCGCCCGCCATCAGCAGGAAGGCCAGCACGACGTCGACCGTCTGGTTGGTGGTGGCGTGGACCAGCGTCGTATAGGCGGAGGTGAAGATGATCTGGAACAGCGAGGTGCCGATGACGACGTTGGTCGGCACTTTCAGCAGATAGATCAGTGCCGGCACCATGATGAAGCCGCCGCCGACGCCCATGATCGACGACAGGAAGCCGATGCCGGCGCCAAGGCCAAGGACGGGGATGACGCTGACGAACAGTTTTGACGCCCTGAACCGCATCTTCAGCGGCAAGCGGTGGATCCAGTTGTGCTGGCCGGATTTCTTCAGCACCGGCGCCGCACCGCTGCGCGTGGCGCGCAGCGCATTGACGCTTTCGACCAGCATCAGCCCGCCGACGGTGCCGAGCAGCACGACGTAGAGCAACGAGATGAACAGGTCGAGCTGGCCGAGCCTGCGCAGGAAGGCGAAGACGTAGATGCCGCCGGTGGAACCGACAATGCCGCCGGCCAGCAATACCCCGCCGAGCTTGAAGTCGAGCGTCCCTCGCTTCATGTGCGAAAGGACGCCGGAGACGGAGGAGGCGATGACCTGGTTGGCGCCCGTGGCGACCGCGATCGCCGGGGGTATGTTGTAGAAGATCAGCAGCGGCGTGATGAGGAAGCCACCGCCGACGCCGAACATGCCCGACAGGAAACCCACCGCCGCGCCCATGGCCAGCAGGACGAAGATATTGACGGAAATTTCCGCGATCGGGAGATAGATGCCCACCCGTCAGTCTCGATCAGTTCTGCCTGTCGGCGAATGCAACCGTTGCGGGCATCTTGGCCCGACAAGCCAATTCGTTCTTGCGCCGGAGGTGCTGCGAAGTCAAACCGCGCTACGCCACCGAAACAAAAAACATCTCAATCAGTTAACAGGCGAATGTGTGGCAAGGGCGTCGTGGAAACGACGCCTCTGCCGTTATTTGCGCGCCAGCAGTGCCTTGACCAGTTTTTCATCGACTTCGCCGGTCGCCGGCATCTTGTTGTCGGTCTGGAAAGCCATGATCGCGGTCTTCGTCTTCTGGCCCATCTTGCCGTCGGCGCCGCCGGCGTCGTAGCCGTTCTTGTTGAGAATGCGCTGGATGTTCTGGACGGCTTTCTTCATGTCGATGCTGGCTGTCGTCTGCGGTGTGCCGTCCTGCCAGGACTCGGGAATGTCGGCCGAATTGGCCGCTGCATCCAGCGGCTTGGCCTTCCACAGTTCGGTCGCGGCGCGGGCGCGTTCGAGCTGCTCGGGCCGCAGCGCATTGGCGATCTCGTCACGCTTGGCAGCGGCATCCTTGTCGCCGGTCTTGGCGACGAGCGCGAACCATTTGTAGGATTCCTCGAGGTTCTGCTTCATGCCGACGCCCTTGGCGGCGAGGATGCCGAGATTGAACTGGCTGTCCTTGACGCCGACGTCGGCGGCCGCCTGGAACCAGTGCGCGGCCGATTCATTGTCGGTCACGCCGTCTGCCGCCATGGCGAACAATACGGCCAGATTGTGCATGCCGCTGGCGTTGCCCTGTGCTGCGGAAAGCTGGTACCAGGTCTTCGCCTTCTTGATGTCGCGCGCGACGCCGATGCCCTTTTCGTAGAAGTTTCCGATGCGGTATTCGGCCGGCGCGAAGCCGAGTTCCGCCGATTTCTCGTACCATTTGGCGGCTGCCGCCATGTCTTCCTTGACGCCGCGTGACTCGGCATAGCGCGAGCCGATTTCGAACAGCGCCTTGGCGTCGCCGCTGGCGGCGGCATCGCGCAAGGCGGCCGGGCCGGCGTCAGCGGGAATGTCGAACTTCGTCGTCATCGCCGGCGAGGCGTCCGCTGGGGGGACCGCGCCCGTGGTGTCCTTGGCGGTGATCGGCTCAGCCGCCATAGGCTGGGCGCCGGTGTCGGCAGCTTCCGCGGCGACCGGAACGGTCGAGGCCGGCGCAGCCGAGGCTGTCTCCCCAGACACCGCTTGGTTCGCATCAGCCGATGTAACCGAGGCGACGGGCGCGGGAACCGGCTCTGCGGTCGGCGCGGCACTCATCGACGGCTCGGCGCCTGGCGGCGTGGCAATCATGCTTTGCGCGGCCATGTCGTCCTTGGTTGCCGGTGCGGACGGCTCGGCCTGCCTGACGGTGTGGTCAGGCGCACTTTCCACTGCCGCGGGCTGCGCGTCCATCTTAGGTTGGCCGGCGGGATCGAGCGAGGCGGTCTGCACCGGCTGTGAGGCGACGATCGGCGCAACATCGTTGCTCGCCACCTGGGCCGGATCGGCGAAGAAGGCCTTGCCCAGTTGCAGGGCGCCCAGCGCCAGCAGGATCGCGGTTGTCCCCATCAGGATCGGCTTGCGCCGTGCCTTGAGCAGGTCGCCGATCCGCAGTGCCTTCACCGGTCCGGTCACCGTCGACTGGCGCTTCAGCGCATCGGCCTCGGCGGCCGCGGCCTGCGCCGCGCGCCGGGCAGCGGCGATGAAATCCGACTTCGCGGCGTCGGTGTCGCTGGGCTTGGCCGGCTGGCCGCGCTCGTCGCGCACGCGCTTCATGATGGCGTTGAGGTCAGGTGCGCCGGAACCGGGCTCCAGCGGCCGGTTGGCCATTTTCGGATCGAGCGGTTCGTCGAGATCGACGCTCGGGATCGGGGCACTCGGCGCCGAGCCGGCCAGTGGCGGGATGTCCGCCTCCTTCTTGCCCTTGAAGGCGCGGGCCAGTCCGCCGAACATCGACCTGCGGCCGCCCGACTGTTCGTTCTTCTCGACAATTGTGTCGGAGCCGAGAGCAGCCATGGCCGCAGCCGCTGCGGCTTCGGCCGGCGTGCGCGTTCCCATACCCAGGCCGCCCAGATCGCTACGAGCACCCGGCTCGTTGCGCAGGATGGCGGCGGCACGGCCATCGCGATCGGCCAAGTCCCCAGTCAATGGCAGGGGCTGATCGATATCCATCGATGGCGCGTCCACGGCCATCTTGGGTCGCCGCGCGCCGCGCCAGTTGCTCGGCTCGACCGGTGCCGCGTCCAGCAATTCGCTCATCGCCTCGACCGGCTCGCCGGGTTCGAGCGAGCCCAGCCGGTCGACGATCTTGAGCAACGTGTCGTGGATGGCCTCGAACGTTCTCGAATTGCGCTCGTCGGAGCGCCGCGTAAGCGTTTCAAGCGTCTTCAAATCCTGGGCGAGGCCGGAAACCGCGGTCGTATTGGCGCTCGAACCGGCCAGCGATTGGACTGCGTTCTCGGCGGCTTCGCGCGCTGCGCCAAGGATGGAATCGCGGGTTCCTGCGAGCGACTTTTCAATTTCGTTGAGACGCGGGCTGATGTCCTCGAATTCCGGCAGCGGGGTGCTGGGCCTGGAAAGATGGGCGGACAGGCCGGCAACCTGTGCTTCCAGGCTGCGGATCAGCGCCGGATCGATGCCGGCCACCTGCGCGGCCGACGCATCCAGCCGGCTTGAAATGTCTTCGAGCCGGCTCTCCAGGCCGCGGATTGCGGCTTCGCCCGCGGGATCCGGTACACGCGTTTCCATACGCTTGGCGAGCGCCGTAAAGCGGGCATCGATGGCGTCCATGATGCCGGCGCTGTCGATCTGCGGCATGCGTTGGTCGAGCCTGTCGGCAACCTCATCCAGCCTGCGCTCGAGATCGCGGAACAGCATGTTGCCCTGTTCGATGGCGTCACCCTGGCGGCGTTCCATCATGCTCGACAGCACGTCGAAGCGCTGCTCCAGCCCATGGAAGATGTAGTCGGCGTCAGGCATGGCTGGTGCCTGGTCGATCTTGTCGGCGATGAGTGCGATCTGCTTGGCCAGGCGCTCCATCGCCTGCTCCGGCAGATTGGCGCGACCGGCGAGTTCGTCGACCCGACCGGACAGCGTGCTCAGCCGGTCCATGACTGCGTTGCCTGGACGATCCTGCGCCACTTCCTCGATCTGGCTGGCAAGCGAGTCGATCCGCCTCTCGATGCGCTCGAAAGCCTCGTGGTCGAATGAATTGGCTTGCGCGGCGACCGTGGATGCGACGATGGCGCGGGAAATCTCATCCAGCCGCTCGTCGATCATGCCAAGCGTGTCGCTGCCGCGATTGTCCTGGTGGCTGGCGAAATGGTCGACAGCGCCGGCAAGCGTGCGCACCTTCTCCTCCAGCGATCGCAGCGACAACGATTCCGGCAAATTGTTGACGGCATTGCTGATCTGCTCCAGCCGGGCGGTCAGAGCAGACAGGCCCGGGTCGTCCGACCGCTTGCGCTGGTCGGCGTCGACGCGGTCTTCGAACGCCGTCCAGCGGCGATCGAAATCGTCCCAGCGGCGGTCGACCTTCTGCACGCTCTCTTCGCGTGCCAGCGTTTCGAGTGCGGCTTTGACCTGTTCGAGTTCGAGCCGCAGCATGTTGACGCTTCTGTCGTCGCTCTTCTCGGCCAGTGTCTGGATGGCGCCCGAAAGCCGCTCGAACTCAAGACCGAGTTCAGCACTGCCCTTGGCCGAAGCACCGGGCCTTGCCCCTGACTGGAAAGCCCGCTCGATGTCCTTGCGCAGCGCTTCGAATTCCCGCTGCAGGCCTGCGGTCATCTGGTGGCGCAATTCCTCGCGCATGCCGCGCAATTCGCCGGCGATCTTGCCGACCATGGCAACGCCGTCCTCCTGGCCGCGCACGCGATCAATGTCGCGGGCAATGGCCTGATAGTTCTGCTCGAAAGCGGCGGCTCCCTGAATCGGGCTCTTCGGACGCAACGCGGGCTGCGGGTCCTCGTACCAGCGCTGCTGGCCAGCGGGCCGGGCTGCGGGATAGCGCGCATCGGCACCATATTGGCGTGGATCGGGTTGGCGGAGTTCGGGACGTGCCACCGGATCCTCGCGCGTCCGCTCCAGCCGCTGCTCCAGTGTCTCCAGCGACTGGTTCAACTGCTCGAGCGTGGTCTGCGGCCTGCGCTGCCTGCCGGCATTGAGTGTGTCGAGATAGGACCGCTTGCTGTTCATCGGTGCGTCCGTCTTTCAGAATGGCTGGCTCGCGGCCAGTTCCCCCAGGTCCCTATCGGAACGAAGGCGACCGGCGGCGATGCCGCGGCGGAAGACGAGCTTCCCGGGCTCTCGCCCGCGCTCCGAAAAACCGTGAAAAATTCGATACAGGATAAACACGGGTAGCCGACGCGCCCACATTTCCCCCAACGTGGTAAACAACGCGTTAACCAAACTTAAGAAATTGAAAGGATGCCGGCTGCCGGCCTGACGGTGCGGCATAAAGGGCGGCGCGCAGAACGCCCTTGCGTCATCATGCGGCAATCGGTATAGAATTGACGTAAACGTAAAAGGCGCATTGGGCGCATGTTTGCGATTTGTTTGTTGAAACCACGACTGGAAGCAGGCCCCCGCTTCCAGTCAGGCGACGCACGGTCCGAGACCGCGACGCCACCAGACGGGGAAAGCCAGTGACCATGAAGCTTATCTCGGCCGGCGAGACCGCGGCCAATACCAATATATCTGCCGAAGCCGGCGAGGACCTCGTCCGCATCGGCGAGATGGCGAAAAAATATGGAGTGACGCTGCGCACGCTGCGTTTCTACGAAGACAAAGGCCTGCTCAACCCGCAGCGTGACGGGTCGACCCGTCTCTACACGCGCCGCGACAAGGCCCGCCTCAAGCTGATCCTGCTCGGCCGCAAGGTCGGGTTCTCGCTGCGTGACGTCAAGCAGATGATGGATCTCTACGATCCGACCGGTTCAAACACCAAGCAGCTCAAGCTCGCGCTGGACAAGTCAGAAAAGCAGCTTGCCCGCCTGCAGAAGCAAAGGGCGCTGATCGACGACGCCATCAACGAGCTGAGCGGCTCGATGTCGGCGGTGCGCCAGATGCTGAGCGAGCGTTCGGCGCCGCAGGCGAGCGCCGCCAGCTAAAACAACCGTTCGGATTTGCGGCAGACCAAGTCGTCTGCTGATTGTCTGAGTTCTGTCGAGCCGCGTGGCCTGCCACGCGGCTTTTCGTTGTCCTGGCCCACTCTCATGGCCTTTCGGCGCTGGCTTGCGCAACGTCGCGCCGCTACGCTCATTGCTCCAGTGGGCGGGGAATCTTGTCGCATCGAAAAAATTGACGTTTACGCAAACGTCAATTTTTGCTATCCCGCTCCCAATATGGGTCCGCATGCCGCCCCTGGCTTGTCTTCGGGGCATTCGGACCGGGTTTGCAGGGTGGAGAAAAAGCATGCCGACATACAGGGCTCCGGTCCAGGACACGCTGTTCGTGCTCAACGAGGTTCTGGGTTATCAGCGTTATTCGAACCTTCCCGGATTTGCCGACGCCACGCCCGATGTGCTCGAGGCGATCCTGGCCGAAGGCGCCAAGCTCGCCGAAAACGTCATGCATCCGCTGAACCGTGTCGGCGACATGGAAGGCTGTGTGCGTCACGACGATGGCTCGGTGACCACGCCGAAAGGCTTCAAGGAGGCCTTCGACCAGTATCGCGAAGGCGGCTGGATGGGGTTGGCCGCACCAGTCGAGTTCGGCGGCCAGGGCCTGCCCTATGCCGTGCATACCGCCGTCGCCGAATATATGGTCTCGGCCAATATGTCCTTGATGATGTATCCGGGCCTGACGCAAGGCGCGATCGCCGCGATCATCACCCACGGCACCGACGAGCAGAAGTCAACATGGTTGCCGAGGATGATCGAGGGTGCCTGGACCGGCACCATGAACCTGACCGAGCCGCATTGCGGCACGGATCTGGGCCTGTTGCGGACCAAGGCGGTGCCGAACGGCGATGGCACCTATAAAATTTCAGGCCAGAAGATCTTCATCTCGGCCGGCGAACACGACATGTCGGACAACATCGTCCATCTGGTTCTGGCCCGCATCGAGGGTGCGCCGGAAGGCGTCAAGGGCATCTCGCTGTTCATCGTGCCGAAGCTCAAGCTCGACCCGTCGGGCAATCCGGGCACCAGGAACACCGTCTCCTGCGGCTCGATCGAGGAGAAGATGGGCATCCATGGCAATTCGACCTGCGTCATGAACTATGACGAGGCTGAGGGCACGCTGCTCGGCGAGGCCAATGGCGGCCTGAAGGCGATGTTCACGATGATGAACGAGGCGCGCCTTGGTGTGGGACTGCAGGGGCTGTCGCTGTCGGAGATCGCCTATCAGAACGCTGTCGGCTACGCCAAGGACCGTTTGCAGGGCCGCTCATTGTCGGGGCCGAGGGCGCCGGACAAGAAGGCCGACCCGATCATCGTCCATCCCGACATCCGCCGCAGCCTGATGACCATGAAAGCCTTCAACGAGGCCGGCCGCGCGCTGGCGCTGTGGACGGCGATCAAGTCCGACATTGCCCACCGCTCCGGCGACGACAAGGACCGCCAGGCCGCCGACGATTACACCGGCCTGATGACACCGGTGGTCAAGGGCGTGCTCACGGACAAGGGCTTCGACCACGCCGTCATGGCGCAGCAGGTGTTCGGCGGTCACGGTTATATCGAAGAGCACGGCATGAGCCAGTTCGTGCGCGATGCCCGCATCGCCATGATCTATGAAGGCGCCAACGGCATCCAGGCGCTCGACCTCGTCGGCCGCAAACTCGGCCTGAATGGCGGCCGCGCCGTGCAGGCCTTCTTCAAGGAGGTCGGTGAGTTCTGCGAGGAGAACCGCTCCGACGAGAAGATGGCGCCATTCACCAAGGCGCTGAAGAAAGGTCTCAACGATTTGCAGGCCGCCACCATGTGGCTGGTGCAGAACGGCATGGCCAAGCCCGACAATGCCGGTGCCGCCTCGACCGACTACATGCATCTCTTCGGCCTGGTCGCTCTGGGCTATATGTGGGCGCAGATGGCCAAGGTGGCACTTGGCAAGACGGACGCCAATGGCGCGCAATCTTTTTACGACAACAAGGTCGTGACGGGGCGCTTCTTCATGGAGCGGATCATGCCGGAGACGTCGGCGCATCTCGCCCGCATTTCGAGCGGCGCCGACACATTGATGGCACTGCCGGCGGAAGCGTTCTAAAGATGATCGGCGTCCTCCTCCCCCTTGAGGGGAGGGTGGCCCGAAGGGTCGGGAGGGGTCGCTGCGGCAGTGCGCCGGCCTCAGTTTCGATGATGCATGTCGGGAGGAGTATCATACCAGCATGACCAACCCAGCTGAAATCCTTGGCCTTCCGAAGCCCGCTTGGGCGGCGGACGAGGTCGGCATGCTCTACGACATGGCGCATCGCTTCATGTCGGAGGAGATCGCGCCGCGCTACGACGAGTTCGAGAAGAACGAGATGGTCGATCGCGAGAGTTGGCTGAAGGCAGGCTCCGCCGGCCTGCTCTGCGCCTCTATGCCGGAGGAATATGGCGGCTCCGGCGGCACCTTCGCGCATGAGAGCGCCATCATCGAGGCCATCGGCCATGTCGGCGTCGACGGTTTCGGCATCGGCCTGCACAATTCGATCGTCGCCCCTTACATCCTCCACTATGGCTCCGAGGAGCAGAAGAAGAAATGGCTGCCGAAGCTGGCGACCGGCGAGCTGATCGGCGCCATCGCCATGACCGAGCCTGGCGCCGGGTCCGACCTGCAGGGCGTCAAGACGCGGGCGCAGAAGGATGGTAACCAATACAAGATCAATGGTTCCAAGACCTTCATCACCAACGGCCAGCTTGCGAACTTCATCATCGTCGTCACCAAGACCGATCCGGAGAAGGGCGCCAAGGGCACCTCGCTGATCGTCGTCGAGACCGACGAGGTCGAAGGTTTTCAGCGCGGCCGCAACCTCGACAAGATCGGGCTCAAGGCCAACGACACGTCGGAGTTGTTCTTCAACGACATGCGCGTGCCGACCTCCAACCTGCTCGGCCACGAGGAAGGGCAGGGCTTCGTCCAACTGATGCAGCAATTGCCGCAGGAGCGGCTGCAGATCGGCACCGGCGCCATTGCCATGATCGAGCGGGCGCTGGCGCTGACCATTGATTATGTCAAGGAACGCAAGGCGTTCGGCAAGGCGATCATCGATTTCCAGAACACCCAGTTCACGCTGGCCGAACTCAAGACCGAGGCCACCGTCGGCCGCGTCTTCTACAATGATTGCGTCACCCGCCACATCGCCGGCGGCCTCGATCCTGTGACCGCGTCGATGGCCAAGTACTGGCTCAGCGACCTGCAGGGAAAAGTCGTCGACGAATGCCTTCAACTGCATGGCGGCTATGGCTACATGAATGAATACCCGATCGCCCGCATGTTCCGCGACGCCCGCGTCCAGCGCATCTACGGCGGCACCAACGAGATCATGAAATTGCTGATCGGCCGCTCTCTCTGAGAGCGACATCAGGCAAACCCAAGGAGCAAGCAAATGGCTGAAGCTTATGTCTATGACGCCGTGCGCACACCGCGCGGCAAGGGCAAGAAGGACGGATCGCTGCACGAGGTGCCGGCGGTGCGGCTTGCCGCCAAGACGCTTGAGGCGCTGCGCGATCGCAATGGGCTCGACACCGGCACTGTCGATGACATCATCTTCGGCTGCGTCGATCCGGTCGGCGAAGCCGGTTCGGTCATTCCGCGCGCCGCCGCCTTCGAGGCCGGCTACGACACCAAGGCGCCCGGCATGCAGATCTCACGCTTCTGCGCTTCCGGGCTCGACGCCATCAATTTCGGCGCCGCCAAGATCGCCCAGGGCGCCGATGAGATCGTCATTGCCGGCGGCGTCGAATCGATGTCGCGTGTCGGCATGGGCGCCTCCGGCGGTGCCTGGTTCATGGATCCGTCCGTAGGCCTGCCCGGCTGGTTCGTGCCGCAAGGCATCTCGGCCGACCTGATCGCCACCAAATACGGCTTCAGCAGAGACGACGTCGACGCCTATGCGGTCGAGAGCCAGAAGCGCGCCGCCAAATCCTGGGCCGATGGCCGGTTCAAGAACTCCGTCATCCCGATCAAGGACCAGAACGGCCTGACCATCCTCGACCATGACGAACATATGCGCCCATCGACCGACATGCAGTCGCTGGCCTCGCTCAACCCGTCCTTCGTCATGCCAGGCGAAATGGGCGGCTTCGATGCCGTCGCAGTGCAGAAGCACCCTGAGGTGGAAGAGGTCAATCACGTCCATCATGCCGGCAATTCGTCCGGCATCGTCGACGGCGCCGCCGCCGTGCTGCTCGGTTCGAAGAAGGCGGGCAAGGCGATGGGGCTGAAGCCGCGCGCGCGAATTCGCACCTTCGCCAACATCGGCTCCGAGCCGGTGCTGATGCTGACCGGCCCGGTCGACGTCACCGAGAAGCTGTTGAAGCGCGCCAAGATGAAGCTCTCGGACATCGACCTGTTCGAGCTCAACGAAGCCTTCGCTTCGGTGGTGCTGCGCTACATGCAGGCGTTCGACATCGATCACGACAGGATCAACGTCAATGGCGGCGCTATCGCCATGGGTCATCCGCTCGGCGCCACCGGCGCGATGATCTTCGGCACGGTGCTGGACGAACTCGAGCGCCGCGATCTCAACACGGCTCTGGTGACGCTGTGCATCGGCGCCGGCATGGGGACCGCAACCATCATCGAACGCGTCTGACGGGGAGAGAAACGATGAGCTACACCAATTTCACCCTCGACATCGACGCCGACGGCATTGCGCTGGTCACCTGGGACATGCCTGGCCGCTCGATGAACGTCTTCACCGAAGAGGCGATGCGGGAATTGAACGCCATTGTCGACAAGGTGGCTGGTGACGCCGCCATCAAGGGCGCAGTGATCACCTCCGGCAAGGACACCTTCTCCGGCGGTGCCGACATCACCCTGCTGCAGAAGATGCTGACGACCTTCGCCGCGGAAAAAGGCAAGGACGCCGAAAGGGCGACCAAGGCGCTGTTCGACAATGCCGGCATGATGACCGGCCTGTTCCGCAAGCTGGAAACTTGCGGAAAGCCGTGGGTGTCGGCGATCAACGGCACCTGCATGGGCGGCGCCTTCGAATTGTCGCTCGCCTGCCACGGCCGTGTCGCCGCCGACAGCGACAAGGTGAAGATGGCGCTTCCCGAGGTGAAGATCGGCATCTTCCCGGGCGCAGGCGGCACCCAGCGCGTGCCGCGGCTGACCGATCAGCAGCAAGCGCTGCAGATGCTGACCTCGGGCCAGACACTGTCGCCGCAGAAGGCCAAGTCTATGGGCCTGATCCATGAGATCGCCGAGCCGGCCAGGCTCGTCGAGACCGCCAAGGCGATGATCAGGAATGGCCTGAAGCCGGTGGCGCCATGGGACGAGAAAGGTTTCAAGCTGCCCGGCGGCCAGATCTATTCGCCCGCCGGCTTCAATCTGTGGCCGCCGGCCATCGCCATCCTGCGTCGTGAGACTTACGGCAACTATCCGGCCGCCGCCGCGATCCTCAAATGCGTCTATGAAGGCCTGCTGGTGCCGTTCGACACCGGTTTGCGCATCGAGCAGCGCTATTTCACCGAGATCATGCAGACCAGGGAAGCGGCGGCGATGATCCGCTCGTTGTTCGTGTCGCTGCAGGAACTGAACAAGGGCGCCCGCCGCCCGGCCGGCGTGCCCGAAACCAAGTTCAAGAAGATCGGCATTCTCGGCGCCGGCTTCATGGGCGCGGGCATCGCCTATGTCACCGCCAAGGCCGGCATCCCGGTGGTGCTGCTCGACCGTGATCTGGAGTCGGCTGCCAAGGGCAAGGCGCATTCCGACGGCCTGATCTCGGATCAGGTCAAGAAGGGCCGCGCCAAGCCGGAGGACAAGGACAAACTGCTGTCGCTGATCACGCCGACGGCGGACTATGCCGACCTTGCCGGCTGCGATCTGGTGGTCGAGGCCGTTTTCGAGGATTCGAGCGTGAAGAAGAGCGCCACCGAACAGGCGGAAGCCGTGCTGAAGCCATCGGCGATCTTCGCGTCGAACACCTCGACCATTCCGATCACCGGCCTGGCGAAGAATTCTGCGCGGCCGAAAAACTTTATCGGCATCCATTTCTTCTCGCCGGTCGACAAGATGATGCTGGTCGAGATCATTTTGGGCAAGAAGACCGGCGACAAGGCGCTGGCCACCGCCATCGACTTCGTTCGCGCCATCAAGAAGACGCCGATCGTCGTCAACGACACGCGCGGCTTCTACGTCAATCGCTGCGTGCTGCGCTACATGTCGGAAGCCTACAAGATGCTGATCGAAGGCGTTCCCGCGCCGATGATCGAGAACGCGGCGAAGGCGGCAGGCATGCCGGTCGGCCCCCTGGCGCTGACCGACGAGACGGCCATCGACCTTGCCCAGAAGATCATGAAGCAGACCATCAGGGATCTGGGCGACAAGGCGGTCGATCCCAAGCAGATGGCGCTGATCAACGCCATGGTCGACGATCACGGCCGCTTCGGCCGCAAGAACGGCAAGGGTTTTTACGATTACCCGGCAAAGCCCGCCAAGAAGAAGCTGTGGCCGGGCCTCAGGGGGCTCTATCCGCAGCTTGCACCCGAGAAGGTCGATTATGGGGAACTGCAGCAGCGGCTGCTGGTCACCATCGCGCTGGAAGCGGCGCGGGTGATGGAAGAAGGCATCGTCACCGACCCGCGCGAGGCCGATGTCGGCTCGATCCTCGCTTTCGGCTTCGCGCCCTACACCGGCGGTGCGCTGTCCTACATCGACGGCATCGGCGCCAAGGCGTTCGTCAAGATCGCCAAGAACCTGCAGAAGAAATACGGCGCCGAGTTCAAGGCACCCAAGCTGCTGCTCGACATGGCCGAGAAAGGCGAGACCTTTTACCAGCGCTTCGATCCCTATGCGAAAGGCGACGTGAAGCAGGCAGCCTGACGCATGGGCAAAATCAAGCGTCTTGCAGCGACCTTTGCGCGTCCAAGAGGACATGGGGCGCTGTAATGTATGTCTGGGCGCGCATGGTGCGCATGATGGCCACGGCACACAGCCGTGGCCCCTATGTGATGGGCGGCGAAGGCCGGCTGGCTTTCCGCTGCCTGCCGACCGACATCGATTTCAACATCCATCTCAACAATGCGCGCTACATGATGCTGGCCGATCTCGGCCGCATCGACCTGTTTGTTCGTGCAGGCCTCATCACGCTGGCAAGGAAGAATGGCTGGGCGCCGATGATGGGCGGACTACAAGCGGTCTATGCACGCGAGATCAGGCTGTGGCGCCGCTTCGAAGTGGTGTCCTCGATCGAGACCTGGGAAGGCACCCAGGTTGTCGGCAAGCACCGCTTCGTCCTCGACAATGGCGAGACGGCCGCGTTGATCCTGACGACAGCCGGCGTCTACGATCGCAAGGCTCGCAACTTTCTTGAGATTGGCGAGGTCGTTGCGGCACTTGGTCGTGCCGTGAACCCGCGGCCACCGACGCAAACGGAGCGGATTTTCATGACATCGCACCAGGGTCTGCGCAGCTTCGATCCCGGTAGTCGGACTTTCCGCGATCGACGGAAACGTTTGCAACCACTCCACGACCGGTGGACAAAACGACATTCCAAGACTAGAAGGGAAAGGTATTTTTTCCTGCACCGAAGGAGAGCGAGCATGCTCTCGCACGACCGAGTCTGGGCTGCCATCGATGCTCTTGCCAAGCGTTATTCGCTTTCGGCCTCGGGTTTGGCCAAGCGTGCGGGGCTCGATTCCACTGCCTTCAACAAGTCGAAGCGTTTGTCGTCGGATGGCCGACCACGCTGGCCCTCGACCGAATCGCTGGCCAAGATCATCGAGGCGACGGGCGCCTCACTCGACGAATTCACCGGTCTGATCGAAGGCCGGCCCGGGATCAGCAATGGTGCTTCGACCAGCCATGCCGCTTCGGTCGCCCGCAGAAGCTCCGTGCCGTTGCTCGGCTTTGCCCAAGCCGGCGCCGGCGGCTTCTTCGACGATGCCGGCTTTCCAGTCGGGCAGGGTTGGGATCTGATCGAACTGCCGGCGCAATCGACCGAGAGTTCCTACGCGCTGCAGGTGCAAGGCGATTCCATGCTGCCGCTCTACCGCAATGGCGACGTCCTCATCGTCGAACCGGGCGCCGTCACCCGCAAGGGCGATCGCGTCGTCGTCAAGACCACATCAGGCGAGGTGATGGCCAAGGTGCTCGAGCGCCAGACCGTCAAGTCGATTGCGCTGGTCTCGCTCAATCCCGATCATCCCGACCGCGACATTCCCATGCGCGATGTCGAGTGGGTGGCGCGGATTGTCTGGGCTAGCCAGTAGGTCCGGCTGGTGCGGCTCCTTCGTCATGCCCTGGCGGTTCTGATGGTCTCGGTGATGGCGGCCATGGTCGTCGCCGGCGGTCGCACGTTGAAGGGAAGCGACAGCGTCATCACGGTGGACCAGCTTGATCCGGGCGCCGATACGATGGCGCAGCAGGCTGCCGGGACGGTGCCGCAGGAGCCGGCCACATCGGCCATAGCAGCCCCGCAGCCGCCAAAGCCGGCGCCGCATTCGAGGGCGATCGATCCCGAAATCGTCGCGCCCCCGGAACTGCCCGCCGAGGGGCTTGAACGGGTCGAGCCGCGCGAGCCGTTGAGCAAGCTCGCGCTGGCCGTGCCGCCCAAGCCGAAAATGCCCGACGACTGGAACGGCACAAAGCTGTTCCAGCCGGTTGCGCCGGCCGCCGGACTGATCGAGGCTAAGGGCTACTCGGTCGCGGTTTCCGGCATCGATATCGTCAGGCAGGATGAGACCTGCAGCGAGGACGGCAAACCCTGGCCGTGCGGTGTCCGGGCGCGGACGGCGTTCCGCGCCTTCCTGCGCGGCCGCGCGGTGGTCTGCACCGTGCCGCCGGAAGGTGGCCGCGACCTGATCGCAGCCGAGTGCCGGATCGGCAAGCAGGATGTCGGTCAGTGGCTGGTCGAAAATGGCTGGGCGCGCGCCGCCAAGGGCGGACCCTATGTCGAGGCTGGCGACATGGCACGCACGGCGAAGAAGGGCATTTTCGGATCGGCGCCCGATCTGTCCGGCATGCCGGCGATGCCGGCCGCGCCACGCCAGGCGCCTCAGGCGCCGGGTTCGATCCTGGAAGAGGTCGACGGCGTGCTCAAGCCAGCTGACCAGCCAGCGCCCGCTCAATGAGCGCACGTGTCTCGGCAACGCCGTAGAGCGCTGCGAACGAGCCGAAGCGCGGGCCGCGCTCCTGGCCGATCAGCACCTGATAGATCATCTGGAAGAAGGCGCCCGATACGCCGGGGCCACCCTCCGGGCTCTGCTTGGAATGATCCTGATAGCGCTCGATCCTGCGCGCGACGTTGAGCGAGGCGTTCTGGATCGCTTCGCCGTTGGCGTCGGCCGGCAGCGCCCCAAGCGCTTCGTCGAGGGCTGCCAGCGCCTCGCGCTCGACCTCGTCGGCAGGCCGGAAGGTTTTCGTCGGCTTCACGAAATCGTCGAAATAGCGGATCGCATGGCCGACCAGCCGGTCGAGCTCGGGATGCGTCTTTGGCGTCACGCCTTGCGTATGACGTGAAATGAACCCCCACAGCACATCCTTGTTCTGCGCGTTGGAGGCGCTGACCAGATTGAGCAGCAGCGAGAACGGCACCGGCATGTCGATCGCGGGCGGGTTGCCGTCATGCATATGCCAGACCGGGTTGCCCAGCCGTTCCTTCCAGTCCTGCCGGGGATAGGCGGCGAGGAACGTATAGTATTCGTCCACGGCCCGCGGGATGACGTCGAAATACAGCTTCTTGGCCTGCCGCGGCCGCTGGTACATGTAGAGCCCCAGGCTTTCGGTCGGCGCATAGGTCAGCCACTCGTCGATGGTCAGCCCGTTGCCTTTCGACTTCGAAATCTTCTGGCCGTTCTCATCGAGGAACAGTTCGTAGACGAAATGCTCCGGCGCCCGTCCGCCCAGAATGTTGCAGATGCGGTCGTAGACCACCGCATTGGTCTGGTGGTCCTTGCCGAACATTTCGAAATCGACGCCAAGCGCTGCCCAGCGCATGCCGAAATCCGGCTTCCACTGCAGCTTCACGCGGCCGCCGGTGATCGAAAGCGTGGTCTCGGTGCCCTCGTCGTCGAAGGTGATGGTGCCGGCCTTGGCGTCGACATGCTTCATCGGCACGTAAAGCACGCGGCCGCTCTTCGGCGAGATCGGCAGGAACGGGCTGTAGGTCGCCTGCCGCTCAGGCCCGAGCGTCGGCAGCATCACCGCCATGATCTGCTCATAGCGTTCGGCGGCGCGCTTGAGCATCGCATCGAAACGGCCGGACTTGTAGTATTGCGTCGCGCTGGCGAACTCGTAGTCGAAGCCGAACGTGTCGAGGAAGCGGCAAAGCATCGCGTTGTTGTGGTCGGCGAAGCTGGCATAGTCGCCGCCGAAGGGGTTGGGGACCGACGACAGCGGCTTGTGCAGATGCGGCTCGAGTGCGGCGCGGTCCGGCACGCTGTCGGGTATCTTGCGCATGCCGTCCATATCGTCGGAAAAGCACAGCAGCTTGGTCGCGACCTTATCCTGCGTCAGGACACGGAAGGCATGGCGCACCATCGAGGTGCGCGCCACCTCGCCGAACGTGCCGATATGCGGCAGGCCGGACGGTCCGTAACCGGTCTCGAACAGGACTGTTTGCGGGAAGTCGGCGCTTTTGTAGCGCTCGATGATCTTTTTGGCCTCTTCGAACGGCCACGCCTTGCTTTCGGTCGCAGCCGCCAGCAGCTCGGGGTTGAGATCGATGATGTTTGATCCCGTCATGTCACAGTTTTCCAAATCATTTGCCGGCCCGAAGACGGGCCGCGGCAAGGCTTTTTCAACCGGTCTCTAGGCGTGCAGCGCCGGAGCGTCAACGCGTGCGGCGCTTTTTCCTTGCGGTGCAGAATGGGCGTTCCTAACTTCGAGGCCCGGTTCAAGGAGAAAAAATTGCCGACACCCCATGAAGCCCTGATCTATCTGATGGTCATCACCTCGGCCTCCGACCGCGACATGACCGATGTCGAACTGGCGCGGATCGGCGAGGTCGTCCGCTCCTGGCCGGTGTTCGAGGACTTCAACCACGACAGGCTGGTCGGCGTTGCCCAGGACTGCCAGAAGCGCCTGCACGAAAAGGACGGGCTGGAGGGTGTGCTGGCTGAAGTCGCCGAGGTCTTGCCTGAGCGGCTGCGCGACACCGCCTATGCCGCTGCCTTCGAGGTTGCCGCCGTTGACCTCGAAATGCGCATGGAAGAGGTACGGGTGCTGCAGCTGATCCGGCGTCAGCTCGATCTCGACACGCTGACGGTTGCTGCCATCGGCCGCGCGGCCAAGGCGAGGCTGCGCACGCTGACCTGAAGTCCTTGGCCGGACGCTGTTGAGATTCAGGTCAGGCCGGCAAAGCTGACCGGAACCGGATCAAAAAAAGCTGACCGGGAAATAGCGCAGATAAAATTCGGCGAACGTGCCTTTCATCGAAATCTCCTGCAGCGCGTAATCGATCGCGGCGGCCAGCGCCGGATTGTCCGCTTTGGTGGCAATGGCCATGCCCGAGCCCAGATATTCAGGCGCCAGATAGGGCCCGCCGGCAAAGCGGCAGCAGCCCGCCGCGTCCGAGCCGCCCAGCCAGAAGGCCAGGCGCATGCCGTCGCCGAAGGCGGCGTCGACCTTGCCGGCCTTGAGATCGGCATAGAGGTCCTCCGGCCTGTCGAAAGGGACGACCTGAACCGTGTTGAAATAGTCGCGCAGCATGCGTCCATGCGCCGAGCCTGATATTACGCCGACACGCTTGCCGTGCAATTTGTCAAAGATGGGCTCGGTCAGCGCCTTGCCTTTCGGCATGATGAAGCGCGCTGGAAACTGCAGATAGGAGCGTGAGAAGGCGTAGGTCGCGCGCGATTCCGGTGTTGCGGCGATGCCGGCGATGATCGCCTCGCCTTCGCCTTTCCGCAGTGCGCCTTCCAGCTCGGCCCAGGGCAGGGCCTGGATCTGGCATTTTTCGACAATGCCAAGCTCGGCGCAGATGGCGCGTGCCAGATCGATATGGAAGCCGGACAGCTTTCCCGCGCCGTCAAGGAAGTTGAAGGGCGGGAAGTCCGTGGTGGTCAGGAACCTCAGCCGGGGCAGCGTCGAAAGGTCTGGCTTGGGCAGCCGCTCCTTGGCATCCCACAGCACCGGAACCTGAGGCGCCGCGGCGCGCGCGCCGTCGGCGAACGACAGCAAGCCGATCAGCATCGCAAGGGCGAAGGACCTCCACCGGAACGCCAAGATAAAACTCCGCCACAGTCGTGCTCGCACCGGTTTTGGTACGAAAATGGTACAGGCACAATGGTTTTTGATTTCAACCCGCCGATTTCAGGATATGATTTAGCCGGTTTGCAAATCAGCTTCGGTCGCCTCGTGAGAGGGAGCCACAAAATAAGTATGCGATTTGCAATCCGTGGTCGGTGGCGAAGTGTAAATCAGGCACGCATCATTGGCCGCAATGCACGAGGCAACATGGGGTTGATGTTGCGATGGGTCAGTTCGATCGCACGCTGGAATACATAGACCAACTGCAGCACGCCGCGACGGCGGCGGCGGTCTGTGAAAGGCTGCTGGGCATAACATCGGATTTCGGCCTCACCGCACTGATGGCGGGAACTGTACCGCAGCCAGGCACGCCGGCCGGCCAGCAAAAGCAGCATGTGCTTCTCTGCGATTGGCCGGGCGAGTGGCTGGAGCGCTATGTCGCGCGCAACTATGTCGACCACGACCCGGTCGTCAGCCACATGAAACAGTTGCAGGCGCCCTTCCAGTGGCACGAGGCGTCGCAGGGCATCCGCATAGACAAGAGCAGCGGCGAGGTGATGGGCGATGCCGGCGCCTTCAAATTGCGTGATGGGTTGGCCTTTCCGTTGATCACGCTTGACGGCCAGATCGTCATGGTGTCGCTCGGCGGCGAGGCTGTGGAATTGTCCGCCGCCGAATTTGGCCAGGTGTCGCTGGTCTCGACCTATGCGGTTGGCCGCGCCATGCAACTCCACACCATGGCGAGCAACACCATCGATCATATCGTGCTGACGCCGCGCGAGCGCGAATGCCTGCAATGGGCCGCCGTCGGCAAGTCCGAATGGGAGATTTCGCAAATCCTCGGCATTTCCGAACACACCTCGGAGAAACATCTTCTTAACGCCAAAAGCAAACTAGGTGCCGTCAACAGGGTGCAGGCCGTCGCGGAAGCGATACGGCGCGGCTACATTAGTTAGGTCGGCCGTGCCGACCTGGAATTTTTGCCTACGCGATCACGCAATTTTCTCATCAAAGCACGGCCGTATCTTCCTCTGAACGCAGGAGACGGCGGAATGCTTTTTTCCCTTACAACCCAGGAATTGATGGAACGTCCCGACCTTTGGGAGGCCGTCCATCGGTTGCGCTACAAGATATTCGTCGAAGAGATGGGGTGGGATGACCTCAGGCGTCCCGACGGGCTCGAACTTGACCAGTTCGATCACGACGAGGCGGTCCATCAGATCGTCATCAGGGGCGGTGAAGTGGCGGGTTATCAGAGGATGTTGCCGACGACGCGGCCACATCTGCTGACCGAGGTCTTGACCGATCTTT
Organism: Mesorhizobium sp. WSM4809; assembly: GCF_055811655.1. Classification (NCBI taxonomy): domain Bacteria; kingdom Pseudomonadati; phylum Pseudomonadota; class Alphaproteobacteria; order Hyphomicrobiales; family Phyllobacteriaceae; genus Mesorhizobium; species Mesorhizobium sp. WSM4809. The sequence continues at coordinate 421,523 of NZ_JBVVQW010000004.1, forward strand.
CCGAAGGAACGCCGCCATCGGGTCCAAACATCTGGGAATTGACCCGCTACGCGGTGGCTCCCGGTTTTCGTGACGGCCGTCGCGGCGTTTCGACCGTCGGCACCGAACTGATTGCCGGTTTCGTCGAGTGGGGGCTGAAGCGCGGCGTCGACAAGGTGATCATCGAGTTCGAGCCGATGTGGGTGCTGCGCGCCTTGCAACTGCATTTCCTGGCTTCCCCGCTGGGCTATCAGCGCACCTATGGCAACCAGCAGGTCGTCGCCACCTTGCTGACCTTCAACGAACACACCCTCGATGTGGTGCGGTCGCGCCGCAATCATTTTGCTCCCGTGCTGGCCAGGGGATATCCTGACATGCTCGGGCAAAGGCGTGCGTCATGAGATCGGAGACAGCCATGAGCACACACCCGCAACCTGAACTTCGCAACCACACGCTGGTCGTCACCGTGTCGTCGAGCGACGGCCGGCCGGTGCTGGACAGGAGAGCCTATGAAAGCCTGGCAAGGACCTTCCATGAAGCCGCCGACAATGAGGAGGTTCGCGTCGTCGTGCTGCGCGGCCTGGCAGGCTGTTTCTGTCTGGGCGGCGACTTCTCCGAATTCCTCGACGCCACCAAGCACCAGAAACTGATTGCCGCCGTCACCGACCTGTTCCGCACGCTGGCGACGTTTCCCAAGCCCATCCTTGCCTGCGTCGACGGCGATGCCGTCGGTGTCGGCTGCACCATCCTGTTCCATTGCGACATGGTGATCGCGTCCGATGAGAGCACGTTCAGGGTGCCGTTCGTCGATTTCGGCCTGGTGCCGGACGCGGCGACCAGCATCCTGGCGCCGCAGAAGCTCGGCTATGCCGGTGCCTTCCGCTTCTTCTGCCTCGGCGACACGCTTCGCGCCGAGGACGCCAGGGCGCTCGGCCTGGTCGCGGAGATCGTGCCGGGAGGCACCGTCGAGGAGGCGGCCCTCGGCCGGGCAAGACAGCTCGTCAAGAAGCCGGTCGCCGCCTTGCTGCAGACGCGCGGCCTGCTGAAAGGGAACACCGAGGCCCTCTGCGACCGCATCGATCAGGAGATTTCGCTTTTCCAGCAGGCGCTGCAGGACGACACCACGCTGCGGCGATTGCAACGCATCGCCCGGCTCGCGGCCTGAGCGAAAGCCTCAAGTTCCGCGCCGCATGATCGCCAGCCGCGCGCGCCGCTTGTCATTGGCCCGTACGATGATCCACGGCGCGAATTCCTTGTGGGTGCGCTCGAACATGGTGTCGCGCACCTTGGTGTAGTCGTCCCACTTGGTGATGCCTGCAACGTCGATGGGCGAAAACTTCCAGCTCTTCAGCGGGCTGTAGCGACGGTCATGGAAGCGCTCGAGCTGCGTTTCCCGGCCGATGTTCAGCCAGAATTTGAAGAAGTGGATGCCCTCGTTGGAGATCATCCGCTCGAAATGCGGTGTCTCGTCGAGAAACTGCTCGTGCTGCTGCGGGGTGCAGAAACCCATCACCGGCTCGACACCGGCGCGGTTGTACCAGGAGCGGTCGAAGGTGACGAATTCGCCTGAAGTCGGGAAGTGGTCGACATAGCGCTGGTAGTACCATTGCCCAAGCTCGGTCGGGGTCGGCTTGGTCAGCGCCACGTTGCGTGCCGTGCGCGGATTGAGGTACTGGCGCACCACGAAGATCGTGCCGCCCTTGCCGGCAGCGTCGCGGCCCTCGAACAGCGCCATCACCCGTTTGCCGGTCGACTGCAGCCAAGCCTGCGCCTTGACCAGCTCGATCTGCAGCTTCTCGAGTATCTCGTCATACTCGTCGCTTTTCATCTTCTTGTCGTAGGGATAGCCGCCAGCGGTCAGCTTGTTGTCCTCGACCCAGTCGGGAAGCACGGGATTCTCGATGTCGAACTCCCTCTCCTTGCCACCGATCCTGATCTTCAGCGGCCCCGAAGTTGGCGCGGCGGGACTTTCTTTGGCTTTTTTCATCGAGACGAACCCTTTCCAGCTTCCGGACTCATGCTATGGGGAGCCACTACAGCGTCGCGCGTCCGTTTGGATGCGCAAAGGACGCTGTAGCACTTTTGATTTGCGCATGATCCTTTCCGAAAATCGATCCCGATTTTCGGGGTCATGCGGCAAGCGGTCTAGTGGAAGTTTTCCGCCACCGTGCGACCGGGTGCGAAGACATGGGGGCAGGTCCACGAGCGAATGGCTGACCTGGACACAGAGCAGAGAGGCATGACGCAAACCATGGCCGCACGGCTGTGGCATAGCCGCTGGCTGCTTGCGGCCGGCGTCACCGCGGTCGTCGCCGTCTATGCCTTGGCCGGGATTTCAGCCTATGTCGTCCTCGCGGCGCTGCTGTTGCTGCTTGCAGCGGCCATACTGCCGGCCACTGGCGCGCGCCAATCCACCGGCAGCGGCGCTGCCATCGAGGCCATCGGCCTGCAGCGGCTCTCTGGTGAATATCTGGCCGCCGCCGTCGCCGATCCGCTGATCATCTTCGATCGGACCGCCACCATCGTCCATGCCAACGCCGCCGCCTTCGCCGCCTTCGGTGGCATCGCGCCAGGCATGTCGCTGTCGTTGAAATTCCGGGCGCCGGAGATGCAGACCCTGCTGGACGGCGTGCTATCAGGCGATATCGCCTCCGATGTCGTCGACTACATGGAGAAGCTGCCGGTCGAACGGGCCTACCGGGTGAGTGTGTCCTCGGTCGGTCACGCCACCGATCTCTATGTGCTGGTGTTCAAGGACCAGAGCGAAGCACGCAGGATCGACCGTATGCGCGCCGATTTCATTGCCAATGCCAGCCATGAACTGCGCACGCCGCTCGCCTCCATCGCCGGCTTTATCGAAACGCTGCGCGGGCCAGCCCGCAACGACGCGGCGGCGCGCGACCAGTTTCTGCAGATCATGCAGAGCCAGACCGGTCGCATGGCGCGTCTGATCGACGATTTGTTGTCGCTGTCGCGGCTCGAGATGAAACCCTATCTGAAGCCGGGAACCGAGGTGGATCTGCGGCAGACAGTCGACAGCGTCATCGACTCGCTCGGACCGCTGGCCAGCGAAAACGCCGTTGCCATCGAGCGGCACTACGCCGATGGGCCGCTTCATGTGCCTGGCGATCGCGATGAGCTTTTCCAGGTTTTCGAGAACCTCTTGGAAAACGCCTGCAAATACGGGCAGTCGGGTGAGCGCGTGGTTGTATTCATAGCCCATAGCGACGCCGGATCAGAACCGGGCATCGACGTGACGATCAGGGACTTTGGCCCTGGCATTCCCGAGGAGCACATTCCGCGCATTACCGAGCGCTTCTACCGCGTCGACGTCGAGACCAGCCGGACCCAGAAGGGTACCGGCCTCGGCCTGTCGATCGTCAAGCATATACTGACGCGCCACAACGCCCGGCTTTCGATCAAGTCCGAAGTCGGCAACGGCGCGGCATTCTCGGTTCATTTGCCGACGCACTGATATCGCCCTAATTCAAGGGGACTGTTTCTTTTTTCTGTCATCCGGCTAGCGTATCAGCGGGGATTCGAGGAAACGACTCAAAATCAAAACACCCCGTGGGAAGGCATTTTGCCATGCAGTCCGTGCACATCGTCAGCGCTTATGACGAGGAGTTGAAATATCTGTCGAAGCGCATCGCCGCGATGGGAGGCCATGCCGAGCGCATGGTCGAGCAGGCGGTCACCGCTCTCGTCAATGCCGACCCAGGCCTTGCCCAGAAGGTCATCCGCGACGATACCGTACTGGACGAGGGCCAGCGCGAAATCGACGACAAGGCGATCATCATCATCGCCAAGCGTCAGCCGATGGCGTCGGATTTGCGCGAGATCGTCGGGACCATTCGCATCTCCGCCGACCTCGAACGGGTTGGCGATCTCGCCAAGAACGTTGCCAAGCGGGTGGTCGCCGTCACCGACGGACGCCAGCCGACCAGCCTGTTCCGAGGCCTCGAGGCCCTGTCCAACCTGGCGTTGACCCAGCTCAAGGAAGTGCTCGACGTCTACGCGTCTCGCTCGGTGGAGAAAATCGGCTTCGTGCGCGATCGTGACGACCAGATCGACGCCATGTACACATCGCTGTTTCGCGAATTGCTGACCTACATGATGGAAGATCCGCGCAACATCACGCCCTGCACGCATCTGCTGTTTTGCGCCAAGAACATCGAGCGTATCGGTGATCACGCCACCAACATAGCCGAGACCATCTACTACATCGTCACCGGCGATCAGTTGCCGGCTGAGCGGCCCAAGGGCGACAAGACCGACAAGATCAGCCTTTCCGAGACGCAGCCGGTGAAGTGAACGCGCCTCTCGAACCGCCATCCGATTTACGCTAAGCTTTCCGGGCCTTGCCTCTATCCTCGTCCGTGGATTTGCTCCGGGAGGTCGTGATGGAAAATGTTCGGAACCTGACCCCGGCGCCTGCGTCGATATCCGGCATTGTCGCTTGCGGCGTTTACACGGCCGGGCGCCGCATCGCCGACATTCCCATCGAGGAAGCCGGCGAATGGGCAAAAAAATCCGGCCATGTCGTCTGGATCGGCCTGCTGGAGCCCGACCGTAACCTGTTGCTGCGCGTCCAGGCGCAGTTTCACCTGCATGAACTGGCGATCGAGGATGCCGAGCACCCGCACCAGCGGCCGAAGATCGAGCAATATGGCGACGCCTTGTTCATCGTCGCCCGCACCGCACAGCTGATCGACGGCCGGGTCACCTTCGGCGAGACCCATTTGTTCGTCGGCTCAGGCTACATCGTCAGCGTCAGGCACGGTCCCTCGACGTCCTATGCCGCCGTTCGTCAGCACTGGGAAAGCTGCCCGCATTCGCTGGCCAAGGGTGAGGATTTCGTCCTCTATGCCATTCTCGATTTCATCGTCGACAATTACATGCCGGTGCTCGAGCAGATCGAGGACGAAGTCGAGGCGATCGAGGACAAGGTTCTGCTGAAGCCAATGACCGCTCCCGACATCGAACGGCTCTATATGCTGCGCCGCGATCTCCTGCGCCTGCGCAATGCCGCGCTTCCGCTGGTCGAAGTCTGCCGACGGCTGACCAGCGCCGAGCTGCCGCAGATACATACCGCCATGCACCCGCTGTTCCGCGACGTGACCGACCACATCCGCACCGTCCAGGAGAAGATCGACAGCCTGCGCGAAGTGCTGGCGTTCGCTTTCGAGGCCAGCCTCCTGGTCGGCCAGAGTCAGGAAACGGCGAACACCAAGAAACTCGCCTCCTGGGCCGCGATCCTGGCGGTGCCCACGGCGCTCGCCGGCATCTACGGCATGAACTTCGACAGTATGCCGGAACTGAAGATGGAATACGGCTATCCGGTGGTGCTGGGCGCTATCGCGCTCATCTGCACGTTTCTCTACTGGCGGTTCAGGAAGAACGGTTGGCTGTGAGAAGAGAGCGAATAGGGAGTAGCGAATAGCGAACACAAAAACGGCTTGCTTCCTGTGACGGAAGGCAAGCCGTTTCTATTCGCTATTCGCTATTCGCTATTCGCTATTCGCTATTCGCTATTCGCTATTCGCTATTCGCTATTCGCTATTCGCTCAGCGACTCCGCCGCCGCTCCGATGCCGGCTGGAACGCCACGCGGGCGTGATATTTGCAGTAGGGTCCGGTTTCGGCGGCTTCGTTGCCGCAGAAATGGAAGTCCTCTGAAAGCGGGTCACCGTTCGGCCATTTGCAGGTTCGCTCGGTCAGCTCGACCAGCTGCAGATGCCGCGAGATCGGCAGCACGACATTCTCGACCGGACGGATGTAATGGCGTGCCACGGGTTCGGCGTCGAACTGCGTCTGCAAGGCGGTCGCGCCGATCGATGTCGTGACATGGCGTGCCGTGGTTGCAGCGCGTGATACCGATTTCTGGACGGTCGATCCTTGCGCTGCCTTCTTCTGGCGTGCCGGTGTGGCGGTCGAGCGTCCGCGGCCCGACAGTTTCAGCCGATGCACCTTCCCGATGACCGCGTTGCGGCTGACCCCTCCAAGCTGCGCAGCAATCTGGCTTGCGCTCAGACCCTCCGACCACAGTTTTCTCAAGAGTTCTACCCGCTCGTCAGTCCAGTTCATGAGACCGCGCTCCTCTAAGCGTGCGGCAATCGGAATCCTTCTCCCGACCCGGCAACATTTGCCAGGGCAGACACCACATATATCTGGTGATTAGGTCCGCCGCACGAAATCTAGTTATTTCTCAACTACAACTACTCTATGCGCTGACTCGGTGACAAGAGTCCCAAGTGCAACACGAATCGGTTTTTTCGGTTTTCCCCAACTTGCCCGGTCGCTGATGAGCCGGCGTCCCGTCGGAGGGCTTGCCGCGCGCCACTACGCGACGTTTTCGTTGACTTCATGGCCGAAAAACGGGATAAGCCGCACAGGCCGCCGCTTTGGCGGCTTTTTTGATTTTCCGGTACCGGAGACGCATATAATGAGCGGTTCGGCGCTTTACGAGACCTTTGCTCGCGCACCCCTGGCCTTCGACCACGGGGAAGGCACCTGGCTGGTTACCGACAAGGGCGAGCGATATCTCGATTTCGCCGGCGGCATCGCCGTCAATTCGCTGGGCCACAGCCATCCGCATCTGGTCGCCGCACTCACCGAGCAGGCCGCCAAGCTCTGGCATGTTTCCAACCTCTATGAGATTCCGGGGCAGAGCCGGCTTGGCGAGCGGCTGGCCGACGCCACCTTCGCCGACAAGGTGTTCTTCACCAATTCCGGCGCCGAGGCGCTGGAATGCGCGATCAAGACGGCGCGGCGCTGCCATTTCGTCAAAGGAAATCCCGAGCGCTTCCGCGTCATCACCTTTGAGGGCGCCTTCCATGGCCGCACGCTGGCGACCATCGCGGCTGGCGGCCAGTACAAATATCTCGAAGGCTTCGGCCCTAAGGTCGAAGGTTTCGATCAGGTCGGCTTCGACGATATCGACGCCGCCGAAAAGGCGATCACGCCGGAGACGGCCGCGATCCTGATCGAGCCGGTGCAGGGCGAGGGCGGTATCCGCCCGGTGCCGACGCAGTCGCTGAAGCGGCTCAGGCAATTGTGCGAACAGCACGGCCTGCTGTTGATCTACGACGAGGTCCAGTGCGGCATCGGCCGCACCGGCAAGCTGTTCGCGCATGAATGGTCAGGTGTCACGCCAGACATCATGGCGATCGCCAAGGGTATTGGCGGCGGCTTCCCGATGGGCGCCTGCCTTGCCACGGATGAAGCGGCCGTAGGCATGACTGCTGGCGTGCACGGCACCACTTTCGGCGGCAACCCGCTTGCCATGGCGGTCGGCAACGCCGTGCTCGATGTCGTGCTGGAAGACGGCTTCCTCGAAGATGTCCAGCGCAAGGCGCTGCTGATGAAGCAGGGACTGGCGTCGGTCGCCGACGAGTTTCCCGAAATCATCGAGGACATCAGGGGTGCCGGGCTGATGCTCGGCCTCAAATGCGCCATGCCCAACACCAAGGTGAACATGGCCTTGCGCGACCAGCACCTGCTGGCGGTTCCGGCCGGCGACAACGTCATTCGCCTGTTGCCGCCGCTCACCGTCACCGACGCCGAGATCCATGACGCGCTCAACCGCATCCGCGCCGGCGCCAAGGGCCTGGCGGAGGCGATCGCTTCCGCCGCGGCGAAGTAATCCCGGAACCATTGCAGATGTCAGTTCGCCATTTCACCGATCTTTCCACCGTTTCCGAAGGCGATCTGCGCTTGATGCTGGACGATGCGGTGGTGCGAAAGGCGCGCCTCAAGGCCGGCGAACGCACCAAACCGCTCGAAGGCAAGGTGCTGGCAATGATCTTCGACAAGCCGTCGACGCGCACGCGCGTCTCCTTCGACGTCGGCATGCGGCAGCTCGGCGGCGAGACCATCATGCTGACCGGCACCGAGATGCAGCTCGGCCGCTCCGAGACCATTGCCGACACCGCCAAGGTGCTGTCGCGCTATGTCGATGCGATCATGATCCGCACCACCTCGCATGAGCGCCTGCTGGAATTGACCGAGAACGCCACCGTGCCGGTGATCAATGGATTGACCGACGACACCCATCCCTGCCAGCTGATGGCCGATATCATGACCTTCGAGGAACATCGCGGTCCGGTCGCCGGCAAGACCATCGCCTGGACCGGCGACGGCAACAATGTGCTGCATTCCTTACTTGAGGCCTCGGCCCGGTTCCGCTTCAACCTCAACGTCGCCGTGCCCGAGGGCAGTGAGCCGGCGCAGAAGCATATCGACTGGTCGCAGGCGCATGGCGGCAAGCTGCACTTCACCCGCTCGCCCGAGGAAGCCGTCGATCAGGCCGACTGCATCGTCACCGATTGCTGGGTGTCGATGGGCCAGGAGCATCGCGCCCGCGGCCACAATGTGTTCTCGCCCTATCAGGTCAACGCCAAGCTGATGGCCAAGGCCAAGCCGGACGCGCTGTTCATGCATTGCCTGCCGGCGCATCGTGGCGAGGAAGTGACGGACGACGTCATCGACGGGCCGCATTCGGTGGTCTTCGACGAGGCCGAGAACCGGCTCCATGCCCAGAAGGCCGTGCTTGCCTGGTGTCTCGGCGCTTGAAGTGTCTCGGCGCTTGAAGTGTCTGGGCGCTTGATCCCCGGGAGCTTGATCTGCGAGGGTGTGATGCCTATTTGCGCCGCATCACGCAAATCAAGCGCGTTTCGACGCATGCGCCCCGGAGGGCGGCATGGCCGCGCCCTGGAGCTTTGTCATGTTGGAAACCTATCAAGTGACTGAACATCACCCCAAACTCGGCGAATTTGGCTATGCCGGCGACGATCATGTCGTGCCGTTCGAGGTCGGCCCGCTCGATGTGCGGGGCCGCACCGTCCAACTCGGGCCGATGCTCGACGCCATCCTCGGCCGCCACGATTATCCCGAGCCGGTCGCCCGCCTGCTGGCAGAGGCCTGTGTGCTGACCGTGCTGCTCGGCACCTCGCTGAAGTTCGAGGGCAAGTTTATCCTGCAGACCCGCACCGACGGGCCTGTCGACATGCTGGTCGCGGATTTTTCCACGCCCTCGGCGCTGCGCGCCTATGCGCGTTTTGACGCCGACCGGCTGGAAGCGCTTGTCGCGGCCGGCGAAACTTCCCAGCAGACGCTGCTCGGCAGCGGCGTGCTGGCGCTGACCATCGACCAGGGCGCTCACACGCAGCGCTACCAGGGCATCGTCCAACTCGACGGCGAGACGCTGGAAGATGCGGCACGCACCTATTTTCGCCAGTCGGAACAGATCCCGACCGATCTCAGGCTGTCGGTGGCCAAGCTTTTGACGCCCGGTCCTGGCGGTGCCCGCGAGCAGTGGCGCGCCGGTGGTATCCTGGCGCAGTTCCTGCCGCAGTCGCCCGAGCGCATGCGCGTCCCGGACCTGCCGGGTGGCGATGGCGATCCGCGCGAGGAGATCCACGACCCGGTCGACAATTCCTGGCAGGAGTTGCTGGCGCTGCTCGGCACGATCGAACCGACCGAACTGATCGACCCGACGATCGGTGCCGAGCGGCTGCTTTACAGGCTGTTCCACGAGCATGGCGTGCGCGTCTTCGGCGGCGTCCCGGTCGCCGACCAGTGCTCGTGCTCCAAGGACAAGATCCGCGGCATCCTCGAGGGTTTTTCCGCGCAGGAGATCAAGGACAGCACCGAGGATGGTGGCATCCACGTCGCCTGCGAATTCTGCTCGAAGCAATATGACTTCGACCCGGCGGAATTCGCGGCTCAGTAGCAGGGTTTTTCCTTCTCCCCGTTTACGGGGAGAAGGTGCCCGAAGGGCGGATGAGGGGGCAGCGCGAACTTTGGCGAATGGCCGCGTGTGTCCACTCAGACGTTGTCGTGCTTGGGAGATAATCTCACGAGTTCGGTGCCGCCCCTCATTGCCCTGCCGGGCATTTCTCCCCGTAGAACGGGGAGAAAGGCGCTAATTCACCGTCCGCCGCGTCCCCGGCAGGTCCAGCGAAAACGCCGGAATGGCGATGTCGAACGTCTCGCCCTGCTGGTTGCGCATCGTGTAGTGCCCGACCATGATGCCGGATGGTGTCGAGAGCGGGCAACCGGACGTGTATTGGTAGCTGTCGCCGGGATTGAGTTCGGGCTGGTCGCCGACGACGCCGGGGCCGCGCACTTCCTCGACGCGGCCAGTGCCGTCGGTGATATGCCAATAGCGCGACAGAAGCTGCACGAAGTCGTCCGACTGATTGTCGATCGTTATTTGATAGCCCCAGACATAGCGGTTCTCCGAGGGATCCGAACGGTCCTCCAGATAGAATGGCCTGACCTGCACTTCGATGTTGCGCGTGACGGCGCTATACATAAGCGGCTCCAAAAAACGGTTCCAGCGGAACTTTCGGCGCTCTGTGCGGTTAGGTCAACCGACCGAAGCCTCCTCTGGCCGACCTCGCGGGCAGGTGCCGACAAAGAATGTCATTTAAGTGACATATGACAATGATGGTGTGCGCGGACTGGTGATGCGCGACTCGGGCGCTCTGCTGAACTGTTGAAACCGGCCATCTTGTGGACCGGTTTTCCTGGAGTGACCGGATCTCGATGGAACTCACTCTCATAGCCGCCACGCTTTCAACTGTCCTCATCCTCTCGAATCTCGCCAGCATCGTGCTCGCCGCTTCGCGTCTGAAACGGCGCCACACCATTGGGCCGCCGGCCGCCAAGCCGCGGCCGGTGTCGATCGTCGTGCCGTCGCGCGGCGTCGAGCCGTTCACGCAGGAGACGCTGGAACGCGCCTTCTCGCTCGATTGGCCGCGCTACGAGTTGATTTTCTGCGTTGCCCATGCCGACGATCCGGTGGTCAAATTGATAAACAGGACGATCGTCCGGTTTCCGAAAGTGCCAGCCCGGCTGCTTATCGGCGACGACCGCATCAGCGCCAATCCGAAACTCAACAATTGCGTCAAGGGCTGGGAAGCGGCGCGGCACGACTGGGTCGTCCTGGCCGATTCCAACGTGCTGATGCCGAGAGACTACGTCCAGCACCTGATGGCTGCCTGGCGGTCCGGCACCGGCCTTGTCTGCTCGACGCCGATCGGCTCCCGGCCTGCCGGCTTCTGGGCCGAGGTCGAATGCGCTTTCCTCAACACGCTGCAGGCGCGCTGGCAATATGCCGGCGAGGCGCTCGGCCTTGGCTTTGCCCAGGGCAAGAGCATGCTCTGGAACAAGCCGATGCTCGACGCCAATGGCGGCATCCGCGCGCTGGCCGCCGAGATCGCCGAGGACGCCGCCGCGACCAAGCTGGTGAACAGCCTCGGCTTGCGCGTCAATCTCGTCGCCGCCCCCTTCGAGCAGCCGCTTGGCCGGCGCTCGTTTGACGAGATCTGGTCGCGTCAGGCCCGTTGGGCGCGCCTGCGCCGCGTCACTTTCCCGCTGTTCTTCGCACCCGAAATCCTGACCGGCGCCTTGGTGCCGCTGGTGCTTGCGCTGATTGCCGCAGCCAGTGCCGGTTTCAGCCTCTGGGCAACCGCCATTGCCGTACTGGCGGCCTTCTACCTTCCGGAGTGCGCCCTGGCCTGGTCCAAGGGCTGGTACCTGTCGCCACGCATGGTCGCCGCGATCATGGCGCGCGACCTGATCCTGCCGGCGATGTGGGGACGCGGCTGGCTCGGCGGCGCCGTCGACTGGCGCGGCAATGCGATGACCATCGGCACCAAGACGGCCGAGCTGGAAGAGACGCCGTCCGGCGCCTGAAGGCGTCAGCTAGGTTTGACCGCTGGAATAATTATCGTATATACGGAAATGTTGCGTTAGGCTCTATTTTTGTGTATACATAATTTATGGGAACGCACCGGCGGCGATGCAGTTCGAGTGGGATGAAAACAAGGCCAGGACGAACAGGGCCAAGCATGGCGTGGATTTTGCGATCGCACCATCCTTCGACTTCGCCAACGCCGCTATCAGGCTCGACGACAGCGAGGACTTTGGCGAGGACCGCCTCGTTGCCATCGGTCTGATCGGAACTGGCGTCCATGTGATGGTTTATGTCGAGCGACGATACGCCATCCGCGTTATTTCGCTGCGCAAGGCCACAAGGCAGGAAATTACGGACTATGTCGAAAACCTCTAAGACGATCGTACGCCGTGAGGCTGCTGCGCCCCAGCTGTCACGTGCTGACGCTTTGGCGTTGGCCAAAAAGGCGCTTGCCGCGATGACCGACGAAGAAGATGCCAAGATCACCGCTGCGGCCGAAGCCGATCCGGATGCGCAGCCAACCGATGCCGTTTCGCGCCGCAAGGTTGGCCGGCCGCCGCTTGCCCGGCCCAAACGTGCCGTACAGCTACGCCTCGACGCCGACGTTCTCGACCGCTTCAAGGCCGCTGGCGATGGCTGGCAGACCCGCATGAACGAAGTGCTGCGCAAGGCGGTCGGCCTGTAATCCTGTGACGACGCTCGCGCGCGCTACCTGGCCTTCAGCGCCTGCGCGATGTCCTCGAGCAGATCGTCGGTGTCCTCCAGCCCAACCGAAAGTCTGAGCGTGCCCGGCCCGATGCCGAGCTCGGCGCGCGCCTCGTCGCTCAAATTCTTATGCGTCGTCGTCGCCGGATGGGTGATCAGGCTCTTGGCGTCACCGAGATTGTTGGAGATCAAGACGATGTCGAGCGCGTTCTGCAAGGCGAAGGCCGCCTGCTTGCCGCCCTTGACGTCGAGGCAGATCAGCGTCGAGCCGCCCGACATCTGCTTCTTGACGATGTCGGCCTGCGGATGGTCGGCCCGCCCGGGATAGATGACGCGGGCGATTTCCGGCCGCTCGGCCAGGAAATCCGCGATCCGGCCGGCACTTTCCGTCTGCTGGCGCACACGAAGCGGCAGCGTCTCCAGGCCCTTCAGCAGCGTCCAGGCGTTGAACGGCGACAGGCTTGGACCGGTATGGCGGAAATAATCGTGCAGGTTCTCGTCGATCCACTTCTTGTCCGACAGGATGACGCCGCCGAGACAGCGCCCCTGGCCGTCTATGTGCTTGGTCGCCGAATAGACGACGATATGGGCGCCGAGCTGCAAGGGCTTCTGCTGCAGGGGCGTGGCGAAGACATTGTCGACGATCAGCCTTGCGCCGATCGAATTGGCAAGCGAGGCGACAGCGGCGATATCGACCACTTCCAGCGTCGGATTGGTCGGGCTTTCCAGGAAGAACAGCTTGGTGTTCGGCTTGACCGCCTTTTCCCAGTTGGCGATGTCGGTGCCGTCGACCAGCGTCGCCTCGATGCCGTATCTCGGCGCCAGCGTCTCGACCACCCAGCGGCAGGAGCCGAACAGCGCACGTGCCGCCACGATATGGTCGCCGGCCTTGGCGCTGCACAGAAGGGCGGCCGTCACCGCCGCCATGCCCGACGCGGTGGCGCGCGCGTCTTCGGCGCCTTCCAGGGCGCACATGCGTTTTTCGAACATGTCGACGGTCGGATTGGCGTAGCGCGAATAGATGAAGCCCGGTTCCTCACCCTTGAAACGGGCTTCGGCGGCCTGCGCCGTTTCGTAGACATAGCCCTGGGTGAGGTAGATCGCTTCCGACGTTTCGCCGAAACCGGAACGCAGCGTTCCGCTGTGCACGAGTGCCGTCTGAGGCTTCCAGTTGTGCTTCTTGGTGCTCATCGCTTTTCTTCCAGACACAAAAAAACCGGCCGCGAAAGTCGCAACCGGTCCATACGGCCTTGCGGCCCGACGGTCCTTTAGCGACTTGTTTAACGTGGCTGCAAGCCGACCGGCCAAATCACCACGGGATAACGACCCTTTAGACCCGCGCCACGCTTGCGTCAATTGCCGGCTTCATTAAGAGGTTTGTACCAAGCAGGTTCCGCAAAAGTGTTCCACGGTTTTGCGACCAGAACCTGCGACAAGAAAAACGTCTGACCTAGGAGTGGAGCCTTGCGGCAGACAGGCATTCTTCCCGATCAGGACATATCGGCGCTGTTCCAGTCCGGCGCGCTGAAGTCGGCGCGTGCGCTCGACGCCGACCAGATCCAGCCGGCCAGTCTCGATCTCAGGCTCGGCGACAAGGCCTGGCGGGTGCGGGCCTCCTTCCTGCCCGGCCCCAACCACAAGGTCTCGGAAAAGCTCGACCGGCTGCAGCTGCACGAGATCAGTCTTGCCGAGGGCGCGGTGCTGGAGACCGGCTGCGTCTATATCGTGCCCTTGCTTGAAAGCCTGGCATTGCCGGCTGATATTTCGGCCTCGGCCAATCCGAAGAGCTCGACCGGGCGGCTTGACATCTTCACCCGGGTTATGACCGATCGCGGCCACGAGTTCGACAAGATCGCTGCCGGCTATCACGGCCCGCTGTTTCTGGAAGTCAGCCCCCGCACCTTCCCGATCGTCGTGCGCACCGGCTCACGCCTGTCGCAAATCCGCTTCCGCACCGGCAATGCGCTGCTCTCCGAAGTCGAGCTGCACGCCCTGCATCGCGCCGAGATGCTGGTCGCTACCGAGCCGCCGAACATTTCCGGCGGCGGCATCGCGCTGTCGATTGACCTCAACGGCGACCAAAACGGCCTGGTCGGCTACCGCGGCAAGCATCACACCGGCCTCGTCGATGTCGACAAGCGCGCCGCGCAGGAAGTCGTCGACTTCTGGGAGCCGATCCACAAGAGCGGCGCCGGCGAACTGGTGCTCGATCCCGACGAGTTCTACATCCTCGTCAGCCAGGAGGCGGTGCACGTGCCGCCGCTCTACGCTGCCGAGATGACGCCCTTCGATCCGCTGGTCGGCGAATTCCGCGTCCATTATGCCGGCTTCTTCGATCCGGGCTTCGGCCACTCCGCGTCCGGCGGCACCGGCAGCCGGGCGGTGCTGGAGGTGCGCAGCCACGAAGTGCCGTTCATCCTCGACCACGGCCAGATCGTCGGCCGGCTGGTCTACGAGCATATGCTGAAGCGGCCGCAGGCGCTCTATGGCACCGATCTCGGTTCCAACTATCAGGCGCAGGGTCTGAAGCTGTCCAAGCATTTTCGCGCCGCGCGCTGACCCCCATTGCCCCAAGGCAAAATACTTGCCTGTACCGGCTCGCCATGCTTGGCTGCCTTGCCGCCCGTCAAGCTGGCGGCGTTCAAGGGGAACCAAGAAAATGCGATTTTCGAAATGGGTCATATCGGCGGCAGGCGCTGCCATGCTGGCAACACTGGCCGGCTCTCTGTCGGTGCAGGCGGCGGAGAAAATCAAGATCGGCACCGAGGGCGCCTATCCGCCGTTCAACACCATTACCGCCGACGGCAAGGTCGAAGGCTTCGACATCGACATCGCCAATGCGCTGTGCGCGCAGATGAAGGTCGAATGCGAGATCGTCACCCAGGATTGGGACGGCATTATTCCCGCTTTGCAGGCCAAGAAGTTCGACGCCATCATCGCCTCGATGAGCATCACCGAGGAGCGCAAGAAGCAGGTCGCCTTCACCAACAAATACTATACGACACCGCTGGCTCTGGTGGCGCCGAAGGACAGCGACCTGACCTCGACCGAACCGGCGGCGCTTGCCGGCAAGACAGTCGGCGCCCAGGCTTCGACCACGCAGGCCGACTATGCCCAGAATGAATATGGCAAGGCGGGCGCGGAGGCCAAACTCTATCCGACCCAGGAAGAGGCGATCACCGACCTGACCAACGGTCGTCTTGACGCCGTGATCTCTGACAAGTTCGTGCTGATGGATTGGCTGAAGAAGGCAAGCGACGGCTGCTGCAAGCTGGTCGGCGACGTCAAGGGCACCGAAACGCAAGCCGGCATTGCCGTGCGCCTGGAAGACACGGCCCTGCGCGACAAGCTCAACGCGGCCATCGATGCGATCGTTGCCGACGGCACCTACAAGAAGATCCAGGCCAAATATTTCGACTTCGATATTTATTGAGGCTGGCGCTTCTTCCCTTCTCCCCTTGTGGGAGAAGGTGTCGCCGAAGGCGACGGATGAGGGGTGTTCCAGGGAACGCCAACGTCTTATTTCGCTGGAACACCCCTCATCCGTCTCGGCGCTAACGCGCCGATCCACCTTCTCCCACAAGGGGAGAAGGAAAAAGGCGCTACCTCAAAGCGCCTTCACAGCCACCTTCACCGGCTTTTCGATCTCCAGCGGGTTGCGCAGCGGCAGGCCGAAGTCCCCGGCCTCGATCTCGAACACATCGCCGGCCTCGGTCCTGATGCCGTCGGCGAAAGAGAGCGTGGCCGTGCCGAACATATGCACATGCACGTCGCCCGGCTGGCGGAAGGCCGCGTATTTGAAATGGTGATGTTCGAGATTGGCGATGGTGTGCGACATGTTCGCTTCGCCGGACAGGAACGGCTTTTCCCACAGCACCTCGCTGTCACGCACGATGCGCGAGGTGCCGCGGATATCGGGCGGCAGGTCGCCGATCAGGATTTCCGGACCGAACGAGGCGTTGCGCAGCTTGGAATGGGCGAGGAACAGATAGTTCACGCGCTCGGTCACGTGGTCGGAAAACTCGTTCGACAGCGTGAAGCCGACGCGGAAAGGTGCGCCGTCGTCGCCGATGACATAGATGCCGGCCACCTCGGGCTCTTCGCCGGCGTCCTTGGCAAAGGCCGGTGACAGAAGTGCGGCACCTGGCGCCACCGCCATCGTGCCGTTGCCTTTGTAGAACCATTCCGGCTGCACGCCGATCTGGCCATTCGCCGGCTTGCCGCCCTCCAGCCCCATGCGAAACATCTTCATGGAATCGGTGAGCTGCTCCTCGCCGTCGGCGCTCAGCTTCTTGTGCATGGAATCGCGCGTCGCGGCGGAGCCGAGATGCGTCAGCCCGGTGCCGGTCAGGTGCAGATGCGCCGGATCAGGATGATTGATCGGCGACAGCAGCCGCCCCTTCTTGTAAGCGGCCTCGAGATCGACCGTCTCGCCAAGCCCCTTGCGTTCGATCAGCGCGACGAGGCCGACGCCGGTGCGGGCGGCCTCCATCGCCAGCGAATAGACGCTGCGGGCGCCATTGATGATCCGGGTCTTGCCGCCATTGCGGGCGACGACGCGGATGGTCTCGGCGTCGTCGAGGATCTGGGAGATCAGCATGATGAATCCTCTCTCATTTGCCTTGGCAGGACTGCCAAAACGGCAGACCTTACTCAGCGCGGCCGGGACCTCGTCCATGCCACGGTTTAAATTCTCAGTTCGGATTGCGCTCGCGGGCCTGGTCCCTCAGGGACTTCTGTTACCGGCGGGTTGCCGGCAGCGCCGCGATCGTATGCCTCCTGCTTGCCTCGCCTAGAGCAGTTCACCGTTTCACGGAAACGGCGAACCGCTCTAACTCATTGTCTTGGCGCAATTCCAGGCGGAAAACCGTTTCACACTTTTCCTTGGAATTGCTCTTAAGCCCGTTCAAGCCTTGTTCTTGTTGTAGACGTCGAAGATCACGGCACCGAGCAGCACCAGGCCTTTGACCACCTGCTGCCAGTCGACATTGACGCCCATGATCGACATGCCGTTGTTCATCACGCCCATGATGAAGCCGCCGACCACCGCGCCGATGACCTGACCGACGCCGCCCATCGCCGAGGCGCCGCCGATGAAGACGGCGGCGATGACGTCGAGCTCGCTGCCGAGGCCCGCGGCCGGCACCGCCTGTCCCAGTCGCGCCGCGATGATCAGGCCGCCGAGCGCCGACAGCACGCCCATATTGATGAACACCATCAGCGTCAGCCGCTCGGTGTTGATGCCTGACAGCTGCGCGGCCTTGGAATTGCCGCCCATGGCATAGATACGGCGGCCGATGGTCATGCGCTTGGTGACGAAGACGAACAGCGAGATCAGCACGCCCATGACGAGCAGCACCACCGGCAGGCCCCTGTAGCTGGCGAACTGGTAGACCAGGAACAGCGCCAGCGCGCTGCCGACCAGCGTCTTGACGACGAACAGGGCAAAGGGCTCGGCCTCATAGCCATGGCGTTCGCGCTTGCGGCGCGTCCTCACCCCGAAATAGGCGTAGGCCAGCACAGCGATCAGGCCCAGCACGATCGTCGTCATGTGCAGCGTCAGGCCGCTGCCCATGATGGTCTTGCCGGCCGCGTTCACCGTAGGCGGGATCAGCGTCAGCGGGCCGATGACATCCGGGATGAAGCCGGAGCTGAGCGCCTTGAAGCCATCGGGTAGCGGCCCCACCGAGGATCCGCCGCCCAGCAGGGCCTGGCAGATGCCGCGGAAGATCAGCATGCCGGCCAGCGTGACGATGAAGCTCGGTATTCGGTGATAGGCGATCCAATAGCCTTGCGCGGCGCCGATCGCGCCGCCCACGATCAGGCAGATGATCGACACCAGCAGCGGATTGCTGAACGGACCGAGCGGCCAGATGACCATCATCATCGCCGCCAGCGCGCCGATGAAGCCAGCGACCGAGCCAACGCTTAGATCGATATGGCCGGAGACGATGACCAGCAGCATGCCCAGCGCCATCACGATGATGAACGAGTTCTGCTGCACCAGGTTGCTAAGATTCACCGGCTTGAACAGCGTTCCGTTCGTGGTGAACTGGAAGAACACCATGATGGCGATCAGCGCCAGGATCAGGCCGTATTCGCGCAGGTTCGTCGTCAGCGCCGAGACGGCGATGCGTGGGCGCTGCTCTTCGGCGACGTTGCCCTGCGGGGCGGGGGCGCTTTCGGTGCTCATGCTGCTTTTCCTTCTCCACGAACGATGGCGCGCATTATTTTTTCCTGGCTTGCTTCCGCGGCGGGCATTTCGCCCACAATGCGCCCTTCGTTCATGACGTAGATGCGGTCGGTGATGCCAAGCAATTCCGGCATTTCCGACGAGATGACGACGATCGCCTTACCCTCAGCCGCGAGACGGGCGATGATCGTATAGATTTCGTACTTGGCGCCGACATCGATGCCGCGCGTCGGCTCGTCGAGGATCAGCACGTCCGGGTCGGCGAACAGCCATTTCGACAACACCACTTTCTGCTGGTTGCCGCCGGAGAGATTGCCGGTCATCTGATAGACGCTGGAAGCGCGGATATTGGTCTTCTTGCGATAGTCGTTGGCAACGGCGAGCTCGCGCATGTCGTCGATCACGCTGTGGCGCGAGACGCCGCCAAGATTGGCCAGCGTGATGTTGTGCTTGATATGGTCGATGAGGTTGAGACCGTAGGTCTTGCGGTCCTCTGTGACGTAGGCGATGCCGTGTTGGACCGCCTTGCTCACCGAGGATACGTCGACCGGCTTGCCCTTGAGCAGCACCTCGCCGGAGATGCGGCGGCCGTAGGAGCGGCCGAACAGGCTCATGGCGAATTCGGTGCGGCCAGCGCCCATCAGCCCGGCAATGCCCACCACTTCGCCCTTGCGCACGTTGATGTCGATGCCCTTGATCACATGCCGGTCGGCATGGAGCGGGTGATAGACCGACCAGTTCTTCACTTCGAATACGACCTCGCCGATGTCAGGCTCGCGCGGCGGATAGCGGTCGTCGAGCGAACGGCCGACCATCGAAGTGATGATGCGATCTTCCGAGATGTCCTTCTTGGCCAGCGTCTCGATGGTGCGCCCGTCACGAATGACCGTGACCTTGTCGGCGACCCGGTTCACCTCGTTGAGCTTGTGCGAGATCAGGATCGAGGTCATGCCCTGCCGCTTGAATTCGAGCAGAAGGTCGAGCAGCGCCTGGCTGTCCTTTTCGCTGAGCGACGCCGTCGGCTCGTCCAGGATCAGGAGCTTGACTTCCTTGCTCAGCGCCTTGGCGATTTCGACCAGCTGCTGCTTGCCGACGCCGATATTGGTGATCAGCGTCTTGGGGTCCTCCTTGAGGCCCACCTTCTTCAACAGGGCGCTGGTGCGCGCCTCGTTGGAATTCCAGTCGATGATGCCGTATCTGGCGTGCTCGTTGCCGAGGAAGATGTTTTCGGCGATCGACAGCATCGGCACCAGCGCAAGTTCCTGGTGGATGATGACGATGCCCTTGCGCTCGCTGTCATGGATGCCTTTGAACTGGCATTCCCCGCCGTTAAAGATGATCTGGCCGTCATAGGTTCCTGAGGGATAGACGCCCGACAGCACCTTCATCAGCGTCGACTTGCCGGCGCCGTTCTCGCCGACCACGGCATGAATCTCGCCTTCCTCGACGCTGAGGTTGACGTTCGACAGCGCCTTCACGCCGGGGAACGTCTTGGTGATGTCGCGCATCTCCAAAATCGTCGAGGCCATGGGACAACCGCTCCTTGAGAGGTCGGCAAACATTGCCGGCGAGGTCGGCGACAATACCGGGCTCGCTGGTGAACGAAAAGGGGCCCTGCGTTGCGCAGGACCCCTGACTTTGTAACCGGGGTTACTTCAGTTCGTCGGCCTTGATGTAGCCGGAGTCGACGACCAGTGCCTGGTAGTTCGACTTGTCGACCTCATGCGGCGTCAACAGGATCGAGGGAACGACCTTGACGTCGTTGTTGTAGGTCTTTTCATCGAGGCCGTCCGGCTTGCCGCCCGAGAGCACCTTGTCGACGAGCTCGACGGTGGCCTTGGCCAGTTCGCGGGTGTCCTTGAACACGGTCGAGTACTGCTCGCCCGTGATGATCAGCTTGACCGAGGCGGTCTCGGCGTCCTGGCCGGTCACAACAGGCCACGGCTGAGCCTCGGTGCCGTAGCCGACGGCGCGCAGCGAGGCGGTGATGCCGCGCGACAGGCCGTCATAGGGCGACAGAACGCCATCGACGCGGCTGCCGTCCGAATAGTTGGCCGACAGCAGATTGTCCATGCGCGCCTGGGCGGTGGCGGCGAGCCAGCGCAGCGTGCCGACCTTGTCCATGCCGGTCTGGCCGGACTTTATCTTGATCGAGCCGTCGTCGATCAGCGGCTGCAGGACGGAGATGGCGCCGTCGTAGAAGAAGAAGGCGTTGTTGTCGTCGGGCGAGCCGCCGAACAGTTCGACGTTCCACGGCTTGGTGTTCGGGAAGCGCTCCTTGAGGCCCTTGACCAGCGAATTCGCCTGGATCACGCCGACGCCGAAATTGTCGAAGGTGGTGTAGTAGTCGACATTGGCGGTCTTCTTGATCAGGCGGTCATAGGCGACGACGACGACGCCCGCGTCAGCGGCCTTCTGCAGAGCATCCGACAGGGTGGTGCCGTCGATCGAAGCAATGATCAGCGCCTTCGGGCCTTTGGTGATTTCGTTTTCCAGCTGGCTGAGCTGGTTGGGGATGTCGTCCTGCGCGTATTGCAGGTCGACGGTGTAGCCGAGAGCCTCGAGCTGGGACTTGACGGCGTCGCCGTCATTGATCCAGCGCTGCGAGGTCTTGGTCGGCATCAGCACGCCGACAAGACCCTTGTCGGCTGCGTGCGCCGAGTAGGTCATGGCAGCGATGCCAAGGGCCGCGACGGCGGCCAGTGTCTTGATGATTTTCACTTTAACTCTCCCTGTTTGATGGACGCGGCACCCCGGGGGTCGCGGGCCGCGCAATCGTGCAGAAGCGCCAAGGGCACTGCTGCCGTCATATCGATCTCCGGTATCCTCCCATGGCCCCGAGACGCTGATTCAATCGATACGATTTTTCTCGTCAGCGACCGTCACGTCTTGGAACGCGCGGAGGGTGTGGGTCTTTGCCATAACTGTCAAATGCGATCTTTGATGGTTGCTATATCATGGTTGGTATATGTATTGGGACGTGACGGGCTGACTCCAAGGTCGGCCTTACACGAGCAGAAGGCAGGGAAAAGCGATGGCGCGGCCCGGGAATCCGACAACAGCTTCAAATGGTTACAGAGAAGCGCCGGGCGATGGCGAAACCCTGCTGCGCAGCGGTCTCAGTCTGCGTCACATGCGCATGATCGTCGCGCTCGACGACCACAGCCGGGTCAGCGCGGCAGCCCAGGTTCTGAACATTTCGCAGCCGGCGGCCTCGCGCATGATCGCAGAGATGGAGGCGGTGCTGGAGGTCAAGCTGTGCGAGAGGCTGCCGCGCGGTATCACCTTGACGCCATACGGCAAGGCTTTGGCCAGGCGGGCGCGCTCGATCCTGCTGGAGATGCGCGAGGTGGACCGCGAGATTTCCGAGCTCAAGGCGGGCAAGGGTGGTTCGGTTTTCCTGGGTGCCGTGACCGCGCCGGCAATCGAGCTGGCGGTGCCGGCGATTCGTGAAATCCGCCGCATCTATCCGCGCATCGAGATCACCATGCAGGTCGAGACCTCCAATGTGCTGGCACGCGAGCTGATCGCCACGCGCCATGACTTCATCATCGCGCGCATCCCGGACGATCTCAATCCGCGGCTGTTCGAGTCGCGCGTCATCGGCGTCGAGAAGGCCTGCCTGATCGTGCGCCGGGGCCATCCGCTCACCAAGGGCGAGGCGGTGCGGCTGGAAGAGACCGCCGCCTATGACTGGGTCTTCCAGTCTGGCGGCTCGCCCTTGCGCCAGGCGATGGAGAGCAACTTCCTCAACCGCAACATCGCTTTGCCGGACCGTATCCTGAACACCAGTTCGCTGCTCCTGACCCTGGTCATGGTCGCGCAATCCGATGCCATCGCACCGGTCTCTATCCAGGTGGCGAAATTCATCCAGAACCCTGACGGGCTGGCCGGCGCCATCGACGTCGTCCAGACCGAATTCGACATCGAGGTCAGGCCCTACAGCCTGATCACGGTCAGGAATCGCGCGCTGTCGCCGGCCGCCAAGATGCTGCACGACTTCATCCTGAGAGAAGTGGGATGATGGCTCGCTCGGGTAAGGTTGTCCGGCGAAAGCACCGCCAGGCCGAGGCTGACGAAAGCGAACTGGGAACATTATTTCCCGCCGATGCGTTCATGATCTTGCAAGGGACGATTTCTTCTGGAGGCTGAACATGCGCAGCTTCGAAATCATCGATCTGCTTTGCGTGATCGAGGCCTGCAAGCACGATCGATCAGTCGGGAATTTCGTTTCCATGGCTGAAGGCGTGGAAGAATTGCGGGTGTTGACCGGCGATTTCGTTTCATCGGATGACGTGGCGGCAAACGCCCTCGCGACGGTGGCGCTTGCGCGAGGCTGCTCGGTTGTGTTCGACGAACAGGCAGGCGCGGAAATGGTTCTGACGCCTTAGACTGGAGCGGGTAGAGGGAATCGAACCCTCGCGTTCAGCTTGGGAAGCTAGTCCTTTCGACCGGATTCCAACGACTTCGGTGTAAAATGGGGCAAATAGCGCTTTTTTGAAATCAATGGGTTACCGTCTAAATGTAAAACCGTCGGACGGTTAGAATGCCGGTGTGACAGGCCAGTGAAAATCACAAGGCGTCCAACGCTGGGTTTCGTTTCTTGCGGACGTCGAATTCGCGCAAAAGCGGCCAAAGTTGAAACTGCCCGATGCTCGTTTCCCCAGATAGCTTATCGTGGCAGGTCCGCCCCCGTGACTCGCCGGGTATAGGCGACCTCGACGCCAACCACCGCTTCATCCTTGGTCTCGTCGGCTCGCTGTCCACTTCCCCCGCAGTCATCACCCAAGGCATCGTCGAGCTGATGGCCGACAAGATGCTGGAAATGGGCATGAACGGCACGGCGGTCACTGCTGACAGCCTGGCCGAACATTCCAACTTCACCCGCGCCCAGATCGAGGAACACGGCCACGAAGCGGCCGACCTCGCCAAGTCGCGCGCCGTTCACAGGCTGGACTGACGGCCATGCAGAGCGTCGCCGAACGTCTGATCGCGGTGGCCGGCCAGTCCGCCGAGATGGAAGCCTGGATTTCGCGCCAGCTTATGGCCGGCCAGAAGCCATCGCAGATCCTGGCCGAACTCGGGCAGGGCGGTTTCGACGGCGCCTGCGCCGCCTTGGCCAACGTGCTCACGCGCCTGGCGCTGGCATCGGCCTTCACCTTCGCGCTGGCTTTCGTCAGCGTCGCCGTGGGGCTGTGATGCAGCACCCCCTCGACTATGAACGCATCACGATACCGCCGCACGGCACGGTACGGATCGTTTGCCACAACTGGCCAACTTGCGGCTGCGGCGACGACTGCACCAACCACCCGGCGGCGGAATCGCCCACGGCGCGGCGGATCCTGAATGGCCTCATCGCCGCCGTCGCCATCATCGGCGCCGGCCTTCTGATTGCGGGAATGCGCTGATGGCCGGGCCGCCCAACCTACTTTCCCATCGCTCTGTCGATCACTTCAGTGAAGTTAGGCGGATCCACACCGTCGGGACCGTGGCCAGGCGCAGGGCGACACAGCGCTTGCAAAATCAAAGCGCGATCTTCAACCATCGCCGCGCTCATTTCGATCATCTTGTAGTAAGTCTCGATAATAGTGGCTCTTTGGCGGGCATCGTCATCAACACCATAGAACGGATGTTGAAACGAACGACAAGTTTGATCAGCCAAAAATACAACGCGATCGGGATGGTGATCGCAACCAATCGACTGACCGTCGCAACTGTCAGTACGATGGGATTTTGTTGATTGGCAACGTCAACTCCAGCAGCCTCTGTAAGGTGTTTGAGAAACGTGATCACGGCGTCGTTTTCCCAAATCGCAGCCGCCGGCGCCACGATGAGCAACACAAAGAGCAGGGCGCTGGAGATCGCCAAGGCTCGCCTTGCCGCTTCCGCTCGGTCGGTCCAGTAAATCCGAACTCCTTCATAAGTGGAACGTGTTTTTTCGGCATCCAAAAAGCCGGCCAGCTTGCTATCCGCCTCAGCTACTTTGTTGTCAATTTCCTTCGAGAACGTCGACAGCTTCGAATTGAGATCCGAAGCGGATGTGGAAAATTCTCCCGCTTGCTTGGCCGCAGTCTCAGCAGCTTCGATGGCCTGTGCCGCCCG
The DNA here is from genome assembly GCF_055811655.1 of Mesorhizobium sp. WSM4809. Lineage (NCBI taxonomy): Bacteria > Pseudomonadati > Pseudomonadota > Alphaproteobacteria > Hyphomicrobiales > Phyllobacteriaceae > Mesorhizobium > Mesorhizobium sp. WSM4809. Next base: position 446,205 of record NZ_JBVVQW010000004.1, read on the forward strand.
GATGTTCAGGCCTTCAGTCGACTTGTTGAGAGAGGTAGCGGAGGCGGCCGCCCTGTCGCGGACGTCGGCGAGCAGAGATTCCATCTCCGCAGTCAAATGGGCGAGCCTATCAGCGGTCTTGCCGCTACCCGCCAAAGGCGCCTCATCAAGCGCGCGCCAAGATGCATAGCTGGCCACCTCAACTTCGATGGGAATGTAGCGCGGATCGGTAATCATTCTGATGAAGTTCTTCATTTCACATATCGCGCCTCCGATGAAGGCGGCGAGAGGGTCGTCAACTGTCACTTCACTCGACGTTTCCAGCTGCTTCAACCAAGACTCACTTATCGCGACGCTGTCATTTGTGAGCACAGGAATGCCTGCAGCGAGAGTGGCTTCGCCTTGCTCAAATTCGATCGATGCTGGCGAATTGGAGGTCGCATTCGAAATTATCTGGTCGCCAAAACTGCGTACTCGCGAAGTATAGCTGGAGTCGGCTCCTGCACGCGAATCAGAGAAAGCCGCAAGATTAGTGAGGACAGTTCGATACAGATTAATCTGCTCTTTTTGATAATGGAGGCTTGCCTCTCGCGAGTTGGCACCACCTGGACGATAATGGTTCGAGCCCAAAATCGATCTTACGAACTGATAGGTTCCCGAGTCCATTTCGCCTCCGCCAACAGTCTGAAGAGACATGTATAGATAAAACCCTACAAACAAAGAAGGCAGCGTCGATCGGAGCTAACGAGTAATGTCACGCCGCCCCGCCCTTCGTCCGTCCGACTTGGTTAATGCGCTGGCCGCGCTCAAGCAGGCCGGCGTGCAACCCTGCACACTCGACGTGCTGCCGGACGGCACGCATCGCTGGCACTTTACGAAACCCGCCAATGCTGATGAAGATGACCTCGACAAGGAGCTGGCGGAGTTCGACGCGAAACATGGTCATGGTTGAACTGAAGGGATTGCACACGGTCAAGGCCAACGGCAAGGTCTATTATTACGCATGGCGCGGCGGACCGGGCGTCAAAGGCGAACCGGGCACGCCAGCGTTTCAGGCCTCCTACAATGAAGCCATCGCCAGCCGCAACGCGCCCGACGGCAGCAAGTTCGCCGGCAGCATTATCCGCTACAAAGCGAGCCAGGATTACAAGAAGCTAGCCGATTCCACCCGTCGCAACTGGGGCCCTTGGCTCGACCGCATCTCCGACCACTTCGGCAATCTGTCAGTGCGCCAATTCGACCGGCCGGAGAAGATCAGACCAAGGATTCGGGCTTGGCGCGCCAAGTTCGAGGGAACTCCACGCGCGGCGGATTATGGCATGCAGGTGCTATCGCGGGTCCTGTCGTTCGAGGTTGACCGCGGCGAGATCGCCTTGAATCCATGCGAGGGCATCAAACAACTCTACAGCGGTTCGCGTTCGGAGATCATCTGGACCGATGCCGATCTTGCCCGCATCCGGCCGCACGCCTCGATCGAGGTGCAGCACGCGATCGACCTTGCCGCCCACACCGGCCTACGCGCCGGCGACCTGGCGAGGCTGTCCTGGTCGCATGTCGGCGAGGACGCGATCATCGTAACCACCGGCAAGAGCCGCCACCGCCGCGAGGCCATCATCCCACTCTGCGATGATCTGCGCGCGCTGCTGAAGCGCATTCCCTTTCGCTCGCCCGTCATTCTCACCTCAAGCAAGGGGAGGCCATGGAACAAGGATGGCCTCGGCAGTTCATTCATGCAGGCCAAGAAGGATGCGTGGCCCGAGGGCTGCGATCTGCACTTCCACGACCTACGCGGCACAGCGGCGACGAAGTTCTATATCGCTGGCCTCACCGAGCGCGAGATTGCGGAGATCATGGCTTGGGAAGAGGACCAGGTCGCACGCATCATCCGCCGCTACGTCGGCCGAAGCGACGCGATCAAGGAACGGATTCGCAAGCTAAACGAGGTGAAGAAACTCAAATGAGAGCGGTGATTTGATGCGTTCTCTGCGCATGCGCCAGCATGATTATCGGCTAGACGGTCGTTGCGTTTACTGTCGATTGAACTTGGATGGCTTGGTTCCCGACGACAGAACCGACGAACACATAATTCCTCTTTCGCTTAACGGCACGTTGGTGATCCGGGACGGTGCATGCAAGCCGTGCGCCCGGCGCTCAAACACCAGCTATGAAGCAGCCGCCCTGAATAACGACTTGTTGATCGCAAGAAGGCTGCTCGAATTGAAATCGCGGCGCCGAGGGAGCAAGTCAAAGTCCGCAGCCTTGCCACCGGTCGCTCTGGGAAACGTCGTTGACGGCGGAGGCGCTCTCGATATTGAATTATCAAGGGACGACTACCCTCAGCAATTTAGCCTAGTGCAATTCCAGCCTCCTGGAATTCTTTCTCAGATTAATCGAGGCTCAGACCTGAGACAATTTCGCGTACAAAATTTCAACCTCGGGTCGGATAAAGACCCCCCGGATGTGACTACTAGAGCGCCAATGATAAATGGTCCCTTCGCCATGATGTTGGCAAAGATCGCCTATTGCTACACGATGGCGGAATATGGCGAAACATACTTCGACGCCAAGAACATCAGAGACCTACTCCTCGGAAACCGTCACGACGTTTACAATTTCGTTGGGAACACCGAAACCCCCGAACGTCTTGCGACACGGGAGTTGCACAGTTTGTATTTTCGACGTCGCGGAGAATGGCTGACAGTCCTCGTGCATCTTTTTGCTTCCTGCCACGGCCAGCAGAACACCAACATTTGCACACCCTATGAGGTCGTCGTCGGACGCGCGCTGTAGCGTCCAGGAGAGCGACTCGACCAAAAGCGGAACGAAAGCTGTAAAACTGCCTGTAAAAACCACCCACTTTAGCTTGCTCAAAATCAGGCGCAAACTCTTGCGGCATATACTGGAGCGGGTAGAGGGAATCGAACCCTCGCGTTCAGCTTGGGAAGCTGACAAGCTACCATTACATCATACCCGCGTGCGCCCTCGTTACCATGAGGGTTAGCCTTCGGGCAATCGCAAAGCGGTCTGTCGCACGACGGTCGTGTTGCGGATCACGGCGCGCCCGCGGCCGTGAATTGCCGTTTTGCCTCCGCGACCTCATTGCTGGTGGCGAAGCTTGGCCAGTATTTCGAGATGGCCAGCGTCGCGCCGGCGGAAGAGAAGTGGCCATAGTCGAAGTAGAGAAATTCATTGGTCGTGGCGTCGGCGTATGAACAACCGGCCGAGTCGCACAGATACGTCAGCGGATCTATGAAATCGGCCCCTTTGGTGAACGGCAGAACCCGTGCGTTGATGTCCGGATCCATAGCCATCGGCCAGGATGTGGTTCCGGCATGCTCCCGTCTCACCAAGAAAGCGATCTTCTGGACGTCGGCGATGAATTCCGGAGACTGGCCGACGGTATAGACCTTGACCCCCATCCCGCGAAGCCGATCGATCGTCTTCTGCAGGCCGTCGAAGCCCCTGGCCTGGTAGTCGGTCCATCGGCCGCTCAGGATCACCGCCTGGATGTTGGCGTCGCGAATGATCGACAAGGCCCGTTCGTTGAAGCGGGTGCAGGCGGGCCGAGCATAGGAAAAATAGGTCAGGTCGGGCGGACAGCCGGCATAGGTGTATTGGATGACATTGGCCTGGATTTTCTGGGCGTTGGGCTCAAGTCCCGGAACATAGTGGGCAGCGAAAGAATCGCCCCACAGCAGCACATTGGTGGCAAAGCCCGTTGTCCGGGTGCAGTCGGCAAGGTTCCAGTCTTCGATGCGGGTCCCGTTTTCGTTGAAACAGATGCCGTTGCGCCAGTCGCCGACCCGGATACGTTCTGTCGAGAAATCCGGAAACCGTTGCGGGAAACCGTTGCCCAGTGCGCCGGCCAAACCACCGGCGCACAGCAGCACGATTGCCGTCGCCGAAAAGGCGAAGATGGGCAGCGGGGCGGTATAGGCTCGTTTGTGGCGGAAGGGTTGCTCGACGTATTTCCAGGAGAATGCCGCCAAGGCGAAACTGGCAACCGTCATCGCGATAATCGTTGGCACACCGACAGTCTTCAGGGAGAGATAATGGACGAAGGAGTTGATTGGCCAGTGGACGAGGTAAAGCGAATAGGAAATGAGGCCGACCCAGACCAGCGGCGCCAACCGAAGCACGCGAGTGGCGACAGGTGCCGGCCTGTCGGCGCTATCCTGGCCAGCATAGATCAGCAGAGCTGTTCCTATGCAGGGGAATAGGGCATTGTAGCCGGGAAACGGATCGCTGTCCGAAATCATCACAAAGCCAAATGCAATGAGGGCAAAGCCGGCGAGGCCGATCAGGTCCGCCGCCAGCCGACTGGCTAGGACCGGAGGCTTCCGCAACATCAGCATGGCGCCCAGCGCCAGCTCCCATATGCGCGTCGGCAAGAGATAGAACCCTGCCGTCGGTGCCAGCGAGGTTGCTATGACTGCCAGGGCAAAGCTGCCGATGGCCATCGGCAGAAGTACCGTCAGCCAGCGCTTCGAGACGTATCGGTAGATCAGATAAAGGAGGATCGGCGCGAAGATGTAATACTGCTCTTCCACCGAAAGCGACCATGTGTGCAGGAGCGGCCGCAGTTCGGCGTCGATGGAGAAATAGTTCGTCGTTTTCCAGAAATAGATGTTCGACCAGAAGGTCGAGGCAGCGATCACGCTGAGGCTGAATTCGTGGAGATCCGAAGGCAGAAGGATGAACCAGGCGGCAATGCTCGCGAGCAGGATGACGAAGGTCAGCGCCGGCAGGATGCGCCGTGCGCGGCGCCAGTAGAAGCGGCCGATCGAGAATTGGCCCCGCTCAAGATCATCGAGCAGGCTGCCGCTGATCAGATAGCCCGATATGACGAAGAAGATGTCGACACCGGTGAAGCCGCCGGGAATGGCAGACACGCCGAAATGGAAGAGCACGACAGGCAGCACCGCAACGGCCCGCAGACCGTCGATGTCGCGCCGGTAGTTCATCCGGCCGGCCCGCGCGCGACCACCAGGATCCGTGCGGCCGCACCCGACACGCTCATGCGGCGATGTCGTCGATCGTGCTGAAAATCCCGGCTCGTCGATCTCACAGGCTTACCCTCAGGCAGCAATTTTGCTGCGCTGCAACATGGGTGTCAAGGCATATATTGCTGTCGCGAAATTCGCCAGGAACGCACCGGGATCAGGCGCCGGGCAGATAGATTACCGCGTAGTCGTCCGAATAGGCCCGTTTCCAGCCCAACTGGTCGAAGAAGGGAATGCGGCTGTCGTCGGCCGATAGCAGCGCCCAATCTATTGCGTATTTCTTCAGGCGGGCTTCGAGGAGCGGCTTGCCGTCGCCGCGTCCGGTGTCGTTATCGCTCTTTGTGAAACCGCCGAGGAACAGCTGGTCCGTCCGTCCGTCGATATAGGTCTTGAACCCGTGGAAAATCAGCGTGCCGCCGAAATTGTAGGAATTCAGCACGTTGCCGGATAGATGATGGCTTTGCGCGAATGCCAGCGCCCCGCTGGCCGATGTCTTCGGACTTGGCGCTACCTGATAGACGCTGCCGAGCACAGCGACCCCGCCAATCAGCAGAACGGCTGCCGTGCCGCAGATGGCGTAGAACCGTCTGGCTAAGAATCTCTCCAGCCCGTCGCGCTTTTCGGCCAGCCATGCGGTAGCTGAAAGCGAGGGATATTGCTGTGCGACCTCGGCCGCCATCACCAGCGGAATCAGCAGGAAGAACAGATACATGAAGCGCACATGGGCGAGATAGACATGCAAGGTGAAGACGACGAACAACGCCTTGGCCCAGCCAATTCGCAATCGGGACACCAATAGCCCGAAAAGCGCCAGCAGCATCACCGCTTCCTGGACGGGACTGTCCGGCGGATTGAACGGTTTCCATTCCATGATCAGCGACACTGCCTCATTGCCGTAAGCCACGGCGAGCGTCGCCAGGATGGCCTGGACGCCGTACGGGTGGAACAGGCTGACCAGCGGGCAAAGCAGGCCGAACGCGATCCACTTCGCCAGCAGGGCCGGTTTTGACAGGCCCGTGCGCGCCAGCAGATCGAGACCGGCGAAAGCCGCGATGACGAAGCTCAAGGTGAAGGTGGCGTGCAGGTTCGCCCATAATACGACCAGCACAAGCAGCCACCAGGGCGGCGCCCGTTCTTCCCTTGCCGCACCGAAGAGCACCGCCGTCCAGATGACGATGATCGGGAAGGTGAAGACATGCGGACGCGCCGTGAAGATCGGGTTGATCAGGAACACCGCCGCGAAGGCCAGTGTAATCGCCAGGATCGGTTTCAGCCATGCGCTGAGAAACCACCCCATGAGGAAAACCATCAGGGAGATCGAGGCGATGATCGCGGTGACGACCCCGTTCCAGCCGCCCGCCCGGTAGGCAAGAGCCAGCAGGACCTGCCCCAGCCATTCCTTGGCAATCCAGGGCTGGCCGGCAAACGTGTAGGAGTAAGGATCGACGGTCGGAAATGTCCGGTTTGTCAGGAAATCGAGACCGACTTTCACTTGCCACCAGCTGTCGGGATCCTGCAGGGTGGCGCCTGCCTGGGCAGCCAACGCACCCGCCATCGCCAAGGCCGCGAGCAGGCAGAAGATCAGCCTGTTCCGCTCGTTGTACGTCGCGGCCGCCACACTGGCCTGAGCGTCGTTCATGATGCGCCGCCTCTGATCGGTTCCGGTGACAGTTGGGTTCAAGGTGTTGGACTGGCGGACTGCCGCCGAGGCTTGTCGGCCACCCGAACTGTGCGGTCGGTGCTGTCGTCCCCACGTCCCACAAACACGAAGCGGGCCGAGCCAAGATAGAAAACCACCGAATAGACGCAGATTCCCGCGAGGTGGACCAGCGGGTTTTCGACGATGCCTGCCGAACGGGCGGCGATCACGACGGCCAGATTGATGCTGTAGGCGACCAGAAAGACACCCCCGTAGCGCAGCGCGGTTCCGGGCTGGAAGCCGTCGGCTCTGCTGAAGGTCCATTGGCGGTTGAGGAAGAAGCCGAGGACAAGGCCGGCGGCATAGCCCGTGGCGTTGGCAAGGATGTCGCCCAGACCAAGCGCAAGCCCGGCCAGGATGACCGCGTATCCCAGCGCCGTGTTCAACAGACCGACGGCGCCAAATCGCAGCATCCTCGGGAAGTCAAACGGCAGGCTTGACCACATGCGCAAAATATTGGGCTCCGACAGGTACCTTGGTGAGGAAGCGCTCGAACGGCCTCAGTCTCGCAAGCATCCGAGGAAAGAAAATCCGGTAGACGATCCTCGTGTTGGCAAGGCCCGCCTCGGCCATGCGCCCGCGCATCTCGCGCGAATTTATCAAAACCGCGTTTTCGTCGAAGGCACAGTTTCTCACCGCGTGCGTGGTCAGCGGGTTCCAGGGATTGTGTTCGAAGACGAAGAAGCTGCCGCCATCGGCCAGCACCCTGCCGATCTCGGCGAACAGCCCGATCTGCAGGTTCTCGGGAATATGGTGGAAGACGCAGGCCGCGAAGGCCAGGTCGAAGCTGCCGTCGGCAAAGGGAATTGTCTTGCCGTCGAAATGCGTGAAGGCGGCCTGGCCGGGAAAGCGCTTGCTGGCGATGTCGAGCGATTCCCGCGAAGGATCGAGCAAGGTGATCTCCGCGTCGGGAAACGCGTTGCGCATATGGCCTAGCGAATTGCCGACGCCGGCGCCGAAATCCAGTATTCGTCGCGGTTTGACACCAGCCCGCCGCAGCGTCGCGGCGACGTCGTCGATCTTGTACCTGGCGAAGAAATCCGGGTTTTCGCCGCTCAGCCTTATGCTTGCGGCATGCTGCTCCTGATATTCCCGCGCAAACCGGTCGAACTCCGCCTCAAGCACGTGCGGCCCTCTTTGCCATCTCCTGCAGGCGATGGACCGGCAATTCGCCGTCCTCCACTGCCTGGCTGCGCGAAACGATCTCGTTGACGAAGTAGAGCGGCCGCCGCTTTGTCTCCATGTACATGCGCCCGAGATACTCGCCGAAGATTCCGAGCACCATAAGCTGGACGCTGCCGAGGATCAGCACGATCGCGGCAAGGCTGGTCCAGCCGGGCAACACGTTTCCGACCGACCATTCGAGCAGCGTGTAGCCGAGCACGACCAGCCCCAGAAGCCCGAACACCATTCCGAGCAGCGAGGCGAACCGCAAGGGCACGATGGAGAAGCTGGTCATCGCGTCGACCGCCAGAAGAAGCATTTTCTTCAGCGGATAATGGGTGGTTCCGGCAAAGCGGCGGTGCCGCTCATAGGGAAAGGCCACCTGTTTCAACCCGATCCAGCTCACCATGCCGCGAATGAACCTGTAACGCTCTGGCATCGCGTTCAAATGGTCGAGCGCGCGACGGTTCATCAGCCGGAAATCTCCGGTATTGGGGGCTATGTCGACGTCGACCATCCGGCGCAGCAAGCGATAGAACATGGACGCGGAGGCGAGCTTGAACCAGCTTTCGCCATCGCGCGTCAGCCTCTGGCCGTAGACCACATCGAAGCCTTCGTTCATCTTCGTCATCATCGCGCCGAGCAGTTCAGGCGGATCCTGCAGGTCGGCATCGAGAATGAGAATGCGCTGGCCGCGACAGAATTCGAGCCCGGCGCTCAACGCGATCTGGTGGCCGTAATTGCGGGCAAGGTCGATGGCGACGACATGGTCGTCCTTTTCGGCCAGCTGGAGAATGGCCTCGCGCGTGCCGTCGGTCGCGCCATCGATAACAAGGACGATCTCGTAGGAAGGGCCTTGTTCAAGGCATGCGGCCGTTACCCGCCGATGCAGTTCGGCCACGCCATCCAGCTCGTTGTAGCATGGGATGACCACCGACAGCATGACGCCGCGTCGCGCGGTGTTTCTCTCCGTCTCCACCAAAGCCTTGCTCCCGCTATCCGATTGGGAATAGCGGCAATTGGTTAGAAAACAGATAAGCCAGCGGGATCGCTGCGGCAGTAGCCGGCAGTCTGCCATGCGCCTGGGCTCGGCTTGCGGCCACACTATGCTCGGTGTCTCGCTACCCCGCAGAACTCCCGGCTTGAAGCGGACAAGCCAAGTGCGTATGTCTGGCTGACGCCCTCTAGCCAGGGTACCTCAATCTGGAGACGGGCCTTGTCCGCATTGACGCGCTTTCTTGGCGACTCGCCGCTTAAGGTGATCCTGAAACTGCTGGTGGTGTCTTTCCTCGTCGGCCTGGTCATGAACGCCTTCGGCTGGTCGCCGATGGATGTGCTCTACGGCATCCGCAAATTCTTCATGGACCTGTGGAATCTCGGCTTCCACGCCATCGACCGTTTCCTCGGCTATATCCTGCTGGGCGCGGCTATCGTCGTGCCGGCGTTCATCCTGTTGAGGCTCGCCAACTACCGGAAGTAGAGCATGATCCGAACCGAAGGTCCGCGTCAGCGAACCCTGGCACCCGGTTTTTTGGACAAGATCGTGCTATCGGGCGTGGCCCGAGGCCACCTCGAACAGGATGGCGTGGCGCGCGGCAAGCGTGGGCACGTCAGTCGAATAGCCACCCCCGATGACGCCGCAGACCGGAACGCCCCACGTGCGAAAGTGGCTGATCACCATGTCGTCGCGGGCGCGCAGGCCGTCATCCGATAGCGACAGCCTGCCAAGCCGGTCCTCAGCATGGACGTCGACGCCGGCATTGTAGAACACGATGTCCCAATGGGCTTGGGCGGAGAGCTCCGGCAGGATGGCGGCGAGCCTCTTCATGTAAGCGGCGTCACCCGTGCCGTCGGGCAGCGCGACATCGAGGTCGGAGGCGATCTTGCGCACGGGGTAGTTGCGGTCGCCATGCATGGAAAAGGTGAACACGCGCGGATCATCAGCGAGAATATCCGCCGTGCCGTCACCCTGATGCACGTCAAGGTCGACGATCAGGATGTTTTGTGCCGCGCCTTCGGCGAGCAGGACCAGCGCGGCGACGGCGACATCGTTGAAGGTGCAGAAGCCCGCTCCTTGCGCGCGCCGCGCATGATGGCTGCCGCCGGCGGTGTTGCAGGCAATGCCGTGGCGCAAGGCCAGCCGCGCCGCCAGCACGGTGCCGCCGGTGGCAAGCTGCGCGCGCAGCGAGACGCGGGGTCCGATCGGAAAACCGATCTCGCGCTCGATCTTCTCGGGCACGCAGCAGTTGACGACTTGGTCGACATAGTCCGCCGTATGGGCAAGCTCCAGCCATGACGCCGGTGCCGGTTCGGCGGTGCTGAGCGCGTTGGGGCCTGCGAGGCCGCGTGTACGCAGCGCCCCCATCAGCAAGGGATATTTGCTCATCGGAAAGCGATGGTTGACGGCGAAGCCGGCGTCGTAGTCGGGATGATGGACGATCTGCAGGGGCATGAACTGGATCCGGCGGCTCGCGCCAGGCCGGGGATTTCGGTTGGCCGTCACGGGAAGAGTGATTGCGCGGTGGCTGGAAAATGGGGCACATCGGCAGTTCGATCAAGCCGCAATCAGCAAGGCAGCAATCCTTGGACCAGGGTGCAACCCCAGCCGACGCCAGATCCCCAATCAACCCCGGATCATTTGTCGTCACCAATCGTTCCGTGCTCGCCATCGCCGTGCCGATGACGCTTGCCTATCTGACGACGCCGATGCTCGGCCTGGTCGACACGGCTGTCATCGGCCAGTTCGGCGATGCCGCCTTGCTTGGCGGCTTGGCGGCCGGCGCATTGATCTTCGACGTCGTCTTCACCTCTTTCAATTTCCTGCGCTCGGGCACCACCGGGCTCGTCGCACAGGCGTTTGGGCGCGGCGATGCCCTGGAGGAACAGGCGGTGTTCTGGCGCGCCGTGCTGATCGCGGTCGTCGCCGGCATCGTGCTCGCTGCCCTTGCGCCGCTGGTCGCCATCGCCGGGCAAAAGTTCATGGGCGCCGAACCGCGCGTCAGCGAGGCGATGGGCGTCTACATCAGGATCAGGCTGCTCGCGGCGCCGTTCTCGCTGATCAACTACGCCATCCTCGGCTATGTGCTGGGGCGCGGCGAGGGCGGGCTTGGGCTGATGCTGCAATTGGTGCTGAACGGCATCAACATCGCGCTCTGCTTCCTGCTTGGGTTGGAACTTGGCTGGGGTGTCGCCGGCGTGGCCTGGGCGACCGTCACCGGTGAGTTCCTGGCCATGCTGCTCGGCCTGGCGATCGTGATCCGCCGGTTCCGGGCCGCCCCATCCTTGCCGCGCCACCGCCTGCTCGACATGGCCGCCTTCCTGCGCATGATGTCGCTCAACCGCGACATCATGATCCGCTCGTTCTCGCTGCTCGCCGCCTTCGCATTGTTCACCCGCCAGGGCGCGCAGTTCGGCACGGTGACGCTGGCCGCCAACGCCGTGCTGATGAACTTCTTCCTCGTCGCCGGCTATTTCCTCGACGGCTTTGCCACCGCCGCCGAACAGCTGGCGGGCCGTGCCGTCGGCGCACGTGCCGCCGCACCGTTCCGCCAGGCCGTGCGGCTGACGCTGTTTTGGGGTTTCGGACTGGCGGGAGCCGCGACGCTGGTAATGCTGTCTGGTGGCGCCAATCTGGTCGCTCTCGTGACGATATCGGAGGAAGTCCGTTCGGTGGCCGACATCTACCTGCCATGGGCGGCATTCACGGCGCTGAGCGGTGTGCTGGCGTTCCAGATGGATGGCGTCTTCATCGGCGCGACCTGGTCCCGCGACATGCGCAACATGATGCTGCTGTCGTTCCTGGTTTTCGCGGCCGCGCTGCTGACCCTTGCGCCCGCCTTCGGCAACAATGGACTGTGGGCGGCGCTGCACGTCTTCCTGCTGGTGCGAGGCTTCAGCCTGCTGACGATCCTGCGGCTCAGGGTGCGGACGGCGTTTTAGACGGTGCCCCGGAAGGCCCTGCGCCGTCCAGGCACCGAACGGCACCTGTTCGCGATAGGAATTTTTTCTTGACTCGGTGACCTCAGCTATGGTACATTTTTGGCCATGGTGCTGATTTGCGCCAGTGGCCCGCCGCACAGGCGGGTTTTTCGTTTGATGCTCCGTCAGCCAATGCGCCGGCGAGGCTCCGAAGCAACCCGTTAAACCGAGTTCGTTGCCCTGCTGTGCGGTCGGATGCACTTGCACTTTCAGTCGATTTCCAACAGACTTGATGCACCAATTGTTCCAGGGCGAGCTTATGCGAAGCTACCTGCCATATGTCTTGGGCGCGGCGCTGGGATTGCTCGCTGCGTTCATTCTCTCCGCGGTTTCTGGCATCGGCGGCACCGCGCAGTTGCTTCTCTTCGGCGTGTTGCCTGCCATCGGCGGCGCCATTTGCGAGCGGGCCGTCAGTCGCAATCTACGCTCCTGAGAGCAGGCTCAGAGTTGCCTGGACGCCCAGAAGTCGAGGCGGCTGTCGCGCAACTCGCAAATCGACTTCAGCCGTTCCTTTTCGACGAAACGGACCATTCCGGAAAGAATACGGCCTGGCAGTGAAGGCCCGGCATAAATCATGCCGGTGTAGAGCTGGACCAGATCAGCACCCGCACGGACCTTGTCCAGCGCCGTATCGGCGGAATCGACGCCGCCGACGCCGATGATGGCGCGGTCCGGTCCGAGCAGCTTGCGCATCTTCGCCAGCACGATGGTCGAACGCTCGAACAGCGGCTTGCCGGAGAGTCCCCCGGTCTCGCGCGCGGTGTCGCTACTGCGCAACGGCGGTCGGGAGATGGTGGTGTTGGAGACGATGACGCCGTCCACCTGCTTTTCGGTGACCTCGGCGGCGATGTCCTCCAGCTCTGCCTCGACCAGATCCGGCGCGATCTTCAGGAACACTGGCGGCTGCGCCGTTGCCGTGGCGCGCGCGGCCATGACCCGCGACAAGAGCTCGCCAAGCTGCTCGCGCGCCTGCATGTTGCGCAGGCCCGGCGTGTTGGGCGAGGAGATGTTGACGGTGAGATAGCTGGCGTATTGCGCAAACCGGGCGACACCGCGCTCATAGTCGCCGATGCGGTCGCTGCTGTCCTTGTTGGCGCCGATGTTGACGCCGACGATGCCGGAGCGGCCCTTACGTGCGGCAAGGCGCTTTTCGGCCGCTGCATGGCCTTCATTGTTGAAGCCCAATCGGTTGATCACCGCATCGTCGGCAGTCAGCCGGAAGATACGCGGCTTCGGATTGCCGGCCTGCGGCAACGGCGTGATGGTACCGACCTCGGCGAAGCCAAAGCCCAGGCCAAGCAACGCGTCCGGAACCTCGGCGTTCTTGTCATAGCCGGCCGCCATGCCGAGCGGATTGGGGAAATCGAGGCCGCAGACGCTGACCTTCAGCCTGTCGTCGCGGACCGCCGGTGCACCAACCGGAACGCCGCATCGCAAGGCGGCGATTGACAGGCCATGCGCCGTTTCCGGATCGAAGGCGAACAGCAGCTTCTGGCCGAGCCGGTCGAGCACGCTCATTGCCCCTCCAGTGCCGGGAACTGGTGCACACCATCGGCGCCAAGCGGCAGTGGCCGGACCCACAGCACTGCTTTCAGGTCCAGCACGCCATACAGATGCGGAAACAGCGCGCCGCCGCGCGAGACCTCGTATCTCAGCGCAGCGCCCAGGCTGGCGCCGTCGATGGCGACCAGCAGAAGGTCCGTCTGGCCGGCAAAGTGCTTTGCCGCCGTTTCCCTGACCTGTGCTGCCGTTGAGAAATGGATGAAGCCATCGGCGACATCGATCGGCGCGCCGGTGAAGCGACCATGCGTTTCGGCCTCGCGCCAAGGCGCTTGCGGGGTTATCTTGTAGATAATCTGAGACATGGTTGCGCTATAGTCCGAACCAGCCATTCGGGAAAGGCCATGCCAAGGGTCTTCCCCATTTCCGGCGCAAACATGCGATATCTGAGGCCTTGGCCATGGAGGACAACATGCGTCTGCAGCACATCTTGATCCCCGCCGCGCTCGTTTCGCTGGTCGCGGCTTCAGCTTATTCGGAAGAGACCGACCGCTACCGCCTGGAAAAGTCCGATAGCGGCTTTGTCCGTATCGATACGCAGACCGGCGCCATGTCGATTTGCGAGGAACGTTCGGGCCAGCTCGTCTGCAAGATGGCGGCCGACGAACGCGCTGCTTTCCAGGACGAGGTCGACCGCCTGCAAACCTCGATGAAGGCGATGGACGAGCGCGTCACCAAGCTCGAGAATTCGCTCTCCGCCCGCCTCGAATCGAAACTGCCGAGCGAGGAGGATTTCAACAAGACCATGAGCTACATGGAGCGCTTCCTGCGCGGCTTCATGGGCATCGTCAAGGATATGGACAAGGACGACGGCGCCCAGAAGACCTGAGCGCTTCAACCAGGGGAGGCGGCGCGCTGGCTTTGCCGCTTGAAAACAGCGCGCAGCCCCTCATAATCGTCCAATTGAACCCGAAAAGCCAAAAATCATCGGGGATTTGGGGAGGGACATTTGCCGGCAGGCTATTCTTTCGTCATCGCCGACGATCACCCGCTGTTTCGCGGTGCGCTGCGCGAAGCGCTCGCCGGCATCGGCAACGTCGCCGCCATCCATGAAGCCGGCGATTTCGAGAGCGCCAAGGCGCTGGTCGTGGCCAACGAGGACGTCGATCTGGTGCTGCTCGACCTGTCGATGCCGGGCGCCAGCGGCCTGTCCGGCCTGGTCTCGCTGCGCGGCATCCATCCGGCGGTGCCGCTGGTCGTGGTGTCGGCGCATGACGATCCGGCGACCATCAGGCGGGCGCTCGATCTCGGCGCTTCCGGCTTTATCTCCAAGTCGGCCAGCATGGAGGAGATCCGCAGCGCGGTGCAATCGGTGCTTGCCGGCGACATCGCAGCACCAGCCGGCGTCGATCTCGGCATCGAGCGCGATCCCGAAATATCGGACCTCATCAAGCGGCTGCAGGCTCTGACGCCGCAGCAGACACGGGTGCTGGGCATGCTGGCCGAGGGCCTGCTCAACAAGCAGATCGCCTATGAACTCGGTGTATCGGAGGCTACCATCAAGGCGCATGTCTCCGCCATTCTGCAGAAGCTCGGCGTCGACAGCCGCACGCAGGCGGTGATCCTGCTGTCCAAGATCGGCAGCGATCCGCTGCAGCCGGCGGGTTGATCGCCAGGGCGCCTGTTCAATCAGAATAGTGTTCAATCAGAGCACTGAACCTCCGTCCGCCGCACCGGCCGGCCGTTGAAGCTTGCGAAACTGATGGCGGCCATGATCCAGACGCCGATCCCGCCATAGAGCATGACCCAGCCAAAGCCGTTGCGTAGCGCATCCTGGGCGACGGTCCCGGCGAGCCCGGAGATGGGGTTTCCAGCAGCGATAGCTTCGGCGAGAAGACGCAATTGGGCAGTGTCGAGGTCGGGCAGCGCATGCCCCAGATGCGCCAGCACACCGCTGGCCAGGATGAAGCCCATCACCGCGATGTTCAACGCCAATGAAACCATGCGCGCGCTCATGTCGATGCCGGAGGCCATGCCGGCGCGATCGCTCGAAACGGAACCCGTCGTCGTGTTGGTGACAGGTGTGTTGGTTATTCCCAGACCCATCCCCGCGATCAGGCAGCCGGGCAGCATCGTCAGCCAGTCCGGTTGCGCGGCGGCGCTGCCGAATTTCATCAGGATGAACCCGACGCCGATGATGACGAGGCCCGCCGGAATGATGATGCCGGGCCGATAACGCAGCGAAAAGCGCTCTGCCAACGGCGGCAGCACAAGCGTCGGCAGCGTGTAGGCAAGCAGGGCAAGGCCGGTGGAGACGGTGTCATAGCCGAGCCCGGCGTGGAACCAGATCGGCAGGTAGATCATGAAAGGCCAATAGCTGAGGTTCATCGCGGCAGAGCCGACGATGGCGCCCGAAAAGGGCCGGATCCGGAAGACCGAGAAATCGAACATCGGCCGCTGGCTGACCTTCTCGGCAATGAGGAAGGCGATGAAGCTCACTATCGAGATACCGAGGATCGCCAGCGCGGCAGGGCTGGAGAAACCCAGATCCGGCCCCTGGATGATGTAGAAAACGAGGCAGAAAACCGACGGCGACAGCGTCAGGATGCCTGCTACGTCGAGCTTGCCCGCCTGTGGATCCTTCGATTCGTGGACGCCCATCAGAGCGAGGGCGAACGCCAGCGCCGCAACCGGCACGTGGACAAGAAACACCCATTGCCAGCTCGAGACCGCGACGATGCCGCCGCCGATGATGGGGCCGAAGCCGAGGCCGGTGCCGAAGATGACGCCCCACCAGCCCCATGCGACGGCGCGTTCGCGCCCTTCCCGGAATTCATGCGACAGCACGGCAAGCTGGCAGATCAGCATCGCACCGCCGCTCAGGCCCTGCAGAAACCGGGCGACGATGAGCGTGGAGACGCTTTCGGCGACGCCGCAGATCAGGGATGTCAGGCCGAAGGCGGCGATGGCGACCAGAAAGACACGCTTGCGCCCGTAACGATCGGCGATCGTGCCGACCGCCATCAGCACCGTCGTGACCGCGATCGTATAGGCGTTCATCACCCATTGCAGTTGCTTGAAGTCGGCGTGCAGCACCTGCTCCAGTGTCGGCAGGATCGCGGGAACGCTTGAAATCTCCAGGCCGAACATCAGGCACGCCAGGCAGGCGGCAAACAGAACAATGATGCCTCGGCGGGTCACTACAGTGGGCATGGTTCAACCTCGTATTGTCGGCAGTCGGCGAATCCATTGCAGCTCGCCCGGTGCGCGTATGCCCCAGGGTAGGCGAGGCTTGATCATATTAGAATTGCATGGTTGGCTATTTCAGAGACAACAAGTGCGGATAGCTGACATGACGCTGGACGTAGACGCTGTGAAAACATTCGTCGCCATCGCCGATCTTCAGAGCTTTACGCGTGCGGCAGAGGCTCTTGGCAGCACGCAAGGGGCAATCAGCGTGAAGCTGAAGCGGCTGGAAGAGCGCGTCGGCAAGAAATTGATCGAGCGCACGCCTCGGCTGGTGCGCTTGTCGGCGCAGGGCGCGGTGTTTCTCCAGCCCGCGCGCGATTTCCTTGCCGCGCACGACCGCGCCATTGCCAGCCTGTCTTCGGTGCGCCGTCGCTTCACGCTGGGCATCGCCACCCATGTCGGAGGCGCGGAAGTCCCGACATTGCTGGCGCGGCTCAATGCGCATGACCCGGCGCTCACCATCGAAGTGCGGCTCGATGATTCGCGCGACCTGCTGGACGCTTTCGATCGCGGTGAGATCGACGCGGCGATCATCCGCCGGGAGGATGACCGGCGCGATGGTGAGGTGCTGGCGCCCGAACATTTCGGCTGGTACGCCGCGCCCGGCTTCGTCCACCGGGCCGACGAGCCGCTGCGCCTGGCGGCATCCTCGCCATCCTGCGGTATTCGTAACATCACCACCCGCGCGCTCGACGCTGTCGGAATACCATGGACGGAGGTGTTCCTCGGCTGCGGCTCCTTCGCCGTTGCCGAGGCCGTCTCGGCCGGCCTCGCAGCCTCGGTATTTTCCTGCCGGCTTGCCCCGTCCGGCACCATCGAGGTCAGCCGGAAATTCGGGCTGCCGGCGCTGCCGCCTTCCGAGATCGTGCTGCTTTCGACGCTGACGGACGCCAAGTCCCGCGAGGCGCTGAGGACGCTTGCAATGGCCTTTCGCGAGCATCGTCCGCCTGTGGCGGGCAATGCCGGACGGCCCCGGTTCCGCAGTTCCCAGATGGTCGACGGCCCGGCCTAGAGCAATTCTTGGAAAAGTGTGAAGCGGTTTTCCGTCTAGAATTGCGTTAAAACAAAGAGTTAGAGCAGATCGCCGTTTCCGTGAAACGGTGAAATGCTCTAGGACTCCAACCTCGGACACCAGGGCTGAGACCGGGCGCCTTTGATGCTATTCGGCCGCCGGTGCCAGTGGCCTGACCCTGGCCATCATCGAGCGCAATACCGCTGGTTTGAGCGGTTTGTTGATCACCGCAATCTCGAGCCCGCCGGCGGCCGTGCGCACCTCATTGGAGCGGTCTGCGGTGACCAGCACGGCCGGCAGGGTGTCACCATGGAGCGCGCGCAGCCTGACGATGATATCGAGACCGGTTTCGCCGTCGAGATGGTAGTCGGCAAGGACGATGTCCGGGCGGTGTGTCACCACGCTTTCCAGATCCTTTGAACCGGACACGGTGTCGACGTTGCAACCCCAGCCTTCGAGCAGGAGTCGCATGCCCTCTAGGATGCGGGCGTCGTTGTCGATGCACAGCACGTGCAGCCCGGCCAGCGAAGCCGTCGCGCGGGCAGGAACCCTGGCGTCGATCTCGCGTCGCGGTTCCTGCACAGCCGCCACGGGCAGGATGACGGAGAAGCGCGTGCCCTTGCCCGGATTGGAAAAGATCCGGATTTCCAGGCGCAACACCCGGGCGATGCGGTCGACGATGGAGAGGCCGAGGCCGAGGCCCTCGGCCTCGCGCACGCCTTCGTCGAGCCGGGTGAATTCGTGAAAGACGGTGTTCAGCTTGTCGCCGGCGATGCCGATGCCGGTGTCGATCACCTGGATCTCGGCCAGTTCGCCGCGCCGCCTGACGCCAACCAGCACACGGCCGTGGCGCGTGTATTTGATGGCGTTGGAGACGAGGTTCTGGATCAGGCGCCGCAACAAATTGCGATCCGTCGTCACGGTTAGCGACGACGGCATGATCGTCAGCTCGAGCTTCTTCTCGGCGGCCAGCGGTCGGAAGTCGTTGCCGATCTGGCGCAGCAATCCGTCGAGGTTGAAGGCGGTATCGTCCGGCTTCATCGCACCGGCGTCTAGGCGGGAAATGTCGAGCACGGCGCCGAGAATGGTCTCGACCGATTCCAGCGAGGATTCGATGTTGACCGCTGCCTTGCCGGCAGGCCCCTTGCCGGCCTTCTCGATCAGCGACGAGCAATAGAGCCGGGCGGCGTTCAGCGGTTGCAGGATGTCGTGGCCGGCAGCGGCAAGGAAGCGCGTCTTGCCGAGATTGGCCTCCTCGGCCAGCATCTGCGCCTGCGCCAGCTCCTCGTTGACCCGGGTCAGTTCGACGGTGCGGGTCTTGACACGCTGCTCCAGCGATTCATTGGCGCGTTTCAGCGCCAGATCCTGCTCGACGCGTCCGGAAATGTCGGCATAGGTGGCGACGATGCCGCCGTCCGGCATCGGGTTGGACCGCAGCTCCAGGATGCGGCCGCTGGTCTTCAGCTCCATCTGCCACGGGCTGACGAAGCTGGTCAGCCGGTTGAGCATGGCCACGCGCTGCTCCGCCGGAATGTCGCCGCGCTCCGAGAGATGGCGCAGGATGCTGTCGAGCGAGACGCCGACCTGGCCCATCTCGTCGGGCAGGTCGAACAGCGCCCGGTACTGGCGGTTCCAGCAGATCAGGCGGAAATCGCGGTCGAAGACGGTGATGCCTTGCTCCATCTGGTCGAGCGCGATCTGCAGCAGGTCGCGGTTGTGCTGCAGCGCCTCGGTGGCGTCGTCGAGCAAGCGGAAGGCGTCCCTGGATTCGCGGTCGTGGCGCCGAAACAGCAGCGACAGGATCAGCCGCGCCGAGGAGGAGCCGACGGCGCTGGCCAGCAACTGCTCGGAAAAGCGGATGACGTCCATACTCGCCTGCTCGTTGCCGTGCAGCGAGGTTCCGTTGGTCTTTTCGAACGACTGGAAGGAGCGCTCGGTGCGCTCGACGCCGAGATAGCGCCCGATCGTGTCCTTGAGGTCGTTGACGGTGATGGCGGTGCGGAAGCGGCGCAGGCTGGGCATCGGGCCGGCATCGCGCGGCACGAAGATCGACGCCTGGATGCGTTCCAGAGGCACCGATGCGCGCGAGAGGGAACCTAGCACAAAGAACACCGCGTTGATCGACAGGCTCCACAACACGCCGTGGTTCAGCGGTTCGGCGGCTGTGCCGAATAGAGCCTGCGGCCGCAACGCCTCGAAGCCGAACAGCCCGTGCACGATGATGCCGGTATCGGGTGCGGCAAGCGATGGAAACAACAGCGTGTAGCCCCAGACGAGGATGCCGGCGACCATGCCAAGTGCTGCACCCCGGCCATTGGCGCCGCGCCAGATCAGCCCGCCGATCAGCGCCGGCGCAAACTGTGCGACTGCCGCGAACGACATCAGGCCGATCGACGACAGCCGCGCGCTGTCGGTGCTCTCGCGATAGTAGAGGAAGGCGATGAACAGCAGGATGAAGATCGCCCCGCGCCGCACATTGAGGATGAGCGTCGACCAGTCTTCGGTCTCGGACGTCGAAGTCTTGAGCAGGCGGCGTACGAACAGCGGAATGACGAGGTCGTTGGAGATCATGATCGACAGCGCCACACTCTCGACGATCACCATCGCTGTCGCCGCCGACAGCCCGCCGATGAAAGCCGCCATCGCCAGCACGTCATGGCCGCTGAACAAGGGCAGCGACAGCACGTAGAGATCGCTGCTGGTCGCGGTGCCGACCAGCGACAGGCCGGCAAAGGCGATGGGCAGCACGAACAGGTTGATCGCCACGAGGTAGAGCGGAAACACCCATGTCGCGGTGCGCAACTCGGCCTCGCCACGGTTCTCGACGATGGTGACGTAGAACTGCCGCGGCAGCATGATGATGGCAAAGCCGCTGAGGCACGTCAGCACCAGCCAGGTGGCGAGCGAGGTGTTGTAGCTCATCGCCTGCCGAACCTGTGCATTCTGGGCGAGCTTGTCGACCATGTCGCCCGGGCCGCCGAAGATCAGGAAGGTGACCATCAGGCCGATCGCCAGGAAGGCGGCGAGCTTGACGACGGTTTCGACGGCCACCGCCAGCACCAGCCCGTCCTGGTGTTCGGTGGCGTCGGCGTGGCGTGTGCCGAACAGCACCGCAAACAGCGCCAGCAACATGGCGACGACCAGCGAGATGTCGCTGACGAAGGGATCGAAGGAGGGCGGCGATCCCGTATAGTGCTCGACCATCAGGCTGACCGAACCGGAGATCGCCTTCAACTGCAGCGCGATATAGGGCACCGCACCGATGGTGGCGATCAGCGTCGCGATCGCCGCGACGGTAAAACTCTTGCCGTAGCGGGCGCCGAGGAAGTCGGCGATCGAGGTGATTTTTTCGGCCTTGGCCAGCCGCACGATGCGGTTGAGCAGCGGAAAGCCGAACACGAACACCAGCACCGGGCCGGTATAGATGCCGAGGAATTCGAGGCCGCGCTCGGAGGAGAGGCCGACCGAACCGAAGAAGGTCCAGGACGTGCAATAGATCGCCAGGCTGAGCGCGTAGATGAAGGGCCGGGCTCGACTCGGCCCTGAAATGGCCGAGCGGCGGTCGCCCAGGCTGGCGATGGCGAACAGCAGCGTCACATAGGCGATCGCGATGATGACGATGAACAAGCCCTGCACGCCGGCAAGATCCTCCCTGTGCCGAATTTCAACCCGGCTTGCCCAGACGCAATCACAGCTTGGCTTCCGAGTCCATCACGGCTTTGGGTGCATGAAGGCCGCGGTTTCCGGGACTGCCGCCGGGTAAGGAGAAACCGGTTGCTTTCTCTTTTTTGCCGATGTTGCAACCGCAGGTTTTTGTTATGTTGCCTCAGGTCGATGCCGCAAGGACGGAAACGGCAGTTCGGCCGGTCACGACAAGGAGGGTCGAATGCTGAAAGAATTCCAAGAATTCATTTCCAAGGGCAATGTGATGGACTTGGCCGTCGGTGTCATCATCGGCGCGGCCTTCGGCAAGATCGTCGATTCCCTTGTCAACGACATCATCATGCCGATCGTCGGTGCAATTTTCGGCGGATTGGACTTCAACAACTATTTCTTCGGACTGTCCTCAGCCGTCAACGCGACCTCGCTGGCGGACGCCAAGAAGCAGGGCGCGGTCTTTGCCTATGGCAGCTTCATCACCGTGGCGCTGAACTTCCTCATCCTCGCTTTCATCATCTTCCTGATGGTCAAGGCGGTGAACAACATGCGCAAGCGGCTTGAGCGCGAGAAGCCCGCTGCACCGGCCGCTCCGCCGCCCGCCGACGTCGCGCTGCTCACTGAAATTCGCGATCTGCTCGCCAGGCGCTGACCACGGGCGGCATTTGCTGGACCAAAACCCCGGTCGTTCGCGGCCGGGGTTTTCTGTTTTCGCATCTGGTAAGGACCGCTGACGAAAACCGCAGATCAAAACGGACCCGCCAATGACCCTGATCGACAGCTTGCGTACCGAGGCCCGTGCGGCACCCGAAAGCGGCATTGTCGCCGTCGTCAATTACGGCCGCCTGCGCGAAGGCATGATTCCGCTCTGGGCCGGCGAGGGCGACCTGCCGACGCCAGCCTTCATCACCGATGCCGCGTCGAAGGCGCTGGCCGGCGGCGAGACATTCTACACCTGGCAAAGGGGCATCCCCGATCTCAGGCAGGCGCTCTCCCGATACTATGCCAGGCATTTCGGCAAGACCTTCCCGGAGGAAGAATTCATCGTCACCGGCTCCGGCATGCATGCCATCCAGCTGGCGCTCGACGCGCTCGCCGGCGTGGGCGACGAGGTGGTTTATCTGTCGCCGGCCTGGCCGAATTTCGATGCCGCGGCAGCGATAGCGGGAGCCATTCCAGTCGCGGTCACGCTCGATCATTCCGGCAATGGCTGGTCCTGCGACGTCGAGAAGATCGCGGCTTCGATCACGCCGCGCACAAAGGCGCTGTTCATCAACACGCCGTCGAACCCAACCGGCTGGACCGCCGATCATGAGACCTTGCAGGCCATCCTCAATCTGGCACGCGCGAAAAACCTCTGGATCATCGCCGACGAGATCTATTCGCTTTTCCACTATGGCCACGGCCGCGCGCCGTCCTTCCTCGACATCGCGTCGGCGGAAGACCGCATCCTGTACGTCAACTCCTTCTCCAAGAACTGGGCGATGACCGGCTGGCGCGTCGGCTGGATCAAGACGCATCCGAGCTTGCAGCAGGTGTTCGAGAACCTGATCCAGTATTCGAACTCCGGCGTCGCCCAGTTCATGCAGCGCGGCGCGGCCGCCGCCCTTGACGAGGGCGATGCCTTCGTTGCCGAACAGGTGGAGCGGGCGCGCAAGGCGCGCGACCTTGTCTGCGGCATTCTCGGCGCCACCGGCCGCGCCCGGTTCACGGTGCCGCAGGGCGCGTTCTATCTGTTTTTCACTGTCGACGGCATCACCGATTCACGCACCGCTGCCTTCGACATTGTCGACAAGGCCAATGTCGGCCTGGCGCCAGGCACCGCTTTCGGCCCCGGCGGCGAGGCGTTTTTGCGGTTGTGTTTCCACCGCCGCCTCGATCAGGTCGAGGAAGCGGCACACCGGCTGGCGAAGTGGATGAAGGTAGTTTGAGCCGTCAACGAAGCGCGGATTGAAAATCGCTCCGGCGAGCCAGATAGCCGCCGGAGTAGAGTTTCAAACGGCTTCAGCCACCTGACTTGGGGACCAGCAGGGGAATGATGCGGTCGCTTTTGGCCACCGAAGGCCGCCCGGCGGAGCCATAGGGGATGCCGAGCGCATCCCAGGTCTCGACCAGCGCATCCTGCAATTCGGCGATCAGTGCATCGGAATGGAACGGCGTCGGCGTGATGCGCAGCCGCTCGGTGCCGCGCGGCACGGTCGGGTAGTTGATCGGCTGGATGTAGATGCCGTGCACGCCGAGCAGGCGGTCGCTGGCCATCTTGCAGGCCTCGGGATCGCCGACCAGCAGCGGCACGATGTGGGTCGGCGAGTCCATCACCGGCAGGCCGGCGGCCGACAGGATCTGCTTGGTTCGGCTCGCCTGCTGCTGCTGGGCGTCGCGCTCGGCCTGCGAGCGCTTGAGATGGCGGATCGACGCGGTCGCGGCAGCCGCGATCGCCGGCGGCAGTGCCGTGGTGAAGATGAAGCCCGGCGCATAGGAACGCACGGCGTCGATCACGGCGCTGGTGCCGGTGATGTAGCCGCCCAGCGTGCCGAACGCCTTGGCCAGCGTGCCTTCGATGATGTCGATGCGGTCGGCCAGGCCTTCGCGCTCGGTGATGCCGCCGCCGCGCGGCCCGTACATGCCGACGGCATGGACCTCGTCGATATAGGTCATGGCGTTGTAGCGCTCGGCGAGCTCGACGATCTCTTTGATCGGCGCGATGTCGCCATCCATCGAGTAGACGCTTTCGAAGACGATCAGCTTGGCGCGTTCGCGTCCAGCCGCCTGCAAAAGGCTTTCCAGATGCGCGACGTCGTTGTGGCGGAAGATCTTCTTCTCGGCGCCGGAACGCCGCACGCCTTCGATCATCGAGGCGTGGTTCAGTTCGTCCGAGATGATCAGGCAGTTGGGCAAAAGCTTCGCGATGGTCGAGATCGAGGCTTCGTTGGAGACGAAACCGGAGGTGAAGACCAGTGCCGCTTCCTTGTCGTGCAGGTCGGCAAGCTCCACCTCGAGCTCGACCAGCGGGTTCGACGTGCCGGAAATGTTGCGGGTGCCGCCGGCGCCCGAACCCATCTTGCCAGCGGTATTCTGGAACGCGGCGATGACGTCGGGATGCTGGCCCATGCCGAGATAGTCGTTGGAGCACCAGACGGTGATTTCCTCGGCGCGGCCATTGGAACGCCAGATGGCGCGCGGGAACTTGCCCGCGATCCGCTCCAGGTCGGCGAAAACGCGGTAGCGACGCTCGGCATGGAGCTGGTCGATCGCTTCCTCGAAGAACCGCTGATAGTTCATATAGGCTTCCCAATTTTTGCGCGGGATCATAATCATTGGCCTGTTGGTCGTCCACCTGGCCTTTTTGGTCAAAATGCCACGCCCCGGACCTGTTCCTAACGATCACGGATCGTGGCCTATTCCCTTGATGTGGATCAACTTTGTTTCAGGACGATGCCCCTAGCCGGCGATGCCGGTTACCACGGTTTCAATGGTTATGCGGCGGGCTTTCCAGTAGAGCGGGGGTTGAGACAGTTTCCGATAAATCTTGGATAAGCGAGGACGCGGATGACGGTTTTGGTTACAGGCGGTGCCGGTTATATCGGCAGCCACATGGTCTGGGAGTTGCTTGATGCCGGCGAGAGCGTGGTCGTCCTCGATCGCCTTTCCACCGGTTTTGAATGGGCGGTGGCGCCGGAGGCGAAGCTGGTCGTCGGCGACGTCGCCGACAGGGAATTGGTCGGCTCGGTCATCAGGGAGAACAAGGTCGACGCGATCATTCATTTCGCCGGCTCGATCGTGGTTCCGGAATCGGTCGCCGACCCGCTCAGCTACTACGAGAACAACACCTCGAAGACGCGCACGCTGATCGAAACCGCGGTGCGCGAAGGCGTGCCCAATTTCATTTTTTCATCGACCGCCGCCGTCTATGGCGGGGCCGGGCTGGAGCCGGTGCGCGAGGACGCCCGCCTGTCGCCGGAATCGCCCTATGGCCTGTCCAAGCTGATGAGTGAGTGGATGCTGCGCGACGCGTCGATCGCGCATGGCCTGCGCTATACCGCGCTGCGCTACTTCAACGTCGCCGGCGCCGACCCGAAGGGCCGCACCGGCCAGTCGACGCCGGGCGCCACCCATCTGATCAAGGTCGCCTGCGAGACGGCACTTGGCAAGCGGCCGTTCATGCAGGTGTTCGGCACCGATTATCCGACGCCGGACGGCACCTGCATGCGCGACTACATCCATGTCAGCGACCTGGCGGCGGCGCATCGCCTGGCCTTGCAGCGGCTGCGTGCCGGGGGACAAAGCCTCGTCGCCAATTGCGGCTACAGCCATGGCTACTCGGTGCTCGAGGTCATCGACAGCGTGCGCCGCGCCTTCGGCCATGATTTCGAGGTGAAGATGGGCGATCGCCGTCCCGGCGACGCCGCGGCGGTGGTCGCCAATTCGGATCTCGCCCGCGCTGAACTCGGCTGGACCCCGCAACGCGACGATCTCGACCAGATCGTCGCCGACGCGCTCGCCTGGGAGCGCATCTTGACCGGCAAGAACTCCGCGCGCGGCTGAGCCGGGTTCTCCCAAGGGCTCGCAAGGCGGGCAGCGAAGCGCTATTGAAGGCGTTCGCGGCAAGGTGCGGAGGCGCCGCGCCGCGAGGAGCTCTTGGGGGATGGCATGAAAATAACGGTGCTCGGGGCCGGTGTCGTCGGTACGGCGGCCGCCTATTATCTGGCCAGCGACGGCCATGAGGTGACAGTGATCGAGCGCCATCCGGCGGCGGCACAAGGCACCAGCCAGTCCAATGCCGGCCTGGTGTCACCGGGTGACGCCACCGCCTGGGCCTCGCCGGCGGCTTTGAAGACTTTCCTGCGCGGGCTCTACAACCATGATCTCGGCATCAAGGTCAGGCTGCGCCTCGATCCCTATTTCCTCGCCTGGAGCCTGCGTTTCCTGCGCCAGTGCACGGTGGCGCGCCTGCGCGCCAACACCGACATCAAGCTCAGGCTCGCGCTCTATTCGCGTGACTGCATCAATGCGCTTTCGGAAGCGACCGGCATCCACTACGACGAGCGCAAGAAGGGCATCCTCTATTTCTTCCGCTCGCAAAAGAGCCTCGACACCGGTACCGACAATTACCGTTATCTTGCCAAGCACGGCCTGCCGATCGAAATCGTCGGCCGCGACCGGCTGGTCGAACTGGAACCAGGCCTTGCCGGCGTCAAGGACAAGATTGCCGGGGGCGTCTATTCGCCAACCGACCAGACCGGAGATTCCAAGCAGTTTGTCGACAGGCTGGCCGCCTATGCTGCCGAGAAGCTCGGCGTCAAATTCCTGTTCGGCACGACAGTCGAAGGCCTCGACATCGAGGGCGATCATGTGCGCGCGGTGATGACGTCGGCCGGCCCGGTCGCCGGCGATGCCGTGGTCATCTCGATGGGACCGGAGAGCGGCCTGCTCGGGCGCCGCTACGGCATCGACCTGCCTGTCTATCCGGTAAAAGGCTATACCGCGACGATTCCCCTGGAGGACGAAAGCAAGGGACCGACCATGGGCGGCGCCGACGAGGACCGGCTGATCGGCTATTCCAGGCTGGGCAACCGCTTGCGGATGTCCTCGACGGCTGAATTCACCGGCTTCGACCGAACTTTCAAGCCCGCCGATTTCAAGACGATCATCAGCACCGGCAGGGATCTTTTTCCGGGTGCCTTCGACGAGAAGAAGGCTGTGTTCTGGGCGGGTCTGCGGCCGATGATGCCCAACTCGGTGCCGGTCATCGGCCAGGCTCGCTACAAGAATCTTTATCTCGACACCGGCCACGGCCATGTCGGCTGGACCATGGCCTGCGGCTCGGGGAAAATCCTTGCCGACCTCGTTTCCGGCCGCAAGCCGGAGATCGACCCGCAGGGGCTGGTCTACGGGGGGTAGTGATGTCGGGACCGCAAGTCGCTATCGACCTTGGCCGCATCGAGCGCAATGCGCGCACAATCGTCGAGCGCTGCGCGCTGTCGGGCATAAAAGTGTTCGGCGTCACCAAGGGCACTTGCGGCATGCCGCAAGTGGCGCGCGCCATGTTGCGCGGCGGTGTCGCCGGCATCGCCGAATCGCGTTTCGAGAACATCCGCCGGCTGCGCGACAGCGGCATCAACGCGCCGATCATGCTGTTGCGCAGCCCGCCGATGGCGCGTGTCGAGGAGGTGGTGCGCACCGTCGACATCAGTCTGCAGTCGGAACTCGCCACCATCCGCGAGATATCGCGCATCGCCGAGCGCATGGGCCGCATCCACGACATCATGCTGATGATCGATCTCGGAGATCTGCGCGAAGGCATCTGGCCGAACGACCTGATCCCGACCGTCGAGCAGATACTGCAGTTCAAGGGCGTTCGCATTGCTGGCATCGGCACCAATCTCGGCTGCTTCGGCGCCATCATGCCGACGCCGGAAAATCTCGGCCAGCTCGTTGCCCACGCCTACAAGACCGAGCGCCTGTCCGGCAGAAGCCTCGACGTGATCTCCGGCGGCGCCTCGTCGTCGCTGCCGCTGCTGCTCGAAGGCAGGTTGCCGGCCGGCATCAACAACCTGCGGGTCGGCGAGGCGATCCTGCAGGGTGGTGTCGAGACCTTCCGCGACACGCCGTGGGCGGAGCTCGAACCCGATGCCTGCCGGCTGACAAGCGACATCATCGAGGTCAAGCTCAAGCCGTCACGGCCGATCGGCCAATCGGGTTACGACGCCTTCGGCAACCAGCCGGTCTTCCCCGACGAAGGCGACAGGCTGCGCGCCATCGCCAATATCGGCCGTGAGGATGTGCTGGTCGAGGGACTGACGCCGATCGCCAGGGGGATAAGGGTGCTCGGCGCCTCCAGCGATCATCTGCTTTTGGATGTCGCCGATGCCGACCCGAGGCCCTCCGTCGGCGACCGCGTCGCCTTCCGCATGAGCTATGGCGCCATGCTTTTGGCGATGACCTCGGAATATGTCGAG
Organism: Mesorhizobium sp. WSM4809; assembly: GCF_055811655.1. Lineage (NCBI taxonomy): Bacteria > Pseudomonadati > Pseudomonadota > Alphaproteobacteria > Hyphomicrobiales > Phyllobacteriaceae > Mesorhizobium > Mesorhizobium sp. WSM4809. Next base: position 474,405 of record NZ_JBVVQW010000004.1, read on the forward strand.
AAGGCCCCGATGCACGACGTCGAGGATTTTTCCGGCCGTAAGATGGTGCAGATCACGGCCGGGCAGGGGGCCGCCGGCATCCTGGCCCGGGAAAGCACCGGCGCCCGGCTGGAAGCGATGAACTTCGACGTGGTGGAACTCGCCGATGTCGAGCGGCCGCCATCGGGGCTGGTCCGGCTGATTGCCGGCGTCGATCGTCGCATCGCCCACAAGGCGCTGACCGCGACGGCGCGCGCGACGCATTCTTTCGGCCTGATCTGGATCGATTCCATCGCCGCCCTGATGCCAGAGGACGAGGAGGGCATCGACCTGCCGGAATGTTCGGTCCTGGCGCGATCGCTCGGGCTCGATCACAAGGCCGGCGCGCTGCAGCCGCAGCTGTCGCCGGAAAATGTCGTCATCGTCGGCCTGCGCCACGCCGATCCGGCCGAGGCGCGGGTGCTGAAGGATTCGCGCGTGTCGGCCTTCACCATGACCGACATCGACGCCATGGGCATGCGCGACCTGATGCATGAAGCGATCCGCATCGCCACCTCAGGCACGCAAGGCTTTCATGTCAGCTATTCGCCGACCGCAACCGAATTCGCCGGCTGGGCTGCGGGCTCCGGCGGGCTGACCGTGCGCGAAACGCACCAGGCGATGGAGGCGATCGCGCTCTCCGGTGGCTTGCTGTCGATGGATGTTTCGGGCCTGACGGCGGATCTGGAGCCGCGGATCGGCACCGACGCGGTCAACTTCGTCATGTCGGCTTTCGGCAAACGGATTCTCTGATCAGCCCTGCGCTTCGACTGCCCCCCGCCATGCGCTGACATAGTCGGCCCAGGCCGGGTCTACAGGCGGTTCTATTCTTTCGCCCTTGCCGTGCGTCGCCGGCCGATCGGATGCCAGCAGCGCGGCGCCGATGCTGGTGCCGGTGGCGGCCTCGGACCCAACAACGGCGCGCGCCGTGGCTGCCGCCAGCATGCCGACAAAGAGCCGGTTGCGGGCAAAGGGGCCTTCGACCGTGGTCGGGCCGTCCGCGCCGATCAACTCGAGGCAGGTTGCCGTCATCAATGCCAGATAGAACGAGATGGCGGCAAAGCGCTGGCCGCTGTTCAGGCCGTCGGCATTGACCCATGCCGCGGCATGGTGCGGGAACGGCCCCGAGCCTTGCTGGGTCGACGGCAGCAGCAGCATCTTTCGCGCCAGCACGGCGCCGACATCATCCTCGGTCCACTGCTCCGGCTGGTCCTTTGTCAGCACGGAAAACTCGCGGCCGCCCATGAAGCGCGCCGAGGGAACGGGATCGCCGAGTGCGTTGACATTGACCAGCGTGTCGCGCGCTGCATACAGCGCAATCTGTTTGCCGCCGACCCCCATCGACACCACCCAGGTGCCGGTCGAGACGACGGAGAAAGGCGGTTTGTCGGAGAGAAGATGCGGCAGCAGCGAGGCGTTGGAATCATGCAGGCCGCAGAACACCGGCGTTTGCGGATCCAGTCCGGTTCGCATCGCAACACTGGGCAGGATCGGGCCGAGGCGGTCGCTGGCCGGCCGCACCGGCGCCATCAGCCCGCGCCATTCCAGCCTGTCGACCAATGATGAAAAATCCGCCGTCCAAGGGTTCCACAGATCGGTGTGGCAGCCGAGCGAAGTCACCTCGTTGGCGGCGACACCGGTCAGGCGCAACGCCCAGTATTGCGGATACATCAGCATCGCGGCGGCCCTGGCGAATTCCGCCGGGAAGCTTTTCTGCTGCCAGAAGAATTGTGCTCCGAGATTGAGGCCGAGCGGCAGGCGCGGCGTGCCGGTCTCGGCGAAAGGGGGGCGGATCGCGTCATAATCCGGTGCCAGTCTATCAGGGCCATCGAACTCATAGTCGAGCACAGGCAGCACCAGTTCACCCGCCGCGTCGACCAGCACGCCGGTCGCGCCATGGGTGGTGATCGAAATGGCGTCGATGCGCTGTTCGCGGTTGAGACCGGCAAGGCTTTCGAGGATGAATGCCCACAAGGCCTCGACATCGTGATGCGGGTAGGGCGCCTGTCGCACCGGCGCATTGGACATGCGGCGCAGCGCCACCTCGCTCAACGTCGCGAGGTCGACCAGCGCCACCTTGGCGTTGGTCTTGCCGATGTCGATGACGGCGATGTGGCGCATCGCACTCATGCCATGTGGAACACGGTTTCCAACGGCACGGCCACCGGCTCGTTGTCCGGCCTGGTTTCCATGATGTCGGCCATTTCAGCCCACCAGCGCTGCATCACCGGATATCCGGGCAATTCGTCCATGCCGTGGTCGTCACGCCGCCACAGAACACCGAACAGGATATTGGTCTCCTCGTCGAGATGGATGGAATAATCGGAGACGCCGGCCTGCTTCAGCAGCGCGACCAGTGACGGCCAGATCTCGTCGTGGCGCTTCTTGTACTCGGCCTTCATGCCGGGCTTCAGCTTCATTTTGAACGCGTATTTCTGCGGCATCAGCGCCCTCCGCGCAATCGCCGCCAGACGATCGGCAAGGCGATGACGATGATCAGCAGCAGACCTATAAAGATCGACATGACGATGCCGGGCACATTGAGCAGGCCGAGCCCGAAGGTCACCAGTCCCATGATGAAGGCTGCGAGCACGACCCCAACAATGCTGCCGGCGCCGCCGAGGATACTGACGCCGCCGAGCACCACCATGGTGATGACTTCCAGCTCGTAGCCCTGCGCGATCGATGGCCGCGTCGAGCCGAGCCGCGAGGTGATCAGCACCGAGGCGATGCCCGACATCAGCCCGGTCAGGCAGAACAGGATGAACTTGGTGCGGCCGACGCGCACGCCGGAAAACTGCGCAGCTATCGGATTGTTGCCGATGGCGAAGACGCGTCGGCCGAAACTCGTACGGTGCAGCAGGAACCAGTAGACGACGGCCGCAATGAGGAAGAGCACCAGCTCGAACGACACCACCCACCAGACATAGCCCTGGCCGAAGAAGGCGAAGCTTGAGGGATAGCCCTTGTAGGCCTGGTCTCCGAGGATGATGAAGGCGATGCCGCGAAACAGGCTCATCGTGCCGATGGTGACGACGATCGACGGCAGACCGAGCCTTGTCACCAGCAGACCGTTGAAGGCGCCGCAGCCGAGCCCGACGACGATGCCGATCGCTACCAGCACCGGCGTGCCGGCGCCGGCCTGCACCGCCATGCCCATCATCGTCGACGCCAGCGCAATGATGGCGGCCACCGACAGATCGATCTCGCCCGAGATGATCAGCAGCGCCATGGCGAAGGCGATCAGGCCTTTCTCTGTGAAATTGAAGGTGAGATCGGACAGCGAATACGGGTCGAGGAAATAGGGCGAGGCGAAGCTGTTGATGGCGAAGATGGCGACGGCCACAACGACCAGCAGCGCTTCCCAGGAAAAGATCGCCGAACGGAACGGCTTGTCGAGCCGGTCGGGAATGTGGCGCGGGGCAGGGATGTCGGTCACGCCTCCACCTTTCTGAGGATGATGCGGCCTTGCTGGCGTTCGCCGCGCGCATTGAGCACGACGGCCAGGATGATGGCGCTGCCAGAAATCGCCATCTGCCAGAAGGGCGAGATGTTGATGACCGGCAGCGCGTTGGAGATGATGCCGAGGAACAATGCGCCGAGCACCGCGCCGCCGACCGAGCCGATGCCGCCGGCGATCGAGATGCCGCCGATGACGCAGGCGGCGATGATGTTGAGCTCATAGCCATTGGCGACCTCGACCGACGCGATCACATAGCGCGAGATCCAGAGATAGCCTGACAGGCCGCCGATCATGCCGGAGATGCAGAAGACGATGAACTTGGTGCGGCCGACATCGATGCCGGCATAGACGGAAGCCGTCGGGTTTACGCCGATGGCATAGATCGAGCGGCCGAGCGCGGTGCGCGTCATCAGGACGAAGAACAGCGCAATGACCAGGATGGCGATCCACGACAGCACCGGAATGCCGAGGAAGGCGGCGCGCTGAAAGCCGATGAAGTCCGGGCTCATCTTGTCGGCATTGACCCAGGCGCCACCGGACAGCACGAAGGTCGCGCCGCGATAGATGGTCAGCGTGCCCAATGTCACCACGATCGAAGGGATGTTCAGCCGCCAGACCAAAAGGCCGTTGATGGCGCCGAGCGCCAGACCGACGGCCAGCGCAATGACGATCAGCAGCGGGATCGGGATCGCCGGATGCGCGGCGTTCAGCATCGCCACCACCATGCCGGTGAAGCAGAGATTGGACGCCATCGACAGATCGATCGACCGGGTCAGGATGACCACCATCTGGCCGAGCGCCAGGATCATCAGGATCGAGGTGTCGTTGAACACCTGACGCAGATTGCCGGGGTCGGCAAAGGCCGGGAAACGCGTCGAAATCAGGCCGATCAGCACGACGATGGCCGCCAACAGCCAGATTTCACGGTATTTCAGGAAAGCCTTCATGCCGCGATCCCCGCTGCCGTCCGAACCAGCGTCTCGGCGTCCAACCCCTTGTTGTCGTAGACCGCCGCGACGAGCCCCTCGCGCATGACCACGACGCGGTCGGACATGCCGAGGATTTCGGGCAGCTCGGAGGACACCATGATCACCGACAGGCCTTGCGCCACCAACTCGGCCATGAAGCCGTGCACGGCGGCCTTCGAGCCGATGTCGATGCCCTTGGTCGGCTCGTCCAGGATGATCACCTTGGGCGACGTCGCCAGCCATTTGGCGATGACGATCTTCTGCTGGTTGCCGCCCGACAGCGTGCCGACGTCCTGGCTGAGCGAGGAGGCCCTGAGGTCGAGCCGCTCGGTGTAGGAGCGGGCCAGATCGAACTCCTCCGACAGCCGCAGCAGGCCGGACTTCGATGTGCGCTTGAGTGAAGGCAGCGAGACGTTCTGGAAGATCGGCAGGCCGATCACCACGCCTTGCTTGCCGCGTTCTTCGGGCACGTAGACGATCCCGGCATCGATCGAATCCGCCGCCGATTTCGGCGCGAGCGTCTTGCCTTCCAGCGTGATCGTGCCGGCTGATGTGCGGGTGATGCCCGATATCGCCTGCATCACCTCGCTGCGGCCGGCGCCGACCAGGCCGTAGAAGCCGAGGATCTCGCCCTTGTGCAGTTCGAAGCCGATGTCGTTGAATTCGGTCGGATGCGACAGGCCGGAAACGGAGAGCACCGGCGCGCCTATCTCGGCCTTGCGCTGCGGGAAGATGTGATCGACCGCGCGGCCGACCATCAGGCGCACGATCTGGCTCTGGCCGGCATCCTTGATCAGGCCTTCGCCGACCATCTCGCCATCGCGGAACACCGTGTAGCGGTCGGCGATACGGTAGATCTCGTCGAACTTGTGGCTGATGAACAGGATCGCCTTTCCGTCGCTCTTGAGGAACTCGATCAGCAAAAAGAGCTCCTCGATCTCCTTCATCGAGAGCGCGGCGGTCGGCTCGTCCATGATGACGATCTGCGCGTCGATCGACATGGCGCGCGCGACGGCGACCAGATGTTTGTTGGCGATGCCGAGGTCCTTCAACCGCGCGTCGGCGTCGATATGGCCGGCATGCATGGTGTCGAGCACTTCGCGCGCATTTTTGCGCATCGTGCGCCAGTCGATGGTGCGCAAACGCGTGCGCGGCGCATGGCCGAGAAAGATGTTTTCGGCGACGCTCAGATCGTCGAACAGCACGGTTTCCTGGTGGATGGCGGTGACGCCATGGCCAAAGGCGGCATGCGCGCTGGGCAGGGTGACGGCCTGGCCGTCGATGCTGATGGTACCTCCGTCGGGCTGGTAGATGCCGGTCATGATCTTGACCAGCGTCGACTTGCCGGCGCCGTTTTCGCCGATCAGCGCCGTCACCTGGCCGGGGTAGAGCGACAGGCTGACATTGTGCAGCGCGCGCACGCCGGGAAAGCTTTTTGAGATGCCGGACAGCGTCAGGCGTGGAGCCGGGGCCGGAGGCCGCTCCTTCACCGCGCCGTGTTGGGCTGTCGTGTCCATAATCGTATCAAGCCCTGAAACAAGGTTCGTTTAAAGTCGCGGCGGGACGTGAGCCCCGCCGCGTCAGCTCTAGAGAACTCCAGATCAATAGATCTTGGAGAACTTTTCGATGTTCGACTTGTCGAACTGGAAGGGCGGAGCCATCGCAGCCGAGTTGGTGTCGTCGAGCGTGACCTTGCCGACGCGGCCGATCGACAGCGTGGCGCCGGGCTTCGCCTCTTCCTTCTTCACCGCCAGATCATGGGCGAGGTAGACGGCCGAGTAGCCGAGGTCGATCGGGTTCCACAGGGCAACCGCCTGACTGGAACCGTTGTCGATGAACTTCTTGAACTCGGACGGCAGCGCGAGGCCGGTGACATTGACCTTGCCGATCAGGTTCTCGTCGGTGACGACCTGGGCGGCGGCGACGACGCCGACGGTGGTCGGCGCGATGATCGCCTTGAGGTTCGGATAGGACTTCAACAGGCCCTTGGCTTCGTCGGTGCTCTTGGCCGAATCGTCATCGCCATAGACGGTGGCGACGAGTTTGATCTTGGGGAACTTCTCCGGCAGGATTTTCTTGGCCGCGTCGATCCAGGCGTTCTGGTTGGTGGCGGTCGAGGAGGCCGACAGGATGGCGACCTCGCCGCCTTCCGGCAGGTGGTCGGCGGCAAGCTTGATGATGGTCTCACCGATCAGGCCGGTATCGGACGGGTTGAGGTGAAGCTGGCGGCCTTCCTTAGCGACGCCCGAATCCCACGAGATGACGGTGATGCCGCGTTCCATGGCCTTCTTCAGCACCGGCACCAAGGCGTCGGCGTCATTGGCCGAAATGGCGATGGCGTTGACCTTCTGCGCGATCAGCGAATTGACCACTTCGATCTGCGCTTCGGCGGTCGCCTTGGTCGGGCCGGTGTAGATGATGTCGACATCGCCGAGTTCCTTGGCCGCCTCTTCGGCGCCCTTGTTGGCGGCATCGAAGAAGCCGTTGCCGAGCGATTTCACCACCAGTGCGATCTTGACGTTTTCGGCATAGGCGGCATTCACGAACATGGCGGCTGAGAATGCAGCCGTCACCATCAATTTCTTCAAGAAGCTCATCGAATTTCCTCCCTTGAGCGTTGCATTCCATCGTCGCTGCGAGCGCGAGTTGGCCTCAGGCCTGCAGTGAAGATTCTTCCTTGTTGGTCGCGGATGTGCGGGCGACGATCAGCGTCACCCCCGCGGTCTCCAGCATCTTGGCTTCGCGATCCTCGATGCCGTCATCGGTGATGACGGTGGCGATGCGCGACAGGCCGCACAGGATCAGGCTGGAGCGTTTGCGGAATTTCGAGGAATCGACCAGCACCACCAACTCGTCGGCTTGGTCGATCAGTTTCTGCTCCGCCTGGATCAAAAGCGGATCGCCCTCCATCAGGCCGAGCGGCCCCAGACCCTGCGCGCCCATGAACATGCGGCGCGCATAGAAATTGCGCGTCACGTCATTGTCGAAGGGCGACAGGATGATGTTCTGCTCGCGATAAATGGTGCCGCCCGACAGCATCACCGTGTTCTTGGAGTGCTTGAGCAGGTGCTCGGCGATCGGGAACGAATTGGTGAAGATCGGCATGCGGCGGCCGGTCAGGAAATGCACCATCTGGAACGTGGTGGTGCCGCCATTGATGATGATTGGTTCGCCGTCCTTGCACAGCTCTACCGCTTCACGCGCGATCGACCGCTTCTGCGAGGCGTTGATCGTTTCGTTGACGGAAAAGGGCCGGCCGGCCAGCCCGATGAACTGCGGCGGCGAGATTGCCTCGGCGCCGCCGCGCACGCGCCGCAGCCGCTTCTGGACGTGGAGAGCCGCGATATCGCGCCGGATCGTCGCCTCGGAGGACTCCGTCAGGTCGACCATCTCCTGCACCGTCACCACAGGCTTTTCCTGGACGGCGGACAGAATGATCCTGTGGCGCTCTTTTTCGTGCATGGTTCCTCCCTGCCTGAGCATCTAGGCACCCAAAACGCGCAGTGTCAATCATTTCCGATCATATAATTTCATTGTGCAGTGCAATATGATCGATATTGATCGTTTGTGATTGACAAGCCGGCTGCTTCCGTGGAAATTCGGACCAAATGGCCGCGCCTTTTGCGTGCCTTTGGGAGGATTGCATATGCTCGACAAGCGCACCGGCGCGCGCCTCGCCAATCTGTGGGATGAGGCCAAGGCTCACGCTATGAGCGGGCCGGAACTTCTGGTCTACCGTTCGAACACACTTGGTTCCGACAAGCGCGTCACCAACTATGGCGGCGGCAACACGTCGTCGAAGATCTGGCAGAAGGATCCGCTCACCGGCGAGGATGTCGAAGTGCTGTGGGTCAAGGGATCAGGCGGCGACAGCGCCTCGATCAAGCTGGACGGCTTTGCCACGCTCTACATGGACAAGCTGCGCGCGCTAAAAGGTCTCTATCGCGGCGTCGAGCACGAAGATGAAATGGTCGGCTTCCTGCCGCACTGCACCTTCAACCTCAATCCACGCGCGGCCTCTATCGACACGCCGTTGCACGCCTACGTGCCGAAGCCTTTTGTCGACCACATGCATCCCGATGCCATCATCGCCATTGCCGCCGCGAAGGATTCGAAGGCGCTGACGAAAGAAATCTTCGGCGACGCCATCGGCTGGTTGCCGTGGAAGCGCCCGGGCTTCGAACTCGGCCTGTGGCTGGAGAAATTCTGCCTCGAACACCCCGATGCCAAGGGTGTCATCCTGGAAAGCCACGGCCTGTTCACCTGGGGCGACACCCCCAGGGAATGCTACGAGACGACGATCTCGGTGATCAACCAGGCGATCGAATGGTTCGAGCGCCGCTCCGAAGGTGTCGCTATCTTCGGCGGTGAAGTGGTCAAGGCACTCGACGCCACCGAGCGCCGTGCCATCGCGGCCAAACTGATGCCGAGGATTCGGGGCCTGATCTCGGAGAAGAGCCACAAAACAGGCCATTTCGACGATTCCGCCGCCGTGCTCGAATTCGTCAATTCCAGGGATCTGCGCCCGCTGGCGGCACTCGGCACCTCGTGCCCCGACCATTTCCTGCGCACCAAGATCCGCCCGCTGGTCATCGAATTCGATCCGGCCAAGCCCGATGTCGATGCGGTGATTGCGCGGCTTGCCGACGACATCGCAGCCTATCGCGTCGGCTACCAGGCCTACTACGACAGCTGCAAGCATCCGGACTCGCCCGCCATCCGCGATCCCAATGCCGTCGTCTACCTGATGCCCGGCGTCGGCATGTTCACCTTCGCCGGCGACAAGGCGACGGCGCGCATTTCGGGCGAATTCTATGTCAACGCCATCAACGTCATGCGCGGCGCCTCGACCGTCTCGTCCTATGTCGGCCTGCCTGCACAGGAAGCCTTCGACATCGAATACTGGCTGCTCGAGGACCTGAAGCTGCAGCGTATGCCGAAGCCGAAGTCGCTTGCCGGCCAGATCGCGCTGGTCACGGGTGGCGCCGGCGGCATCGGCCGCGCCACGGCCAACCGGCTGCTGCGCGAAGGCGCCTGCGTGGTGCTGGCCGACATAGACGAGGCAGCGCTGGCCAGCGCCAATGACGAACTGGCCAAGGTCTATGGCAAGGATTTCGTCCGCCCGGTGCTGATCAACGTCACGTCGGAGGACCAGGTTATCTCCGGCTTTGCCGAGACAGCGGTCGAGTTCGGCGGCATCGACATTCTGGTGTCGAATGCAGGGCTGGCCTCCTCGGCGCCGATCGAGGAGACGACGCTGGCGCTGTGGAACAAGAACATGGACATCCTGTCGACCGGTTACTTCCTGGTCTCGCGGGAAGCGTTCCGGCTGTTCCGCGCGCAGAAGATCGGCGGCAACGTCGTCTTCGTCGCCTCCAAGAACGGCCTTGCCGCATCGCCCAACGCCGCCGCCTATTGCACCGCCAAGGCCGCCGAGATCCATCTCGCCCGCTGCCTGGCGCTGGAGGGCGCGGAGGCGCAGATCAGGGTCAATGTCGTCAACCCGGACGCGGTGCTTCGCGGCTCGAAGATCTGGACCGGCGAGTGGAAGGAACAGCGCGCCGCCGCCTACAAGATGTCGACCGACGATCTGGAGGAGCACTATCGCTCGCGTTCGATGCTGAAGCGCTCGGTCTTCCCGGAAGACATCGCCGAAGCGATCTATTTCCTGGCGTCCGACATGTCGGCCAAGTCGACCGGCAACATCATCAATGTCGACGCGGGCAACGCCCAGAGCTTTACGCGCTAGCCGCTTCGCCCTTCTCCCCGTCACTATACGGGGAGAAGGTGCCGGCAGGCGGATGAGGGCAGCGCTGCCCGCATATATTTTGGGAGGAACCAGCACTTGTCCGAATCCATCATCTCCGCCGACCTCGTCGACAAGGACAACGGCGCGCGCAAGGCCGACCTCGAGCGCGACTACGCCTCGCTCGGCGAGCGCCTCGACCGTCGCGGCATCGCCATCGACGCCATCCGTGACAAGGTCGAGAAATTCGCGGTGGCGATCCCGTCCTGGGGCGTCGGCACCGGCGGCACCCGCTTTGCCCGCTTTCCCGGCGCCGGCGAGCCGCGCGACATCTTCGACAAGATCGAGGACTGTGCCGTCATCCAGCAATTGACGCAGGCGACGCCCACCGTCTCCCTGCACATTCCGTGGGACAAGGCCGACCCGAACCGGCTGAAGCAGGCGGCTTCGCGCTTTGGCCTCGGCTTCGACGCCATGAACTCCAACACTTTTTCCGACGCGAAGGACCAGGCGCTTTCCTACAAATTCGGCTCGCTGTCGCATGCCGATGCCGGCACGCGGCGGCAAGCGGTCGAGCACAATCTCAAATGTATCGAGATCGGCAAGACGCTGGGCTCCAAGGCGCTGACGGTGTGGATCGGCGACGGTTCGAACTTCCCGGGCCAGGTCAATTTCGCCAAGGCGTTCGAGCGCTATCTCGACGCCATGAAAGAGGTTTACGCCGGACTGCCCGCCGGCTGGAAGCTGTTCAGCGAGCACAAGATGTACGAGCCGGCCTTCTATTCCACCGTCGTGCAGGACTGGGGCACCAACTACATGATCGCGCAGGAGTTAGGCGACAAGGCGTTCTGTCTCGTCGACCTCGGCCATCATGCCCCCAACGTCAACATCGAGATGATCGTCTCGCGGCTGATCCAGTTCAAGAAGCTCGGCGGCTTCCATTTCAACGATTCGAAATATGGCGACGACGATCTCGATGCCGGTTCGATCGACCCCTACCGGCTGTTCCTCGTCTTCAACGAACTGGTCGATGCCGAACTGTCCGGCGCCGAAGGTTTCGATCCGGCGCACATGCTCGACCAGAGCCATAACGTCACCGACCCGATCGAAAGCCTGATGCTGTCGGCGGTCGAGGTGCAGCGCGCCTATGCGCAGGCGCTGCTGGTCGACCGCAAGGCGCTGGAAGGTTTTCAGGACTTGAACGACGCGCTGATGGCGACGCAGACGCTGAAAGCCGCCTACCGCACCGATGTCGAGCCGATCCTCGCCATGGCGCGGCTGAAGACTGGCGGCGCCATTGATCCGGTCGCGGCGTATCGTGCGGCGGGTTACCGCGCCAAGGTCGCGGCGGAACGTCCCGCGGTCGCCGGTGGCTCGGGCGGCATTGTCTGAGGCCGAGCCGGGCCCCTCATCCGGCCGCTTTGCGGCCACCGCCCTCCGGGCGTTCGTTGTTCGAAAAGCCAAGCAGTTGGCTTTTGGCCCGCTGCGCGGACCACGCCTCACCCCCGCTGGGGAGAAGAGACTGACGTCAGCGCTGACAACCTCCTCTCCCCTCGGGGAGAGGTCGGATTGCCTCGAATTGCGCTTCGCAATTCAGTTGGCAATCCGGGTGAGGGGGCTCTTTCTCACGCTCCCTTAATTGTTAGTGGACTCGATCAGTCCAACACGGTCTTCTAGGCGTCCCCGCCCGGAGAACTGCCATGCCTCTCAACCGTCGGACATTGATCGCCGCCAGTCTTTCCATCACCTTCGCCCTCGCGCCATTGACGGGGGTCTTCGCCGCATCGCCTGCGCCAGCCAAGGGCGAGCACGGCATGGTGGTGACGGCCCAGCATCTGGCGTCCGAAGTCGGTATCGAGGTGCTGAAAAAGGGCGGCAATGCTGTCGATGCCGCAGTCGCCGTCGGCTATGCGCTCGCGGTCGTCTACCCCAATGCCGGCAATATCGGCGGCGGCGGCTTTATGACCATCCGCTTCAAGGACGGCAAATCGACCTTTCTCGATTTTCGCGAGCGGGCGCCGCTGGCGGCGACAAAAACCATGTATCTCGACAAGGACGGCAACCCGGTGAAGGGGGCCAGTCTCGACGGCTATCTTGCGGTCGGCGTGCCGGGTTCGGTGGCCGGTCTGGAGATGGCCCGCGAAAAATACGGCAAATTGTCCCGCCAGGATTTGATGGCGCCGGCAATCGGCTATGCCAGGGACGGCTTCATCCTCAACCAGGGCGACGCCGCCTCGTTTGCCGGCAGCGCCGACAGGCTGGCGAAGGACCCCGCGGCCGCCGCCATATTCCTGAAACCCGACGGCAAGCCCTATGGCATCGGCGAGCGGCTGGTCCAGCCCGACCTCGCGGCGTCGCTCGCCGCCATTTCCGAAGAGGGTACGGATGCCTTTTACAAAGGCGCCATCGCCGATGCCATCGTCAAGGCGAGCGGCGCCAAGGGCGGCATTCTCGCCAAACCGGATTTCGAGCAATATGCGGTGCGCGAACTCAAGCCCGTGACCTGCACCTATCGCGGCTATGAGATCACCTCCTCGCCGCCGCCCAGCTCCGGCGGCGTCATCATCTGCGAAATCCTCAACGTTCTGGAGGGCTATCCCTTGTCCTACCTCGGTGCCGGTTCGGCTGAGACGGTCCACGTCATGGTCGAGGCGATGCGCTACGCCTATGTCGACCGCAATTCCGCGCTCGGCGATCCCGATTTCGTCGACAATCCGGTCTCGAAATTGCTTGATAAGGCCTATGCCAAGGATATCCGCGACAAGATCGACCCGTTCCGGGCCGGCGTGTCGCAGGATCTGATGCCGAAGGGCTTTGGCGAGAGCAAGGAGACGACGCATTATTCGATCATCGACGATGAAGGCAATGCGGTCGCGGTCACCTACACGCTGAATGGCTCCTTCGGAGCCGGCGTCGTCGCCGACGGCACCGGCATCCTGCTCAACAACGAAATGGACGATTTCACCCAGAAACCCGGCGTGCCCAATCTCTACGGCCTTGTCCAGGGCGAGGCCAACGCCATCCAGCCGAAGAAGACGCCGCTGTCGTCGATGAGCCCGACCGTGGTCGCCAAGGACGGCAAACCGTTCATGGTCATCGGCAGCCCGGGTGGCTCGCGCATCATCACGATCACGCTGGAAGCGATCGTCAATGTCATCGACCACGGCATGAACATCCAGGAGGCGATCGACGCGCCTCGCATCCACCATCAATGGCTGCCCGACAAGGTTTATGTCGAGCCGTTCGGCCTGTCGCCGGACACAGAAAAGCTGCTGGCCGGCATGGGATATCACCTCGATCTCGCTGACCAGACCTGGGGGCAGGCGGCCGGCATCCTGGTCGGCGGCAAGAGCCTGGCGGAAATCGAGAAGGGCGGCGGCGCGCGCTACAACGGCGCCATCGACAGCCGCGCGGCCTCTGGCGAGGCGCTCGGATACTGATAGCTCGGAGGAAAAACTTGGTGCAGCGTGGCGATTCGGGTTGATCGCCCGCTGCTCAAGTGGATCGGCTCACACCGATTTGGCCGTCACAAGACCAGCGTGAGAGTGGACGCAACCAGCATCAAGGCGGCAATGCCGACGAACAGCGCATAGATACGCGGCCGGTCGAGCAGCAGCGCGTTTCCGGATATCCAGGCGGACGTGGCGCCGCCAAGCGCGAAGAGGAAGCCGTTGCGGTGCCCGAAGACCATCGATGCGGCCATCAGCCCTCCAATGATCAGCGCACCGAACACGATGATCACGGCAACGGCATATCTCTCGAAATCATTGCCGCTTCCCATGCTCGGGCCGATTGCGTTCAAGGTTGGCAGATCGTCCGGATCGAAAGGGTTCGTCGACCCGTATTCGTCTTGACCGGCAGGCTCTCGCATCATTCATTCTCCGTATAGCGGCAACAAACCATCAAGCCTTGCCGAGCGCAACCCGATCGCACTCCCTTCAATGCGTTTGGTACGGTCTTCTACACCTTCTGGCGACGACCGCCGCCGGTTTTTTGATTCGTTGCCTTTTCAGGCAATCCAATCCAGAGCGGCCTGCCCCGATGGCGGGTGTGGGACCATCCATCCTGGCATGCATTCGTGGAGGAAAAATGATGCGGGGCGCGGATTGAGTTTCGCGGGCCGTGATTTTTGGCGAGCGGGACGTCGCACGCCCACCGTGACGGTGCGAATCGTCTTGCCGCCATCCGGACGGAGGACAGGACCGCGTCGAATCGCGGCTCTGGACGCGCGTCGTCACAGGTTCATGCGGCGCGCTTCAGATCCTGCATGCCAGATCACTGCCAGCCGAGGCAGCCGAGCGGCATGCATCAGAACTTCATGCTGAGGCTGCCCTTGATGACGCGGCCTTCGCCATAGATGCAGCTGAGGTCGGCATTGCTGCCGGCCTCATAGCAGGTCGAATAGTAGGTCTTGTCGAACAGGTTGGAGACATTGAGCGCTGCCTGCCAGCCATTCTTCTTGTAGCGCAGTGCCGCGTCGACCAGCGTGTGGCCGGGCACGTTAACCGTGTTCGTATTGTCACCGAAGCTGGCGCCGATATAGCGCACGCCGGCGCCGACACTCAGGCCCTGGAGCACGCCGCTGCCAACCTCATAGTTGGCCCACAGCGATGCCTGGTGTTCCGGCACCCTGGCCGGGCGGTTATCGATGACGGCGGCGGCATCGCTGGTTATCTCCGCGTCGAGATAGGTGTAGGCCGCCGTCATGCTGAGGCCGGATGCCAGATCTGCGTTGGCCTCGATCTCCAGGCCGCGATGGCGGACTTCTCCAGTCTGGACCTGGTAGACGGGATTGGCTGCTGCCGTCGGCACATTGGTCTTGCGCAGGTCGAACAGCGAAGCGGTGATGAAGCCGGGGAAGAAGGTCGGCTCGTATTTCAAGCCGACTTCATACTGCTTGCCCAACGAGGGCAGCAGCGCGTCTCCGGACTGGGTCGGGCCGATATTGGTGGTGAAGGATTCGGCATAGCTGGCGTAGGGCGTCAGGCCGTTGTCGAAGAGATAGCCGATGCCGATATTGCCGGTGAAGGCATGGTCCTTCTGGTCGTAACTGCCTGCACCGTCGAGTCGGTTGAAATTGGTGTGGTCGATCCAGGCCTGCCGGCCGCCGATTGTCAGGACCCAGTGGTCGGCGATCTTGGACTGGTTTTGTGCATAGAGGCCGACCTGGCCGATCGTCTCCACGCGATCCGTAATGATGAGGCTCGGCGGCGTGACAGGGATCGAGTAGTCCGGGTTCTGGGTGTCCAGCGGCGGACCCGCCCCGTAGCCGTTGCGCCCGTCGACCGATTGTCTGCTGTAACCCAGACCGAACAACAGCTTATTTTCGACCACGCCGAAGTCAGCCTTGTACTCGGCCTGGTTGTCGACGTTGAACAGCCTTGCCGTCTCATCCACGGTGAACAGCGTGCGCTGCACCGTATGTTCGTCTGCGCCGATATATGGGCCGCCAAGCCACTCGCCAAAATAGAGCTGCCGGTAGTCGGTTTCCTGCTGCGAGTAGCGCAGGTTTTGCCGCACCGTCCAATGGTCGTCGAACTCATGGCTGAACTGGTAGCCGATCGAACCATGGTTGGCATCGAAGCGGTCGAAGTCGGGCGAGCCGGTGAAGAAATTGCGCGGCAGATTGCCATACTGCGCCGGCAGAAACTGATTCGTCGTCAGCCTGTCCCACTGGTAGTTGGCCAGGATGGTCAGCGAGGTCTGCGCATCCGGCTGCCACTTGAGCGCCGGCGCGACGAAGATGCGGTCGTTGCGGGAATAGTCGGTTTCGAGCGCGCCGTTGCGAACCAGGCCGGTCAGCCGGTAGGACCATACGCCGGCATCGTCGATCGGGCCGCCTATATCCAGCCCGGCCTCGACGGTGTTGAAGCTGCCATAGCTGAGGAAGCCGTCATAGATCGGCTTGTCCGTCGGCCGCTTGGTGACGGCATTGACCATGCCGCCAGCCTCGTTCTCGCCGTAGAGCACCGAGGATGGCCCCTTCAAGACTTCGATTCGCTCCAGCCCGTAGGGCTCGATCTTGAAGCCTGAGAAATCGATCACTTTCTGCGGCAGCCCGTCGCGATAGATCGCCGACGTGCAGAGGTCGAACCCACGAATCAGGCATTGGTCGAAGCGATCGTCGACGCCCCATGGCGAGATGGTAACGCCGGCGAGATAGGACAAGGCGTCCTCAAGCTGCCCTAGCTGGCGATCATCGAGCTGCTTGCGGGTCACCACCGAAATCGAGCGTGGAATTTCCTTCAGCGGCGTGTCGGTTTTCGAGCCGGTGGTGGTGTTTTTGGCGATGTAGCCGTCATCCGGTCCGACCGGGCTGTCGCTCTGTCCCTCGACATTGATCGGGTTGAGCTCGGTCGCGGCTTCCTGCGCAAGGGCCTGGGTGCAAAGCAGGGTCGAAAGCGATGCGACCACGAGGCCCCGGGTCCGGCTTCGCCGCCGCGCCGCACGATATGCACTCAACCGCATCTTGATACCCTCACTGCCCGCAATGCGCGCAGGACCGTTTCGCCTTGCGCCAATTTAAATTTGTTGACTCGGTTGGTCATCTTCAATGTTGACTATGGAAGTCATGTTTCATAGTCAACCGACCATCGGCTGCCGGCAGCCAGATTTTTGAATGCGTCGTTTTGGAGAAAACCCGTGCCTGAAATCCACGCCCAGCCGGCTTTCCGCACAGGCGCTGCGCGATGATGGCAGCCCTTGAATCCCACAGGGCCGACCGTCTCCGCGGTCGGATCACCCGGCGCGGCGCGCTGGGACTTTTCGTTCTGCCCTTTGCCGCAATTGCATCGCCATCTGCCACGGCGAAACCGTTGCGCATCGTCTGCCTGGATGACGGCCTGGCCGAGACCTTGCTCATGCTCGGTGTCAGCCCGGTTGCCATTGCCGGTCGCGACATCTGGGAGACCTGGGTGGTCGAACCGCCGCTGCCGCCTGAGATCGCCGATGTCGGAACGCTGCTCGAACCCAATCTCGAATTGCTGCAGCAACTCAGGCCCGACATCATCCTGTCCATGCCGTATCTCGACGGCATCAAGCCGCTGCTCGAACGCGTGGCGCCGGTGACGACGATCGGGCTCTATACCGAGGCCGGGCAGCCCTATCAGCGCGCGCTCGAGGCGACGCGCCAGCTTGCCAGGCTTGTCGGCAAGGAAAGCGAAGGCGAAGCGCTGATCGCGGCGACAGATGCGTATTTTTCGGAAGTCCGCCGGCAGCTGGCGCCGCTTTCGGCGCGGCCGATCTATGTCGTCAGCTTCATGGATCCGCGCAATGTGCGCGTCTACGGCAAGAAGAGTCTGTTTCAGGAGGTGTTCGATCGCATCGGGCTCGCCAACGCCTGGACGGCCGAGACCAATTATTGGGGGTTTTCGACCGTCGGTATCGACGGGCTGGCGACATCCAGCGACGCTCGCCTCGCCTATCTCGAACCCTTGCCCGAGGGCGCGGGCGGCACGCTGACCGAAAGTCGGGTCTGGAACGCCATGCCTTTCGTGCGCAACCGCTCGATCATGCGTCTTCCCGCCGTCCATATGTTCGGCGCCCTTCCGTCCGCCACCCGTTTTGCTCGGGTCCTGGCGTCTGCGATGACTGTGGAGGCCGCCCGTGGCTGAGGATGCTGCGGCCATTGCCCAAGGGGGGAAGCATGCGTCGGCCGGCCGGGCCTCCGCGTGGAGCTTTTTCAGGAATCAGCCGGTAGGCGCGATCCTGCTTTGCGCGGTGCTGCTCGCGGCAGCGTCAGCGGCAACCGTCTCAAACCTCACCGTGCAGCTACCATCGGCGCTCTGGCTCCAATCGCTCGCCGCCCCCGACATCGCCGACATGCGGCAGGTGCTCGTCCACTATGCTTTCCTGCCTCGGCTTGCCGTCAGCCTTCTGTGCGGTGCGGCGCTCGGGCTTGCCGGAACCGTCCTGCAGCAGGTTCTGCGCAACCCGCTTGCCTCGCCCGAAACGGTCGGCGTCTCGGCCGGCGCCTATCTGGCGCTGGCACTAGCAACGCTTCTGTCGCCGTCGCTGCTTGCCTTTGGCCGCGAATGGGTGGCGCTGGGCGGCGCATTCGTTGCCCTTGCCGCCGTCATAGCTCTGTCCTGGCACAAAGGCCTGTCACCGCTTTCGGTCGTGCTAGCGGGGCTTGTCGTCAGCCTTTATGCCGGCGCCATCGGTGCCGCTCTCATTGTGCTGCGGCATGAATGGCTGGCCAGCCTGTTCATCTGGGGCGCCGGTTCGCTCGGCCAGCAGGACTGGTCGACGACGCTGTGGCTGTTGCCGCGCATCGGCACTGCTGCGCTTGCGATCTTCTTCATGGTGCGGCCACTGACCTTGCTTGGCCTCGACGATGAAGGCGCGCGCAGTCTTGGCGTGCCGCTCGGCGCCTATCGCTTCGCCGGACTGGCGGCCGCCGTCGCGCTGATCGCGTTTGTCGTTGCCGCTGTCGGCGTCATCGGCTTCGTCGGCCTGGCCGCGGCGACGCTCGCGCGCATCGGCGGTGCCCGGCGGCTGGGCCAGCAACTGGTGATGGCGCCGCTGATCGGCGGGGCGCTGTTGTGGGCTGCCGACCAGGCCGTGCAGATCGCCACCGGGCCGCAAGGCGACCTGCTGCCGACCGGAGCGATTACAGCACTTCTCGGCGCGCCGCTGCTTCTCTGGCTGCTGCCGCGCCTTGCTCTGGGCTCGGAAGCCCCGACCTTGATGGCCGCGCGCCTGCCGCGCGCAAGCCGGCCCGGCCTTATGCTGACGGCGATCGGCCTGGCCTTGCTTTTGCTGCTCGGGCTGGCCCTGCTCTATGGACCGGGCCCGCATGGCTGGACCTTCGCCTTCGGCGACGAGCTGCAGCCTTTGCTGTCGTGGCGGTGGCCCCGCGTGCTTGCCGCGCTGAGCGCCGGGGCGATGCTGGCGCTTGCCGGGCTGATGATGCAGCGGCTGACCGGCAATCCGATGGCGAGCCCCGAAGTGCTTGGCATCAGCGCCGGTGCTGCGCTCGGCATGATGGTGGCGCTGTTTGCGCTCTCCGATGCCGGGCGCCCGGTTCAGACGGCGGCGGCAACCATCGGCGCCTTCGCCGCTTTGCTGGTGACGCTGGCGATCGGCCGTCGTGCCGCCTATGCGCCGGAGCGGCTGCTGCTCGCCGGCGTTGCTCTGACGGCCTTGTTCGACGCGCTGATCCTGGTGCTCACCGCCACCGGCGATCCGCGTGCCATGCTGCTGCTCAACTGGCTGACCGGTTCGACCTATGGCGTCGATGTCGGTGACGCCTTGCTCACCGGTGGCATCGCCGTCTGCCTCTTCGCGCTCGCGCCTTTCTTCATGCGTTGGCTCGACATCCTGCCGCTTGGCCCCGCCGCTGTGCAGGGCCTTGGCATTGACCTGAAGAGGACGCGGCTTCTCGTGCTGCTGGTGGTCGCGGCACTCACCGCAGCCTCGACCCTGATCGTCGGTCCGCTGACCTTCATCGGCCTGATCGCGCCGCACCTTGCCCGTCGCCTTGGCCTCTCCCGTGCGCTGCCGCAGGCCGTGGGCGCGGTGCTCGCCGGCGCGCTGATCATGGTCGCCGCCGATTGGGTGGGCCGCACCGCCATCTTCCCGCGCCAGGTCCCGGCCGGTCTCGTCGCCACACTGATCGACGGCCCGGTGCTGATGTGGCTGCTGCGCCGCCGCTGACCGTTTTGCCCTTGTGGAGATATCGATGCCCAAGTCGACGCCAGCTCTGATCGCCGACACCACGGTCCACGATCTTGTCCCGGCGCAGGTCGGCGCCCCCTGGCGGATATTCCTGCATGTGCCGTCCGGGCCGGTGCCAGAAGCCGGCTGGCCTGTGCTCTACATGACCGACGGCAACGCCGTCATCGGCACGGCGGTCGACGCCATGCGCGCGCAGGCCTTCTATCCAACGGGCAGCAATGTCGGCTGGGGCGTCATCGTCGCCATCGGCTATCCCGTCGAGGGCGCCTATGACCCGCTGCGCCGCTCATGGGATCTCGGCCCGCCGCCGGGCAAGACCTATCCGCCCTTCTATGAGGGCACGCCCGAAGTCCGGACCGGTGGGGCAGGGGAGTTCCTTGCCTTCATCGAGGACGAGTTGAAGCCGTGGGTCGCCAGTCGGATCACGGTCGACGCTAGCCGCCAGGCGCTTTACGGCCATTCTTTCGGTGGTCTGTTTGCGCTCTATGCCCTGTTCACGCGGCCGTCTGCCTTCCAGACCTGGATCGCGGCGAGCCCCGCCATCTATTGGGAAGAGCGTGCCATCGACCGCTTTCTCGAAACCTTCGAGGCCGCCATCCCCGCTGGTTTGGCGGCGACCGTGATCCTGTCGGCCGGCGAGTACGAGACCGAGAAGCTGGCGCCGTTCCAGATTGGCGCCGAGGACGAGGAAAAGCGCCTGCAGCAGAAGAAGATAACACGCACCGACGAATTCGCGCGGGCAATGGCGCAGCGGCTTGATGCTCTCCCGGGCGTGCGTGCGCGCTTCGAGCTGCACGCTGGCGAAAACCACATGTCGATCCTGCCGGTCACGGTCAATCGCGCGGTTCAGGCAGCGTTTGCGGTGAGGGCTTGCGACTAACGGCCTTCACCTCTCAACGCTGCAATGGCTTGTTCTCGTTGTGTGGCTGCGTCCGCGTCCATAGCGCCAAAACGCAGGGCACAGCGGAATTTTTCCCCGGGTGCGACGCGAACCAGGCGGCCTCTTTCCTTGGCCGCAAGATAGCCGTCTGGTTCGGCGGTGGCCGGCAGCACGAGGCCAAGCGCGTCCTGGTCGGCGCCGCGTGTGATCCAGCGGACGGCATAATTGAGCTCGTCGGGGCGAAAGCTGACGAAATCCGCAGTACGGTCCGGATGGACCTGCAAGGCGTGCGCCCAGCCCTGGGGGTCCGCCTTAGCCCTCATCGTCAGCACGAGTTCTGGGTCGATCGGCTCGCCCTTGGTCAGCAGGCGATGCCGCGAAGGATCGGCGACAACGGCATCGCGGTAGGCAAGGTAGCTTTCGCTCGGCGTGAAAAAGGGCGGCAGCGTCTGGCGCACGACAATGTCCGCGGAATCATCCGCTACGGTGTCGACCAGGCGCCCGCCATCGGCCGGTTTGAAATTGATGTGCGCCAGGTACATCAACTCCATGGCCGAGCGTTTCAGGTTCTCGATCACGATGTCGACGGCGAGGCTGCTGGCGTCGAGTTGCAGCCGTACGGTGGGCTCCATCACATAGTCATGGCTGAAAGCGACGGTCTGTCGACAGCGCCCCGTCAGCGCCATGAAAGGCCCTTCGGAATTGCTGCCGGCGATCAGTTGCACATCCTGATAAGGCGCATTGGGCAGGTCGCCGTGAAGCGGGTGGCGGTCATCCGAACCCGGATTTCCCATTGCGGTGGCGCCGCAGTGGATGAAGAACGCGCCGTAGTTGGAAAGATAGTCGCGGGTCGCGACCGGCTCATCGAACATCGAGCGCATGGTCAGGGAGCGGCCGAGGAAGGTCGCGTCCCAGATCTGCTGTCCTTGGAACGGCAGCATGACGATTTCGCCCTTCGCGTTGCTGATCCGAAGCCCGGCAACGCCGGATCGGTAGCGAAAGGCGGTGGCGACAAGCCCGCGATAACGCGCGACGATGGTTTCCGACGCGCCGAACTGCTCGGGCACGAGGTCGACGAAGACGTGATCGGAGTAGTCCAGATGCATTGTTTCGACCTCTATCCATCGCGAGCGTGCGTGCCGATAGTCGCAGGAAACATCTGGAAATCAACGGCAGCACGTCTCACAGCTTCTGCCAGGACGGCTGGTGGCAGAGTCTCTTCGCGCCCTCCTGGGAGAGCGCTCGAAACTGCAAGCTTGCCAGGCAATATCCCGCGATTGCCTATCCGCGAGCCGGCGGCAGCTCGAACAAAGTGGCGCCGTTCTCCCGGCCGCGCTCGACATAGCCGATAACGCCGAACCATCTTGCGACATCCGGCCCCTGGAGCCAGCTGCGCGAGTGGATGGCGAGGTTGCCGGCGAGCGCCTGGATGTGCTTGATATGCCGCTTGCAGAAGCGAACGGTCGCGGCACGGAAGAAGTCTTCCCGTGCGGCGAACAGCGTGTCGGCGGCGTCGCTGTTCTCATGCCAGGCGATAATTGCCACGGCCTTGTCGCCCTCGACAAGCGCGTGCGCGCGGCCCTCCTTCAAATTCATCATCAGATTGTCGTAGGCGATCTTGCTGTCCTTGCCGGCCGCCGCGTATTCGTCCGACATCCGCTTGGACAGACCGCGAAAGACATCCTCCAGATCCCCAAGCGTTGCTGCGCGTGCTCTCATTTCACCTCCTGCAGCCCCGGCAGGCAGTTTGCCCTAGGGTTGAGGGGTGGCCAAGCAAATTAAATCCGTCTGCGGGCTAATGTGCGCAAAGTGATTCCACTTGGCGATGCAGGCGGCGACGCGATGGGGTGTGTCCAGAACGGACCTTGGGAAAATGGTGCCCAGAGGCGGAATCCAAGCGACGGAAAACTCGCTCTGTTTCCAAATTGTTAGGCCTACGCTATAGCCGGGCTGGCCAACAAAAATACCAACAAAATATTTCTGTGGATTGGTTCGGTTCCTCGACACACTCTGTTCGCGCAATACCACGGTGTCCCAAACCTATCTCAAAAGGCCATTGCTGTCGTTACTCGAGTTGGGTCCATATAACCCCTCTCGATCGCATTGCATGTTGCCGTGGGAAAATCGCAGGTCCGCTGACTCCGATTTGCTGACCTCTGATCGCTCACCAATTCAAGATCGCGGAGAGGAGCATCTTTCGATTCGCGCCTGTCATTCTGAAAATATTGCTCTTTCACACTCCTACAGCATAATTGTTATGCGGCTACAAGGCGATCGGATGTGGCGGCGACAGGCACTCGGGAAGCACCTGCCGCTCGAGCTAGGCGCGACCCCGACTGTTGAACAGATCGGCATGCGGGCACTTCGCACGAGGTGCGCCGGCAGTAGCCCATGCACCTCGTTTTTTCAGACGTACTCGCGTTCAGAACTGCAAATTGGGCGGCGCGATGCCCAGCTGAAGAGAATTGCGTCGAAGTAATCTGAAGGCCGGCTCGAGGGCTCTCCGATGGCCGGAGCGCGAAGGGAGCTTTGCTGCGCCCATGCGGGTAGGTTCACACTCCGCGTGTTCGGCGGCATCCGACAATTGTGTCGGCTTTGTCGGTTTGACGACACAGCCTTGGTTGGCCGGCATCTTGGACGTTTTTGGCTAAGCCGCTGAAAACAAACGTATAATCCATTCCCCTTACACCGTCATATAGATTGGCACGAATTTTGCTAAATTTCGTCGATAGGGCGGGAGCAGCTTGCCAGGGAAGAGCGAAGAGATGGCTCGACAAAATTGAAGGACGGAGGATCACAGATTTGTTGCGAATGAATACGTTGCCCGCTGGCGGCCCTGCGTCTGCGGCTAGAGCCTCCGTGCGGTTGAAGATGCGGCGAGGGTTTACATGATTTGCTGGCGGGTCCAACAATGGGCGCTGCAGATGTGCATACGGTTGGCGAGCTACGTCCTGTTCGTGACGGCATTCTTCGTCAGCGCTATGACTGCGAACGGACAGGAGACCAGCCTTGTCGGCATTTACCAGGGTTCGGAGCTAACCGCGGCCGCCAACCATCTGGGGCAAGGCGGATACGAGCTGTCGGGTGGTACCAAAGTGTCTTTCGACAAGTGGTACCACAGCAGATGGATCGACATGCGATTTGAAATGTTGACGCAGCTGTCGGATGATTTCGGTCTCCTGTGGGGCGCGAGCACCGGCCAACGCGCCGAAAAGGTCCGAATCGACCCAGGTGTGAAACTCGGCTTTATTCTGCAAAAGCGACCGACGCCGTCCACGACGCTTTCTCTCACCGTCAGTTCGATTTTGGGCGGGAACCTGACGGAACGACCTTGCACGGCTGACTATGGCGCCCTCGGCGGCTTCCATACAGTGAATTGCCGTCTGGCCGCCTCGCAACTGCGGCCCTCGGACACGTTGAAATACATGACAAACCTCAAGCCAAGCCGATGGAAACTCGACCTTCGGTTCAGGGGTGAATTTTAGCGATGGTGAAAGGCAAGGCCGTAAATTTCATTGATGAAGAACAATCAGACAGGAAGTTGATTATGCACAAAACACAATTGTTCCCGGCAGGTTTCGTTGTCGGTCTTATAGCATGCCTGTTGGCTGCACCCGGTTTCGCAGGTGATCTCGATGCCGGTATCAGCCGCAAAGGAACGACCGGTAATCCAGCCGCGGAAAGCAGTAGCTCGGGCTGTCCACAAAATGCCGACGGCACATTCTGCTGGATGAGCCCAGACATTGGTGAAGCATGGACATCAGGCTTTATCGGTTCCGGCGTATCGATAAATGTCATAGATGATTTCAAGGAACAGCCATTTGATGCAGACCTCGGTCGCGGTACGCAGAGGCAGCGACATGGAGATTGGGTCGCTGAAATTGCCGGCATGGTCGCCCCTGGCGCAAACATATTCAAGTACGACTATCTCGAGGGGCCTTCGATCGGGCTGCAGGACGGCCTCAATATCATCAATGCGAGCTACCGCACTATAGAGCCACTGAGCCAGCATCCGCGCGAGCAGGCGATCGTCGATGCCGCCTGGGCGGGCACTGCCATCGTCGCAAAGAGTGCCGACAACCGCAGCAACGAGGTAGGTAGGCCGCATGAAGGGGATTTCGATGAGCTAACCCTCGGGCTGATCGGGGCGCCATCGGCAATCTTCGTGGGTGCGCTCGACCACAATGGCACTCCCGGGAACAAGACGCGGCTGGCCCGATACTCGAATTATCCCGGCTCAAACGCCGAGGTGCGGAACCAGTTCCTGACCGTGGGTGTCGAGGGTGACAACACTGGCCTATACGGCACGTCTTATGCGGCACCTGTGGTTGCAGGCTATGCCGCCATACTTGGCAGCAAGTTCACGTCTGCAACTCCGACACAGATTACTAATCAGTTGCTGGACACCGCTAGGACCGACACGCTCGTCAACTACAATCCGGCGACTTACGGCCGCGGCGAGGCCAGCCTTTCGAGGGCATTGGCACCCGTTTCGATCAGGTAGACGAGCACTTCGATCGAGCAACTGATTCTGTGAGGCGTTGAGAGCCACACAAATCGCCTCCCAGAATTCAGCAGCTGTGCCGTTGACCGATCCAATCATAAACAAGAGCCACTGCGTTTTTATCGAAGTCCGTTGCCGGTAAACAAGGCCGAATAGCGCTTTCCCATCTCATGTATGAAGGCAGAGCAATGTCCTTCCGCTCAATCACAGCCGCATCACCTTCTTCTCCTGCAGGGCCAGTTCTGACCAAGTAAGAGCGGAGCGCCGGCGGCACCTCTGCGTCATGGTCTTCCCAGCCTGGTGCTCGAACGGCGAGAGCGCCCGAACTCGAATGTGACATCCCTGGAAAGAGGCATCAAGCCGCAGCAGCTGGTGTCGGTCGAATATACCAAGGTTCTATCGGCGCCCTGTCGCGAGGTTTTCCGGGCGTGAATTTTCGATTGGGCGATGCGTTCGCGCTGAGTGGGGTCTTGGCGGAGCAGGGCGGGAGCAGTTCGACTGTGTCATAGGCAATACTAGCTTTCAGATGGAGCAGCGCAGAGCCTTGCTCGAGGATTTGCTGGCCCGCATCCTTGCTGGAAGACCCGTGATGCAAATCACCTAACGGTCCTCTGTCACCAGTGATCAAAACGCCGGACCGATAAAGTGTCTCACCATGATTTCGTCGTTCGCAACGTTCCGCCTGCACAGCTGTGGACCTACAGACCAGCACTCTTACGACGCAGGGAATAGGGGAGCTTTTCGCAAGTCACCGCTCGGATAGGGCGTCATGTATGGGACTAAAAATCTAGACCAGGATCGCCTCCCAGACTTGATCGGAGCGTTGGATGCGTTCGGCACGATCAGCTTTTCGGCCCCGAAGTCCTTCGATCCGGCAAGCGCATCGAAAACATGTTGCTTGGCTTGGCGCATGCTCGCTTCCAGCGACGCTCCAAGAGCAAGTGAGGCCGCGACTGCGCTGGCCATCATGCAACCCGTTCCGCGCATCTCACGCGGCCAGCGGGGCGCCTCGAACCGAACTGCAGGTTGGTTCGGCTGCCCAAGCACGTCGACGCAACGCGTTCCTTGTGCATGGCCGCCCTTGACCAGTACGGCGGCCCTCACCGTCCTCGATAGCTCTTGGGCCTGACGACAAGCCCCTTCTTCGTCCGCGATCGGTGCCGATCCGGTCAATCGAGCCAGCTCGACCAGGTTGGGTGTTACGAGCCGGCAGATCGGCATCAGATCACGAGTCAGCGCGTTGATGGCATCGGCCGCTTGCAAATCCTTCCGGGCAATCGGCCGGCGCGTAAAGGGGTCGACGAAGACCACCGACGGAGGTCGGAGGTCGTAATTGGAAAAGTCGATCTCGACGGCTGCACCGAGAATCTGTGGCTTTATCTTGGGCGGTGCGAAGATGAAGAAGGCCGTAGGAAAGCTCGCCTCGATCAGGAAACAACCCTGAGCCCGGTAAAGACCTGCCTGTGTTTGGAACCAGCCGAGCTGCCGATCGAACTTCGCTCGCGAGACCGCAGGGTCCACAGTTTGGATTTCAGGCACCTGCGACGCCCGCCTTCAGGCTGAGGAATAGGGTCACAATGTTCGCGAAACCGAAATCGCCAACTTTTTTCTCGACGTCGAGCAAGTTGCCGGCCTCGTCCTTGAATTCCCAATTCTCGGCCGGTTGGGCGACGTTCTGCGTGTTCTCAAGGGCTTTGGTACGAATGACGTGAAGCGGCTGGCTAGGATTGGCTTCGACTTGCGTGGGCTGGCCGTTCACCACCACCGTGATCGCGATCTTGCCTGGCCCGCCGCCGTGATTATCGCCCTTACCCGAATCCTTAGACATTGTTGTCCTACTCCTGTGGCTTGCCAACCCGCCCCCGAGCCCTTGTGCCCACTGCTAGTGAGACCGGCGGTCTTCAATCGTCCGCTCGGCGCCACGACCGCGGGTGCGCGAAAGACAGGGGGATAAGCCACCGAATCGGTACTACATTTCTTTATGTGTGACTTGAGCCGCAAGTAAATGGGCTGAAAATAGCTCTTCACAACTACAATCGATTAAAGCAATGCCAAAATATTGGCGGCATGCCTATTCATGTGCTCTTTCATCGCCTGCTCCACTGGCCGCGTGCAAAATTGGCCGACCCCGTGCAAGTCCGCCGGCCGGTATGATTCAGGTTCGATTGGGCGGGCGCTGTGACGGTTTGGCTGGGGCGGCTTCTGGCCGCTGCACAGTTGACGGAGGGTTTAATGACGCGGAGTAGAGTTGGTGATCCGAGTTCGGCCTCTTCGAAAGGTGTCTCGGAAGCAGGTCGCCGTGATCATCCGGGGACCGCGATGTCGAGACGAGAAGACGGAACTGTCCGGATTTGACGTGAGTGGCTACACCGAACCGTCGTCTAGGTGTTGCCCGCAGCGGTCTTAGCCGTCTAACTTGTTGCAATGAAAAGTGTAGGGTTAAACGGCTGATAATGCAACATTATCGTTCGTTATGGGTTGCCGACAGGTTGTGCGTTTTGGTGCAAAACTGATGGCGCAAAGCGCACAGCCACTTTATCCTCCAAAACCATGATTCGTCTCGATCCCGCGACCGCCAGCCCTAAAGCGCCGCCAGCTGTCCCGGCCTGGGCGCTCGCAAGCGCTGGCACCCTCAGCGACACCGACGCCGCCTTCCGGGCCGGCGCCGCCCTGGCGTCCCTGGACACATTGGCCCGCGCGCAGGCCAGCTGGGCCGGGGCCTGGCGGCAGCGGCTGGCGCTGAAATGCGCCGCAGCCAGCATGCGGCTGGTCGGCCGCGCCGAGGACGAAGCCGCCCTGCGCGACGCCTGGTACCTGCGCCCGGCCGGAGCCGATCCCGGTCCCGCCGGCGCCATCCTTGGCGGCTGGCGGCAGTTGGCTGTGCAGCCGCCCGCCACCAGCGCTGATCGACTCGAAAAGATCGTCGACCAGCTGGGGCTGCACTGGGACGTTACAGCGCTCGCCGACCTTTGCACGGAGATCGAGAAACTGGCGGGGTTGCAGCGGCCGGCGCCGTTCGCCGCCGCGGCGATTGCCGCTCACGTCGTCGCCGTACGCCCCAACTGCGAGCTTTTTGCCTGGTGGCTCGCCGATCTGGTGCTGGCGCACAGCCTGCGCTGGCCGCAGTCGCTGCCGCTGCTGATGGCTCAGGCCTTTGGTCCGGCTTTTCGCCCCGACGGCGGCGGCAAGCGCATTCGGCCGGGCGAAAAAGGGTTTGAGCGCGCGGTCTGTGTTGCGCTGGTTCAAGCGGCGGTGGAGTCCTGCCGGCTGGCCGCCGAGTTGTCGCGCCGTGCCGAAAGGCTCATCGCCATCGCACCGAAGCTCAGGGCAAAGGGGGCGGGCGATGTGATCCAAAGACTGCTCGACGACGACGCCGTTTCGGGCTCGCTGACGACCAAAAACCTGTCGCGTTTTGCGGCGCGGCGCTTGTTCGACCGGCTACTACAATTGGATGCCGTGCGCGAGCTCTCCGGCCGCACCGCTTTTCGGCTGTTTGGGCTGTAGCGATGAGCGAAGCGTCCGCCCGCCGCAAGCCGAACGAACAGCCTGTGCTGCTCGACACGGAACTGGACCACCTGCCGCCGGAGCTGCGCTGGCGCGAATGGATGGGCCGCGTCGAAGCGGTGATCTTTGCGGCAAATGAACCGGTGACACGTAGTGTCCTCGCGCGGGTGGTGGGAAGGAATTGCAATCTCGAGCTGATCATCGACGACATCCGCGCCGAACTCACCGGCCGCCCCTATGAACTGGTCGCGGTCGCCGGCGGCTGGCAGCACCGGACCAGAAAGGTTTTTGGCGACGCCATCCGCGCCGCCTTCGGCACGGCAGCGGGCGAGGGGGCAAAAGAGGCAAAGGAACTATCGCAGGCGGAGGCGCTGGTTTTGATGTGCATTGCCTATTTCCAGCCGATCACGCGTGGCGAGCTGTCGAGCTTTTTCGGCAAGGAGGTGTCGCGCGACTTGATCGGCGTGCTGCGCGCGCAGGAGCTGATCGCCTCGGGGCCGCGCAGCCCGCAGCCGGGCGCGCCCTATACCTATGTGACGACCAAAAATTTTCTGTCGCAGTTCGGGCTCGACACGCTGCGCCAGCTGCCGGACTTCGAGGCGCTCGAGGACGCAGGGCTGCTGTCGAAGGAGAAGCTGCTGGCCGGCGGTATTCCAGCCGATTTGGCTGACAGAGAGGGCGAGGACGATGTCGCTGAGGCCCGGGTGTCGTGAGCGAGCGTTGTCGCGTTGCGACCACAGAGACAGTCGATAACTCAGGACCAGGACGAATGGTCGCGCGGCAGCCGGTCATCGGGATCGTGAACCGCGACAGAGCCCATCATTGACCGAGCGCTTTGCGCAGATGGTTTGTTGACGCTACGGGGTCGCCGCCTCGATGAGCTTGATCTCGTCCCTGCCCAGTCCGTAGAGCTTATAAACCAATGCATCAAGGCGCGCGTCGTCTGTATCGAAGCGAGTTGTGAGCTGGTTTCGCCTCGAAGGTGATTTTTCGTTCGTCAACTCAGCTGCGGTTTCCGCCAATCGCATCGCCAGTCGCTCGACTTCGGCGACCGTGCTTGCGTTCGCTGGCTCCTCAAGGAGTTTCAGCGAGGCAATTGGAAGAGCGCGTACCGTTGTCGGATAAGTGTGGAATCCGCCCCCGGTGCGCACGCCTTCCCCAGTTAAAGTCCAATAGTAATACGCGGAAACCAAGCGGCTGGCCACGAGACCCTGAAGCAGTGCGAGCGAATAGCGAGCGGAGGTGTCGATCTCACTCTGGTCATAAATTCTAGTCGATGAAATGTCGGCGAGCCGATGCGCGCAAAGAATGGTGTGATCGCAGTAGAGTCCAGTCCGGTCCAATGCGGCCTCAATGCGGTGAGTGCCGGTGATGTCCCGAATCATAATTTTGGGCCCCTCGAAGAACCAGGGTGCCCGTGGGCCGTACATCTCGGGCGCCAGTCCCCATTCGACGTACTTTCCATTCCATGTAGCCTGATAGCGATAGAGATCGCGCCCCCCGACTGTCCTGCGACAGGTCGCAGTTGCCTGGGTATTTCGCAGGACATGTTCCTTTCCGAAGCCACCCTTCCGTTTGCTCGACATCTGAGCTCCGTAGTTCACGTGGGTCAATTCGCCGAGCTGGACGCTGAGCCTTCCGATCTTATCGACCAAGCTCGCAACCCCTTCGGTGAAGTCTATGCGGAGCATGGCCTCTGGCAGGGTCTGCAATCGAGCCTGCGCGACTTGGTGCGCAGGCTGTATTGTACCTGGGTGATATGTCGTGGCGGCATCAGACGGTCCATCAATCTGAATGACGTGCCGCAGCCTAGGCGTCCTCTTCTGCACGATCGGGATCATCGTGATCACTGGTACTTTGCCGAAGACCTTGACCGTTCGCAGGTCTGCGACCCGTCGAATTTCTGTTCGAGTTAGAAGATGCTTTCGTGATAGCACCGCGTATTTTTGGATAGCATATGAGTAGGGAATGATCATTCCAATCAGCGCGTTCGGTCGACAGATCTCCAACGCCTTTTCAATGAACAGGACGTAGAGATCCCAATGCCGATCCGCTGACTCAAAGAGCGTGGAAGAATTAATGTAGTCGCGGATGTGGGGTGCCGACTCAAACAGAGTCCACGCGTTTACATAAGGTGGGTTGCCAATCACGGCAGAGAAGCCACCGTCGGCGAACACCTTCGGGAAGGCTTGGTGCCAGTCGAAAACGTTGACGTCGGTCAGCTGATCGTCGTTGAGCAGGTCGAGCTGCACCGTCGTCCTGAAATCCGGCCCAATTAGGGAGTTTCCACAGCGTATGTTGGCGCTCAGATCAGGCAGTGCCCTTTGTCGGAACAGCTCGTACTGCCGCTTTAGCGTGTCACCGGTTTCGTCTTCGAGTACCTTCAACAGCAGCGATAGCTTGGTGACCTCGACAGCCTGGCGGTCAATATCGACACCATAGATGTTACCCAGGAGGATACGCTTCCTCTCATCAATGCTGAGTTTCCAAGCGCCAGACGCAGACTTATATAGCGCCTTTTTGTGCTTCTCCGGCGAATTGGAAACATACCATTTGAGGTGCCAATCCAGCAGAAATTGATAGGCGCCCAACAGGAAAGACCCTGACCCGCAGGCCGGATCAACGACGCGCAGCTTGCTCACATCTGCGGGTGATTTGCCGCGAACCAGCTCCCCGATCGTCTGCTGAGTAATGTAGTCGACGATATACGCCGGCGTGTAGTAGACGCCCCCGGCCTTCTTGACTTCCGGCTTTTCCTCGACAACCGCGCGGCGGCGCCCTGTAATGCGGATCACGCGGCCGAGGAATTGCTCGTAAACTTGGCCGAGAATCTCACTCGGCACCATCGAGAATTCGTAGGGACAGTCGGGATAGTAAAGGTCTCTGATTATCCCCTTGAGCAATTTATCGTCGATTGAAAGAGATGGTGTCAGCGTATCAGGTAGTTCTATGACATCCTTTTCACGCTTGAAGTGAAACAGCCCCGAGTTGTATCGCGCGTCAGCTTCCCGGAACAGGTCGAGGAGCTCGCTGTAAACGTTCTTCTTGGCGGCGGCATCTCTGAGCCGTCCATAGCGCTCAATCCCTCGATCCTCACAGATTCGAAGAAATACGATTCGATCGATCGTGACCTGGACCGCATAGTTGAGATCGCGGGCATTCAGGGCGTTGTTGCGCAAAGCGAGATTGCGGGCCAGTTCGTCACGCCAGCGCTCAATCTCATCAAGAAATGCGGCGTCGACTTCGGTCGTACCCTTCTTTTTTCCGACCTTTCCGGTATCGAACGCGTCGAACGAGCCTTTGTAAACAGCTTGCTTCGAAAAGATGGCGGCGAGTTCTTCCCATCTCTCCGGCAGTTCATCAAAGCGTATCAGCTTGACACGTGCCGTCGAAGCCTTGTCAGTCTTCGTCGGTTGGACCCGGCAGTCGTAAACAGCAATCTCCCGGAAATTTGTCAACAGAGATAGACCAAGCTTCGCCGACCAGCCGTATCGACGAAGTTGGAATGCCGCCTGCGCGTCGTCCTTGATCGAGGCGGAGGGCTTTTTCGCTTCAAGGAAGAACTTTCTGACGCCGCCGACACGGAAGCTGTAATCGGGTGCCTTGTGCAATCCGCCGACCTTGATGGCGTCCTCGTGCACCACATCCTTGTAAGCTTCTGCAAATCCCTGCAGGTTGCCCATATCCCAACCGAGATGCTCAAATAGAGGATCGATAAATTCCTGTCGGGTCTGAGCCTCGTTGTACCGGTGACTGGTATACGCGTCTTCGTGCTGGTGGAAACGTTCGATCAGTTCGAGAACCTTGTCTGGAATCTGCATGCGGCTTACGACCTAGCTGTGAGCTTTCAGGAGGTTGTCCATTCGGCTCCGACCGAGAAAGCTGAGGTTGCCAAAATTTCAGTGATTCTCAGGGTATGAACATTCACAAGAATGCCCGTCTGACGCCGCTGCGTCGAGAGGAGATGCCTGCTACGTTTTGAAGGTCGTACCAAATCTCGAAATCCCTTTGTGATCGTCCAATTTTCGACGTCGGAAACCAACGCTTGGCTACTTTCGACGGTCACTTCCTGCGGAACGATAATGAACAGCGCCTTGTCATCTTGAACGTGGGAGACAGGAGGGGTCGATGCGCGCGGCTACAACGAATCTGCGAGCCGGTTGGCCACCACACGGTCCAGAAGTTCGGCAAAGCGGTTATTATCCTGGGCCATCTTCCAGAAATTTACGAAACGGCAGACGAGCTGAACATTGCCGATCGAATAGTGGCCGTAGCTGTCAATCCGGTCCGGAGAAACGAGCATATCGCTATCGCAATCGTCCTGCCCATGCAGATGCATCGTAAGGCCGGTGATGGCGCATTTCCCCTTCTGCTCCTCGTAGAGGTTGGCAAGATGAGCCTTCATCTCGGCCTCGGAACAAAGGAGTTCCTTGTTCTTCAAGGTTTTGAAGACCTTCTGGCCATTCGAATTCGCAACGGCGCCCGTGATCGAGAGCATGAGGTTTGCGAGAGTGAGCTCATGCAGCGACACGCTCGATCCGAGGGTCTTCCCTTTGTGCGCGCCGAGGCGTTCTTCCCACTTTGGGCGCGAATGCCACGGAGTCAGGTCACCTCCGTCGATGAGCGCCTGTACATAGCCTTTCATATCCGCATTGGCGACGCTGAACATGGCTGCCATTGAGGAGATATAGTCCTTCGCGATGGGATGGATCGTCTTCCATGACAACGGCTTTTTTTTCTTGTCATGGCGGGACCACTTGGTGACGGGCTTCGCGAGCATAACGCTGTCGGGATCGGAGTGATCAAAAACCGGATCGGCACTCGTCGTCTGGGCCCAATAGAGACTATCGCTGTTCTTGTCTCTGTGGAGCCAGAAATCGCCTTCGCTGCGCGTCAGGTCGTTACCTCGATTGAACCAGAGCGTCGCCCGACCTTTGACGTCGGCCTCTGAGTCGTCTTTGGCGGCGTCAGCTTTCGTAACCTCCAGATAGCTATCGTGGTCTTCTGCGCGCCATGGATCAAAATAGGTCTTGCCAAATTCGAGGGCTACGAGGCTCTCGCTGAGGCACCGAGACCAAAGGCTGTTTTCGTTCCCCGTCATGATGACATAGATTTTGCCTGCCAAATCGCTCCCCCAAATATACCCAGTCTTCATGCCTTTTACCGACGGCGTACTGAGGCCTGGTTTAGCCAACCAATCAATTCATGCTAATGTATCTGTTGCTTTTCAAGTCCGCCGTCGTGGGGATCTGCGACAGAACTCAGCCAATCAGTGAGATCACGGCAGCCGGTATTGAGCCTTTGCATTCGCCAGAAAAAACCGAGAGGAGGCCATCAGATCGCCGAAGCGGCGGCAAGCCCATATGCGTCGACCGTCGCTAGACGCTGATGGCATGCACAGTCCCTCCGATCAGGCCGCCATCGGCTGGGCTATCGGCCCGACACCGATCACCGCACCTGTGGTCATCAGCACGATCAGACCGCGCTCGGCTCCGGTCATGTCGAGATAGGCCCGAACCTGCGCGCGGTAGTGGTCGAGTGTCTGGGGATCGGGCGCCACATCGCTCTTCCAATCCACGATGACGACGGGACGGCCTTCAGACGTCAGAGTTAGGGCGTCCGAGATCCCGGCCGTTGCCGTTTCCGCCCCGTCGGCCGCATACGCGGCATAGACGGGAAACTCGGCCAGGAGATCCGGCCGTAAGACCACGATGGCGGGTAGTGCCAGGGTCCGGACAACACAGCCCGCCAGCTCGTCGGCCGACAGTCCTGTAACCGGATCGGCGACCGGGGTCCGGCCGAGGGCACGGATGAGTTCGGCGGCCCGTTCGGCAAGGGCGGCCTCGGCCTCATGGGTTTCGCCGGTCAGCACCTCTTCCATGAGCTTGTGTAGGATCAGTCCGCGTTCGCGGCCTCCCTGAACCAGAACAGCGGCTTCCAGTTCGGGTGGCTGGCCATCAGCCGATCCGGTCCAGATCCTGGCCTCTTCTTCCTGCAGCACGGCTCCCGCGGCGTTCTCATCGCGGCTGGGCGCAAGCCAGATCAGTCGCGCCTGCCGCGCGGCAATGGCTTCGGCTTCCGTGGCGAAGATCGCGCGAGTCTGGGTATTGGCCGCCCCGATGCCAGCCGTCGCGACGTCGGCGGGCAGATGCGAGAGATCCAGGCCGGGGAGTTCGGCCAGCGACAGATCTACGAGACCGATCCACGCGGACTTCGACGGCGTTGTGTCGAGCCGGGGCAGGACGACAAGTTCGCGGGCGCGCGTGGCGGCCACGTACCAGAGCCGTATGCGCTCCCGATCCAGCTCGTCTTTCTCAGTCTGCCGCACGGCTTCGTAACCGTCCGGCGCGACGCCCAAGACCGGGCAATAGAAGGTGTCCGTTTGGCGGTCGGTGATCGCGCTGTCGGGCGCCATGACGCCGGTCATGGTGTTGACCGGAATAACGATCGGCCATTCGAGCCCCTTGGCCGCGTGCATGGTGAAGAGCGCGACGGCTTCTTCCTGTGCGTCGGGCCGGCCCTCGACGGCGCGCGCCTCGTCGGCCCAAGCTGCCGTCATCGCCTCGGCGAAGGCGCGGAGGCCGCGCACAGCGTAGCCGGTCGACAGGCTGAGATAGAGATCGACATTGGCCAGAGCGCGCTCGGCCTGACCACGGTGGCGCTCAAGCAGGAGAGGGCGTACGCGCATCACATCCACGGCCTGAGAGAGCAGCTCGTGCGGTGTCGTGCTGTTGCCGCGCCGGTAGAGGGATTGCAGTCTCTCGATGATCTCGCGTGCGAGCGGGTGCCCGATGGCAGCAGGATCGACGCCAAGGTCGAGGCGCGGAATCCGAGCAGGTTCTTCCTCGGAGCGCGGCAGTCCCCAAACGACGTCCAGCAGCTCTTCTTCCGTGAGGCCGACCAGGGGTCCGCGCAACAGGGCGCCCAGCGCGAGTGTGTCGCGACGATCGGCGAGGACGCGCGTCAGTGCGATCAGGTCCTGAACTTCCTGGCGGCGAAACAGTCCCTTGCCGGCCTGCGTCGCCACCGGAATGCCGCGGCGTTCCAAGGCTTCCTCATAGCGCCACAGATCCTTGCCAGTCGGCGCCAGCAAGGCGATGTCGCCCGGCTGGCAAGGGCGTTCCGCTCCACTGCGCCTGTCGATGATGGCGTAGCTGTCGATCAGCCGGGCGCAGAGATCGGCGATGGCGTCGGCCTCCGCGTCACGCTGCTGCTCGGGGCCGGCCTTGCCGTTTTCGTCGGCGACCGCGATGTCGAGGGCCGCCACGCACAGGCCGTCGCGATCGTCGTGGAACGGGTCCAGGGCGGAGAAGCCTGGCTGCCCTTCAGCCGAGAGCACGGCCTCGAAGCGCTCGTTGACGAAGGTGAGGATCGAGGCACAGGAGCGGAAATTGGTAGAGATCGACAGGAGGCTGTCGGGGTCCTGGGCGCGGAAGGCGTTGCGTGCCTGCACATAAGCACCAACATCGGCGCCCCGGAAGCGATAGATCGCCTGTTTGGGATCGCCGACCAGGAAGAGCGCTCCCGGCCGGATTCGGAACCGCGTCCAGTCGTCATCGCGATCGGGCTCGCCGCACAGCCGCCAGAAGATCTCGGTTTGCAGTGGATCGGTGTCCTGGAACTCATCGACGAGCACATGGGCGAAACGCTGGCCCAGTGCGCGGCGTACGGCGTCATGATCGCGCAGCAAATCGCGCGCGGCGAAAATCAGATCGTCAAAGTCGAGTTGGGCGCTTGCACGCTTGTGGTCGCGATAGCGCTGCAGGATCGGACGCGCTTCTTCGATCAGCGCCTTCAGACCCTGACCTGCCGCAGCCTGAAGAAGCGAAACCCAGGCGTCGCAGCATCCGGTGTAATGGGCGTCGGCGGCGTTGTTCAGCCGGTCGCCGTCGGCCTTGGAGAGACCAGCCTGCTTTGCCGCGGCGAGCCATTTGCCCTTCTTCCGGTAGGAGGCGAAGGCACCAGCCTTGGTGCACAGGCCCGGGTGTGGACGCGAGGTCAGGAGCCGGACGAGGCCCATGGGCGTTGCGGGATCGGAACCGCTTGCCAAGGCGGTTGCCATCTCGGTCAGCCGCTCGACGATCACTACCGTTTCCGGCTCGGCCGCCGACGTGGCGCCCATGAAACCCGCGAAATCCGCCGCGGCCCGCCGGAACGCCTGCAGATGGTCGTCAAGCTGCGAGACGGGCGGAGCCATGAGCGTGCGGCGGCGGCGCAGATTCTCGGCGATCTTGTGGAGGAGCGCCACGGTTTCACCGGGGCTGTGCAACACCATCTCGGCAAGAACGCCGCCCTGGCTGCCGGACAGGCTCTCGCGCAGCCAACCGTCGACAATTTCGAAGAAGGTGAGATCGGCCTGGTTGCGATCCATGACGCTGGCGCCGGGATCGATGTCGGCCTCCGCTGGATAGGGCTTGATCAGACGCTGGCAGAAGCCGTGGATGGTGGAACAGGTGATTTCGTCGATCGCGGCGCTGGCTGCAGCGAGATTGTCGCGTTGGGCCTGGGTCAGCCCATCGGGCAGCGCCACGCGCAGTTCTGTCGCGATCTTGCCAGCCGAGAGGTCGGCGACGAACTCACGGACACGCGACAGCAGCTCACTCGCGGCGAGTTCGGTGAAGGTGACGGCGGCGATGGAACGCGGCGAGACGCCCTCTGCGAGCATGGCGGCGATGCGGCCGGCCATGACGGCTGTCTTGCCCGAACCCGCGCCGGCCTCGACCAGGATCGAACGATCATGAAGGCTGATCGCATCGCGGCGCGCGCCGTCATCCTTCAGCTTCTTGGACAACTTGCTCATTATTCCACCTCCCAGACCTGAGCGACTTCGCCAAGCCGTTCTGTCGCGGCGGCCATCTTGCGTTTGTAATAGGTGGCGCTGGCATTGGCCGGTAAGGCGAAGGCGAGGTCGTCATAATCGCCCCCGGTGTCGGGGCCTTGCAGGGCCGCACCTCCAGCAAGACTGGTCCTTGCCGCGCTGAGATAGCCCGTAATCTCCGCGAGCACGGCCTCGGGATCGTCGAGCTGCAGATCGACGGGCTCGCGCGGGTAGAGCAGCGAGGCGCTGATGGCGACGTCGTCGCCGAGGAGCGCCTTTACGGCGAACGCGTAGAGGCAGCGCTGAAGCTCGCGACCGCCGTTGAGCCGGATGTCACCCCGCGGCGGGCGGCCGGTCTTGTAATCGCGGACAAGCGCGCGCTTACCGTCGCCCGAGATGTCGAGCCGGTCGATATAGCCGGCGATGTTGAAGCCGGTCTCGGGGATCGTGACGGGCGCGCTCGCATCCCACGGCGTCTTTGCGTCGGATTTTGGTGCCGAGCCGCCGAAGGGGACTTCCCCATAAGAGCGCGCGCCGGGCAAGACATCGTCGCCATAGGACAGGGCTCGGCCAGCCATCACGCGGGCATCCTCGAGACTGCGGCCCCAGATGACGGCGGGAGGAAGCGGCCGCGAGCTTTCCCAATCGGCGGCGACCGCTTGCGCGGCACGGGCCACCGCCGCTTCGACGGTCTCCGCACCGGCGGATGCGAGTCCGTCTCCGGCTTCGAGGTCCCTCAGCGCACGGTCGAGAACCATGTGGACAAGATCACCGGTCCCGAGCGCGTCGAGCACGAGCGGTTCGGCGGTGCTGTGCGGTTCGCGCCATCCGAACGCATAGACCCACACGAAGCTGAGAGGATTGCGCAGCAGGCGGCGAAGCGAGCTGGCCGACTGGGTGCGACCAAGGATGGCGAGCACCAGCGGATGGTCCGCGCGCACGAGCCCGTCATGGGGGGTGATCTGGGACTGCCGCCAGTCGCGCCAGCAGCCTTGTGCGCCGATAGATTGCGGATCGGCGGCGAACTCCTGAGGCCGGGCCATGAGGCGGTCGGTCTCACTGAAGGCATGAACCGGCGTCGCGTTGCGGCGAAGGTAGGTTTCATCGCCATGTCCAGCGAGCAGCGGGCTGCGTCCCAGGAGGCGCCCGTCGCTGTCGCGCCGGGCACGAGAGAGGACGACTTCAGCAGCCGTCGTTGCGAGGATCGTCTCGAAGTCGCGGCGGTCGGCGAGATTCACCGGAAGCGGATCGAGCACGGAGGTCGGGATGATGTGGTCCGGGATCAGCCGGTCCTCGGCAAGCCCTCGCGGCCAGCGCGAGGAATTGAGCCCGAGGAGCCGAATGAAGCGGCGGGGCGACGCCGCGAGCGCACTGGCCGGCATCCAGGCGACAGAAACGCACGCTTCCAGTCCGTCGTCCCGTTTCAATGTCTGCAGTGTCGCGTCGATCGAGGCGGCGGGGCCGGCGAGCAACGCCTTGCGCCATATTGCGAGCGCGCGGCCCTTGAGGAAGACGTCACCGATCTCGCTGGCGGCGTCCGGTCCTTTTGCCAACGTCTCGACCGCTGTGCGCAGCGCCGCGGCATGGTCCGTGCCGCCGGGCCAGTCTTCCGGCGTCAGCCGGGCCAGCAAGCGGTTCCAGGCGCCGGTCGTCGAGAGCGGGGCATCTGCCGGCAGGACGCGCAGCCAGCCTTCAGGCAGCACCTCGAAAGGGCCCGTGTCCCGGCACAGTGCCGCGAGGCGCCGTAGGCGCGACTGCGACAATCCGCGAACGACGATGTCGGCCAGCGCCGCAGCCGCCTGCCCCTCGCGGGTGGTCACGGTTCGGACGCCGTGGACGAAATGCAGGTCGATATTGGCGTCGGCGCGCAGGGCCAGGAAATGATCGTCATACTCGGCGGGAGACGTGGTCGCGATGGCGATCTCGGATGGCGACACGCCAGAAGCGAGCAGGCGCCGCGCCCAGCGCATCGCTTCGATGGCCTCGTGATAAGCCGTCGCCGCGCTCACAGCACTGATCTCCGGCGTTTGCGCCGACGCGCGTGAAACGGCAACGCCGGTGCCTTCCAGCCACGCGGGAGCGCTCCTAGGGCCGGCCGTCCACTGCACCGGGATCTGCGCGGTGAGGGCTCGGAGCAACGGCCTCCAGCAGGGCGAGAGTTCGGTCAGGCCGATGATTTCCATCGGACCGATGATAGCCGGCGCATGGCCGACACGGCCGGTCGCCGCGGCGACGATGTCGACAGGGCGCATCATGCCGGCGGGAAGCTGGTCGAGGACCGCAGCTTCCAGGCGTGCGATGGCCTCCAGGCGCGGATGATCGACCGCTCGCGCAGCTAGGTCCATGCCCGCGCGCCACGCCTTGTGCAGGGTACCTGCAACTGCGTCGATCATGCCGGGCAGCGATTTGATGCTCTCCAGTTCGCCCATTGGCGTTGCCGGC
Organism: Mesorhizobium sp. WSM4809; assembly: GCF_055811655.1. Classification (NCBI taxonomy): domain Bacteria; kingdom Pseudomonadati; phylum Pseudomonadota; class Alphaproteobacteria; order Hyphomicrobiales; family Phyllobacteriaceae; genus Mesorhizobium; species Mesorhizobium sp. WSM4809. Next base: position 514,426 of record NZ_JBVVQW010000004.1, read on the forward strand.
AAGACGGCCTGGATCGCGGCGCTTAGGCTTTCATCATCAATCGGCCGGACGAAACCTCCGGCGAGCCGCACCGCCGCCTGCTCGAACGACATGACCTGCAGGCCATGTCGGCGGTCGCGCGCCGCCGCCAGGCGGCCTTCCCGCATGGCGAGGCGGCCGTGAACGACGAGGGTGGATCGGCCCGAGATGGCCATTGGGGGGTCGCCTCCTTTCGAGTCAGTTCTCATTCGGGCGCCGGCCCAGGGCCGGCGCCGCCTCGCGCGTGACTGTTGCGTTGCGATATTTTCTGACGCGCTATTTTGTGAGAAGTCTGTCAAACCCGTTCATGAAGGCTATCTATAGCAGGCAAACACTAGAATTCCGGGCGAGATGCGCTGATGGAATGTAATCCACAAGTTTATCGTTAGAATCGACTGGATATCCGGTTCCAAAGGCGCTGCCAGAAGCCTGGTGCCACCTTGGGCGGAACGGGTTGAGCGGGAGGTTCGGCCATGGGCGGTTGCCCGTAGAAACGAGCTTTGGCGGCGCGATCACGCCGACGCTCGGCGTCCACTTGCTCGTCGCTCCAGGGGCCGGCTTCGACCACCTTGCCGCGGTCGATCACATAGTGCGACCGGCACGGCAACGTCCAGTTGCCGATCGACGGATAAAGCGAAATGGTCTCACCGTCGAACGTCATCTTCCAGTCCGTGGGCGTGAACGGCGTGACAACTTCCTCGCCGCAACCGCAGCAGCAGCTGTGGGCCGATGTCGCATATTCGATCGACACGTACAGCACGCCTGTCCCAAGGCGCTCGGGAATGTGGTCGACGAAACGATGCTCGAGTCGCTTGTGGCGTATCACGTGAGGTCCCCATTGATCAGCATGTTGCCGTCGGTGGTGTAAGTGCAGTGATGCTCGCGCTCGAGGTCTCGGTAGAAGCCGCGGATTTTCTTCCACTTCACCACGGCAAGGACAGCATTGAAGGCGTTGAGATCTGCAACCTGAATGTTGGACGCATAGATGTCTTCCTCGCCCCCACCGGCGAATGAAATGCGCTGAGGCACATGATCCCGTTTCTGAGGCGTGCTGGCGGTCACCCGCAGGATGCCGCCCAGTGATCCTTCGTCGAGCTCAAGGCCCATGCCGACATCGATGAACGCAGCGCCGGTCGCCTCGAGCTTCTCGACGATCAGCCGCTTCGCATCGCTGGCATCGAGCGACAGGAACGCGAAGGTAACGCCGTCGAGAAGGTGCAGGTTATCCGGCCCGAGCGCCACGTCATGCGCCACGATATTGCGATGCATCCGGCTATAGATATCCTTCAGATATTCGACTTTCTTTGGCGCTTGTCGCAGTTCGTCCAGGCTCGGAGCGCCCGGTGCCCGAAACGCGTTGTGGGTCAAGAACTCGTCGCTGTCGAAGAGGCGGATCTCGCGAACCGGCGTCTTGGCGACGAAATCCAGGATGTAGCCGCCAGTGCCGCCGACGCCAATGATGGCAACCCGGTCGCTGGCCAGCCGCTCGGCCAAGGCGCCGATCCCGGCACGGTCAGAGGCGGTCTCGACATAGTTGAAGACGCTGTCTTCCTCTGCTTCAGGCTCACGGATGGTGCGAGCCGTCATGCCGGGGTTCAGCACCCCGGCCGGACCGGCGATGATGTTGGCGTAGCTGGTCATCTTGTGGTGATAGTCGGCGTAGCCCTCGGCCGGTTTGCTTGAGAAGGCATGCGTCGCCTTCAGGCCATGTCCGAGATCGAAGGCGCCGGTTTGGTGCGCGATGGCCTGGATGGGCGACCCGTCGGCGTGACACGGGAAGTCGCCATCCCAGTGGGCAACATGGGTGTCGGGCTTGCGCGTCCGGTCCCCGGCGAGTGTGAGGCTGGAGATCAGGGTGCCAATGCGCAGCTGCCGCCGTGCATCGACATAGGGCACCTCGCGCATGACAAGATATCCACCGCGCTGCTGGACGAAGTAGCCTTCGTCCCTCAGCCGCTTGAGGTCTGGGTTAAGACTGAACAGTGCGTGTGACATTGAACACGGTCCCCTTTTTCTTGACATCGACAGAGCCGCCAGCCCCGAGCTCACCGGCGTGCGGCGTTGATGCCGCGTGGCGGTAGGTCATCGAGAACACAACGTTGGGCTCGTGCTGGCCCGGAAAGGCGAGATGGACGATCTGCTCGAACGTGACCGTGTCGTCGTTCACCGTGCGCGGCCGCGAATTGACGATGATCTCGAACGTTGGCGGCCGCTTCGGCGCGGTGATGAAGCGCTCGATGCCGGGTTCGGCCAGATCGATCAGCTCCCCATGTTCGATCTGGCGATCTTCGCCGCCGGGAACTTCGAGGAAAACGCCTTCGCCCTCGCCAGGTTTGGCCAGACTATAGAGCACCGCGCCGCTGATAACGGGCTTGCCCCAGCGCAGCTCGTCGTCGTTCAAGGTCAGCTTGAAGTCGCGATCCGTCAGGAAGGCAACGAACCGCTCGGCGCCGTGCTCGCGCAGATCGAAGGGTTCGTTCAGCAGCACATCCTCGAAGTCGCCCGAGGGCAGGATAGCGAAGAGGCTGTAGCCGTCCTGAGCGTCCAGGGCGCCGGCCTCGAGCAGCTGACGGCCAAGCGGCACGGGATCGCTCACCTGACGGGACAGGAAGTTGAGATCGCCCTGGGCGAGGAGGAAGCGATATCCCCGCGCCGGACGCAGAGACCGCCCTTCGCGCAGGGCGTCACCGACGTCGTCGTAGTCGAGAAGTTCTTCAGTGTTCATTGCGATTGGTCCTCAGGTTGGGGCCGGGGCGGGGCCACGGCTCTAAGCGACCAATCGGATTGAGTTTCGCCGACCGGTAAGGTCAGGCAAACTTTTTTTGCAAGGGTCCGTCGGGTGTCGGTCCGCAGATGAAGAAAGCCGGGCAGTTCGGACAGGTGCGCGATGAGATTTCGGCCGGGAACCGTCCAGCGCGGATGTCGCCAAGAAACTTTGAAAGCTTGTCCGTGCGTCCCTTCAACTCGCGGTCTGAAAGGGAAAGCTCGGATGCCTCGCCGTCGGAGAGATGGACGAGCTCGGCAACAGCGCCGGGATAGGCCTGATTGACCGCCAGGATCAGCGCCGCGGCGCCGACATCCTTGCTCTCGGCCGATCGCATGTGACCCGTGCGGACGCGACGCACGGCGCGGATACCGTCAGGCCGCATCAGCACCTCGTCCGGCTCGACGAGGATCTCTTCGCCGCCGAGGTTGATACTGACCGCCACAGGCGCCTCAGCAATCGCTCCTGCGCGGCCCGACAGAAAGAAACGCAGCATCGCCAATGCGAGATCGCGGAATTCAGCGCGGTAGCCATGCTCCCCCAGTCCCTCACCGGCAAGCGCTGCATCGGTCTGATCAGTGAGTTCCTGCTCGGTCACAGGCAGGTCCGACGCGATAACCGCCTTGACTACCGAGCGAACCGCCTCGTGCAAGTGCATAAAGGCCGTAGTGGTTCGGCGCCCACCGACGTGCAGGACATGAGTGTAGAAAAAGCGGCGCGGGCAGGATTCATACAAAGCGATTTGCGGAGCTCCGAACTGCAGCCGTCCCTCGACGATCAAATCGATGCCCTGCGCTTCCGCCGCCATAGGAAGCGGTCGCGCCGGCACGACCGAGCCGCGCGTCAGGGTGGCTCCGAGACGGTCGAGGAAGGGCGACAGCGCACGATTGTAGCCGTTGCTCTTCTCGGTCGGTGCATAAAGGATCAGGCGATCGCGGGCGCGCGATTGCGCCACATAGAACAGGCACTCCTGCTCCTCGGTCTGGCCCGCGCGGAACGCCTCCAACGCGTTGCCTGCGGCCCCCGCGATCATGCCGTCGGGGGCCGGACAGGGCGGCGCAGGCGGTGTGCGCGGGATGGTGTCGCTGTTGAGCCCCGGAATATGGACACCGCCGAACTCCAGGCCCTTGGCACCGTGGATGGTCATCAGCCGCACGGCGTCGAGATGCTGGGCGGCTGCCGGAAGCTGACGCAGGTCGCGATCGTCGCCGAGACGGACAAGCCTGCGCACCCGGTCGAGCACACGCGTGATCGGCAGGCCGCGGCTGGCCGGCTGGACGCGCATGAAGTTGAGAAACTGCCAGATCGCGATGCCGCGCGTACGGTCGGCGAGCTCTGCGGATGCGCCAAGGCGCGCGACCATGCGGGTACGATCGAGCAATAGCGTCGCGAGCACGGTCCAGGGCGAGGCTGTCTGGTCGAAGCCGTCGAGCGCAATCGCAAGCCTGGAGAGTGCCTGACGGCCGGCGTCGCTTAGGCCGGGGATCGCATCCACCTGCTGGAGCCAGGCGCCCGGCGCGTGGTCGGCTGCCCGCAGGTGCTCAAAGATCGCCGCCACGTCAGAGAAGGAAGTTGTGAAGTCGGGCCAGCACGCGATACGCAGCAAGCCCATGGCGCGCCGATCGACGAGAATGGACAGCAAGGCCAGGAGATCCTTGACCTCGGCCCGCTCGAACAGGCTGCCCAGAAACAAGACGGGAACACCAAGCCGTTCGAGATCCTGCCCGATCGTCGACAGCTTCTCATTGCCGGTGCATAGGACCGCCTGGTCACGGTAGGCAAAGCCCTCACCGCGAAGCTGCTCGATCGCGTCTGCAAGAGCAACTTGCTGCTGATCGGCCCGCTGCACAGTCCGCAGTTCGGGCTTTTGACCTTTGCCGTCGCGATGCGCTTCAAGGCCGCTGTCCGCATCTCCGGCGCACATGGTGGTAGCGAAGCTGGAGAAGCTTTCGACAATTTCTGGCACCGAACGATAGTTGCACTTCAATCGGCCGCGCTTGCCGTTAGCGAAGTCCTCTTTGCCGAACCGTGCCATGTTGAAGGACGAGGCGCCGCGAAACCGGTAGATCGACTGCTTGGCGTCACCGACCATCCAGAGATTGCGGCCATCTGGGCGCAACGCATGCAGCAACCGCACGCTGCTGCGGTTCACGTCCTGATACTCATCCACCAGGACATGGTCATATTGAGCTTGTAGTGTTGCACAGATGGCGACGTCCTTCTCGAGCAGTTGCACCGGCAATGCGACAAGGTCGCCGAAGTCGATGCAATGTGCGTTGCGCTTGAGCTGTTCATAGGCGGCGTAGACGCGGGCTACCTCGCCGGCGCGTTCAGCGACGTCGCGCGTATCGGAGTCCCCGGCTTTCGCAAGCATTGCGCCGGCGAGTGCGGCGTAGGCTTCGGCTTCGACCACCTCGTCTTTTGCCCGGGAAACGGCGGCCAACATGTCGGCGATGATCTGGGTCGGATCGTAGAGATTGCGGTAATGAGCAAGCCTCAGGCGCGGGAACTCCTCCTCGAGGAGCTCGGCCGCCTCGGTCCGATCCATCATCCGCGGATCATTCGGCAGGCCGAGTTCTGCATGGAAACGACGGATGATATCGAGACCGAATGCGTGGAACGTGCCGATCCACATCGCGGCGGCAGCCTCGGGTCGCTTGCGGGCGATCCGCTCCGCCATCTCTCCCGCCGCCTTGTTGGAGAAGGTCAGAAGCAAAAGGCGCCGCGGATCGACACCCTCCTCCAGAAGGCCTTCGACGCGAGCGATCAACGTCTGCGTCTTGCCAGTGCCAGGGCCCGCCTCAAGCAGATACGCCTCCCCGCGATGAGCCGCCGCCGAGGCTTGCAGCGAATTCAGCGGCCGCTCGATATGCGTCGCCGCCGTCACAGGTGGCACTGGCGGCAGCAGCAAGGCGTCGAACAGCTGTTGCGCGACCATCTCGAATGGCGCGCCGAGCTTCGCGGCAATGGCGGACGCGGAGAGCCCTTCGTCAATATGAAGTGTGCGGACCAGGGTCCGCGGGAGCAGCAGCTCGCGTGCAAACAGGTCCATCTGGACCTCACGGCGTTGCCTGCGGCCATAGTCGACAACCCGATCCATTCCAACGGGCGACGGCTCTGCGGCGCGGCTGGGATCAATCGCCGGGACTGGCTCGCCCTCAGGATCGTCGCCGAGTTCGGCATGACCAATCTCGTGGGCGACCAGGAAGGCTTGCTCGAACCGCGAGCCGACATTCTCGTGAAGGATCAGATCGTCGTCGGTGACGAAGGTCGCACGGCCGCCATTGAGGACGGCTGCCCCAGCGGCCGTCGGTTCGACATCAATCCCCCGTCGCCTGGCTTCGGCGACAGCAAAGTCATAGGGCGACCAGGGATCGGCGCCGGAAGCAACCAGGCGAGCATGAAGCTCGGCGGCGACTTGCCTGGCGAGCTCCACGCTGTCCATGTCAATCCGCCTCTGCCAACAACCGGGCGCGCTTCTCTGCCGGGACGCCTGCGTCGATCAGCACCTGCTCGAAAGTGACCTGCCCGCCGATCGCGGGCTTGTCGTCGGCCTTGTAGCTGCGCCCGGCCGCCAGCTGCGCGAGGCCCCAGGACAACTCCAACTGTGTGACCGAACTGCTCACCTCCTGGGCAAGCCTGCCGAGAAACCGTCGCGGGATACTGATGAAGGAGATCCGTCGCTCGCGCAGCGCGGTCACGACCTGCCGGGGCACGTCAAGACGCAGGGCGACGGCACGCCAATCGGCGACCGTAAGAGCCGCGAAGGGGTCCGTCATCGGCGCCGGCATGGCCGCCGCGTGCTGCGACCAGGCAGCGTCGAGGAGGGCCTGATCGGCAGCGGTCAGCGGCGCGTCATCGTCGTAGACTTCGCGGCTAAGCTCGCGCGACAGGTCAACGAGCTCTTGGGCATATTCCGGATAAAGCCGCAAATACCGCTCCAAGGTTGACCGGCCAGGCTCGCTCTCGACCGCGAACGCGTCGAGCACAGACTCGCGGGTTGGACGTTCTCCTGCGGGGCTCACCGCTCTTCTCCATCGGCCATGGCGGCCCGCAGGGCAGCGAAGGCTTTGTCGCGATAGGTTCGGACGGTCTTTTCCGAGCGGCCCAGGGCCTTGGCGATGGTCATGACGTCCGGCTCCTTTGAATCGATGGGGAAGCCCTGTCTCAGCATATGAATGATCCTGCTTTGTTCTATGGGTAGAGCCGCAATCGCGGCATCCAGGCCTAACCGGTAAGCCGGATCGTCCAAATCCGACAAGGCGAACGGGTCGTGAACCCCGGCAGCCGCCTCGACTTCCGGTGACAGCTCACCGCTTTCTTGGTCGTATTCCAGTGGTCGGGAACGGTTCTCGTCGCGCCAGGCCTGTTCCTGGGCATCGCGCCGCAGGCTAGCCAGCGCGCCGTCGAAACGCACCTCGAAGTAGTCGACCTTGTCGACATAGGCGGCGCGATCCGCCGACAGCAGCTCGACGAAGCGGCCGAACACCTTGTCGCGCACGACCCCGCGCGTCAAAGATTCCGTCTTGCCATCAGGGCTTTCCGCTCTGGACAAACTACGCATTACCCGTTCAGTCAGGATCCGATAGAGCCGCTCAAACCACATCTCGTTGTTGTCTTGGCGGGTCGAGCGGATGAAATAGACGAGACATTCGCTGGGGACGTAGGCTGGGTCGGAGCGCTTCCTTATTGCAGCCCTGGCGATCAACTCGTCAAGCGAGAGGGCCGCCAGTTCGGCGATGAGCGCTTCTACCCTCTGGTCGCGCTTGTAGAGTTCGCCGCTGAGGCGTCGCTTGCGCAGCGGTGTTACTGTTGCTTGGCGGGTGCGCTGCGCGTCTGCCCCTTGCCCTGCACCGGCAGCTCCCTCAAACTGGTTCATCGCGCCGCCTCGCTTTCCATATCGCGCCTCTTGTTCAGACGCGTCTCGAGCGAGCGGATGCTGTCGAGCACCGCCTCAAATCCCGGAGGATCGCCGAAGATCATCCCCTTCATGGCTCTGTAATCGATGCGCAACTGTTCGATCATGGCGTCATGCGGTGCAAGCGCGAACGAGCCAGGCACGGCGCTCGCTAGATCGAAGTCCGGTCGATCGAAGAACATCCGGGCATGCGCGACGCAGTCCGCGCCGAGCGCGCTGTTAGCGATGGCGGCGTCGCCCACCGGCGTCGCGGCGAGTTGGTGCAGATCATAGTAGTGTCGAGACACGCGCTGGCCGCCCCCACGCAGCTCTCCTCGCTTGTCGAACCAGCGCCGCAACCCATGGAGGATGACGATCTTATCCCAGAAGGTTCGCTCAGGGTCGACCGTTCGCACGGCCGGCACGGTCAGGTCGAGCGCCGGCAGATCATCATCGACATAGGGTTTGATCGGCACTTCGCTATTGGGGTCGAGCGCGGATTTCGCGCCAGACTCGATCTTGATCGCCGCTCGCACATAATCCGATCGCGGCGTTGCCGCTGGATACCAGATCAGCAGCGTCTGCCCACCGGGATCGGCATCGTCGGCGTCCACCCGTCCCGCCCCGGTATCGAAGCCGGCGGCCTTGAGCCTTTCTTGGAGGATCAGAGTCAACTCAGCGCGCAGCGGGCCGTTGATGTAGGCTTGGCAGGCGTCCTTGATCGCATCGAGGCGCGCCTTGCGTTTCGTACCGCTCAGAGCGTCAAGCTCCTCGATGGTCGCCGGTTCGCCAATGTCGTCCCGAAACACCGTGACGTCGATATCCTCTGAGAAGCGTTTGATCAGACCGAAGCCTTTGGACAAGGAGGTTCCGCCCTTGAAAAGGAGGCGGGGTCCCCCATCTTTCAGTCCATTGAACAAGGCATCCAGCGTCCAGCAGACCCAGAAGTCCTTTTCGATATTCTGGGATGCCGTGCCGAGGCGCAGCGCCGTCGTATCGAAGGCGCTTAACATCGTGTCTGACCCTGCCGCGAGGACCTCGTCGAAAGCCGCATTCATGTCTTCGCGGTCCGGGTTGCGCCGCGCTTGGCGGTTCGTGTCTTGTCGGCAGAGTGCGGTTTCGGCTTCCGTCGGCCGATGGCTGCGTGATCGTCGTCGCCGTCCCTCGTTCGTTGTCGCTGACGATCATGATCAGCATCGGCACCAGCATGATCATCATCACCGACATGCCAACGACCAACGCCAGCGTCGTTTTCGACAAGCGGCTTGAGAAACACCCACATCCAGGTTGGCAGCGCCGTCATTCCCGCAATTATGTCAGCTTTCAGCGGCGGGCCCGCAACGGGATCCTCGAAGAGTTTGGCGAGCTTGCGCTTGACGTGATCACTCTCTCCTTCACGGACCAGGAGATCGCGGAGCCAGTGAAGCGCCTGGACGACGCGCATCGCCGGTCGCCCGGCCCAGAACAGCTTGCTTGCCGCGGTCGGACGGAAGGTGATCGTGACGTTACCGAGCTTGATCGCACGACGGCGGGCGTCTGTGTGCACCACGATTTTTGCGGGGACCGCGTCGGTCAGGCCCAGATCGTTTGCTGCGGTCATGCCATCGACAAGCATCCGGGTTTGGTCGCGTCGACCAACCGCGTCGATGACCGAGCGCGGATCGGGCGGGTTGGTTTTTTGGGTGAGCTTGTTGAAGCCAGACTGATCGTAGAGTCCTCGATCGATTCGCCTGAGGGTTTGCGCCTTCGTCAACCGCTGCAACGCCTTATCGATGGCGTCCCGCGATGCGAGATCCACGAAATCACTCGGCGTCCACACCTTGCGCGGCGCGTCGGCACGGATGCGGTCAAGCATGGCTGTCTTCAGATCGGGTGAGTCGCTGCTCATGTCCGAAAATTGTAGAGGTTTTTCGGACGATCAACAAGCAGCGTGTCCGAAAGATATATACAAATTTCGGACAGGGTCATCTCATCTCCACTTAGGACTCGGTTGCCAGTCGCTCATCTGCAAAATGTTTCCGCCGAGTTTTGCGAACGGGCGTTGGCGGCAGGAGAATACGAGAATCTGCTGATCGCGCATTGACGATGCAAAGCGTCGAACATGCGCTCAATGCGATCGTCATCGGAATAGACCAACGCGTCATCCAGGATGACCGGTGTGGGGCGCCCGTTGCGGGCGAGCAGACGGGCGAAGGCCAGCCGGGTCAGAACCGAAAGCTGTTCTCGCATGCCGCCACTCAACCTCTCGACATCCTCGTCCTGACCATTGCGACGAACGGTCTGCGGCAACAGTGTTTTCTCATGGAACACTATGGAGATGTCGTCGAATAACAGTCTGAGTAGCGGCCGCAGCTCGGACATGACCGGCTTAAGATATAGATCGCGTACCGCCGAGCGTGCAGCGCCCAGCGTTGTGCGCAGCCGGTCGAGAACGGCCTTTTCGATTTCGAAGCGTCCCACTCGCTCTTCAGCGACTTCCAATTTTTCCCTGGCCTCGCGCCAAGCTTCTTCCACCGCGTCGTCGGACCGAGTGCGAATATGGCCATTGAGATCGGCAAGGGTCACACGCAACTGACCTGCCTCCTGAGTGGCGGCATCCTGAAGCTACGGATGATGATGCTGCAGGTCCCCGCGCAGAGGCACGGCCAAGCCGGAGGTACCAACCGGGATTACTGCATTTATCATGCCGCGCACGGCGACTACACGTTCGCCTATGCATGGGTCGAGTATCTGGTCCATAAGATTGCACGGATACTGGATTCGCTGAAATCCGAACCACTAAGCTCTAATCGGGTCGGGGTGAGCAAGCGTAGCAAAAAGCATGAATGACAAGAACAAAGCCGAGCCTTCTATTTCCGACATAGTGCGAATGCGCCCTTGGAAGCATGCGCTCCTCACGACGTATACCCTGAGTCTTAGCTATTTTGAGTCAGAAATTCTGCGGCCCCTGCTGCGTGGAGGCTGTTCGGACATTTGGCTAGTCGCTGACGCGGAAGGCTATCGATCGTCACTGCTGGAGCGCCGTTCCATGCGCGTCGGGCAGGAGTACCGGCTCATCCCAGTCGCCCTGCCGAACGGGGTGTTTCATGCAAAATGCATTTACCTTGCGGGCGATGAGGGCGATCTGCTCCTGGTCGGCAGCGGCAATCTGACCTTCGGCGGACATGGCAAGAACGCTGAAGTGTTCGAGGCCCTTTCGCCGGGTTCTGCGGCGAGCGCCTTCCGCGATTTCGCCGACTTTCTGGAAGCCATCGGTTCGCGTCCCGACATCAAAATAGCAAGCTCAGAATGGGTTGAAGACTTTGCCGGCCGCGCCAGAGCTGCGGCGGATCAAGGGACCGATCAGGGTGGCTCTCCCCCGCTGCGGCTCGTGCATCCCGTCGATGAGCCCGTGATCGATCAGTTACCGGGCCTACTGGCTCCGTACGGTGCCTGCACCGAAGCGGTTATCATGTCTCCTTATCACGACCACGACGGACTTGCGGTGCGGACCCTCGCCGATCGGTTGAGATTATCCTACACTGGCGTCGCGGTCACGAAGGCGGGCGCTAGCCCTTTTCCGTTCGCACAGACCGTTGCGTGGCCGCATCCGGTATCGCCCGTAAGACCGTTCCGCAAAGACAAACGCTTCGTCCACGCCAAGTGGTACGAGTTTCAGACGGAGACGGTCAGGCTTCTTCTCACAGGAAGCATCAATGCGACGCGCAAGGCGCTGACCACCAGCGACAATGTAGAGCTTGGGGTCTTGCGCGCACTTCCTCCCGGAAGCATTCCGCTCGCCTGGGATCCCACCGACCCGCCTGCCTTCGAGCCGCAAGGGCGAATGCCATCAGGCCTAAAGGAGAATGAGATCGTCTATGCCGGCTTTGATCGTCATGACGCTGCATTGCTCACGGGCCGGATAATCTCCCTGCAACCGACGCAAGGCGTTTGGACGGGGCGTTTGATACAGGCGGATGGCGAGGCCACCTCGTTCGATGCTCCAGTGGAGGCAGACGGGAGCTTTTCGGTCAGGTCTTCGGCGCTCGAAGCTTTCTCCGAAATGCCCGCCCTGCAAGCCGTGATGACCAGGGGCGAGCGTGAGGCGCGCGGATGGGTTCACAACGAGATGTTTTTGTCTCTTTCGGGCAGGAGGCGTTTGACCGCAGGCTCGCTGAGCCGACTGATGCGTCGTGAGGGAACAGATGACGACTTTGAAGCGCTGCTCGACCAATTGAGCATGCAGGCGGAGCACTATCTGCGTATGTTCGACCGTCCGGTGCAGAAGGCTTCGGAAGACGGCGAACACCAGGACGGTTCCGGCAAATCCGTCACAGTGAACCTCGCCGACCTGGCGCCGGGCGCAGAGGGTTCTCAAGGCACTGTTCGACCTTCCGGCATTTCGTCCACTCCTGACCAGTTTGACGTTGCGATGACCCGGCTGCGCCGCATGCTCCTTGGGCATGGCCGCGCGAAGTCGGCGGCTTTGCAGCATTCAGGCGAGTCCGTTGTGGCAGAAGAGGAGGATCCGGAAACGAGCGGCAAGGAAGGGTCTACGCCAGATGAGCGCGCGCGCAAACTAGGCCTAACGGATTTTGAGCGCGAGATTGGGCGTTTGATCGTGGACGCCGAGGGCAAGCCCAACGTGGTGAGAGGGTTGTTGGCAATGGAGCTTGAGGTCGTGATGTGGATGCGCGTATACCGCCTCAACGATCTCGACGGCGCTCATGAGTTCCTTCATTCCTGGTTTTTGAAGGCCTGCCGGCTCGCGAAGCCCGAGCCCGCGCGTCTGACATCGCTCCAGCAGCATATCGTTACGGCGGCGGCCATCCTTTTTCGTTTGGCTGCCGGGGCGGGCCATGCGGGGAAGATCGCGGCCGAACTCCATGACAGTCTGGAGCGGTATTTCGGTGGGACTGTAGACAGAACGAAGGCGCTGGGCTCGCTGATACCCGATGTCGATGTGGGGTTTGCCGCGCTTTTGCTGGGCGGCGTGTCGGAGCAAGCAGTATTAGCTGGCTCGCTTACGGCCATTCTGGCACAGCGAACCACAAGACAGCAGCTCGCGGACGCTCTCGCTCTCGCTTCCAAGGCGCTAGCAGTTCCGGCAGATTGGGAGGTCTTCAACTCGCCCCTTGGCGCCGAGTTGAACAAAGCGCTATCCCGCCCCGATTGGCAAAAGAAGGTAAGGCCCGCCGGCCGATCAGACTCGAAGGCATGCGCCTTCCAGCAGTTCTCATTCTCGCCTCAGCAGGCGGCAGAGTTTCAGCGATTGCGGTTTGCCAAGTGCATCCACTGCAACCGGTTCACGGTGAACCTGCACCCATGAACACTTCCTTACCCCAGTCGGCATTCTTCCTGCCGCCGCCTTCGTCCGAGAACAACGGCGTGGATTTTCTCGGCCTGCGCCAGGCCAATCTCGACATGATGGCTGCGCTTATACCTGGAACGAACAATGTCACCTCGTACATCCGCCCGTTTTCGCTTCTGAGCTGGATTTTCTGGAAGTTTCACGGCCTGTGCGAGAAGGCGGGAAAAGACCAACCGAATAGCGAGGAAGTGCAAGAATTCAGAGAGCGGGTCGAAATCCTCTTCACCTGGGGTGCACGGCTTGAGGACACGCCGGGAATCCCCGGAAAGCAAGCTGAACCCCCTGCGGGCGGTGGTTCAGTGCTGTTGACATTCAAAGCATGGGGCCGGGTGCAAAGCAGTACCAGCCTGATCGCCGCTCTCTGGTACGGCCCCGCCTCAAAGACCGCCACGGGGCTAGGCTTCCTCGAACCGTTCAAGGGGGGCTTTTTCCGGGCAACGGGCAAGGGAGTGGCCCTCGCCGAAGCGCTCGATGGCGTTCTCCGGGCGAATGCCGGTCTCTATTCCCGCCTGCTCGATACGCTCGCGCCGGTAACGGCCACCGAAGATGATGCGCGGGCGCTATGGACGCTCTGGGGCGCGAATTCTCCCACCGATGCGGAACGCGACGCATTTCGCGACGCTGTCTTCGACGAAGGCCGCATCGGCGATTATTCAAACCTGCTTGGGCAGCGCAGCAGCACGATCGCCCTTGCCAGGCTTCATCTATCGCATTGCGCGGGAGCACACGCAGCCGAAGATATCCGCCGTGGGATGTTCTTTTCGGGGCGGCCGGACGGCAACGCCTATGAGGTGCCGGCGGAGCTTCGGCCCGCGCTTCGCAAATGGATCGTCCTTCAGGTGCGGCAGCTCCAGCGCCTCGCACTGGAGAGCCTGCTGTCCTGGTGCGAAAGGCGAATAATTGGCGGTCTCCATGACACCGCCGGGCTAACGAGTGAAGCCGAACGGCTGTTCCGGACGCATTCCTCCGGACTCGATCCGGACGACCCTCTTGCCTTGATGATCGGCAAGCTTGATACGCAGATCTCCTCGGTCAATGACTTCGTAGCGCGGGGCCGATCCGACGGGCTCTTTTCACCGTTCGCCCTTATGGAAGAGATACAAAAGGCATTCAAAGCCAAGGACGAGCGATTCGCCGCGATTAGCTTCTATGCGCTGTTGCTGTGCGCATCATTCGCGGGGTACTTTGCTGAAAACGAGCGCACCCAAATTTCAGTTGGCGGCGCATCGCGGCTATCCCTCTTTCATCTGCGCAAGCGGTTAACGGCACTCGGCGATGTTTCGCTCAAACAGGCGATCCAGTTCGTTCTGGAATCGATGGTGTTGAGCCAGCATTTTGCCACGGCGGTCAACCGTTTCGACGGCCAGAATCAAAGGTTGAGGCTGTCCATTGAAGAAGGCGGACTGATCTCGCTTGCAAGAAAGCCGTGGGAGCCGACTGTCACAGAAGACCGGCTGCCTACGATCCTGGAACTGGCGGGGGATTGCGGGCTGGTTAATAGAACCGGCGACGCGTTTCAACTATAGGGGGTCGGACGACAGGTCCAGGAAGTAAGAAATTGCCGCTGTCGGCCGGCGCCAGATAACTTACCGAGCACGGCGATGGTGAGGTCTGCCGATCTAAACCGCAGAGCCCAAGGCGGCAACCAGAGTGGGGTGTAGCGTGAACTGGACACCCTCGTTTGCCTTGACCAAGGCCGCCAAATACTGGCGCTTATATCCCGAGTCGAAGATGTATTTCGGAGCGCCATTGTCCAGAACTCCGACGCTGCCATTCCAGAGCATGACATCGAGCAGCTTCTCCACGTTGTCCGGCGTCTTCATCTGCTTTGCCGCTATGTACCGGAACTTTGCCGCCGTCAGTCCGTCGCGATGCTGTAGAATTTCAAAGAGTAGGTCCGATCCGTTCGGGACTAGATCGGCGATCTCGCGATCCAAATCTTCCAACACCTGCCATCCTAGCTCCCTCAATGCGACGACGTAGTCCTCTTCCTCCATCTTGTTGCGCCCAAACGTCAGGGCGCGACGACGTGCTGTCTCGAAAAGACGGATAAAATAGCGGGGTCTCATAAGGCAGCCGTCGATGAGGAAATCGAGGACAGGGCGCCCGTTTACCGTCGCCACGGAAGCCCGACCCCATAGCGAACTCCAAGACTCGCCAATGGCGGAGACACTCGACTGGAGGCGCTGTTCGAATAGGGCCTTCATCAAGCTGCGATCGGACCATTCAATGCTTTGGACAGCCAACTTTCCGTAGTCCGCCATCCCGCGTATTAGGAACTCGTATACGTCGCTCCGAATAAAAATGGCCCACCTAAATTCAAGCGACTTCCGACGGAACTTCCGTGCGATCTCCTGCATTGACTCCGTCAGCCCGACCACTATCAGGGCATCGTCGTCGGTGAAGCCCCCTGGCGTCCAAAAGCGGTCGAGATTGTCGAAGAGGAATAGAACGAAACCCTTGAGGCGAAGATACTCAAGAACGGTCTCTCGGAGTTCTCGGACGTCCTGCCCATAGATGGCCTCTAGCACCTTGGATGAATCCAGTTGGTGAAGTTCAACGTCAACGATGGCGCTGCTGCGAAACCGGTCGACAACGTTTTGTGCCAGTCGTTTCAGTCGTTCGGAGAAGTCCCCGGTTCCTGTGTCGACACGCGCCTCAAATAGCGCCTTGAGCTTGTTGTAGCCCTGGAGAAGACGCATGTCGCGCAACGCCCTCGTTTCGTCCTTCTCCAATAGCTTGTAGGTGATTTCGACCAAAGTACGTATTCCCAAAAAACCGCGATAACTTCCTTCCGGGTGCCGAAGCTTAGCTTATCCAAGATAAACTCTTTCATCTTGATGAGCTGGTAACCGTCTGGAATTAAGTCGATGACGATGTTTGCCTTATTTGACCTAGTGCGATCTCTTACTTGTAGGAAAACCGCTGTCTTGCCGCTTCCTTTCCTGCCGACCAGAACGTTGGCTTCGCCGAGGAGAGTTCGCTGATAGCCGTCGGTCTCTAGGAAATGGTCTGCAAGCGAGGTTGCTTCATTCTCGGCTACAGGATCGCCGCAACTCAATCGTTCAAGCAGGTTTTCGTGGTCTGGCTTAATCGAGACGAACTCGTTGGCAACGTCTGCCACGGCAACCTGAAAGCGCCTATGATCTCATCGATGTCCGCTAGTTTCCACCACCGGTCGGCTTGGTCCTGTAGGTCCAGAGGAAGGCTGGACTTCTGGTGAGCTATTAACAATGCCGGAATGTTTCGACCGCGGGCAATGCCGTAAATGAAAGCCGCTCTTTGGTTGTTGCGAGCAGCCTGCTCGCTGTCACCTTCCATCCAGAAAGCGATGATGCCGAACAGGATGCCACCTGTTCATAGGCTTCGCTGGCGTTCAGTCGGCTGATCTCGCTCGAATTGAAGTTGCGGAATTTGATCCGCGCAATCTTCTTTACGGCGCTGGTCGTCCGTAGGGTGGATTCAGTGGGGGTCGGAAGTTGAAGGATGAAAACCGGCTGATCCTTATTTTTCGCCAGTTCAGCCCAGCGGGTCGTTTCATCGCGTTTTGACAGGGTGCGAACAAGAACGTGATCATAGTCGTAGCCGTCGTAGCCCAAGGTATCTAGCAAGCCGATGGCTTTGACCGGTTGGAAGTCCATGTGGGTCGAGCGGATCAATCGCGTGGGCTTTTGCAATCCGATCGCAAATCCCAGCTCGTAGGTCACGTTGTGATTGACGAGAGAGATGTCGGCAATGAAAGCGTCGGCGCCTTCTATCCAGCTTTCCACCGACCGCGCAACTGGTGAGCCCGACGTGTCAAGTGTCGACCAAGGCGTTATTGATCGATCGGAAGTTGAAGCCGATTTGCAGGCCGCGACAATCATGTCACCGTGGAACTGATTACCGGAGGCGTATGCGACAAAAACCGACGTCACTTGCAGCTTACCCCCGAATCCCAGCAACTGAGCCTATCGACAACAGACCGAACGCTCAACTGCAAGTTCTCGATATCTTGCGACTATCGTTGTGCAGTTCAGTCACCGCCATCGTTCGGAGTCGAAGTAACATTGCCGCTGCCATATCATTCGAGTCTGCCGGCACACTTCCCGCTTTGGTAAAATCACGACGATGCCCACGCCAAACCGGAATGTCCGCTCTTTAGGGTTCGCAGCCCGAAGCGCCCGTCCGCTTGCGGCCTATCAGCAGCCTTTCCGCGCCTCGATCATCGCTCGCCGTTTAGTTAGCCAAATGTCAGCATGAAAAACCCGCCGGCTACCCTGGCGCCTCGGACGCAAATCTGAAATGCGGCGGGGCGATCTGGCTGGCAGCTTTGCGCCGAATCTCGGTCATTGCGCTGACCACGTGCGCATCCTGTAAGCGGCCGTCGTTTATTACGGCTCTTGGAGGCCGCTCAGGCGAGAAGCAGCCTTCCTGAACTCACGTTGGCTTGGCTTAGCTTAGCTGAGTCTCGATGCCCTGATCGGTCACGAGGATACGGCCAATGGGTATAAGAAGGAGCGCTTAGACCGCAATGGACGCCTCGACTGGCGACAGCACGGGATCAACCGATAACCGTAGGATAGACAGGACAAAAAGCGCCGCAAACTGACCTACAAAGCCTACAGCGACCGCAGCTCACAGCTAGCTAACGCGCTTCTGAGTGAGGACATCGTATTCATGGGACAATCGAATCCGAAGATATCTGCACCGCGTCAAACCCTGATCGTGATGGCGGTCTCACCGTCGCCATAACAGGTCGAATACTTGAACTTTTCCTTCAGGTCAGCCTTGTCCCAGTCCAAGTTGATTTTCGAAGGGTAATTGAAGATTAGCAGTTTTTCCTTGCTGAGCGTCAGCACGATGCGGGCGATAGCGGAGGAATCCGGATGGCCATGGCCGGATCCGTCGGTCGAGATCAGCCAGCGTGGCGATTGCAGCCTGTCGATCAGCACGGATATGTTGTTCTTGGCGCTGCCGTGATGCGCGACCTTCACGGCATCGAAAGACACACGGCCCTGACCGCCATAGCGCTCGACGCCGCTCGCCACGTCGGTGGGATGCGCGTCTGCGGTGAAGAGGATGCGTTTCTTTTCGCCGGCCTCCAACACGAAGGCGATGCTCGCGCCGTTCGGCCTGGTACGATCCGCTGTTTCCGCGTCCCCTGCCAGCTCACCGAGATTCTCCACGGTCGGCACGATTCTCGGTTCGGCCGAGAGGACCTTGTCGGCCTCGCGTTCTTCTTCAGCCGCGAACTCCCTGATACAGTCTTCCCAATCCGGATAGAAGTCGGCCAACTTCTGCCTGGGTGGGCCAAGCAGGACGAGGTCGAGGCCGGGCGCCAGCGTCACGCGCGGCAGTTCGCCATCCGGCAGGACCATGACGGCCTCGCCCTTCAGTCTCGTGTTCCACGCTATGCCGAGTTCCTTGACGCGGGCATCGAACTGTAGCGCCTGCTTCACGCTGAGCGTCTTGAGGTCGTCAGGATCCGCGTCGGGTACATCCTCCGGCGCCGGCGGCTTAACAAAAAAGTCCGCGGCGCGTGCGTGATGCTCGGCGCCGTTAAACCACACCTCGCCGATGGTCAACCCGCGAGGGTCGGCTAGAAAGGTCAGCACACCAGCTATGTGGTCGGCATCGACATGTGTCAGGATCATTAGGTCAATGGTTGGCTTGCCGGGGCGCGTAGGCAAGGAAGCGAGAAAGGCTGGCAGTACAGTCAGCCCGGTCTGCGGCCGCCCACCATCGACAAGAAGGCGGAACCCGGCCGCCTCGACGAACAGGCAGTCGCCGTCCCTGGCCGGCAGCATGGAAATCGAAACGGCGTCGATCATTTTCAGATTCCTTGAAAGCTGTTCGGATTTAGAAAGCCGCCGCCGGCGAGCGCGCTTCGGGTATCAGCAAGGGAAGGACGAGGATCGCCAGGTTGATGGCCAGCAGGAAGGCCAGCAACCTCGGGTCGAGCAACCAGCTTTCGATGCGCTGGTCCTCCAAATTGGCGATGAAGCGCTTCAGCTCTACGATGCGTTCACGCTGCTGGCGTGCTTTTTGCGCGGTCGCTCCCTGCCAAAGTACGAGATCGGCGTTCGCCTGCCGAATCTGCTCTTCCCTGGCGTGGCGGCCTGCAGTTCCGCCGCTAAGTTCGGCGACGCGTCGACGGAAGCTCCAGGCGGGCCAAATGCCGGCCGTGATGAAGAGGCTTATCGAGACAAGCGAGAGAACCAGGAACTGGGTTCGCCACATGCTTTCGTATTCGAGCCCGTAGCCCAGACCCCAGCTGATCCACCATCCGGCGAACCAGAAGCAGAGCACCGACAGTGCGATGATGGCGAAGGCATGGACGCTCTCCAATTCGCGCAAGGCCGCGCGCGCCTGCGGCGTCGAAAGGCCTGCCAGTGCGATGCCATTGCGGCCCATGATGCGGACGAACTGGCCGTAGCCGAGCAGCCGACCGAGTAATGTGCCGATGGGCAAAGCGATCGCCGGCACACCGACGATCAGCAGGAAGGAGATGAAAAGATGGGCGGAATCCAGATCGTTGATAGAGGTCAGGAGAATGACGCCCGTCAGCGAAATCAGGAAAATCACCGCCGAAACGAGCTTAGAGTACCAGCTGATCGTCCTTCTCAGGTCGCTCATGAACTTCTTCATGGCACCGGCCTGGCCGGCGGGGAACACGAAAGCCGCACCGTCGTCGAAATTCCCGATCGCCTCTTCAAGTCGGCTTCCCAGCGCCACGGCCCGCCAGCCGACGATGATGATCGGTACGCCGGCGATGAGGGGCATGACATCGACGGGAAAAGGCGCGACCTCGCCAAGGCCGGGTATTCTCTCCAGTGCGACGGTCAGAACATTCATGACAGCATACCACACCAGTGCCCAGACAAAGGCGGCGAAGACGTAGGCCCATTTTCGGCGGACGAAATGGCTCGCGACACGCCCCCACCAACTATCCGCCTGTGCAGGTTGGACGGGATCAGACACTGGAGATAACCCCCAGGTCGGCCGGTAGGAACAGGCTGTTGATGCGCGGCAACTTCGCTATATCCGCGCCGCGTTTCTTCTTCAGCGTCTCGATCAGGTTCACCGTGGAGTCATCTGGAAATTCGCTAGCCAGGACCAGCCATTGCCAAAATTCGGCGACGGTAGGCTTGCGGCTGAACCTGCCCTCCAACTCTGTTAGTCCACTCCAGAACGCGCCGCCGGCCTCGATCAGCTGATTGTCCTGGGGATTGGCCGGCGCGTCGCCGCGATAGGCTTTCAGGCGCGCCTTGAGGATATCCAGGACGGTTTCCGGTTTGATCTCGATATGGTGCGTGACGCAACGGCGCAGGAACGGATCCGGCAGTCGCCGCTCGGAGTTCGAGGTGATCACGATGATCGGACGCTGCTTCGGTGGACCAATAGTCCTTCCGGTTTCGGCGATGGTGAACTTCATCTGGTCGAGTTCGAGCAGCAGGTCATTGGGGAAGTCACGCGGCGCCTTGTCGATTTCGTCGATCAGCACGACATGCGGCTTCGCATCCTCCTCACCATTCCAGCCGAAGGCGATGCCCAACGCGCGCGCGCTGAGGAAGCCTGATTTGTCGACCTCCTTCTGCGCAATCTGGCTCTGGCGGAACCAGGAGACCGCGTCGAAATCATAGCAGATGTCGCGTGCCCGGGAATCGGAGCGCACCTGGTATTCGTGGAAGTGGCCGTTGTCCAACTCGAGCTGCTGGGCGAGCCAGAACGCGGCCAGCGTCTTGCCCGAACCCGGTTCGCCGGTCAGCAACAGCGGCCGGCCAAGGGTCAGTGCGACGTCCACGGCCGTTTTCAACTCGGGCGAAGCGACGTAGCTCCCGGCGCGGCCCTTGTTGGTGTCGAAGAAGCGGTTCACCCGCTTCTGGCGTTCGTCGAGTATAGCGGTTGCGCCGTCTGCCAGACGGTCGATCAGGCGAAATACTTGCATGTCTGCCTCCAATCCTAGCGCCTGAAACCGGCTTTCTTTTCCAGCTTTTCAAGCAATGTCCTGAAACTTCCCTCGGTATCGCGTGCCAGCTTGAGGCTTTCGGTCTCCAGATCGGCGGGTGCGATATTATAGAAACGGCGGTAGCGGCCGAGATGCGTCTTGATCTCGGCCGGCGGGACAGCCCCAAGATGGACGACTTCATCCCCTTCCGACGCCTCAAATGTCTCGCCCTGTTCGGCATCGAAGCCGAAGGCCAGTGCGACGCGCGGCGAGTTGGGACTGTCTTTGAGGTCGTCGCAAAGGCTCTTCCAGATGCGCATATAGGCCTTCACAAGATCGGCATCGGATGCGGCGAGCGGACCGTGCAACAGCATCAGCACGCCGTTGCGGCCCGGCGACTTGTTGACGATTAGCCGCCGGATGCGGCCAAATGAGGCATCTTCCACCGGAACGTCGGCATTGTTGCTCAACCCCTTGAAGATCGCCACGCGCAGTTGAGTGTCCAGCTCGTCAGGATCCTTCGGACGCGCAGCCGCCTGAAGTTCCACCTTCAACAGCACAGGCTTGTGGCCTGGAAAGCGCTCGACAACGACGTCGCGCACTCGCTCTTCGAAGATCGTCGGCATCTGGTCAGCCGCCCCGCTCCAGAACAGCACTGCCGGATCGTCAGAAGCCGCAGGCGCGACGAAGGAAGCGTTTAGCCGGCTTTCGATCATGCCAAGCGCATCGACGCGGTCGACACGGATCGGGAAGTTGCCGACAGCGTCGTCGTCCTCGGCCACGCGCTCGTCGTCGTTGCCGAGGGCGGTCCAGTCGGCAAACTGGGCGGCAACCACCGTGGACGCCCAGTGGCCGCTACGCATCCAGTCTGTGGGGCAGTTACGCAGCACCTCGCGCACGGCGATAGGCGGCGAGAAGCGATCGACGATAATCGCTTTCAACGCCCGTTCGGCCAGGATACGGCTGGCGTCCATGCGCACGACCGTACGCATGGCGACGACGCAGGAGGCTGTTGCGGAGAAACTGCGCAACGCGCTGTCCTGGTTGGCGGCGGCGCCCAAGCACGCATTGAACCAGATGAAGGGCGGATTGCCGTTGGTGTTGACGACCTGGGTGATGACGAAGGCGATGTCGCCGACATCCTGCCAGTCCTCCTTACCATTGTTA
Organism: Mesorhizobium sp. WSM4809; assembly: GCF_055811655.1. NCBI lineage: Bacteria > Pseudomonadati > Pseudomonadota > Alphaproteobacteria > Hyphomicrobiales > Phyllobacteriaceae > Mesorhizobium > Mesorhizobium sp. WSM4809. The sequence goes on from NZ_JBVVQW010000004.1 coordinate 536,552, forward strand.
TCGAACTGGAACTTGGTGCCCTTGGCGCCGGGCGTGGTGCCGTGTCCGTAAAAATAGATGATATGCGGATCGAATCGCTCCGTCAGCATGGCGCTTTCGAACTCAGCGAGACTGCGCACGCATTTGATGTTCTGCGGGGCCTTGCCGGCCTCGTAATGTGGCTCAAGGATCTTCTGCAACGCTTCCCGGTGTGAGGCCGCACCGGTGTTCTTGGCTGCGTCGGTGTGGTTGACCTCGGGCATGACGAGCAATAGGCGCGGGGTAGGCGGCTGCAGGATGTTGTAGTTTCCACGTCGCTCATCGGGTGCGACGGCACTGGCATCGACGGTGATGGCAACGGGATCACTGCGGTCTAGCGCCATGAACATCGGCTTGCCGAGCGCGCCGCGCGTGAGCATGGTCCACGGTACCTTGCATATGAAGTCGATGAAGTCCTCGCTCTTCGACTCGCTGACTTCAGGAATGAAATGTAGCCACGAGCCGGGGTCGAAATCGACGCTCTTGCCGAACACGCTGTTCCAAAGTTCCACGCCGATCTTCGATTGCTCAGTGACGCGCATGTCCCAGGTGTTGTTGGGCAAGTAGTCTTTGTCGAGATAGTTATCGAGCAGGGCTTTGATGTCGGGGATTGACCGATTATCGAGCTTCATGTCCCGCGAGAGCGTCGTATCCTGCCAGGTCCTGGTAGCCGGATGCAGGATCTGGATGGTGTCCCCGGCCTGCTTGATGCGAATTTCGGTGCGCCTCATGCTGGCACCGTTTGCTGCTCTTCGCCGCTAAAGGCCGGTCCCTGCGCCGAGGGTGGCGCTTCTTGCTCCTGCGTGGCGGCCTTTGCCTCCTCGGGTTCAGGCAGGTCATACAGCAGGGGACGGACTTCGAGATAAATGCCATTGCGCACAACGACGCGGCGACGTTCGGCATTTATTGCAAGGATGGCGACGCCGTCGCGCGACGGGTCGACGCTTTCGCTGATCAGCGATTCCGCCCGGTATTGGTAGCCCTCGTTGTTGAGCGGAAACCCGGCAATGTCGAATTCGCCCTTCGAACCCGTCGCGGCCAAGGAAAAGCCGACGGGAGTGTTGTCGACCAGCGCGGCCTTGCGGTCCGGGAAGGGGGTGAGCCATCGCGGCCGCCACGGCAACGCCAGTTCGGCATTGCCGTGGGATAGCCCTTCGCCGAATACGATCCTGCCATCGGAGAGCGCGACGACGGTGGCGGTTCGATTGGAGTCTTCCGGGACGATTTCTGCCAGGGCGGTGATTTCAAGACCGAAGGACCCTATGCTTTCGGGCGAACCTGGGCCGGAGAGCGACTCGCTGGTAGAGGACGGTTCGAGTCCAGAAGGCAACGCCAGGTCGGCCACGCGGAAAATGTTGCCGTTTTCCAGACCGCACAGCACGGCGCCACCCTGCGAGAAGGCGAGTGCGGTGATGGCGCCGGGCAAGCTGAAGTGCTGAGGCCTGTTTCCTTCGTTCATATTGGTCACGATAAGGGTATCCGCGCGCCGGCCACAGCAGGCGATGCGGTTTCCCACTGTGCTCAGCGCGACCAGGGGCGAGCCGCCGATCTCTGTCGTCCCTATTGGCACCTCCACCAAGGACAGGTTGGCCAGCGGTTCGGCAGTAGTCTTGCCGGCCTCTCCGGCTTGCTGGAACGAGAAAAGGCGTCCGGACCGGGTTGCCAGAACCCCGGCCTGGATGTTCGGGAAAACCATCATCTCCGAGAAATCGTGAGGCACGGTGTCGGCTCTGGACAGCGGTTCGCGAAGGCTGACCGGTTCACGGGTGCCAAGCACGGCGTCGATACGGCTGAAGATGGCCTGCGCGTTCGTAGCGTCCGGTTCCATCACGAGGACATTTCTGCCTCCGGGCAGGAAGGCGACAAGCGGGGTGGCATCAGCGCTCAGCCGGACGCGAACCTCGGAAAGGCCGAGCGACCAGGTTGCGGATGCAGTCTCCGGTTCCTCCGCGGTTTCCTCTTCCGGCCCGGGCTCGGTGTGCGGACGGCCGGTCAATGCGGGAACCCGGGTCGAGTGTTGCGGCAGGAGCATCGTTCCTTGTTCGGCGGATTGGCCGGGCTGGCGCAGCCGCTGGACAAAATCCACGAACTTGCGCTCGTCGATCAGCCCGCCCGCTTTGATGTCAGCGAGATCCTGCAGTGCGCGTACCTGGCGCGGTGTGAAAAGTTCGGCCTGAGCCCGCGTGTAGCGCCACAGTTCGGCGGCGGTGATCGATGTCGGCTCCTCTCCGAAAGCCCCGTCCAGCACGCTCAGGAAGGCGAACTGCTGATCGCGTGGTGTGACCGAGGACCGCGATAGCAGTCGCCGGCGCATCTCGGCCGAGAAACGCAGGCCTTCCGGGCCGATCCAGCTTCCGGGCAGGCGCACGAGCAGGGAAAAGGCAAGCCCTTCCCCCTCGTCACCAAGCTGAGGATGCGCGCCTCGCAGCTTCTCAGCGAGCGAGAAGGAAACCGGCTCAACCATAGCACAGGCCGAAGCCCATTGCGCGTGAGGCTCGGAAAGAGTCTCGAAGACGGCAACTGACACCTTTGGAGACCCAGCCTTACGGATCGCCGCGCGATCTGGCGCAAAGGCGGAGGCAAGGGCCCGCCTTAAAGCGGGTCCAGTCGCAGCGTGCGGCCCGATGCCAAGACTGTCCAGCACTTCGTGGCGGCTGTCCCATAGCCGCGGGTCGTAGTAGTCGAAGGTCAGCACCGGTCCCTGCTCGCGCAGGTCGGCAAGCAGCGAGGCATCTCGGCGTGACAAGCGCCTCAGATCGCCGAAGACGGCGGTGAGCATCCAGCCACTGCCCTCGGCGATCGTCTCCAGCGCCGAGGCGACCGTGCCAGTTCGATACGGGTCCGACCGGTTTATCCCTGACAACGAACCGGAATAGACAAGGGCCTCGACAACCACGCCGCGCCGCTCAAGCGCGATCTGGAATTCCGCAGCAATCGTGTTCCAGTAGCTGGCGTCGCAGGACGCATCGGTGAGTATGACGACGGTCGGCAACTCCTTGCGCTTCTCGAAAACGAGGCTGTCGATGGTACCGCGCACGCGGCGGTCGACGGTGGCGCGCAGATCCAGCTCCGGCCTGTCGCTCTCGGTCAAACGGTAGTTCAAAAGCTCGACGATTTCGGATGCGAGCTGCGGCGTGAGGAAGCGTGGCGGAGGCCCTCCAAGCGAGCCGACCCGAAATACCGAATTGTCACCCTTGGCTAGAGGCTGAGGGATTTGCGGCTTGTCCTTGGGAAGTTCGCTTTTGATGTCGGCCTTTTTCCTCAGCTCGAAAATGAGCAGGACCGCGACGACACTGGATGCGACCAGCCCCGCGACCGTGCTGTGGCGAACCAGAAGTGCGAAAGCCAGGCCCTCCGGGTCCTCGTGCTCGGCGATGAGTTCGCCTCCGACCGGGTCTGTGAAGATGCCGGACACAGACATAGCGACCAGCGCCAGCCTGTCTCCCAGATCCGAAAGGGCGCCCGGAAAAAGAATGATAAACGCTGTGAGCAGGAAGACAGCAACAAGCAGCCAAAGCACCCGCGACATCCATTTTGGATTGCGAGCGATTTCTAGGAAACGGACGATCCGGGCCTGGAGCTTTTGCCTGAAGCCCGGTTCCGCCTGCGGGGGCTCATCGGGCCTGGGATCCTTTATTTTGGGCTCGATCGGATCGACGTTTTCCCTGGCCGCCTGCCCGGATAGTGGGGAAGGCGGCGCTAGCAACTCATCAATCAGCGTCGAAACCAGTTCGCGCTGTTCTTGACGCTTGCAGAAGATGGGAAGCAGCGCCAGCCTCAGCTCCTCCTTCGTCCATGCTTCCTGAGTGGAAAGCACGGCGGCGGCCTGCTCTATCTCGAAGATGCCGGCCCGGATGCGCATGTCGCGTAGCCGCCAGGTCAGCGCTTGAACGAGGCTATTGGCGGCCGCTGCGTGCATACTGTTAGCCCCTTCCGCTCGCAGGGCCGGCTGGTAACAATCGGAGCATTTGCACCTCCTAACCAAAAATCGCGTTATGGGGCTGGGTGTGATTCCGGCACGCCGCCGTCATCGGGAAACGTTACATCGAACCAGCCACCATCATTCAGCGCGCGCGTATCCTCAAGCTTTGCTCGTCCCGCCAGCAGGGTCAGCGTGTCGGTGTCGGGTACACCGGAGTAGGCGCCCTCGCGTGTTGACACGACGGCGAAGCGGGGGCGGCCGTCCGGCGCCTGCTCGGGCAGCACCTTGTCGAGTTGATGCCGCGGCGAGCCGTTCTTGCTGCCGTGATGGCTGACCTTCAGGAAATGCACTGGCTTCAATTCGTTTTCCCGATCCATCATCTCCCAGCTCTTCTCTTCCGCGTCGCCGGGGAAGAGCAGCCGCCAGCCGTCCCATTCGAGCTCGATGGCTATGCTCGAATTGTTGGCGGCCTTGTCGATCGTGCGCAGATTGGCGGCCATGCCGCTGGAACGAAACTCGATCAGATCGAAGAAGTCCCCTGCAGAGACACCCGCCGGGGGCGTGATGGCTTTGGCGTCGAGCGATAGGGGTGCAGCGCCGTCGAACAGGGCACCCAGCGTGCGGGGCGGCAGCGCGCCGTAGTAGATCGACGTGTCCTCCTCCGGCGCGAGTAGCCGGACTTTCGTGCGGCGGAATGGGTGATGCCCCGAGACGTCGGTCGTGCGATGCACGTAGAGCGCCTTCACGCCGTCAAGCCCGAGTTCGCTGATATGCTTGACGCAGTCCTTGGTGGATCGCGGGTTGTTGATGTCGAGCAGGGCCTGGATCCCGAGCGGCACTGGTACGGCGCTCTTTGCGAGAAACTCGGCGACGCTGTCGTAGGCCGCGAGTGCAGCGAGTTGCTTCCGCTTCGCCTTTGGGAAGCGGTTGTAGTAGGACGCGCCTTCCGACGAGGCGGTCATCCACAGGTGTCTCGCCTTGAACTCGATACCGAGCTTCCTGGCGCCATGGAGAAGCCCTTGCACATGGTCCATGTGCTCATGAGTCATGATGTAGAGATCGATTGGCTTGCCGCCGAGTTCGTCCCTGATATTTTCAAGCACGGGCTTGAAGACCTCGTCGCGACCCGCCGTCCCGGCAAGCGCATTGCCGACATCGATTAGCACGTTGAGCATGACCTCCTGACCGGCATCGTCGATCTCGGGAATGGTCAGCAGGATGGCATCGCCAAACAAGACATTGTAGATCCTGATCCTGAGTTTTCTTGCCATCTCAGTGCCCCATCATGTGCAGCATCTGGCCCATCGCGCGAATGCGCAATGTACCATTCTGGATCTGGACATTTGGGGAGCCGAACTCGAGGACCCCCTCAGCGATGTTGGTGGCAAGGAATGCCTTCCTCATGGCATCGTTGCGCAAGGTCGACGCGTCACGCTGCGAGGGATGATCGGGGCTGGTCGACAGCAGCGCATGCACCTTGCGCGTCTCCCAGTCGACCGCGAGCGCTGTGCCGCGTGTGACGGCCACCTCGTTAAAGAAGTCGCCAATCTGGAACGTCTGGGTGGACTGCCATGCAACCTTGAACAGGAGTGCCCGCATCACGGCCGGCTCTCCGTTCTTGCGCCAGGTCTTGCGGCTGACGTCGAGCCGCGGCCGCACTTCGAACGGCATGTTGGCGGGGATCAAAAGCTTCTGGCGCCATTTTTCTGCGAACTGGTAGGCTGCCCAGTCGCTGCGTACCAATTGCTCAAGGTCGAGGTCGGCGGGTATGTCGAAGCCTGCATCGACAGGGTCGAGCGTTCCGGCGTCATTGACCATCCCCCGTCGCAAAAATTCCGCTTTGATAAAGTCACGCGGTTCGGAGTCTTGCGGGTTCGAATAGGTGTCGGCAACGACCATGGCGCGGCCGTAGTCGGCGAAGGAGATCTCGCCCGGCGGCAGATAGTCCAACGCTCGGAAGGCGATGCGTTTGAACTTCTCAGTCGCCTTGAACAGCGCGAAACCTGAAACGGAAAAGCGGATCTTGTCCTTTTCCTCCTTCGTCGGTGCCGACAGGCCCGCCTGCTTTCGCTTCTGCTTGTCTTTGGCAAGCTTGTCCTGAAAATCCTCCTGCCTGATTTCCTCGTATTCGGCGACAAGCAGGGCATAGAGCGCGCCGGTGAGCACGGTGCTGAGGTCGTGCGGCTCATTTAGATCGAGATCGTCGGGCTTAAGCATCGACGCTTTGTTGTTGAGGTCACGCAGCGGTCGCCCTTCGCCGTAGAGGGCCTCACCGAACTGCCGGGCGATCTCGTTGAAGGCTTCGGCTTTCCGGAGGTCGCCGCCAGTGTCGATCATCACCTGACGCAGCAGGCGATCCGTGCGCACCGCGAGCATCACCGCTCCGAGGTCGGCAATCGCCTCGTGCATTGCGAGCGATTGCGGCGACGTCGCATTGTAAAGATCGGGCGCGATGCCATCGAGGATCGCGTGCGTCGTTTCGTGCCCGACGACGTCCGGCGACAGGCAGGTGTAGACGAACTTGCCGGGCTTCTTGGGGTTGGGGTCGTCGACGAAGAAGAACTGCAGGCTGCGTGAATCGCGATGGTAGAAGGCATTTGGCATCTTGCCGGCGCGTGGCACGACGAGCAACTGCTCGCCGTCGAAGGCCCAGCTGAGCTTGCGGCCGAGTACATCCTGCCCCTCGAAGATAGACATCATCTTCATGACCGCCGTGAACACACTGACCTGCATGAAGTCGGCGGCCTCGAAGTCCAGTTCGTCGTTGACCTTGTAGTATCCCTGCGTCCGGCCCTTCGGCGGCACGAAACGCGCACCGGGCATCACCGCGCCAGTGTCGGGATCGAGGTCGATCACCGCCACGCGCCGTGACACCGGCCCGTCGAGCAGAGGCTCTGTCGCCGCATACTCCCAGCCCTGCATCCGGGTTTTCGTACCCTTGGGCGCAGGGCCTGGCTCGGCGTCCATATATTTTAGCTTGACGACGTTGGTGTCGGGAACCGTCTTCTTCTTCGCCACAGGCGTCCTCTCCTATTTGTAGGTCACCACGAACTGCGCTGGTTTCTCCCCGGAAGGCTTGCCGGCGAAGCGCGCGCGATAGAAGCCTGGCTTGCCGAGGGGCGGCAGGCGCAGCTTCAGCGAAGGGATTGGTGGACCGGAGTAGCTTACCTTCAGGGCCTCGCCGGCGGCCGTGAAAGATTGGTCGGGTCCGTCCGTGCTTTCCAGCACTACCTTTCCCTTGACGATGTCGACCGGTGCCGACGGTGCGATGACTAGTTCAATCTCATCTGTCTTGCGGATGGTCAGGGACTGTACGGAAAGTGTTGCGGTCTCTGTCCCCTTCACGCCAACGGGCGGAGTCGGAAAGTTCTTGCCGAAGAGGCGGAAGAACACGGCCTTGAAGGTGGTTTCCGTGAAGAAGCCGGCATGCTCGCCGACGACGAGCTGCTTTTGCGCCGAAACCGGAAGTGCACTCCACAACGGTACCGTGCCGTCGCCGGCGTCTTCTGAACGGGTCACCTGTCTGGAGCTCGTGCCGACGTTTATGCGGGTCGCGGTCTTGTGGCCGGTTCCGGCGAAGTAGAAATACCGGATATGCTGGGGTTCCTTCCCATTCCTGAGCGTCTCGTGAACCCAGGCGGCACGGGCGACCAATGCCGGATTCATTCCAAGGCTGGTGGCGACAGCCGGGTCATAGATATCAAGGTCGCCCAGCGTGCCGCCTGCCTTGATGTCCCAGCAGGCCGCTTCGCCTGGTGCGGGAAGAAGCTGGTAGCCGGACGGATAGCGCTTGTCCGCCGTGATTTCGCGAAAGTCGGCCGCGCTGATGCCCATGGCGCTGTCGAGGCCGAGTATACGCGCCAGTGCGAGCGGTGCGCCGAGATGCGGCGTTGCCAGCGTCATGAACGCATTGATCTTCCCGAACCAGGGTCTTGCATCGAACTTGCCGGCCTCGAGCATCAATCGGCTGATCAACCCGCCCATGCTGTGGGCAACGATGGTGATCGACGTTGTGCCGGCGGGCAGCGTGTCGAGCCGGTCTGCCAACTGATCGGCAAGGACTTCAAGATCTCGCCGCCAGTCATAGGGGAAGACGTGGAGGCGGTCGCCCGGCCCGCTCTCCTTGAAGCCGATGGTGGCGAACGTGTTGACGAGCGGCTTGTAGACGTCGAAGCAGGACACCGCGCGCACCACATCGCCAACGACGAGGTCTTCCAGCAGCAGTTTCTGTTTACGCTTGTAGCCGAAGGTGACCTCGAGCGGTGTCGGAGGCCAGACTTCCTCGCCGTCCGGCAGCGACAGGATCGAGCCCATGATCCCCGGCACAAATACCACGCACTTCATGGCCTGCTCTCTTTCGTCTGGTTGGTCGTCTACTGTGTCGGATCGAGTGTGCAGCCGCAGCTGCAGGTGTGGTATGCACCGCTGTTGCCGGTCCAGTTCAAGCGAATGTGGCCGAGACCAGTACCGCCCGCACCTCCCGGACGATCTTCAGTGCGCCGTTCGTCAAGGCCTGCGGCGGGATGGCCGATTGCCCAGCGCGAGGTCGCCAGGCCCTGAAGTGAAGTCGCCAACGGATGCCCGTAGATGTTGCTGTGTCCATAGGAGAGCGCGACGCGCGGCGTGCCGGTGCCGGGCTTCGCCGGTGGCGTGCCCGTTGCGCGACCGCCATGATGGGCGGCCGCGACGCCCGCGATCGCCTTACCTGCGACAAGCGTGGGAACATCGCTGTAGCCTGCGTCCCCCGGCAGCAAGATCGGATCGCTGCCGGCTGTTCCCCAGACCCACACCGCAATGCCGGACCTGTTCTGGTTGCTCCAAGGCCCGGTGCAGCGCTCCAGATCGATCTTGCCGGCCGAAAGGATTCCGTTGCCGTTCCAGACCATCAGCGTGCCCGTGGTCGCAATGGCGTTTGCCATCGCCGACTGCGGGCCTGGGCCAAGCGTCTGCAGTGGTGCGATCCAAGTCATAGCCTGCCCCAACGGATAGATGTTGGCCGCATGGAAATGGTCGTAATGCCAGTGGGTCAGGATGACCGGAGGATCATGCCGGAGGCAGACCACATCCTCCGGCCTGACGTATGGCCCAAGATCAGTCGCCAGCGCCAACATGCGCGCGACCTTGTTCGACGCGGGCCGAACCGAAATCCTGGCTCGACGCGGCGGGCCGGCGATACTGTTGTAGACGGCGGCCTCGCCCTTGCCGTCTGGGACCAACTCGATCTGCGACCACTCAGGCAGAGCATCGTGCGGATGCCGTGCAAGCCACTCGGCCCCGGCATCCGACGCATTGATTTCGATCGCGTAAATCGGCGCGCCGTCGACATGGCTTCGCCAACTGCCCGGTTGAGGGAGTGGCCCGGACAGCGCATAGATCCGGTCGAAGTAATCCGCGTTGACAGCGTCGAAGAGCACAAACTCGCTGTCGGCCCCGTCGATGAGCAGAGCGTATGCTCGGCCGGGAATGTCGAAGCCCGGTTCGCGCGGTCCGAAGAAGTCGTGCATGCTCCCGTTCCCTTCCCGATGACGGAGTTACCTGCTCAGGCGCGATCCGACCTACCGCTTGAAGAGTTCCATGGATGGTTCTGTCGGAGCCAGCGGTACGGCATCAAACGGATCAGTCGGAAAACCGAACTTCGGCACATCGGTGGCTTGGTCCGCCATCTGTGGGTAGTTGGCAAACACCCAAGCCCGAAAATTCTTTATGCCCAGGGCTACTTGCAGTGAGTAATCAAGCGGCTGAGTGCCGTTGACAAACGATGCCACACCGAGATTGAGGAAGTAGCGTCCCACAACGCCATCGTCGTAAGGATCCTGCGGCGGCCCCGGCATAAGCAGGCCGGCCGACACCTCAGCCAGGCTTCCTCTCGTGATGGCGCGTCCCCAGTCGAGCGCTTGTCCGTGGCAAGCGATGCATGATGATTTCGGATTGTCCACCGGCCCGTTCAACCGGCCAAAGAGGCCAAGGGTGTGCCGAGGCAAAGCGAAGAACTTCTCTGCAACAGCAGGGTTGACCCAGGATTCACGCACCGCCTTGCCACGCTGCTCATACTGGAACGCTGTCAGCATGGGGTCATTGCCCCACGTCACGCCGACGGGCGTCAGTCTTTCATAAGGTGTGTTGCCGGGCGTTCCGGCATCATACATGAAGGTACCGAAGAACCACCCCGACACACCGTTGAGCCGATTGTCCTTGACCGCCACATCGACCTGCAGCAGGCGCATCCTGGTGACCTCGCCCTTTTCGCCGATCGCGGCATCCCATTCCAGTGACCCGGTGAGATAAGGCACCTCCGAAGGGTCGGCAGCCGTGAAGAGCAGCTTGATCGCGTAGCTGCCATCGGGAAAGGCGAAATCCTTCGTCTTGGGTGAGGCGGGGTCCTGCCACACCAGGGCAAGCCTCCGGCAAGCAACGTCGTTATAAAAGCCGATCGCCCAGTTCTGACTGAATGTCTGTTGCCTGGCATGAAGTTCGAACGGGCGGGATCCGCGCTCCAGTGTCATGCCGCGCAGCCGTTCACGCAGATCCTGAAACCAGGGCGCGTGGCACCATGTGCTTGCCTTGTTGTCTTCAATGCGCCAGTCGACCCCCTGATTGTCTTTCATGCCGTACTCCAGCAGCGCTTTCGCATAGCGGGCCGGTTCTTGCATTGGATCGATCTGTTTCCAGGACAATTTCGGGGTAGCGATCGCTGCCAGCGACCCCAGTTTGAGAGCGAACTCGCGGTGGCTTGCGCCTTCCGTCAGGGGTCTCGTGCTTGAACATGCGAATTTGATGCGCGCGGCCTCATTGAATGGCGTTCCTTCGTGCACGGCGCAGGGTGGCTCGTCCGCAACCTGAGCAGGGCTGGCCGACAAGAAAGCCGCGAAAAATACGCTCACCAGAGAAAACAGAAGTGCACGCTTCGCCATGGCCATCTCCCCGAAAACATTCTCAGCGATTGCGTTCGGCGACTAACTTAATCGCTGCGATATACGCCTCGATGTCGCTATTTTCGAACCCTTCATTCAACGGGATCGAGATCCCCGTCGCCACCGCTTCTTCGGCGCCGGGTAGAGAAATCTTGGTGTAGTCATAAACCCGTCCCGATACGACCTCAGCAGGCCACGCTCCGGGGAAGAAGGATTTGTTCAAGAAGTATGGACTGCGGTAGATCGGCCTTGGCACGTAGGAGCGTGAAAATTCCAATCCCTGATCGCCAAGCTGCGAAAGGAACTCATCCCTCGTGCACTTGATGACTGTGGGGTCGATCCGCAGAAGAAAGAAGAAGTAGCTGCATTCGCCGTCCGCCGGCTTTCCCTGCGGGATGATGCCTGAGATTCTCGCTAACTCCTCGTTCAGTCGGTCGCCCAGTTCGCGCCGCTTTTGAACAATGCCATCGAGCTTCGGCAACTGGGCGGCTGCCATTGCGCCGTCCAGTTCACTCATACGGTAATTTGGTGCAAGCGCGTGCAGCCGCACGTTGCGACCGTGCCGGTCATAGTACTTGTCGGCGTAGTTGTGGCAGAGATAGAAGTCATCGTCCGAGCCTGTCAGAACAAGACCGCCTTCGCCGCTGGTAATGTGCTTTTGATCGTTAAGGCTGAAACACCCGAAACGCCCGAACCTGCCAACCGATTTTCCTTGGTAGATAGCTCCCAACGCCTGAGCGCAGTCTTCGATGAGCACGATGCCCTTCTTGGCGCAAAGCGAGGCGATGGCGTCGATCTCGGTGGGGCGGCCCGCCAAGTGCACAGCAACCACCCCTTTTGTCCGCTCGGTTATGACCGCCTCGATGTGCTCTGGACGGGGCATGGCGGTGTCGGGGTCGACGTCCGCGAACACGGGGATAAGATTCTGGTAGAGGATTGCATTGATTGTACCGATGTCAGTGATCGGGGTTGTGATCACTTCCGACCCGGTGGGCATCTGCGAGGCCGCCACAGCCACATGGAGACTGGCCGTCCCTGATGACGTGGCGACGGCGCGGTGAGCGCCGAACTTCTTGGCATAAGCCGCCATCGCGCTTGCAACGACCGACTGATCCTCAGGCCAGTACCACAGCCTGTTCTTGTCGAGCGCAGCACTCAGCGCGGCGAGTTCTTCAGGACCGAAGCGATCGGGACGTTTTGGCGCTGCCAAGGGACTCTCCTGATTGAACGCGTTTGAAACTCCCTTAAGTAAATCGGCCCCACAAAGATAAAGATAGTGGGACGGCACTGATCCACCCGACCGCGTTGACGAATTCACGGTGATTTCACGGGAAGCAGGGGACTTGCTCTAGCGCCCACAATCTTAAATTGGCCGCGACAAGAATTGAATATAGGTGCCGTGCTTGACGCGACGGGGCACGGCGGATCTCGGCGAGCGCTATACTCTGGCGCTTCGCGCTTTTCGGACGGCAGTTCACCTTGTGTTTCCCGCGCGCGGTCGTCGACAGCCGTTCACGGCTCCAGCAGATCGTTGATCGGGCCCGCAACTCTCCTTTGTACAGTCTCCATGATCGGCAGACGCCTCAGCGTATTCACCGGATAGCTCGGATCAAGTAGGGCCATTGGGCTGAAGCCTGGCTCCTGCTGCCGTAGCGCTTTGACCGCCTGACGGAGCAGCGGCGTCTCATCGCGGTGCAGGTGCAAGGCCACCTCATAGCGCCGTGTTGAGACAAAGTCCGGGCGGAAGCGAAGGCCCGTTCTGGCGTGCAACAGCGCCCGATCGTAGTCCGCCAGAGCTGTTGCGGCCATGCAGGCGAAATGCTCGAAATAGAACTGAAAAGGACTATGTTTGGTAAGGTCCAGTGCACGCCGGGCGGTCTGGTATCCCTCTTCCAACTTGCCGTTTGTGCTCAAGGCGTTGGAGAGCAGCGCCCATCCCAACGGGTCCGTCGGATCGCGCTCGACGCCGCGCTGCGCCATCACGAGCGGCGTACGCAGATTGCCTTGGTGAATATACTCAATCTGCGAACTGATTGTCTGAACAACGGCATCGTCGGGCGAGTGGCGGAGCGCTTCCACAGCGAGCTCGGTGACCGGCGCAACGTTGTCCAGGAATGACATCGTTCGATGTTGAAAGAATGCGGCATTGCGCAAGAAGCCGCGCCAGACCAGGTACCGGCCGCGCGGCTCAATCTCGAAAGCGCGCTTGAATAGGCTGTCAGCGGCAATGAGGCTTTTCTTGTCAAGACGAAAAAACAGGTTCCGCGCTTGGTGCGCCAGGACGGATGCACAAGCATCCGCTCCATTAATCGATGCCGCTTCGGCGAAAGCATCGGAAACGCGTTCGACTGTGTTGAGCGCAAGCCTGTCCAAATCGACCGACTCGTGCATCGCGCCGATGGCACCAGGCACGCTCGCATTGTCGGACCACAGCCGACGGCCATTCTGAATTTCGACGGACAGGAAAACGTCGTTGCTAACCGCAACGGAAAGCACTCGGATCAAGAGTATCGCCTGCGGCTGGCCTCCGGGTGCATCGAGATCATCCGCACCGTCGGACCCGTCCGCACTCATGATTTCCAAATCGTCCATCTGCCGCAATGCACTCAGGATACGATTTTGCAACAGACGTGCGCCGACATCGGCCGCTGGCGCTCCTCGTGCATCGCTGCGCACAAGGACGATGCGTCTTCGACGCGGCGCTGCCCTGCGCTGCTGCACCCATCTCTCTAGGACATGGCTGCGCACGTCGCGGATAACATGTTCGAATTCACGGTCGTGCACGTCGACGTCTTCAAAGGCCTCGACCGTACCTCCCTGCCTCATATCGACGGACGCTTCGTACACAACCCTGAAGCCCGCGGGCTCTAAAGTCACGGCATGCCGCGAGGCTACCAGCAGTTGACGGTGCGGCCCCAGCCCGCGGCGGATCTCACTGAGGACCGCCCGCAAACTGCCTGCCGCCTGTTCCGCTGCCCGGTCGCTCCACAAGCGCTGCTGCAGCCATGCCCGCGTGCGGGTGTGGCCGGGCGCGACGGCCAGAAGCGCAATCGCCCCGCGCGCCTTGCTGCCCTGTGGCGCGAAATCACGCCCCCCCTCATCGGTGAGGGTTAGCCTGCCGAGAGCATTTAGCTTTAGCATGTCCGCCCGCAGTAGTACTCTGTGCCCTATATTTACTTACTGCAATTTTCGGCGTCCCGCCATCCATTAGAAGAAGCAAATGTTATTGCGCCATTGCTGACCCACGCGGGGAACGCAAAATCATATGGCTGAAGTGAGCGAAATCCGTTCGGCAAGAGTTGCTGGTAGCCGGTGGTGACACGCACGCGGTAGCCACTCCATTCCCCCCCTTAGGCTCGCATCGAAGTATTTCACGGTGTTTTCACGCCCACGAGTTTTTCCGTGATCTAGGATTGCGAGCATCTCGTCTGCACCAATTTTGCAAACCGCGTTGGTGAATTCGTTCAAGCGATTGCGCTGCCCGTCAAAGGAGGATGCCTTGGATAAACTAGCGCCGAAAATACTGGTCAAATCGAATGCCGGCCCGCGACGGGCAATCGGCGCGGCATCGGCCAATCCTCTCGGCATCGTTGTCGACCTCTTGCCATCGGGCTTCCCGACGCGGCCTGGAACACGGATACGGCCGACCACACTGACCATCCATAATACGGACAATTCCGGTCCGGGCGCCGACGCCGCAGCACACAATCGATACATTCGCGGCAGTGACGCGGTCGCCCGCAGGGTATCGTGGCACTTCACGGTCGATGACAACGACATCTATCAGCATCTCCCGGTCAATGAGATGGGATGGCACGCTCATGCCGCCGCCAATGCATCCAGCATTGGCATCGAGGTCTGCATGCATCGCGGCATGAATGAAGCAGCCGCATACGACCAGGCGGCGCGGCTTTGCGTGTTTCTGGGCATGCAGCTCGGCATCACCGCGCCCGAGGGCCTGCGCCAGCATCATGACTGGACAGGCAAAAACTGCCCCAGCGTCCTGCGCGGGCAGCCAAATGGCTGGCGGACGTTCCTCGACCGCGTCGCCTTCTACAGCAAGGGATCGCGCGGGCGCTCGCCGAGCGACGTCAACTTTGTCGCGGCGGCAAAGGCGGGAGTCGCAAGCACGCAAGCTCCAGAGGCAACAGACGACGCGCTCGCGTCCATCGATTATCACTTTGCAGCGCATGCCGACGCCGGCACAGCTGCCGCCGATCAAGCCCTGCCGATCCCGACCGGGGACCCGATTGCGTTCGCCACGTCCACCGCAAGCACATCCTACTGGCCTGTTGTGACACGCCATCCGCGCGCCTTGGAAGTCAACACGCGCCTGGTCGGCGGCGGCGCTTCGGGTGCCAATGCCTCACGTCGCTTCCTTGCCGACCGAAGCGGCGGCGCCCGCTATCACTGCGCGATTGATCTTTACTCTTCCGAAGGGGACGCGGTCGTCGCCGTGGAAGACGGCAGAATCGCCAATTTCTACCCCTTTTATGAAAACACCAACGCGCTCTTGGTGCAGCACGATGGATATGTGGTCAACTACGGCGAAGTCTCGCCCAACTCGCTCTCATCGCTCGGCCTGAGCATCGGCGACCGGGTGAACGCCGGGCAGCGGATCGGCACTGTCGGCCGATTGAACATGCTGCATTTTGAGACCTATTCGAGCGGCACGACCAAAAACTATTCCTGGCCGAAGGCCAACCCCCGCCCGAGCCGATTGCGCAATCCAAGCCAGTTACTTCTCGACCTTGCCGCGTCCGCCGTGCGGCTCGATGCCGATCAGGCCGTGGCTCCCCTCAGTATTGCAAAATCGGACCGCATGCAGACCGTCAGCGCGCCCTCGATTGCTTTTGTACCGGCAGCCGTACCGCCGATGGATGAGAAGAATTGGCATTCGTTCGGCAACGGAACAAGGGAATGGCGGTACGACGAGCGCGGCCTTGCCACCCGCGAGAACGGCACTGTCGAGCGCCAGCGTTGGGAGCATGGCCTCGATACGATGCGCAAGATCATGGAGTACATGGGTTCCGAGTTGCTCGCCGCGAGCGCCAAACACGGCATACCGCCGGCGCTGCTCCTGATGACGGTGGCGACCGAGACGCACATCTATAAAGCCGACAAATTCACAGGCCCGAAAACATTCCGCTGGGAGGCGCATGTCGAGAACGACGACGTCAATCCGCAGACGCTCGGGGACTATTCGGCAGGCCCCGTGCAATCGCTCGGCACGACGGCACGCTGGGTCATCCGCTCGAAAGGCACGGTGTTCGACCTCGACTACGATCCCTTTGCGGTCGCACCGGTGTATCCGGCCAAACCAGACCCTAAGCCGGCTAATCATCCGTTGTATGATTTTGCAACCAATCTTGATCTTGGCGCCGCGGAAATCCGGATCCGGCAAAACAAGAGCGGCTTCGATCCGATCTTCGTCGCGGCCGCGTTCAACGCCGGCGGACTCTACAGCAGTGCGCATAGCCCGTGGGGTTTGCGTACTTATGGCGACCATCTCGACCGGGCGGCAAAATGGTACGGCGACGCCTGCGCGCATCTGATTGAGATCGGAATCGTCTAGTTCTTCATCAATGCTGCCGCTAGTGAGGAAAGAACGTATGCTCGTTTGGGAAGGAATTCTCTTAAGCATCCCATGCGGGTGGCTTGTTGGTCTTCGAGACAGGTGCCAAAAGCGAATTTATAATACACTTATATCGTTCTCTGCGATCGTTGTGTCCATAGCGTTATTTACACCTAGCGGTTATATGGAGACAATATTGGGAGTATCATTGGGTATGACTTTGCACCGAGGGGTTTATATTTGGTGCGCCGGCATGTCGCGACGACTGGCACCTGGCCCACAACAGGAGGACGAGTTAGCATGTTAGACATCGCCCATCTCGGGGCAGCCAGCTTCGGTGCGATCATCGGCTGGCTGGTCTACTACATCAATCGCTATCGCAAGGCCGACGTCCAATTCAGCGATCTGACCACGATCGTGGGTATCGTTGGCGGCGCTGGGGTAACCTCGCTTTTTGGCGACGGCGACAAGGCTCTTTTCGGCGCCTATGGCATCGGCCTGTTCGGCGGGTTCTTCGCCTATTTCCTGGCTCTCATCATCATGGTGCGCAATTCAGGCGGCGCGTTCGGCGTCGCGTGGTTCCTGGACGGTCGCCGCAAGAAGCTGCAGGCTGACGAGGAGCTGCAGGGCGAGGTGCCGGCCGGTAACCGACCGATGGACGTGAATCTCAATCTCCACCAGCGCGTCGCCGCGATCGAGGGGCGACAAGTGGCGGTCGAGACCGCAATCAGAGAAAAACCAACCCAACCATAAGGAGATAAGCGATGGCCGAGAATCCGAAACACTTTTGCATGTGCCTTACCGGAGCGCCGATGACGGGCGCAGACAAAACCGGGGTCTCATTCCACAAGGCTGCGGTGCTCAAGGAGGCGATGTGGGACGATGGCGCCCTGATCACCTGCCGGTTTGTTGGCGGTTCCGCCGCGCTTCAGGCCCGGGTCCGCGCGGTCGCCAAGGAGTGGGAGAATGTTGCGAATCTGACGCTGGATTTCCGGGCTAAGGGGCCAACGGACATTCGCATCGCGTTCGTTCAGGGCAACGGTTCGTGGTCCTATCTCGGCACGGTGTGCCGTCAAATCCCCGAGCCCCGAGAAACTATGAACTACGGATGGCTGGACGACGGCTCGAGCGAAGATGTTTTGCGCCGTGTGGTGCTTCACGAGTTTGGCCATGCGGTGGGCCTGATCCATGAACACCAGAATCCGCTGGGCGGCATAAAGTGGAACCGTGACGCGGTGATTGCCGATCTCAGCGGACCTCCCAACAATTGGGATCTTGCGACCATCGAGAACAACATGTTCCACCATTATCCAGACGATACGGTGATTGCTTCGCCAGTCGATTCGTTGTCGATCATGATGTACCCTATCCCGAAGGCGTGGACCCTTGACGGGTTTTCGGCGGGTATGAATTCTGAGCTTTCGAAAACGGACAGGCAACTCGTCAGCCAAGCATATCCCAAGTGACCAATGCCGAAGCACGACCACTACGCAATCGCGATCGGTCTGAAGACCTATCCAGGTCTCACGAACCCTCCAGCTGACCTGCAGGGGCCGGAAAATGACGTAGAAAGCATCTGCAAGTGGCTGCTCGCACCCACCGGCGGCGATCTGCCGCCGGACAATGTCAAGAAGATCGTCTCTTCCGACTTTCCGGCACCGCCGTCCGATGAGCCTTGGGCGGAGCACCTTAATCGGCACGCGTTTATGTGGATCGAGGGCCTCGCCGAGAGAAATGTCGCAGCAGGCATGGGCCGGACAGTCGGCGAACGTCTCTACATCTATATGTCCGGTCACGGCTTTTCGACTGTCCAGCGCATGGGCTGCCTGCTGACCGCTGATGTGGCACCTAACAAGGTCAATGCGAACATCTCCGCATCGGCATGGCTGAATTGGTGGCAGGATGCTGGCTATTTTCAGGAATTTGTTCTGTTGCTCGACGCCTGCATGAACCGCATGTCGATCGCGGTGCCAAATCCGCCACCGCTAGCGGCGGTCAGCAATCCCGTTCCGCCTGGCGCTGCCTTCGCTGCCTTCGCCGCCAAGCGGCCTTTGAAAGCCGTGGAAGCGCCCGTCGCGGAGGACGGCGGAAAGTTCCACGGCGTCTTCACCTGGGCATTCCTCGACGGAGTTAAAGGCGCCGCGGTCAATGGGGCGGGCTCCGTGACCGGCCAAAGCATGGCCAACTGGCTCCGAAACGCCCTCCCGCATCGTCTTGGAGAGGCGGACCGGAAAAATCTCGAGATCTCGCTCGAGCCCGAAATCGTCGCCGAGCATCCGCAAATCGTGCTCGCGAAGGGGATCGCGCCGATGACGTTCGACATTCAGCTGCAGTTCGAGCCGGACGCCGTTGGAAAGTCCGCCCGCCTATGGTCTGGCGCGCCGCCCCAGGCCTCGGCGTTTGAGACATTGGTGGCCATGACCGCCAAGCTGCCCGCAGGCCTCCATGTCATCGAGGTTCCCGACAGCGGCTATCGTCAAGGTTTCGAGGTGACGCGAGCGGGGGCGGTGAAGGTAACGGAGAAGGGACCGAAGGTATCGCTTACCCCGAACACTTTCAATCTGTCCCTCGACGGAGGCGACTCGGCAAACCAGATCTCGATCGAAACCGCGGAGTTCGAGACCGCCGACAACGGCAAAGGGCGACTTGACGCAAGATTGAGATGTGGCATCTACCGCGCCCGCATCCGGGTAGCCAGGGATCTTGTGGATCAGGTGTTCCTTCTCGACCAAGACCTGATTCTGGGCCCCGGCGCTCTGCCTCGAATTGCGTCCGCGGTCCCATTTCGCGACGCACCGCTTTCTCACGAGAACCAGTCAGCTTTGGTTGATCACTTTGCGGAGCGACTGGCTCCCGGGCCTGGAAGGGCGCAGATCGCGGTTGTTGCGAGAAGTTGGACATCCGATACGGTCGCCGCAATCGCCAATCCCTGGGAGGGTGTCAGGATCGTCGACTCACACGGCAGGGAGATCGCAGACCTTTCCAAGACCAGCACCAAAGACGAGGCCTCGAAGGATGGGATCGCACACCATACCGTTGATATCGAGCCCACAATCGCATTCCTGAGGTTCCACAACCCATCTGCCGGAACGACCGAGATGACATTGCCGGCAGTTGCGGGCTGGCGTCTTGAAGCCTATCTCTTGCGCTTCCAAACCGGCGAGCAAGAAGGGCCTCCTCGGATATCCTTCATCATGCGGAATGGAAAGGATGAACCGCCGGACCGCAAGGTGCTTTGGTCGGTCGCAGAAAACGACAGATTCGAGAAGGCTTCGATCGCACTTGCCGAAGAGCGTCCCATTCTAAACGACAGGCTGGAGGAGTTGCTCCTGCAGAAGTATAAGAACCCGCTCGAAGGCATCGTCGGCGCGCATCTCTTACTTGTTCAAGACGAGGCCGACCACTCGGTCGACCTCAACGATCTCAATATCGTGGTCGCCAACCTACGCGGCCTCGTCGGCAGTGAGCACCCAGATGTGGAAGCGCTCTCGCTTCGCTGCCCTGACGTGTCTTTGCGCCGGACGCAACCTTTCACGGCGCCGCCCTTATTCGAACGGAGTTGGCGACTGATGGTCGAAGCGAGCCAGCAAAACCGGGCGCTCGTTCCACTTGCTCTATGGAATCGCGTCGCCGCGCTTTCGACAATGCCGCCCTATCTTGCATGGTCGGCGAACCGCGAAGTAAGGAAAACCTATCGTTCGACACTTCTGGAGAACCTCGTTGCGGCGGCTCCTCTTGCGGCGCCGGTGCCGCAGGAGATGATGGGTTTCGACCCCGTCGCGCCCAAGAAGCTTGCAGCCCCCGCGTCGAAGTCCATGAAGGCGGCCAAGCCGAAAACCGGGAAGAGCGCGGCCAAATTCTCGCCGAGCGGTTCGAAGCGCGCCGCATCCGGGCGGTCCTCCGTTCCATCGGCTGCGAAGTCACTGGCTTGTGCGGAACCGAAGCCTACGGGATTCGACGCCGCCGACGGCAAGCTTGGCTTTGCGTCAACAGAGGCGCAGGTGCGCCGCTTTGCCCTCACCTACCAGCTCCCTGCCTCGGCTCTGAAAGCCCTGCAGAAGAAACGGGGAACCTAGATGGAGCGCGGCTGGTCTCCGGGTGAAGCGGGCTTTGGCTTGCAACTCGGAACGCTGACCATGTCTTTTCAACGATTCGAGCTGCCCAATACTGGCGTTGTCCGTGTCGCCCCGCGAAGCTTGGGAGCGCTCCCTATCGCAAGAGCGCGCAATGGACGATTGCTTCTTCCCGTTGATGACAAGGAAGCCTTTTGGATTGGCCTTTCATCACGGGAGGAAGTCTATCTCGTACAATTGGGGGCGCTTCTCAACGACGGGACGGGGACGCAACTCGGTGAAGAAGCGCAGGCGGTGCCCCCGGACACCCGGATCATTGGCTGGTCGGCCGCTGGAACCTCGTATTGCGCGTTGTCAAGAGTCGCTACAGGCAGCGCCTTGGGGGTGGAATCGATTTACTTCGCGGCGCGGAGAGTCGCTTCACGAGATGCCGGACCGATCGAGGACAAGGTCTTCTTGGTAGACTATGCAGAATATTCCGCCGCTACGTTGCGGCCGCCGCCCGAACGAATCGACCCTTCGGCCGGATATGGCGGCCAGTTGCTCCCTTGAAAAATGAGCAATAGACCGGTGCATTCGCGGGCTGTGTCAACAACATCAGGTTCGATCTTTCGCCCTCCGATGTTCATTGCAGAGCGATTTCCGCCATCTAATCCATAGGCTTGTAGACGTCACCCGATCGCTTCCAATGGGGCGCCCGAGAGCAAAGTAACTGGTCGGTTGAACGATCCTGCCAGCTCTTTTGACTTACTCGACCAAGCGACGGCTCAATTGCTCTCCAGCTTTGGAACAGCTCTTGTATCGCAGGAACGGCTTGTATGGGTCGCTTCTGAAGGGCAGCTTCCCGGCCGTTCGAGCGCAAACCTGTCCGTCAGCAAACGGCCCGTTGCGGCCACTTTTGAACTCCCGCATTTTGGCTTTTTCCAGCGCGAAACTGGCCTTAGGCGATGAATGGAAAACGCCAAATGTTCCTGGTCTGTGCTCCGAAAGTCGCATAAAAGGGCATACTGGTGTGACGTCCGGAATTATTTGGCATTCACGGGGTTTACCAGTCCGGAATTATGGGTTGCTGGCGCGTGGGCTATGCAATTGAAAAAAGGCGAGTTTTCTGGCTGAGGGTATGGGTTTCCGATCGAAAGATCGAGTTTACCAATGACCTCAATGACAGTTAATTCTGGATTGGCAATAAGTGGTTGGATTTGCGTACAATGTAGCCGCCCCTATTGGTAAACCCGCTCACGATCGGCCACGGATTGGTCAACCCAAGACGACAGGATTGGTAAACCGGAGCAGCCCTTTCGACCAAGGTCTAGCCCAGCGCATTCACCGTCGCACGACAATCGGGACCAGAGTGCGACGCCGCCTAGCTTGAGACACGTCGGCCACGCCGCAAATCGACACGGTTTGACCGGGCGCGCGCAATACCGCACACGATCTTCTAACCTCGGCTTAATTCCGGAGAGAGGCAGATAATTCTGAACACCACACCGGACGCAGTTGGGAGGACAGCTGGGTTGTGGCGTCGGCTCTGGCGCCGCTGACGCAGCGGCTTCGCTTTCTTGTCGCCGTCCGGCCGGGCCTGCAATCGCCGACGCTCGCCGCCCGCATGACCTCGACGCTCGACCGCATTTCCGGCGGACGCCTGCTGATCAATGTGGTCACCGGCGGGGACCCCGTCGAGAACAAGGGCGACGGCATCTTCATCAGCCATGACGAGCGCTATGAGGTGACGCGGGAATTCCTCGACATCTACAAGGCCGTGCTGCGTGGCGAGACTTTTGCCTTCGCAGGCAAGCACTTCCGTATCGAGGGCGGCCGGCTGCTGTTTCCGCCCGGGCAGACGCCACATCCGCCGCTCTCGGCGGCTCATCAGAGGTGGCCAATGCGGTCGCCGCCGAGCAGATCGACAAATATTTGACTTGGGGCGAACCGCCGGCCGACGTCGCCGCCAAGGTTGACCATGTGCGCGGCCTTGCCGAGAAGGCGGGACGAGCGGTGAGTTTTGGAATCCGATTGCATGTCATCGTCCGTGAAACCAACGACGAAGCCTGGGCCGATGCCGACCGGCTGATCAGCCGGCTGAACGACAAAACGATCGCCGAGGCACAGAAGGTGTTCGCGCGCATGGATTCTGTTGGCCAATCGCGCATGAGGCGGCTGCATGGCGGCATCGCGACAAGCTCGAAATCAGCCCCAACCTGTGGGCCGGGGTCGGCCTGGTTCGCGGCGGCGCCGGCACCGCCCTGGTCGGCGATGCGGCCACGGTGGCGGAACGGAGCGTATTGGTATCGATTACCTTCATCCTCTCCGGTTATCCGCATCTGGAGGAAGCCTATCGTTTTGGCGAACTGGTGCTACCGCTATTGCCGCTTGATCATGAAATCTCGACGCGACCGACGGCCGTGAACATGGGGCCCTCGGCGAAACGGTGGCCGGCGACCATCGGCCATCGGCGCTCCGCGCGAGTCAGTCTTGAGCGCCAGAGAATCGGGCAGAGGGCCGGTCGTAGTCATCATCGGCGGCGGCTTTTCCGGTGCGGCGACTGCGTTTCATCTTGCGCGGCTTCTGCCCGCCGGTGCTGCCGAAATCGTCGTCGTCGAGCCCCGAGAGGGGCTCGGCTATGGTCTGGCCTATTCGACGCCCGATCCTTCACACCGCATCAATGTGCCGGCGTCGAGGATGACGCTGATCTCTGGCCAAGACAGCCACTTTGCCGACTGGCTGGAGCAGACCCGCGCCATTGCGGACGATGCCGAGGCTATTGCCGCCAAAGGAGCGCTCTACCCGCATCGTCGCGTTTTCGGGCGCTACGTGGAATCCCATCTTCAGCCCTTTCTGCTCGGTAAAACGATCCGCCATGTCAGATCCGCAGTTGCGTCAGCCGAGCTCAGTGGCGAGGGCTACCACCTGATCCTCGCTGATGGAGGAACGCTCGCAGCGGACGCCCTGGTGATTGCGACGACGCATCCGCCACCGGCTTTGCTATTGCCGCTGCAGTCCGTGATTGGCGCAGCCGGGTTTGTGGCCAATCCCTATGATCTCGAAAGGCTGGGAGCGATCGGACGCGACGACCATGTGCTGATAGTTGGCACTGGACTGACGTCGGCGGATGTAATCGCGACGCTCGACCGCAGTGGCCATCGCGGTCGCATCACCGCACTGTCGCGCCATGGCTACCGGTCGCGAGGCCATGCGGCTACGCATGCCGATCCGATCGGCGACTTCACCACCTGTCTGCACGCAGCGCCACAGCGTTGCTCAGGCGTATCCGGTCGACCATCGCAACCGCCGCGCAACAGGGCGAAGGCTGGCACCGGTTCTCGACGCCGTCCGGCGACAAGGGCAATCATCTGGCAGGCCCTGCCGCTCGCTGAGCAACGCCGCGTCGTGCGGCCATTTGCGCGCGCTGTGGGATGTCCATCGCTTCCGCATAGCGCCACAGATCGCGGCCGTGCTCGATCGCCGGGTTGCCGAAGGCACGCTCGCCTATCGCGCCGCATCGATTGCCGGCGCCGAGCAAGTCGACGGGCGAATTCGCGTCACGCAGCGACTGCGTGGCCAACGCCGCGTCCTTGCCAGGCTTACGACAGCGTGATCGTGACGACTGGGCCGGCGCATGCCGATATTTTCCGGACCAATACGGCGGTCGCCGCTCTCGGACGGTTGGAGCTAGTCCGACTAGACCAGGCCGGTCTTGGACTTGAAACCGACGGCCAAGGCCATGCGGTCGGCACATCCGGGCACGACCGACAGCATTTTTGTCAGCGGGCCGCTGGCGCGTGGCAGCGTCGGTGAATTGATGGGAATACCCGAGGTCACCGCGCACGCCGAGCGCATCGCCGACGAAATTCACCAATGGCTAGGACACCAGACTGCGTTGCCTCGCAAGGCGTCGTGAGCTGCAGACACGATGAGCCTGTTCAGATGGCATTGACGGAACGCATTGCGAAGATGGAAAGCGCTTTCGAGTTGATAAATAGGCCACTGGTCGCGTGGCGCTCCTGGCGCTGTTGGGTTTCTCGCGGATAGGACGAGCTTGACGTTGCGAGGTCTGGGGCGGGTCCGTTTGACACTCCCGTCCAGATCCGCTCGACCTCCGAGGTGCCGATCTCCTTCCCAGACTTCGTATCGGCCGCCCGCCTTGTGACCGCAGCAAGGGAAAGAATCTGCCGGACATCGACCTCAGTGGTTTAGAGACGGCGGCTCGGCAGCGACCTCTGCGTAAACCCAGGGCGCCTTTGAAAAATTTGCCGATAAATGTGCGTCCGGATTTTGGCGGTGATCTTCACGATGAGCTACAATTTCTAGCGACGGCCGCGCTAGGGGCGAGCCTCCAGCACCATGTTGAACGGCGTCTCCGCGGCGCGACGGAATCGCTTGAAGCCGCCGGCGGTCACCACCTTGCGCAACCTCGCCTCGCCGGCCTGGGCACCAAGCCCAAGTCCGACTTCCTGCGACAGCGAAGCGGGCGTGCACACGAATGTGGAAGCGGCATAATAGACGCGTCCGACGGGATTGAGGTTCGCCGCCAGATGGTCATGCGCCAACGGCTCGACGATCATCCAGGTGCCATCCGGCTTGAGCGACCCGCGGACATGGGCGGCGGCGCCCTCTGGATCGCCCATGTCGTGAAGGCAATCAAAGAAAGCGACGAGGTCATACGTGCCGGGATAGGTCTTGGCGGCCGCGACCTCGAAGCGCGTGTTGGCGCCAACGCCGGCTTCGTCGGCGGCCTTTCGGGCACGCTCGATCGAAGCGGAGTGATAATCGAAGCCGACGAAGCGCGAATTGGGGAAAGCACGCGCCATGAGCACGGTCGATGCGCCGTGACCGCATCCGACATCCGCGACCTCCACGCCGCGTTCGAGCTTCTCGACTACGCCCTCCAGAGCCGGCAGCCAGGAGCCGATCAGATTGCCATTGTAGCCTGGACGGAAGAACCGCTCCGTACCGCGAAACAGACACGCGCTATGATCGTGCCACGCCACGCCCTTGCCGGACTGGAATGCCTGCCTCACCTTTTCTTCATCGAGCCACAGCGCGGACAGGAACTCGAACGCGCCAGCCATGAAGGCCGGGCTATCTTCATCGGCGAACACCAGTCCCTGCTCGGCGTTGAGATAGAACTCGTCGCTCGCTTCATCGTAGTCGACGTAGCCCGCCGCCGCCTGCCCGGAAAGCCATTCCCTTACAAGGCGTTCCTGGGTGCAGGTGCGTGTCGAAAGTTCGGCGGCCGTCGTCTTGCCGCCTTCACGCAATGCCTTGAACAGGCCGAGTCTGTCGCCCAGCAAGACCCCCGCGCCCGTAGCGATCGCACCGAGATCGCCGACCATTTTCCTCAAGAATGCGTCCAACTTTTCCTGACTGGCTTCAGACATCGGAAATCTCCTCGTGGGCGCGATGTTGCCGACCTTGCACCACACGGGCGACGACCGGCGCAGGTGATCGGGGATGACGACCACCTCCATGCCGTCGTCGAGCAGGAAATCCGTCACTTTTCCTCGTCCGTAACGGGCGGAGCCGGAGCGGTCGAAGGGCAAGCGCGGTCGCAGCAGGTATTCTGGGAAACCCGTCAGACATCGATGGCCTCCGGTTTTGGTGGTAGGCGATAAGCAAGTTCGCGGCGAAGTGTTTGTTCCGCGGCTGTATGCTTCGGTGAGGTGACCATGCGTCTTCTTGTTGGTCGGTCGTGCTTGCGGATGACGTGCATGTACTGTGCCAAATGAGAAAACGATTTAAACGCAACCCAGTAGATCTGACTCTGTATCCGACACTGTCGGAAATTGTACACCGCCGAACGCGAAGCGCTCGGGGCTTGTGACGATACTTGCTCGTGCTGCTTCGGAGGAGGATATGATGCGCCTCGAACCGGCCGCGAGGCCTTCCTGCCATTTAAGGCGCCAGATCAATTGAACGCCCATACCAGTGAGCCGCCCCGTCGCTTAGTCCAACACGTTTTTAGCTTAGCGTCGCGGTCCACCTCACCGCGCTGACGCCATTCACCTTCTGCGCGACCCCAAGCTAAACACGCTGTGCGATGATTAGGATACCGAATACACCTGGTCCCGGCCGGTCTTGCTGCCCGCGAAACTTGAGGCGTTCGTCGATCGGATAGAGGCTTCGATTCAGGAGACCTGCGGCAGCTATTCCGGAATGGCCGCCGCCCTGCAGTTCCGCCGCGCCCGCGCCAGGTTCTAGTGATCGACGCCGGGCTGCGGCGGACGCTTTTTGCCAGTCTTTGCCTGCTTTCCTGCCCCAGGACGACGTCGATCCGGCCAAAATCGCGAAGGGTCGCCTGAGCAGCTTTCGCGCTGCGAGACGCTCGCCTGGTACGACGGAACGGCCGAACGGGTGAGGGGAGCCGCGACTCTTTCGGCTTCCGACTCGCCGACGGGCCCTCGGCGGAGGGCCGTTGTAATGGACGCCCATGTTTGCCCGCTGCAAAGGCTGCAGAGAACTCTGCCCTGGAGCAGGCGGATCCTTCGCGGACTGTCCCGGCGCGGCGCTGCATTCCATAAGCTTGTTCGTTGGTGGCGACACGCTCCTGGTTGGCCTTGAAGTGCTCCCAGTCGATATAACCCGGATGCAGGTCGGCATGACTAACCGCCACTCGGCCATATTATTCACCTTGATCTGCGAGACGCCGCCGCCCGGCCGGGGCCGACCAAGCGTTCGACCGTAGAAGAAGGCGCCGGCATATCTCGGTTATGCAGGACCTGGAGGATGCGGCCGTGCTGTGGCGGTGCCCAGATGCGTTCGCTGCGGTTCCTGCGCAGTCGTCGCGAGAACAGGAGGCCGTTGTCGAGGGTCACCTGCCGCTGAACGTGACAGGCCAGGATGAAGCGGCGCAGGTTCGCGCCCCAGGCCGCCAACAATCCCCGCCTGCAGCGGCGCCACGAGCCTCTCGCCGCTTGGTGTCACCCAGCACCCCCAGCGATAGCGCATCACCCCGGCCGACAGAACCAGATCGCGCACCAGGATCGTCTTGTATCCCTTGAAGCGTGAGCCCGCAGGAGCGCTCTCCGCAACCGTAACCTCGTGGCTCACGCGACCGCCGTCGCGCTTTGCGCCGCGACGGCGTCGCTTCCCCTTGCCAGATGCCGGCTGCGTTGCCCATTCCGACGGCTTGGTCGGCTTGTCCGGAGGGCGATCTTGGGGTCTGGATCTCGGCGCGCAGCACCTGGTTCTCGATCTCAAGGCTCTCGACCCGGCCTTGAAGACCGCGCACTAAGCCGATCAGCGCAGCAAACGGCCCGCGGAGCTGAGCAAGCGACAGGCCTTCAAGCGAATCAGTCGGTGGTAGCGTCCGCAAATAGTGAATCACGAACGCGCTCGCCGCAAACCCCCTCCGCCCGGAAAATCTGATCCGGTTACGGCTCTCGACGTGACCCAGAGAGCTGGGAGAAGCCTCTGCGAGACTACAAGTGTAACACCATATTGGTGTAGCAAATCAAGCTTCGGTGGTAACCTCATGGGGTAGAGAAACGACTCTGGAAGCCGAGCAATGGATCGCGATAGCAAACTGACACGTGCAGCTGGAAGTTCATCCCGCGACGGGAGGAGGGCCGAGGAACGCCGTAACCACCTTGACCTTCCAGACGGGCCACTGAACCAATGTTGCAGAACGGTTGGTAATCGCTAACCCGCGCGATACAGCACGTGATCTTGGGAGCTTCAAATCCGCCGAGAGGCAAACGCGACGTGCAGTTCAGGACGTTGCACTTCTTTGTGCTCGATGAATTCAAGCACTTGGGTAAGCTGGAGGCGATCGAGACCGCAATTACGACCATCGCGGACTACAAGGGTCGCTTCATGCTCATCATCCAAAGCCTCTCGGCACTGACGGGGGCCTATGGCGAGGCTGGCAAGCAGAATTTTCTCAGCAATACCGGCCTGCAAGTGTTCATGGCCACGGCCGATGACGAGACTCCAACCTACATTTCCAAAGCCATCGGTGAATACACGTTCGAAGCCAAATCGATTTCCTACAGCCAAGCGCGAACGTTCGATTGGAACATTCAGAATTCGCATCAAGGTGCACCGCTGCTGCGTCCCGAACAGATTCGGCTGCTCGATGACGACTACGAGATTGTTCTCATCAAAGGCCTGCCACCATTGCAACTAAGAAAGGTGCGATATTTTTCGGACCGCATCCTTAAACGAATCTTCGAAAGCCAGACAGGCGCCCTCCCGGAGCCGGCACCCTTGATGCAAGCAGACGAGGGGCTCTCGGCAGAATCTCAACCCAATGAGCAGTTGCGTGGATTGGCGCAGGACTATGATACGGTTTGATGTGAGGCCAGTATGAACCCGCGAAATAGTAACCCATCCCGGGTAGCAGCTTTGTCGCAGGTGCAGGACGCCGGCTTGGAAGAGGGGCAATCGGACCAGGCACGGCAAGTGGGCGATGAGCAGCACCTTGCCGAGGCCCGGAGGCTGTTCCATCAAGCTGACGAGTCGCCAACCAATCCAGAAGAGGTTCTGCGACTGGAACAATTGAGCGAACGGCTTGAGCGACGGCAGGATGATCAAGCCGCCTCGTTTCTTCTCAGCGAGCCAGGGATGCCCGCTGGACCGGGTGACCACAACAGCATCGTGGCCGACGCGTTCGCAGCGGCCAGCTCTGGGCACGCCGGAGTTGAGGCCGCCGCCCCGCCAGTGTTAGCTGCCAGCCAACAGCAGATCCGGCCCTCGCCGGATGCGCTTGACCAGGGCAACCAGCTGCCACCCGAGCGGCTGATCATCAACAATGAACAGTCCACAGCGCTGGTATGGCGAGCGGAGAGCCAGAGGGGCCTGAATACGCCGCAAGCCGCCGCCATTCAGCAGCCGCTGAGCGAAATCGGCAATTCAGGCGGCCGCGTGCCGATGCAGCCCCCCATGCAGCAGTTGGGTGAATTGCCATTGCAAGGGCTATCCGTTCAAGGGACAGGGTCCGAACACATCGGAAGGCTGCATCCTGAGGCCGCGCCCTCCGCAAGGTCTGAAAAGCCCCCCGTTGCGATCGAGGACTCCATAAACGTTTCATTCGCCGTCCCCAAAGGCCTCTCCCATGGGACTCAACCCGTCCCAGACGCGATGCTCTCTTCCTTGGACCGCCATGGCCCCTTGCCGGATGCGGGCCAGGCCCGGCAAGCGGGCTTTGAGCAGCACGTGGCCGAGCCGCGCCGAGCCGATCCTGTCGCGAGTGGCGCCCGTGCTACCGGCTATCCCCATCTGTCCGACGAACACCGGGACGTTATTGATAAGGCGATCGCCCACGCTGCGGTTCAGAAAAAATATAGCGAGAGCACGGTCCGAAATTACACGTCTGCACTTCGCCGATTGGCGAATGATCTCGGCGCTCGTGGCCAAGGGACCGATCTAAAAAATCACCAATCCCTGGTCGATCACGTCGATGGTTTCTTGCCGAAAGACGGTGATATAAAGACGGCGTTGAACGTCCTGCGTGCGTATCATGAGCCGCCAGCGCCGGTGCCCTCAAAGGCAGACGCGCATATCATAGAACAAGTGACCAGTGACAGCAGCTTGGCCCCAAGCAGCCGTGCCGAGTATGTTCGTACTCTTCGCAGATTTTCTGAGGCGCTTGAGAGTCAGAGCCTGACGATCTCTGGGCTGGATCATGATTCGCGGATCGACTTCGCCAAGAGGTTGTTTCCAGACAGCCGCAATCTCATGTTTGCGTTGCAACGGGTTCGCGATGCGGAGTCCGCCTCACCTGGCGCCCGTGCTACCGCCTATCCCCATCTGTCCGACGAACACCGGGACGTTATTGATAAGGCGATCGCCCACGCTGCGGCTCAGCAAAAATATAGCGAGAGCACGCTCCGAAGATACTCGTATTCACTTCGCCAGTTGGCGAATGATCTCGGCGCTCGTGGCCAAGCGTCTGATCTAAAAAATCACCAATCCTTGGTCGATCACGTCGATGCTTTCCTTCCGAAAAATAATGATATAAAGACGGCGTTGAACGTCCTCCGTGCGTTTCATGAGCCGGGCTATTCAGCGACTGGCCGGCGGCCCGACGCGCATATCTTAGAACAAGTGACCAGTGACAGCAGGTTGGCCTCGAGCAGCCGTGTTGTCTATGGTCGTAGTCTCCGCAGATTTTCTAAGGCGCTTGAGAGTCGGGGCCAGACGATCTCTGGGCTGGATCACGATTCGCGGATCAAATTCGCCGAGACGTTGTTTCCAGGCAACCGCAATCTCCTCTCCGCGCTGCAACGGGTTCGCGATGCGGAGCCCGTGTCAGACGGGGGTCTCGAGACGGCCCGGAGGCTGTTCGATCAAGCTGACGAGTCGCCAACCAATCCAAAGGAGCTTCTGCGACTGGAACATGGGTTCCGCGAAGTGCTTCAGCAACGGCAGGATGATCAAGCCGCCTCGTCTTTTTTCAGCGACCCAGGGATGCCCGCTGGACCGGGTGACCACAACAGCATCGTGGCCGACGCTTTCGCAGCAGCCGCCTCTGGGCACGCCGGAGTTCAGGCCGCCGCCCCGCCAGCGTTAGCTGCCAGCCAACAGCAGATCCGGCCCTCGCCGGATGCGCTTGACCAGGGCAACCACCTGCCGCCCGAGCGGGTGATCATCAACAATGAACATTCCACAGCGCTGTTGCGGTCAGCGGAGAGGCAGACGGTCCCGAATACGCCGCAAGCCGCCGCCATTCAGCAGCCGCTGAGCGAAATCGGCAATTCGGGCGGTCGCGTGCCGATGCAGCCCCCCATGCAGCAGTTGGGTGAATTGCCATTGGAAGGGGTGCCGGTTCAAGGCACAGGGTCCGAACACATCGGAAGGCTGCATGCGCAGGCCGCGCCCTCCGCAAGGTCTAAGAAGCCCCCCGCTGCGATCGAGGACTCCATAAACGTTTCATTCGCCGTCCCCAACGGCTTCTCCCATGGGACTCAACGCGTCCCAGACGCGATGCTCTCTTCCTTGGACCGCCATGACCCCTTGCCGGATGCGGGCCAGGCCCGGCAAGCGGGCTTTGAGCAGCACGTGGCCGAGCCGCGCCGAGCCGATCCCGCTCCTGTCGCGAGTGGCGCCCGTGCTACCGGCTATCCCCATCTGTCCGGCGAACACCAGGACGTTATTGATAAGGCGATCGCCCACGCTGCGGCTCAGCAACACCATAGCGAGAGCACGCTCCGAATGTACAAGTATGCACTTCGCCGATTGGTGAATGATCTCGGCGCTCGCGGCCAAGCGTCTGATCTAAAAAATCACCAATCCCTGGTCGATCACGTCGATGCTGTCTTTCCGAAAAACGATTATTTGAAGAAGGCTTTGAACGTCCTGCGTGCGTATCATGAGCCGGACTATTCAGCGACTGCCCGGCCGGCAGTGCCCTCAAAGGCAGACGCGCATGTCTTGGAACAAGTGGCCAGTGACAGCAGCTTGGCCTCAAGCACCCGTGGTGTCTATGGTCGTAGTCTCCGCAGATTTTCTGAGGCGCTTGAGAGTCGGGGCCAGACGATCTCTGGGCTGGATCACGATTCGCGGATCAAATTCGCCGAGAGGTTGTTTCCAGGCAACCGCAAGCTCCTCTCCGCGCTGCAACGGGTTCGCGATGCGGAGCCCGTGTCAGACGGGGGTCTCGAGACGGCCCGGAGGCTGTTCGATCAAGCTGACGAGTCGCCAACCAATCCAAAGGAGCTTCTGCGACTGGAACATGGGTTCCGCGAAGTGCTTCAGCAACGGCAGGATGATCAAGCCGCCTCGTCTTTTTTCAGCGACCCAGGGATGCCCGCTGGACCGGGTGACCTCAACAGCATCGTGGCGGACGCTTTGGCACCGGCCGGCTCTGGGCACGCCGGAGTTCAGGCCGCCGCCCCGCCGGCGTTAGCTGCCAGCCAACAGCAGATCCGGCCCTCGCCGGATGCGCTTGACCAGGGCAACCACCTGCCACCCGAGCGGGTGATCATCAACAATGAACATTCCACAGCGCTGTTGCGGTCAGCGGAGAGGCAGAGGGTCCCGAATACGCCGCAAGCCGCCGCCATTCAGCAGCCGCTGAGCGAAATCGGCAATTCGGGCGGTCGCGTGCCGATGCAGCCCCCCATGCAGCAGTTGGGTGAATTGCCATTGGAAGGGGTGCCGGTTCAAGGCACAGGGTCCGAACACATCGGAAGGCTGCATGCGCAGGCCGCGCCCTCCGCAAGGTCTGAGGCACCCCTCGCTGCCATCGAGAACTCCATAGACGTCTCATTCGCCGTCCCCAAAGGCTTCTCCCATGGGACTCAACGCGTGCCAGACGCAATGCTCTCTTCCTTGGACCACCATGGCCTCTTGCCGGATGCGGAAAACCCGAAATGGAACTATGAGATCAAAGGTCACGGCCACACCGCCGAGAGGCCGGAAGGGCGCAACGACTTTTGGCTCGTCCATCGCGGTCGGATGAGGGAAGCTGCAGCGGCAGCACTACCGGCAAGGGTTCCAGAACCCGCCTCGCCAGCGACCGCCAGGCTGTCAGACACCTATCGCGATGTTCCGTTGGTCGATCTGACCACCTCCTCCGATGCTCCGATCGGAGCTTTTCCGTCAGGCTCGTCCAACCTTCCCGCGGGCGCGGTGCTCGGCGACGACTTGCTGGGCGACGTCCATATTCACAGGGATTACCGGTTGCTGGAGCAGAGCCTGCAGGCCGCCCACCCAGCGCTCGCCGCCCGAACGCGGTTGGTGGATTCCTTGGTCTCCCAGCAACTGCGCCGTCACGACCGGGACCCGCAACCTACATTGCTGTCCATCTATCATCAAAACGACGTCGCAGCCGACTTCGTGTTCCTGCCAGTGAACAGTGGCAATCCCATGGCTATGGTGGAGAATGATGGACGCAACGAGCATTGGTCGTTGCTGCTCGTTGATCGCCGCGACCCGGAAAGAGCGGTCGCCTATCACTACGACTCCATCCATCAGCGCGATCGACGGGGATCCAATGACGCACCTGCACGAGAGCTCGCAACAAGACTGGACGCGACCACCTTTGTGACACCCGCCATGGCCCGGCAGAACAACGGTGTTGATTGCGGCGTCTTTGTGGTGGACGGCACGCGCGAGCTGGTTCTTCGATTGGCGAACGAAGAGCGGCCAGTCCCGCAGCTGCCGCTGCACCTCGACTATCTCTTCGCCGACCGGCAGGCGCTGCAAAACCGACTGAGGGAGGGCCGCTTGCCGCACGAGCTTGCCGCAATCCCCGCGGATGCTTTTGCAGCAGCCGGGTCGCAGGTGCAACACGCCGTCTTGCAAGAGCAGCAAGCCCGACAAATCGCGCCAGCGCCGTTTGAACGGCACTTGGGCAAGACGCGCGAGGCCCAGGACGAGCTGACGAGTACACTTGACAGGAGCAACCTCGTGAACAGCGGGGGCGTCATCATCAACAATGAAGATTCAACAGCGCTGTTGCGGCCAGCGAAGAGGCAGAGGACTGACAATCCGCAAAGCGCCATGGGGCGGCAGCCGAGCGAAGCAACCACGACGTCCATCAGCCAAGCCTCCGATCAAGCCCGAGCGGAGCTGATGGCCTCCTTCAGAAGCAGAGAGCGCTCCGACGCGGGACGTTGAGCTCCATGGCTGGGGCCAAGCAGAACAGCTCTTTTCACGACAGATGCGCTGATGCGCTCTCCGGGCCGTAGCTCTCGCCGTAATTGATCAGGCTGGCATTGTTGGAAGGCGATGTAGGCCTGGAACTCTATAGCGCGACGATCAGGATGAGATGCCGTATTGCCTCACGTAACGATGTTCCTCGAGATTCCAGCGTTGCCTCATCCATTTTGCTCCCGGCCTCCTTAGCGAGCGCCACGGCGCCTCAGTGTGGCCCCGCGATCTGCAGGATCGGCGGCTCCTTGTTCAAGGGGCCAAACAGCAACGCGTCCGCCTGTTCGCTGCGCCAGACTTTTAGCCGGCGCTGAAGCGTTCGAAGCATTTTGTCCGGGTAATCGCCGGGATACTCGGCCTGCAGTCGTGACAGAAGTTCGCTGCCGGTTTCGCCATGGTTCGGCTTCGAACCAATTTCGTGAGTCCGCAGTCGCCTTGACGAGAGGGTCAGGACGCCGCCGCCCCCTTTTGGCTTTCACAATCGGGCGACCCGTCGGCCGGATAGCTCCGTCCTTCCAAGCAGTCCGCAAACTCGCCAAGAAAAGGTCGATTGGCTGAGCTGTTCCGTCAGGGCGCATGGCGGGCGGAGTATCGGCAAGCGCAGCGAGTCGCTCCTGCACGGCACGGATATCGCGGAATAGCAGGACAGGATCGAGCCCGGCGTAGATTTCCTGCAGACGGAGCGGACTGCATCTGAGGTGCGAGCGTCTGCAACCGGACGCTGATGCGGCGTAGCTGGCGGACTGAACCGCTTTTCTGCTCTTCGCGGATGACCTCGCAGCCGGCGGCCTTGAGCGCGGCGATCTGCGCGGCGAGGTTCTGTTCGGTGGTGGAGGTGCGGGCGTATCCGATGCGGGTCATGCAAACTGTTCATTTTGGGTGTGTCGGCGCGATGCTCTGTTCATTGACGAAGATTGAGCCCACAATATACAAGCTTTTCCGGTTGCGACGTGTTCAGGGCAGGTGTTCAGGCCGGGTATACCCAAATTAGAACACGCCCATCGGTTCCGGTGGTCAGTCACGCAGTCGTCGTGGTTTCAGCTTTCTGGTAACCTCCGCCAGCCACGCGACTGCACCGGGCGTGGCCTGCCATGCCTGGCCGTTTTCGTCGACGTAGTCAGCTGCCTCATCCTCGCCCCCCAAGTGATATAGCCGTCGATGGAAGCAACCAAAGGCTGCTTGCCGGAAAGGACGCCAGGCGTCGTGCCCACGAATATCACCATCCTGCCACTGCCGCCGAAATCACCGGAGCTCAACCCGGTCGAAAACCTCTGGCTCGTCATGCGCGAAAACTGGCTGTCGAACCGCATCTTCAAATCCTATGACGATATCGTCGCCCATTGCTGCGATGCTTGGCGCAAGCTCGAAAACCAGCCTTGGCGCATCATGTCCATCGGCCGAAGAGAACGGACAAATGGGCTCTGATCAGTGAGGAAGCGTATTATATTACATATGAAACGTAATAATAATTCAATGAGTGAGATTTAGTGATAGAAAGAAATAGGTAATATGGATAGTTAGCAAGCGCTAATCGAAGATATCGCGCACGAGTATTTGGAACACGCTCGGTGCCAGGAGCGAAACTTCCCAATATGAGAGGAACGCGATGTATTTCGGCTGAACTATTCTCAGCCGAATAAATATGCGTCAATCGTCGATTAGCCAGATGCGTTTGCAGTGATTATTATTACCAAGTACTAGAGATGACAATCTCCATTCTAATACAAACCGTAATTGCGCCTCCTGTGCGCAGCAATTGTTATGCTGTGGCCAACGTTCCAATTTAACGGGGGAGGCATTCTGAGGGCGGTTACACTAGATATCAAGAAATATAGCTATCACCGGAGAGCGGTATGCTGAACAATACTATCGCAAGAAATTCATTGCCAAGTATCGATCTTCTGTATGATTATGGACCGTTCTTGCGATTGAGCGAATCTGAAGGTGGTATTGGGAGCTTTGCTCAAAACAGCCGGCGCCCGCGGGTTGGCATTGTGGGCGCCGGCATCAGTGGCTTGGTTGCGGCGACTGAACTTTTGCGTGCCGGAATAACGGACATCGTGCTATTTGAGGCGCGGGATCGTATGGGTGGGCGGGCTTGGTCACAAATCTTCGACCCGCGCGAACCGCATCTCATTGCCGAGATGGGCGCTATGCGCTTTCCTTCCAGCGCAACCTGCCTGTTCCATTATCTGGACAAATTGAGGATAGATACCGCAGCTTCCTTCCCCGATCCGGGCATCGTGGATACCGAGGTGCACTATCGAGGTGCGCGTCATTTATGGCAGGCCGGCGAGTCTCCGCCGCCACTGTTCAGACGCGTTCATCAAGGATGGCAGGCTTTGATAAGCGACGGCTACGTGCACGAAGGGATTCAACTGCCCGCACCGGCAAAGATCACAACTTTGCTTCGGTCGCATCGCTTTGATCAAGCTCGTGACGCATGGCAGGCCTGGCTAGATTCGTTTCGTGACATCTCCTTCTATTCGGCCCTCGTCACCATCTTTACCGGACCGCAGCCACCAGGGCGCGTACCTTGGAAAAGGCCGGAAGATTTTGAGCTTTTCGGATCGCTGGGGATTGGATCTGGAGGCTTTTTACCTGTGTACCAAGCCGCGTTTACTGAGATACTGCGTCTAGTAATTAACGGGTACGAGGACGATCAGCGCCTGATTATGGGAGGGATCTCCCTGTTGGTGAAACGGTTGGCTGAACAGGAGCTTAACGGTGTGAGTTTGCGGCAGCGGGTCCGCTACGGTCATGTAAGCCGTATTTACAAACAGGGCGGTCAGATTCTCGTGACATGCGCAGGAGGGCAGGTCGTGCCTTTTGACCGCGTCATCGTCACTACCAGCAATCGAGCTATGGAGCTGGCCCATCGTCTCACGGCGGATGGAACCTTTCTTACTAACGAAGTTTTGCGAGCGGTCAGAGAAACTCACCTTACCGGCTCTTCCAAGCTGTTTATGCTGACGGAAAGCAAGTTCTGGTTAAAAAAAGGCTCGCCGACAACCATCTTGTCAGATGGCCTTGCCAGAGGGGTTTACTGCCTAGACTATCAGCCAGATGATCCGGATGATAAGGGCGTGGTGCTGTTAAGTTATACATGGGAAGATGATGCTAACAAAATGCTTTCCATTCTGGACAAAAAGGAACGGTGCCAGCGTCTGGTCGATGATCTGGCCACCATTTCCCCTGATTTCGCCCGTCATCTAGTCCCGGCTAACGGTGACTATGAACGTCATGTCCTGCAGCACGATTGGCTGATGGATCCATATTCGGTAGGTGCCTTCAAGCTCAATTATCCTGGTGAAGACATCTATTCAGAACGGTTATTTTTCCAATTCGCTACCGCAAAAAGACCGGAAGAAGACACGGGCTTGTATCTCGCAGGATGTGGATGCTCCTTTACCGGCGGGTGGGTCGAGGGCGCGGTACAAACGGGCTTGAATGCCGCATGTGCTGTTATCCGCAGCAGTGGCGGCCAGCTCTTGAGCGGTAACCCTATTGATTCGATGAATCCCGCTTATCGATATTGAGAACCGGTAAATTTAGCGTTCTTTAGAGAAGGCTTCTTAAATGTTTGCAACGTCCACACTCGAGGAGATTTGCAATCAAATACTGGCCGGGAAAACTTCGGCGTTGGATATCAGGGAATCGGCCCTTTAGGGCGCAAAAATCCATGGTCGACCGTTAGGATGGGATTTCCTGCGCTGACAGGCGCGGGATGCAGTAGCATCGGTACTGCAACCGCGGCAACACCAAAGCGGCCAAGCGCTTGCTGACGCGGCTGCTGAAGAAGAAAGGCGTCGCGCCGAAGCGCATGATCACCGACAAGCTGCGCTCCTATGGAGCAGCCAGGCGACAGGTGATGCCAGACATCGAGCATTGGTCGCATAAGGGATTGAACAACCGTGCCGAGAATCGCATGTCCCGCTGCGAAAACGGGAGCTGCGGATTATGCAAGGCTTCCAGTCACCAGGAGCACTGCAACGCTTCGTTTCGATCTTCTCGGCTCTGCGCAATCTCTTCGTCCCGCCCCGCTCAAAACGCTCCGCTCTCGCTACACATATTCACCGCCTGCAGGCCATGGCGGAATGGAAAGCCGTGGCCATGGTCAGCTGACATCAGCGGCTGCAGGTCTCAACGCGTGTATATACAGACAACGTGATATCCCCCTCGCAATGTTTCTATTGCCGGGACGAAGATCCCAGCTTCAGCCTCAAAGAACTTTCTGACCACCTAGCAACGGTATTCGAGCTGTATTACGACCGCACCTCCGATCAGCCGACGTCGATTCAGTATGCAATGCAGAATGACAAGGAGTCGGACTACGAATGGGACGCGAGGGGGAACCAGTTGATGACGCCATAGCAGACGCTGCCTCGATGCCGCTGGATATGGCAATCGACATAAGATCTATCCTTGAAGATCGATTTTCTAACCTGGGACTCTGCCATGTCCGGCCAGGAGACCGAGTTTGCCAGCGAAAGCCACTATGAAAGAAAGGACGTAAAGAGGTCGCTGGCATGCGGAATGGGCTTCTTTCGAGCGCTCCTTGAACACGGAAGCACGGTTTTTTGACCGGTCCGCGGCACGTCATCCTTCGGAGCTATTCGGCGATCTCGACAAGGTTACGGCGAGAGGAAAAATGCCGGTTCTCGTCGACGCCGGCCCAGGTGCTCCGATATCCAGCCTCTACCGGGCTAGGTCCTTTCCCCACTATCGGGAGATAGAGGCAGCACTAGCCCGACCTGACCTCCATCTCGGCCCTCCGCCCATTGCGGCCGCGCGCGGGCCGAATGAACGCACGAGGTATCTCTGTCTTCTTTGGAGCGAATGACGCACTGGTCGCTTTAGCCGAGGTCCGACCTCCAGTTGGATGTACCGTAGTCGTTGCTCGCTTCGAGATCACGCGGCGGGTCAAGCTTCTGGATTGACCGCGCTGCGCGAAGCTATGACGTGCGGAAGTATTTTCGATCCTCAGCATCTCGATCGCCTTCAACAAGCGGCATTTCCTGCGCCAGCTGAGCGACCGCATCACCGTGCCTGTGATGCCTGATGATGAGGAACTGGGCTATCTCGTCACGGCGGGAAGGGCTGCCGTTTCCCTTTTTGAGACCCGCTGAAAAGCCCTTCGCCTAAACCGGATTATTGTGGTCTTCTGTCGGCCGCAATCACAAGACCGACGCTACCATACGGCCGGTTCACGGCTCGCCGGCCAAAAATGGAGGTCCGGCTTCGCAATCGAGGCGGCTAGATAAGCCTCGGGTCGCTGAGCGCGATGCCGCAGCCGTCGAGAAAGCTGAACGCCAGGATCATCCATGGATTGGTAGCGCCCAAGGCCATCAGGATCGTCAGCATGGCGGAGGCGGCCGCTGCGACCGACGATCAGGACCATGCGGCGGCTATAATTGTCGGCAATGGCGCCAACGAACACGGCCAGAAAGAACGCCGGCAAGGTCGACGAGGCCTGGACCAGCGCAACCAGGACGTCCGAGCTGGAGAGACCGTGGCCATGAGCCAGCCAAGCGCCACCGTTTGCATCAGCCAGGCCCAGGCTCGAAAGCTGCAAAGCCAGAAAGATCGAACGAAATGTCGGGTTCTTCAGGGGCGCCAGCAACCCTGTGGATGCGTTTTCATCGGTCGAAGGCATGACGATCAGTCTCTTCTCGACAAGGA
Source organism: Mesorhizobium sp. WSM4809 (assembly GCF_055811655.1). NCBI lineage: Bacteria > Pseudomonadati > Pseudomonadota > Alphaproteobacteria > Hyphomicrobiales > Phyllobacteriaceae > Mesorhizobium > Mesorhizobium sp. WSM4809. Next base: position 576,326 of record NZ_JBVVQW010000004.1, read on the forward strand.
GATCAAGCTCCGGTCGCCGGGCATCCGATTCCAAGTAGTGTTCTGGGCAGTTCAGGTTCGCTTTTAACGTCGCTTGGTGCCGCTCGAAAATGGACCAGAGGAGAAAATCGTGTGAACGGACGACCGGAATCCAAAAGACGCAAAGCTCAGTTGGTACGGGCTTCGCTCTGGGGACAGCAGACTGCAAAGCCTCCGGGGCCGCGAACAGCACGTGACGGTCATTGCCATTGTCCTCTTTCAGCCGGCTGACCCTCCTCACCGCGGGCCGTTGATGATCATCCCTCTGGAGAATGGCTGTGTGAGCCTGACGGTCTGAGCCGCCTTAGCGCTGATCGCCGCGTCCCAAACGGCTTAACTGGGCTGCGGAATGTGTAGCCAAAGGTGAGCTGTCGGGGCGACTAGCTCCATTGTTCCTTTCTGAGCGGTTCGACTGGCATCCTACCCCGCAATGCACATCGCAAATACGGGGGAGCCCGCAACGGTTCGCGCCTCCCACGGCAGCTCGGTGAGAGCGGGGCAAGCCTGCAAACAGTCAGCGGCGAACCGCCAGCCCGCCTTGTCCAGTATAACAGCGGGCCATCGAGAACATCATCGAACGTCCGTTAGCCAACCCCACGACAGACATTGGCGGAATGTATATTGTTGATTGCAAACTGATGACCGTATCGGAAATTGCCACGGCAGATCCATGACATAGATTACGCGGTTTTCTTCGGTCAACGTTATTATTTTTTTGAATTGCAGGAGATAAATCGCGCTACATGCAAGTCATTTCGATCCTGATCTAAGATATAACCGATCCGCACCGCAGCAGTAGACCCACTTTAAGTCTCGGTCATAGAGACGATGTTAGTCTCCCGCCCAGCAATGAAACGGGTTGAGCCGCCGGCGCCCCATGAGGCCAATCATTATGCACCGATTGGGATGCGGACCTTGACGACAGTGCCCGCTCCGGGTTTGCTATCGATGAAAAGCCTCCCATTGAGTGTGGCGACCATCTGGGAACAGCCGGTGAGGCCGAGGCCGACGTTATGTCGGCATACTCGGTGTTGAACAGGCCTTGCGGGTTGAGCTCGTAGGATTGGCGGCGTAGGCCGCGCCCGATCACTTGTTCGCACAGCAGCTGCGTGCCGAAGGCGCGCACCCCGAGGATGTGGGTCACCGTGTTGGCGTCCCAACCTTCGGTCAGCATCGAGACGGAGACGACGCAGCGGATTTTCTCGCCAAGTCGACCCTTCTGGCCAACCGTGTTCATCACCTCGCGCAGGAGTTCCGAGTCCGAGATGCTTCCAGCTGCTGCTCCCTCTCGCTCCTGCCTCTCGCGCCGGAACAGGTCAATTTCGGCTTCGGCCATCTGGCGGAAATCGGGTCCAGAGCCTCGCCGGATTCAAGCTGCTCGGAATCGATCAGCAATGTGTTCATACGGGGCAGGGGCTCGCCCGTGCGTTCGTCGAAGTTTCGGAACAGGTCGAGGTGGCCCGTGTGGATGGTTTGCATCCCGCCTTGGCGCTCGCGCTGCCATCCGGCGATCCACTCATAGACTAGCTTCGAACTCGCAGTGTTGTTGCAGACCACAATGAACACGGGCGGCACGTCGATTGGGACGCGTTCCCAGTCCTCGTACGTCTCCTTGTAGTGGCTATAAAGCGAATGAAGGGCCGTCTGAAGCTCACTTGGCAAACTAAGAGGATCCAAGTCCCCTGACTTGCCAGCGCCCTTCTTCGGCATCTTCTTGCCGATGTGATCCCAGAGGTTTCTGTAGATCGGGGTGGGCGCGTTGACCGCGTTGTCCGCGACGGGCACCCGGGGCAGCTTGACGATACCGCATTCGATCGCATCGACCAGGGAGAAGTCGGACACGACCCACGGGAACAGCGTTCCCTCATCATAGCCCGAGCCGCGCAGGAAGAAGGGCGTCGCTGACAGGTCGTAGACACCGCGAAGACCGAGCTTGCGCTTCAGGGCTTCGATGCCGGAGATCCAGAGGCGAGCGGCCTCGTTATTCTTCTTTGCCTCCTCCTTGTCCTCGCCCTTGGCTTCCGCCTCTTCATCCGTGCCAGGCCGTTCCCGGTAGCAATGGTGCGCCTCATCATTGATGACGACGATGTTCTTGAGGGGAAGGAGTTCGCCGCAGGCGCGCTGCAGCATCTCACCCTCGGTTTCTTGTTTCTCGATTGCGGCTCCCGTGCGTCCCTGCATGAGGCGTTCGCCGACAGGGTTGAGGTCATGCGCCTTGCGGCGCTGGAAGGCGTGATAGTTGGTGATAACGATCTTTGCCTTGCCGAGATCAAATATCATGTCCGGCGGCACCAACTCGCGCGTGACATAATAGTTGTCGGGATCCGACGGCAGGAGGACGCGAAGCCGGTCGCGGATCGTGATCCCGGGGGCAACAAGGAGAAACCGCGGGAGAACAGGCTCGAATTAGGCTGGCGGGCGGCATTGATCGCTTGCCAGGCGATCAACATCGCCATGACTGTCGTCTTGCCCGCGCCCGTCGCCAGCTTGAGCGCTAGCCGGAACAGTTCGGGATTCGAATCCCTGTTTGCCGCCTCGAGAGACCTGAAGATGTGGGCATACTGTTTTCGATTTCGAGCGACCTCGGTCAGCCAAATGACCGTCTCGGTTGCCTCAACCTGACAGAAGAACGGCTGCTGATTGGAAAACTTGTGATGCCGCCAATGCTGGAGCAGTCGCTGGGTTGCGGGCGTCACACCCCAATCGGAAGGATTCGGGATAGCGCGCCAGGATTCCAGATGCCGCCGCAACTCGTTGACCAGCGCATTCGGGGAATCCTTGCCTGCTTCGTGCCCAGCCTCATCCAGATCGAGCGCCCGCTGTGCGGCCGTCGCCTTCGAACGTTTCCCGCGCGGCACGGGAACAAGGTACTTCGACGTCCTCCTTCCGTCGATTGGCGGCAGGCTACCTCAAAAAGTCTGGACAATGCGTCCGCTTGGCTGGACGCAGAATGTTTTGGTTCAACCGACATTTCTGAATCTTCTCGAACACAAACAGCTTACCTTCGCGCACGCCGTCTTCCAGCGATCTCGCGTTCGCCAGACGCGCGGCGATCGCGCTGGCCAGCATGCATCCCGTTCCGCGCATCGATGTGGAAAGGCGCGGTGCATCGAAGCGGATTGGTTCATGACCGGAGCGTAACAGAATATCGGTCGATCTGGGTCCCGACGCATGACCACCCTTGATCAGAAGGGCCTGGAGCCCGGCCGTCACCAATCTTCGTCCTTGTTGAAGCGCAGCGCCCTCATCCTTCGCCAATTCCGAGCCGGCAAGAAGCGCCAGCTCTATGAAATTGGGGGTGAGGACCCGGCAAAGCGGCATCAGGTCACGTTTCATGGCGGCGATAGCGTCTGCCTCAAGTAGCGCCCGACCTGAGGTGGAGGCCAGCACGGGGTCGAGCACCGTCGGCACCTGCGGATTGTCGCGCAGCACACTGGCGACGGCAAAGACGATCTCCGCCGTGGCAAGCATGCCGATCTTGACGGCCGCCACTTTGTTGGCCTGCAGCGCCGCTCGCATCTGGTCGGCTACCAGACCGGGTTGCATAGGGTGGATTTCCTGGACGGCTTCGTGGGTCTGCACCGTTAGTGCGGTGACAGCAAGGCAGCTGCGCACGCCAAAGGAAGAGATCGCCTCAAGGTCGCGCACGATTCCGGCGCCCCCGCTGGAGTCGGATCCGCCGACGACAAGCACATGCGGTTCTCGCCTCAGCGCCATCGATCTGTCTTTTCGATCCATTCTCGCGTGCGCGCTTGGGGATCGGCATTCAATGTGATGTCGGTGACCACCGCCGCGCTGTCCGCACCGGCCGCAAAGACACCGTCGAGCCGGTCAGGGTTGAGGCCACCAATGGCGACCAAAGGAACCGGTGCGACCCGGCGCTTCCACTCGTTGATCCGTCCGAGCCCTTGCGGTGCCCATTTCATCTTCTTCAGGATGGTTGGATAGATCGGACCAAGCGCTATATAGTCGGGTCCCGCGGCCATAGCCGTTTCCAGTTCGATATCGTCATGTGTGCTGAGCCCGAGCCTTACACCGGCTGCCTTTATTGCCGAGAGGTCGGCGGTCTGCAAATCCTCTTGGCCGAGATGAACGAAGTCGCAGCCTTCCTCGATCGCCAGCCGCCAATGGTCGTTGACGATGAGCTTGCATTGGTGCTCGGCGCACAAGGCCTTGGCCTTCCGGATTTCGGCGCGCAACCCGGCTTCGTCCATGATCTTGATACGAAGCTGCACCAGCTCGACGCCGAGCGGCACCAGCCGTTCGATCCAGGCAGCGCTGTCGACGATCAGATAAAAGGGGTCGAGCTTCATGAAAAAACTGCCCTGCCGATCATCGGTGTCGATGGCACGGCGACGTCGCGCGGTTCGAGCATTCCCGAACTGAACGCCTCACGACCGGCGTCGACCGCCTTACCGAAAGCACGCGCCATGCCGACCGGATCTGCCGCCTTGGCGACCGCTGTGTTCAGGAGCACGGCGTCAAAGCCGAGTTCCATGACGGTGGCCGCGTGCGACGGCCGTCCAAGCCCCGCATCCACAATCAGCGGGACGCCAGGGAAATATCCGCGCATCGAGCGCAGCGCCGTCATGTTGACCGGTCCCAAGGCGGAACCGATCGGTGCGCACCACGGCATCAGGACCTTGCAGCCCGCTTCCAGCAGCCGCTCGGCGACAACAAGATCGTCGGTGGTGTAGGGGAACACGCTGAAGCCGTCTTCGCACAGGATGCGGGCGGCTTCAACCAGACCGAACACATCCGGCTGTAGCGTGTCGTGATTGCCGATCACTTCGAGCTTGATCCAGTTGGTGCCGAAGACCTCGCGCGCCATTTTCGCGGTGGTGACGGCTTCCTTGACGGAAAGGCAGCCGGCGGTATTGGGCAGGATTCTGGTGCCCAGCGAGCGGATCAACGACCAGAATTGTTCGCCGGCCCTACCGCCCGCCATCTCACGCCGCAACGAGACGGTCACCACCGACGTGCCCGACGCCTTGACTGCATCGGCAAGGATGGCCGGCGAAGGATACTGAGCCGTGCCGAGAAGCAGGCGCGACGAAAGCTCGGTTCCATAAAGCTCCAACATGCTAGCCGCCCTGCATGGGCGAGAGGATTTCGATCCGGTCGCCGTCGATCAACTGGAACTCCGCGCGGTTGGCTTTGTGCACGAGGTCGCTGTTGACCGCGGTGGCGAGCCAATCGCCCTCATAGTCGAGCGCGGCAAGCAACTCGGCCAGCGTGGTGGCGGCAATCTCACGCACCTCGCCGTTGACCATCAGTTTCATGAGCATGCTCCTTGGTTCTGTCTTGACTGAAAACCAGGTCGGCAGCCTGGCGCGCCATGGCGGGGGCGAGGAGAAAGCCGTGACGATAAAGACCGTTGATCGCGATGATCTCACGGTCTGTTTCGACGCGTGGCAAATTGTCGGGAAATGCCGGACGGACACCCACACCGGTTTCAACGATCTCGGCCTCACCAAAGGCCGGATGGAGGGCATGGGCGGCGCCCAGCAGCTCCATCATGGAACGCGCCGTCAACGGTCCGGCGCTCTGGCTTTCAATCATCGTCGCTCCGATCATGAAACGGTGATCGGTGCGCGGCACGGCATAAAGCGGAAAGCGTGGATGAAGCAAACGGACCGGCCGCGACAGCGAGACATCAGGCGTGCGAAGGATCAGCATTTCGCCGCGAACACCGCGCAGTCTGTCATCGGCCGCTGCCATTCCCATGCAGTCTATCTGACGGGCGAAACCCGAAACAGGCCGGGCGTCGCAGCCGAAGTGGAATTTGACACCCATGGTCGCAAGCTTGTCATGAAGTGCCGCCATCGCCCGGCGTGGGTCGAGGTGAGCCTCGTCGGGGAAGAGCAATCCACGCCGGAAGCGGCCGGCGAGGTCGGGTTCCAGGAGCGCAATTTCGTTTTCATCGACGCGCCGATGCCCTGACGTGCGACTGGCGAACCGGTCAAGCTCACCGGCATCACGCGGCGCGGCCACGACCAATGTCCCGGCCCGTGTCACCTGACCCGACAGCACCGCATCCCACCAGTCGGCAGCGTCGCGTCCGAGATCCAGCACCGGCTGCTCCGCGCTTTCGCGCTCGCACCATGGCGCCAGCATGCCGCCGGCGAACCACGACGCGTTGCCGCCAAGGCCATGCCGCATCTCGGCGACTGTGACCTTCGCGCCGCGGGCGGCGAGTTCGAAAGCGACGGTGAGGCCGGCAACGCCGGCCCCTTTGACGAGCACCCTCATGATGGTTTGGGAGCCTCTGGCACGACCGGTACGCCAGTCTCGTCCGCCGGCATGTAGAGATCGCCGCCCTCCCGGTATTTTGCAGCCATTGCCGCCATGCCTTCCTTCTGGGCCTCGGCACGGATGTCGTGAGAAATGCGCATGGAGCAGAATTTCGGCCCGCACATCGAACAGAAATGTGCCAGCTTGTGCGCCTCCTTGGGCAAGGTCTGGTCGTGGAAGGACCGTGCGGTTTCGGGGTCGAGCGACAGGTTGAACTGGTCCTCCCAGCGGAACTCGAAGCGCGCGCGCGAAAGGGCATCATCCCTGGTTTTCGCTGCCGGATGGCCCTTCGCCAGATCGGCTGCATGGGCGGCTATCTTGTAGGTGATCACGCCAATCTTGACGTCGTTGCGGTCGGGAAGGCCGAGATGCTCTTTCGGCGTGACGTAGCAAAGCATTGCGGTGCCGAACCAGCCTATCATGGCGGCACCTATCCCTGAGGTGATGTGGTCATAGCCGGGCGCGATGTCGGTCGTCAGCGGCCCCAACGTGTAGAACGGCGCCTCACCGCACACTGCGAGCTGCTTGTCCATGTTCTGCTTGATCTTGTGCATGGGGACATGGCCCGGGCCTTCGATCATCACCTGGCAGTCCTTTGCCCAAGCAATCTTGGTGAGTTCTCCAAGTGTTTCCAGTTCGGCGAATTGCGCCGCGTCGTTCGCATCGGCTATTGAACCGGGACGAAGGCCGTCGCCGAGCGAGAAGGAGACGTCATAGGCTCTGGCGATGTCGCAGATTTCCTCGAAATGCTCGTAGAGGAAGCTCTCCCGGTGATGGTGCAGGCACCATTTGGCCATGATCGAGCCGCCGCGCGAGACGATGCCCGTGACCCGGTCGACGGTCAGCGGTATGTAGTGCAGCCGCACGCCGGCGTGGATGGTGAAATAGTCGACGCCTTGCTCGGCCTGCTCGATCAGCGTGTCGCGGTAGACCTCCCAGTTCAGATCCTCGGCGATGCCGTTGACCTTTTCCAGCGCCTGATAGAGCGGCACCGTACCGATCGGCACCGGCGCATTGCGCACGATCCAGTCGCGGATGTTGTGGATGTTGCGGCCGGTCGACAGGTCCATCACCGTGTCCGCGCCCCAGCGGATCGCCCAGACCATTTTTTCGACCTCTTCGGCCATCGACGATGTGACCGCCGAATTGCCGATATTGGCATTGATTTTGACCAGGAAATTGCGGCCTATGATCATCGGCTCGCTCTCGGGATGGTTGATGTTGACGGGAATGATCGCGCGCCCGCGCGCCACCTCGTCACGCACGAATTCCGGCGTCACGAAATCTGGAATCGCCGCGCCGAAGGCTTCGCCGTCGCGCTCGAGCTTGCCGCGAAGCATCTCCCGCCCGAGGTTCTCGCGGATGGCGACGAACTCCATTTCGGGTGTGATGATGCCGGCGCGCGCATAGGCAAGCTGGGTAACCGCCTTGCCGGCCTTGGCCTTTAGCGGCCGGTTGCGAACGGGAAATTCTGGCGTCAGACGCTCGCCCGTGACGAATCCATTATCTTCGGGCCGGACGTGGCGGCCGTCATAAGCCTCGACATCGCCGCGTGCCACAATCCATTCGTGGCGAATCCGGGCGAGGCCGTTCTCAATGCTGGTTTCGACTGTTGGGTCGGTATAGGGGCCGGACGGATCGTAGACGATGACAGGCGGCTCGCCGGCCGTTGGATGGACGGAGATTTCGCGCATCGGTACCTTGATGTGCGGGTGGAGGACGCCGGACTTGTGGATTTTCCGCGAGGCGGGCAGCGGTCCCGTCGAGACGGCGGGCGTGAGGGCATTCATCTTGAGGCTCCTTTGCTCATGCATTGGAGACCCAGTTCTGTGCCGGAAGGATGAAAAGTCGCTCTGGTCGACCTGCCGAAACAGGACCTCGGGCGTAAACTCCCGCAAAGCGCTTGCACCGTCCCTACGCCAGTATGAACTGGATCAGGTTCAACGGGTCACTGCGCCGTGAAAGCCAGCAGTATCTCAGCCCCTTGCCGGGACTCCCCTGGTGAATGCCCTAGGTTGAACGGGCCTGCGCTATCTTGTCAAGCGGGTTCGGGCGCCTTGGGCCGGCGGTGACGGCCGGCGGTTAATCAAACCGCGCGGGAGTTCGCGCATGCGTCGGGACCAAATCACGCCCCGGAGACCAGGGCCGTGATGGCCAAAGCCTCATTCGCCTCGTCAAGGATCGAGAACGGTAACACCCATTTACATCAAGATCGACGGAGTAGCTCAGGCGATCGCCTATGTGGTTGTCCTGGTCGAACCGGACGATCCGCGGCTTCAGCGAGGTGATGTGCGCTTCGTCCAGGTAGACGGAGTTGCAGACAACGATCTGGTCGTCGTGCTGGCAGGTGCGGGCAGCCGCACCATTGAGGATGCAGCATCGTGAGCGCGCTCGCCGAGAATGACATAGGTCGAAATCCGCGCTCCGGAATTCTTGTTCCATATCTCCACGAATTCCATGGGCAGGATTCCGGCTGCCTCGCAGTGGACGGGGTCGAGCGCAATCGAGCGATGATAGTTGAGGTTCGCTTCGGTGACGTGGATGCCGTGCAGCTTGCCAGCGACTAGCTTTCGCATTGGTCTGTTGTCCTATCCATCATGAATGACCAGTCATGTCGCCGGCACGGGCGGCGAGGCCAGACAACGTGTCTTCGTCCGTTGCCCAGAATCGCGAGCGAATTCCGGTGCGCTGCTCGATCCAGCCAGGTTCGAGCCCGAGACCGGTTTCGATTTCCGGGTTATCGACCTTTCGCCCGGGCGCATGGTGGCCAAGCCCGAGAATGCGCGACGATCTGCCCGTGGCGTCGAACCGAAGCGTTCGCCGGCCATCCTCGATGGCGTCATAGAGACCGTCCAACTCGTCGCCGGTGATGCAATAGGGCGGGAGGGGGTAGAGGACATTGCCGAGCGGGCGAATAAGCAGGCCGCGCTCATGGAAGAACGCGCGCAGTTTCGGTCCGATCTCGGCCAGATAGCCGGCGGAGCCGGCGCGCAGATCGAGTGCCGCGATCGTGCCGGTCGCGGCTGCCGGTGAAGAAAGGTGTCGCGAAAGCGTCGAAGCCCCGGCGGCCTGCATCGCGCTCAAGGCCGCGATCCGCTCGGCGACAGGCTCGTTCCGCCAGATCTCGACATTGGCGAGTGCGGCCCGCACAGGCAATCTTATTGGCGGTGTACGAACTCGAATGAAAGAAGGTCTTCTTCCGGTCGATCGAATAATGAGCCTTGGAGGATCGTATCGGTGGCCAGCGTGGCGGCCAGCGGGATAGCGCCGCCGGTCAGGCTTCGAGGTGCAAAAGGATATCAGGAGAAATGGAGGCCTGCTCGCAGGCGAACATGGTTGCGGTGCGTCCCCAGTCGGTCATCACCTCATCGGCGGTCAGCAGCGTGCCTGAGGTCTCGGCGATCGGCTGAAAGACGGACATGCGATTTCGGCATCATGATGCGCGCCAGCGCGATCACGCGCACGAATTCGATCGGCTCGATCGGCTTGGCGTCGGCAAGCGGGGTGCCGTCGATCGGGATAAGCATGTCGATCGGAACGCTTTCGGGATGTTCCGGCAGATCGGGGGAAGAAACGCGCTCTCACGATTATGGACAGGCGACGGCGATTCGGCAGCGGGCTTCGTCGCTAGCGAGGACGAGGGGCGTCCGGTCTACGACGAAATGTCGTAGGTCGGACATGGAAGGCAGCTTACCATTTGAGTCGTTGAAAGCTTTATTGCTTTGGCACGATTAGTGCAACGGACGAGCCGCAAACGTTGCCCAGAACCGATACGATGAGGGGAGCGTCATCGCAGGCGCTGGCGTCGCCGGCCAGCCCGAAGTCGATCCAGTCGGGGGAGACAGTAGATAGAATGGGAGAGGCACCAGTATGAACTGCGAATGTGATATGGTTGCTTGGGTAAGTGCCATCGCCTTGCTCTGGACGGCCACCGCTGCATCGGCGAACGAAGGCATGTGGATGCCGGCCCAGAGTGCGGAAGTCGGCGCGGCCATGCGCGCGGATGGGCTCCAGATCGATCCCGCGCAGCTGAGCCGTCTGGGCGCTGCCCCGCTTAGCGCGATCGTTTCACTGGGCGGATGCTCCGCCTCATTCGTCAGTCCGCAAGGGCTGGTCGCCACCAACCATCACTGCGTGCTGGAGTCCATCCAGTACAACAGCAGGGAGGGTCAAGACTATCTCACCAATGGGTTTCTGGCGAAGAGCCTGGGTGAAGAATTGCCTGCGGCGCCCGGCAGCCGCATCTATGTGACCGAGGATATGCGGGATGTGACCGCTGACATGCTCAAGGGCGTCTCGGACAAGCTGAACGGCCTTGCCCGCTATGAGCGGCTCGAAGCGAACCGCAAGGCGCTGATCGCTGCATGTGAAGAACAGGCCAGTCGCCGCTGCGACGTGAGGCCTTACTATGGCGGCGCTTTCTACTATCTCCAGCAGAACCTTGAAATTCAGGACGTGCGCCTCGTCTATGCGCCCGGGCTCGGCACCGGTAACTTCGGCGGCGAAACGGACAATTGGATGTGGCCGCGCCACACAGGCGATTTCGGCTTCTATCGCGCCTATGTCGCTCCTGATGGTTCCTCCCGGCCTTATGCGCGTGACAATGTGCCTTACCGGCCAAAGAGTTGGCTGCCCATAGCCCGTCAAGGCGTCCAAGAAGGCGATTTCGTGATGGTCGCCGGCTTTCCCGGCGCAACCCAGCGGTTCCTCACCGCCGATGAAGTCCAGTTCAACTTCGCCGAATACGAACCACTGTCCCAGCGTTTGCTCTCGGATTATGCCGCTCAGATCAAGCAAGCCACGGCAGGCAATCGCGAAGCGCAGATCCGCTACGCCTCCATCCTACAAGGCGTTGAAAACTACAAGAAGAAGCTGGCGGGCGATCTAGTCGGCGCCGACGCGATCGGCCTCGACGCGCGCAAGGCTACCGAGGAGGAAGTTTTTCGCGCTTGGGTCGCTGAGTATCCCGTGCGGCAGACGCGCTTTGACGCAGCAATCCGCGAACTGGACGCGATGGTGGGCGAGAATAGCCGGGCTTCGCTGGCGAGGCTGCGCCAGGCGTTGCTCAATCGCGCGCAACTACTGTCATCGGCACGCACTCTCTATCGCTGGACAAAGGAGCACGAGAAGCCCGATGAAGACCGTGAAAGCGGCTTTCAGGATCGTAACCATAAAGAAATCTCGGATCAGCTGACGCAGATCGAACGCCGCTATTTGCCAGACATCGATCGAAAGCTTTTCGAGGCCGCACTCGACGAATATCGCCGGCTGGATGCAAAGGACCGCGATACTGCTTTCGAAAGTGCTTTGGGCCAAACTGGCCTTGACCGACTTTATGCAGGCACCAAACTCGCAGACACGGCGACGCGGCTCGGCTGGCTTGATAAGCCCGCTGCTGCCTTCGAGGCATCCGAGGACCCTTTCATCAAGCTGGCGGTCGCTCTCTATCCCGGCGACATCGCTGCGGAGCAGGCTGCGAAGGACCGTGCTGGACGCAGCCAGGCGGCTCGCGCCATCTATATGCACGGTCAGCGTGCCTACCGGCAGGCAATCGGCCGGCCGATGTATCCCGACGCGAATGGCTCACTGCGCATCACCTGGGGCAAGGTGGCGGGGCGAACACGCGACGGGCAGACCTGGACGCCCTTCACCACGGCCGAGGGACTTCTGGCCAAAGAAACGGGCAAGGGTGAGTTCGACGCTCCAGATGCGGCTATCGCAGCGATCCGAGCCAAGGATTATGGCCCCTATGTCGCGCCGGCGCTGGGCACGCTGCCGGTCAACTTCCTGTCCACCGCCGACATCACCAACGGCAATAGCGGCTCGGCGACGCTGAATGGGCGCGGCGAGTTCGTCGGCCTCGCCTTCGATGGCACGCTTGATGGAGTGATCTCCGATTGGGCATATGCCGCAGACCGCAGTCGCAGCATCCATGTCGACAGCCGTTTCATGCTCTGGACCATGGACAAGATTGACGGCGCTGGCCGGTTGCTCAAGGAAATGGGAGTGCTGCCGGCGTCGCGCTCCCGAGCGGGGTAGTCTGGCGGGCGGCAAATGCGTCGGCCTCGCCAGCAGAACGGCACTTCGGAGACATTGACGTGAGCTTGCCACAGCGATCGTTGATCGTGCTCGAATCGGCGGCGCTCCAATATGCGCAACATTCGAAGGTTCGCCAGCGCTTGAGCCGTTGCTCAATTCCGTTTCCCCTTGGCATCACTTCAAATGACTTAGCTTGGTGCAGTCGCACCGATGCGCCTGAACATCGCACTTTCATGTTTTGGTTGCGTGTTTCGCAAACTCTGGACAGGGATTCCGCTAAATTGCGGACGGCTGTTTCGCTAAGTCCACGCACAGCTTGCCAGCGTCTGTCCGCGGGAGAGCTGGCTTCGATTTGTCTGAACAGTTTGGCGAGGACCGCGAAATGAAGGCAGCATCGCGAATGGAAGCGCTACGGGCGACGAACCAATAAAGCGGTCCACCCGTTCGACCAGCGAAATGACGTTCGTTAATCGCACTAGTCAAGGTCCGAGCTGAAGCCCTCCATCGAGGAGCGTTATTTGCTTGAGCATGGCCTCAAGAGACGTGTCGAGGTTATCGTGCAGGCCTTTGGCATGATCCCGCCGATGGTCTCAG